>NZ_JBIRMW010000018.1:0-176332 GCF_044331325.1 Streptomyces sp. NPDC017246 | reverse complement strand
AGGACCTCGACAATCCTCATTCTTGCTGGTCAGAGGCACTTTTCGCTTACCTGACCACCCGTCGGACAGCCCGCTTCATGAAAGCGCGAGGTTAGCCAATGGATTTCAGTGGATGATCTGGAGCGCGGGCGTTACTTCGGGAAGCAGCCCTGGATCCTCACTGACGGCGGTCTCGAGATGGTCGAACAGCTCGATAAGGCAAGTATGTTGACCCTGAAGGGCGTCATCGAACCCCCGATCGGTCGCGCAGTCCGAGTCGGGGCTGATAGCGCCTACCTGCGGCCGACACGGACCACATATCGAACATTCGCAGATCGTCGTGGCCTGCGGCCTTTCATGACTGGTGACGTTGTCAGAGACTGGTTCGGCGAAGCTACTGAAACCATCTGGTTCCCCTATTCGCCAGACTTCGATCCTTCCGAGCTCATGCATGAGCTATGGCCCATGCGACGCCTCTTGGAGGCGCGCGGCACCTTCCAGGGAGACATGGCTGCGGCAGGTCTTCAGTGGTGGGACTACATGCAATACACGTCTTCCGCGTACAACACTCAGCTGTCAATCATGTTCGCTTTCATGGCTACGCACAATCACTTTGTTCTTGATCGTGGCGGCCACGTCTTCAATCGCCATGCACCGGTGATCAAGTTGCGGGAGGGGGCAAGCATTGAGGAGCATCTGCGACTGCTCGGGCTACTCAACAGCTCCACCGCCTGCTTCTGGCTCCAGCAGGTCTCGCACAACAAGGGCGAGGGGGGCGGCGCACGCGTCGACGCCGGGTACGCAGCCATGGGCAGCGAAGCGTGGAAGAACTCCTTCGAGTTCACCGGAACTAAGCTGCAGGGCTTCCCCCTACCTGCCACATACCCCATCGCCCTCGCATCCGCCCTAGACGCCCTCGCGCTGCAGCTGGCATCCCACAGCCCCGCTGCAACAGCAGCGAAGGCGATTCCGACACGCACTACGCTAGGCCAAGCCCGAGACGCCTGGCGCTCTGCCCGCGCCCACATGATCGCCCTCCAGGAGGAGCTGGACTGGCAGGTCTACTCGCTCTATAGCCTGCATCCCCAGGACTTGCGCGTCCCTGAGGAATCCGACTCGACCGACATCCCTGAACTCGCTCTCGGTGAGCGCGCCTTCGAGATTGTCCTTGCGCGCCGGATTGCTGCGGGCGAGGCCAGCGACGAGTGGTTCAAGCGGCACGGGTCTACGCCCATCACCGAGATCCCTGCACACTGGCCCGCTGCCTACCGCGAGGTCGTGCAGAAGCGGATCGATGCCATCGAGTCGAGCCGCGCTATCGGGATGGTCGAGCGGCCGGAGTACAAGCGGCGGTGGGCTACAGAGGGATGGGACGCGCTTCAGGAGAAGGCTCTTCGGTCCTGGCTGCTCGACCGGATCGAGAACCGTGACCACTGGTTCGACGAGAACGAGATGCCCGCCCTCGTCAGCCTCTCCCGGCTCACGGACGCCCTTTCCCGGGACGAGGACTTCGTCTCCGTCTCCAAGATTTACGCGCCCCGCAAGGAACTGCCCGCCGTCGTCGCCGAGCTGATGACCGACGAGCACGTGCCGTTCCTCCCCGCCCTGCGCTACAAGCCCTCCGGGCTGAAGAAGCGTGAGGACTGGGAGCACGTCTGGGACCTTCAGCGGCAGGAGGACGCCGCCCCGGACGAGCCTGCCAAGCGGAAGATCCGGGACACCATCCCTGTACCGCCGAAGTACACCTCGGCAGACTTCCTGCGCACCTCCTACTGGAAGGCTCGCGGCAAGCTCGACGTGCCCAAGGAGCGGTTCATCTCGTACGGGCAGACCAACACCCCCACACCCGACCTCTACGGCTGGGCCGGTTGGGACCACCGGGAGCAGGCGTACGCGCTCGACGCGTACATCGCCTCCCACGAGGCGCTGACCTCCGAGGAGCTGACCCCGTTCCTTGCCGGGCTGCTGGAACTCCAGCCCTGGCTTGAGCAGTGGCACGACGAGTTCGACGCGAACTTCGGCGCTTCGCCGGCCGCGTTCTTCCGTGGCGACCGGCAGATGGTGCAGGGCGAGCACGGTCTGACCGACGACGACCTGCGCACCTGGCGCCCGGCCGCCGCCACCCGAGGACGACGCACGACCAAGAAGTAGGGGCACCGCGAACGCCGACGGCCTCCGAGAACCAAGGGTTCTCGGAGGCCGTCCGCTTGTGGACGCTTATCAGCGGGGCAGTTGGTGGTCCTTGACAGCGGTGACGAAGGCCGACCAGCCACCCCCCGGGAACACGAGCACCGGACCGTGCGGGTTCTTACTGTCCCGCACGGGGACGACGGTGGCGAAGTCGTCAGAGACCTCGACACACTCGCCGCCGTCCGAGTTGCTGTGGGAACTCTTGCGCCAGGTTGCGGCGCTCAGGTCGATGGATCGCACGGTGCTTCCTCCAACATGCGCAGGATGAACTTCCGTGACTCGGCCGGGGAGAGTGCCAGGTCACGCACCGCATCGTAGGCACGTTGCAGCCGCTCAACCGGCCCGTTCTCCTCGATGAGTTCACCTCGGTAGGCGTTCTCCGTATAGGCCACGGTACGCCCGTCACCCAGCCGCAGGAACATCACGGCAGTACTGTCCAAGCCGCATGGACCGGCGCTGAATGGCAGGACGTGCAGGTTCACGTTCGGTCGCTCGGCCACCTCGGCCAAGCACTCCAGCTGCTCCCGCCAAGCCTGCCTATCCCGCAGCGCCGTCCTCAGCACCGCCTCCGACAGGATCGTCCGAAACGGCGGCGCCTCCTCCCCCTCCAGCAAGTCCCGACGTCCCATCCGTGCTTCGACCTGCTGCTCCAGCTCGTCCCCGCGCAGCCCACCGGCAGCCAGTACTTCGCGCGCGTATCCGGGAGTCTGAAGCAACCCCGGCAACACACTCACCGCAAAGTGCCACAGGCTCACCGCCTCGGCCTCCAGCGTCATGTACCGCCGGTACCGCTCCTTGAACTGCGTCTTGTCCCCGCGTGCCAGCTCCCACAACACCAGCAGCATCCCCGACGTCCCGTAGTGCTGGTCCAGCGCCTGCACCACCTCGGGACCGCCCAAGGTCTCGCCCTTCTCCATCTTCCCGAAGAGCGACCAGTCCCACCCCAGCCGGTCCCCCAGCTGCCGCAGGCTCGCCCCGCTCTCCGCCCTCAGCTGCCGCAGCTCCTCCGCGAAGCGCTGCCGCGGCTCCTGGCTCCGACCCGTCACCACTCGACGTGGCGGCATCGCGGCTCCTCCCCTTGATCTCCGTGGAAGGTGTGGAACTACTGCCGCGGGCCGAGGAACCAGACCCCGTCCACAGTGTCGCCAGCCTCCTGCGGGATCCATGCTCGTAGTGCCCGGGCTACGCACCGTAATCCACCCCACACCCTCCGGTCCGGGAAACCAGAGCACGGCCAGCCGAAGGAGTCCGCCATGCCCACCTCCCGCCCCACCACCCCCAACCAGCGCAAGATCAAGGAAGCCCTGGACGCCCGCGACGCCCTCGCCGCCGCTCTCACCCGGGCCGGCATCCAGTTGCCCGCCATGGATGTCCGTACCCCCTGGGCCGACGAGTCCCGCTACGCCCTCGTCCACCTCGGGCTCTGCTCGGCGCCCGTGGCGCACGCCCTCGCGGAAGTGATCACGCGGGGCGCCTCCCGGTGACGGCCGAACGTCACCCCGGCCGCCCCGCCCTCGGCGAGATGGTCCGCGACACCCACCACAACCGCCTCGGCATCGTCACCGACCACCTCGGCCCGTACCTCCGGCTCCGCCCCCTCGCCGGCGGCCGGGAATGGGACGCGGACCCGGAAGACACCGAGCCCCTCAGCCCACCCGAAGCCCTCCGTGCCCGCCTCGCGGAGGTGAACGCTCGCAGCCGCAAGCCCCGTCCGAGCGGGTGAGCCGGCCTCTCGCCCCCTCGGCCCGTCGTTGTCAGTGCCCGATGCCATCCTGATCCGCGGGAGATTTCCGGCCATCAGCCCCGTAACCAGCGATGATGCCGGACAATGTCCCGAGGAACTTGTCCCGGTACCGGCACGGACAGCGACGGCGACGGCCGTCAGAAGGTGAGCGAGACGCGCAATGGCCCAGCAGCCGCCCCTCCTCCGCGATGTGATCAACATCAAGGAGTCGATCTCCACGTCCGACTTCGTCCTTCAGCTCTCCGAGGCCACCACCCCCGAGGGTGCCGAGCTCGCGCTCAAGGACTACGTCGTCACGGAACGGCTGCTGGAGAACTTCGACGAGGCCCTCGGCCTCATCAAGGCCTCCCTCGACGGGCACACCTCCAAGGCCGCGTACCTCCACGGTTCCTTCGGTTCCGGTAAGTCGCACTTCATGGCCGTGCTGCACGCCCTGCTCAGCGGCAGCCCGGCCGCCCACCGCCGCTCCGACTTCGACTCCGTGCTGACCAAGCACGAGTGGCTCACCACCGACGGCAAGAAGTTCCTGCTCGTGCCGTACCACATGCTCGGCGCGAAGGCCCTGGAGCAGCGGGTCCTCGGCACGTACGTGAGTCACGTCAAGAAGCTCCACCCCGAGGCGCCGACCCCCCGGGTCTACCGCACCGACTCCCTCTTCGCCGACATCCACGCCATGCGCGAGCGGATGGGCGACGAGGCCGTCATCAAGGGCCTGGGCGCGGTCGGCGGGGAGGCGGACGAGGACGACGAGTGGGGCGAGTCCTTCGCCTGGACCTCCGCCCTCCTCGACACCGCGCTCGCCGCCGAGGAGATCCACGAGTCGGGGTACGCGCTCAACCTCGTCGCCCCTTCCACTCCCGTGGAACTGCGCGCCCGCCTGGTCCAGGACGCGAGCACGAACCTCCTGCCCGGCTTCACCCAGAACGCGCACGAGAACGAGCACGGCTTCATCTCGCTCGACGCCGGCCTGTCCGTCATCGCCGAGCACGCCAAGTCCCTCGGGTACGACGGCCTGATCCTCTTCCTCGACGAGCTGATCCTCTGGCTGGCCACCCTCATCCACGACCAGAAGTTCGTGGGTCGCGAGGCCGGCAAGATCACCAACTTCGTGGAGGGCGCCGACGCCCGCCGCGCCATCCCGATCGTGTCCTTCATCGCCCGCCAGCGCGACCTGCGCGAGCTGGTCGGCGAGGAGCTGTCCGGGGCCGCCGAGTCCTCCATCCAGGACACCCTCAACCAGGCGTCCGGCCGGTTCGACAAGATCACCCTGGAGGACCGCAACCTCCCCCAGGTCGCCCACGCCCGCCTCCTCCAGCCCAAGGACACCGAGGCCGCCGCGCTCATCACGGCCGAGTTCGAGAAGACCCGTAAGGTCCGCCAGGAGGTGTGGGACACCCTCCTCGGTTCCGACCGCGGGGCCGACGGCGTCGGCGCCGACGAGGAGAGCTTCCGGCTCACCTACCCCTTCTCCCCCGCCTTCATGGACACCCTCGTCCACGTCTCCTCCGCGCTCCAGCGCAACCGCACCGGCATGAAGCTGATGGGCCAGCTCCTCGCCGACCACCGCCACGAGCTGCGCCTGGGTGACCTGATCCCGGTCGGCGACCTGTACCCGCTGATCACCGCGGGCGGCGACAAGCCGTTCACCGACAGCCTCAAGGTCGTCTTCGAGGCCGCCGACAAGCTGTACCGAACGAAGCTGCGCCCGTTCCTCCTCGCCACGTACAACGTGTCGGAGGAGGACGTCGAGCAGTACACGCAGCGCCCCGACAGCATCACCGACCCTGCTCTGCGCGGCCGGGTGAAGACCTTCGTCGGCGACAACCGGATCATCGGCACCCTCCTGCTCTCCGCCCTCGCGCCGAGCGTGCCGGCCCTCGCCGACCTGACGATCCGCAGGCTGTCCGCGCTCAACTACGGCTCGGTCGTCGCCCCGATCCCCGGCCGCGAGTACGGCATCCTGAAGAACAAGGTCGCCGACTGGGCCGGCCGCTTCCCGGAGATCAAGGAGACCGGCACCGACACCAACCCGGGCGTCCGCCTGGAGCTCTCCGGCGTCGATGTCGACTCGGTCATCGCGAACGCCAACGTCAACAACAACCCGGGCAACCGCCTCGCCCTCGCCAAGCGACTGCTCGCCGAGGAACTCGACGTCAGCCACGGCCAGTTGGTCGAAGAGCTGCAGTTCGTCTGGCGCGGCACGAACCGCTCCGTCGAGGTCATCTTCGGAAACATGGCGGACGAGGACGAGCTGCCCGACCACGACCTGATGCCCCGCGAGGACGGCCGCTGGCGCATCGCCGTCGACCTCCCCTTCGACGACGGCGAGTACGGCCCCGTCGAGGACGCCAACCGCATCCGGCGCCTGCGCGAGAAGCAGCAGGGCGAGCGGTCGCGCACCGTCGCCTGGCTTCCCACCCACCTCTCCAGCCAGCGGTACGGGGACTTCTGCCGCCTCGTCGTCATCGACAAGGCCCTCGCCGACGACCAGCGCTTCGACAGCCAGTACGCCGGCCACCTGAACGCAGACAACCGTGCCCGGGCCAAGGGGCTCCTGGAGACCCAGCGCGAGTCCCTGCTCAAGACCGTCAAGGCGGCCTTCAAGCAGGCGTACGGGCTCGCCGAGAAGAAGCCCACGGACGTGGAGCTGGGCTTCGGCGACCACCTGGAATCGCTGCGCGAGGTCGACGGGCTCACCCTCTCCTTCGGCCAGTCGCTGCGCGACGGCATCCGGCACATCGCCGGCAAGCTGCTGGCGACGCAGTTCCCGGACCACCCGGACTTCGACCCCGACCAGACCGGCACGGTCGTCAAGGCCTCCGACGCCAAGAAGGTCTTCACGCACGTCCGTGCCGCGGCCGAAGCACGCGACGGCCGCGCCGAGGTTCCGGCCGGCGACCGGGCCCTGATGAAGCGGATCGCCGGGCCGCTGCGTCTCGGGCAGCAGAAGGAGGCGTACTTCGAGCTGTCCCCGTACTGGGCCGACCACTTCCGCCAGCTCGCCCGCGAGAACGGCGCCACCGGCGACCTCACCCTGATCACGCTCACCGACTGGACCGACAAGCCGGCCCCGCGCGGGCTGCCGGACTTCCTCGGGCGGCTCGTCGTGGCGGCCTTCGCCGAGATGGACGACCGGGTCTGGGTGCGCGAGGGCATGCCGCTCGACCCGGCTCCCGAGCTGGCGCAGATCAAGGACCGCGACGCCCTGCGCAGCCAGCCGCTGCCCTCCCCCGAGGACTGGGAGTCCGCCAGGCAGCGCTTCGCGGCCGTCTTCGGGCAGCCGGCGCCCACCCTGCTGCGCGGACGCATCGTCAACCAGTTCGCCCGGCAGATCACCGAGCAGGCCCGCGGAGTTCAGGAGGCCGCCGCCGAGCTGGCCGAGCGGCTGGACGAGCACGCCGGTTTCCTGCACCTCGACCAGACCGCCGAGACCGGGCGCCTCGCACTCGCCCGGCGGGCCGTGGAACTGCTCAAGGCCCTGACCGGCACAGCCGGCCAGGGAGCGGCCGGAGCGAAGAAGACGGTGGAGGCCCTCGCCCGTTTCGACCTCGGCGCGATGACCGCCGAACAGTACGGGACCTCGGTCAAGCAGGCCCGGAAGGTGGCCGAAGCGCTCGCCGCGACCTCCTGGAGCACTCTGGAGCTGGCCTCGGCCGAAGGCCCCGAGGGCGAAGCGCTCCTCGACTCCCTGCGCAACGTCGCCCGCAGCGACCAGCAGCGGACGGACAAGCTGGAGGAAGCCCTCGTCCGCACCCAGCGCGAGGTGCTGGCTCTGCTCAAGCGGAACCGTGCGGTCTCCCCGCCGCCGGTGGCCCCGAGCCCCGGCCCTCAGGGCCCCGCCGATGTTCCGCTGGACACGAAGACCAGCGATCCGCGGATTCCCTACGAGGGGTCTCCGACGGAGCCGTCCACACCTGCCCGGAAGCAGCGCACGAGCGGGGTGCGTACGACGACGGCCTCGCACGCGGTGGCCGAGCTCCAGGCGGAGCTGGCCGAGCTGGCCGCTGCCGAGCCCGGCGTCACCGTGGAGATCACGTGGCGGGTGGTCGGCCGATGAGCGTCGCCTCCCCCGCCGTCGCCGTGCGCCTGAACCTCGCGACCGTCACCCAGTACCTGTCGTCCCAGAGCTCCCTCACCGCGTCCCTGAGCGGCAACGACCGGCGCCGTGCCGTGCTGTTGCGCTCGGCACCGCAGTGGGAGGGTCCGGCCGAGCCTTCCTGGGGGGACGGGCTGACGGCCCGCATCGCAGCCGCGCCGTCGCCACTGGCCGTGCACGAGCTGCTGCTGGACCATCTCGGAGGCACGGTGCCCGGACCGGCCGTACTCGTCGTCCTCACCGACCGCGAGCAGAACGAGCTGGATCCCGCCATCCTGGCGCGCGCGCACAAGAAGCGCGTCGACACCGTCGACAGCTGGGACGTGGTCCGCGACGCGTTCCGCGCCCAGCAGGTCGATCCCCGGCTCAAGGATTCCAACTGGGCCGCTGAGGCACTGTTGGACGCCACCCCGCCGAAGGGCGGCTGGCCTCCCGTCGCCGGCGGCATGCTCTCCCGGCGCACCGCCCTCACCTTCCTGGCCCTGCGCAGGTTGCGGCTGGGCCGGTACGACAGCGAGGCGGAGTCCTCGGGCCGGGCCCCGGCCGGCGACACCCTGGACCCGCAGACGTTGTTCGGCTGGTCCTTGACCGCCGGCGGGCCCGAACTCCTGCTGAAGCTCCGCCGTCCGGAGCGGGAGGGGTTGTCAGCGTTCCTCGGCGAGGAGGACCAGGCGGGTCACGCCGGACGGGCACTCCTCGCGCTGGTCGAGGCCGAACACGGCCCCGACGCGGTGGCCTTCGGGCTCGTCTGCGCCGCGCTGTGGGTCCACTGTGAGCCGGATGCCGCCGTCTACCGGGCTCGCGGGCGAGCCGAACGGTGGTTGGGCGAGCAGCCCCTCGCCAAGGGTGAGGAGCTCGACCTCGTCGTGTCCCGGTTCGGGATCGCCTCCGAGGAGTACGTTGCCGCGCTGCTGGCCTCCGCGTCCCGCGCCGGCGGCGATGCGGAGGCGGTGCGCGAGGCCCGCCGACTCAGTGACACCGTCCTGGACCGGGCCTCCGCGCTGGTCCGCCAGTTCGGCGCGGAGGATGCCGCCAAGGCCAGCGCGCTGCTGGCCTCGGGCCTCGAAGCACGTTTCGCAGCAGTGGGCCGGGCTCTGGCCGCCGGGGAGCCCCAGGCCGTCGCGGACGCCGTACGCACCCTGGGCGAGCACAGGCAGGCTGACGGGCCGGAGGCCCGGGCCCGGGTGGAACGGGCCCGGATGGGTCGGCGGCTGGCCCAGTGGCTGGCCGGTGACCCGGCCGTCACCTCGGACACGGTGGCCGATGCCCTGCAACGCCACATCACCGAAACCGGGTGGGTGGACCGGGCGCTCGAGCACATCGAAGCGGGCGGCGACCCGGACCCCGACCTGAAATCGGCGTACGACACGCTCGGCCGTCAGGTGCGCCGCAAGCGTCACGAGATCGACGGTGACTTCGCTCGTGCCTTGGCCGGATGGACCGCTGCCGGCACCCGACCCGGCACGATGCTGACCGTGGAGACCTTCCTCGACCGCGTGGTGAAGCCGGTCGTACGGGGCGGGGCCGACCGCCGCGTGCTCCTGCTGGTCCTGGACGGGATGAGCGCCGCGATCGCCAGTGAGCTTGGAGAGGAACTGCGGGCCTCATGGGCCGAGTTCGATCCACTGGACGAAGGCGCACCCCGCCGTCGCGCGATGGCCGCGGCTCTGCCCACGCTGACGGCCGTCTGCCGGACGTCCCTGTTCGCGGGCCGACTGCTGAAGGGCACACAGGCGGAGGAGAAGAAGCTGTTCCCCGCCCACGCCTTCTGGGGCGGGGAGCCGGCCGCGGTCTTCCACAAGGACGATCTGCGCGCCGACGGCTCAGGGGACACGTTCGGTCCGGCACTCACGGAGGCCCTCGCTGACGGGCGCACGCACGTCGCGGTCGTACTGAACACCATCGACGACCGGCTCGCGAAGGAGCAGAAGCTCGGTGACGGGGCCTGGCACCTCGACGAGATAGGGCGGCTGCGCGATCTGCTGCGGGTCGCCGCGGCTCAGGGCATGGCGGTGATCCTCACCAGCGACCACGGCCACGTCGTGGACCGGCGCGGGGTCAAGGTGGATGCCGGTTCCCCGGAATCCGCCCGCCACCGCTCCCCCGGCGGCCCCCTGGAAGCCACGGAGGTCGCCCTGTCGGGCCCCCGCGTGGTCTGGCCCGAGCCGGGCGGCTCGATCGTCGCCCTCTGGGACGCCGACTCCCGCTACACCTCGCTCAAGGCCGGCTATCACGGCGGCGCGGCCCTGCGTGAGTTCACCATCCCCGTACTCGCTTTCCTGCCCTTCGGCGCCACTCCGCCCGGCGGTTGGCGAGAGCTGGGTGATCAGCGTCCGGCATGGTGGTTGCTCGACGGGCACACGCCCCTCCAGAACGCAGTTCCGGTCTCGGCGTCGGCTGCTGCCCGTCCGGAGAAGCAGAACCGGCACAAGCCGACGAAGGCGCAGGCCGAACTGGCCCAGACGCACGACTCCCTCTTCGACGTCGCTCTGGTTCCGGCGGCCGAACACGAGGGCGCCCTGGTCACACCCGTGCTGGTCGCGCCGGACGATGCGCTGATCACGGCACTGCTCGCGTCCGAGGCGTTCCAGGACCAGGTCGGACTACTGGCCCGCAAGCCGCCCCTGGACAAGCTGGAGAAGGCGATCCGGGCACTCCTGGAGGCCGGAGGCACCCTGCCCGTGACGGCTGTGGCGCAGCGCGTCGACTACCCGGCCACCCGCGCGGACGGCTTCGCCGCGGTGCTGCGGCAGCTCCTCAACTACGACGGAGTTCAGGTCCTGCAGACCCTGCCGGACGGACGGACGCTCCGTCTCGACAGGAGTCTGCTGCAGCTGCAGTTCGGGGTGTGAAGCGGTGGGTCAGCCGACGTAGTCCCGCAGCAGGGTGGTGAAGGCCGTCAGCTCCCGCATCGACGCGAGAGGCAAAGGCTCCGCATCGAAATGAGCGATGCGGTTCCGAACGTCCTTCACACGCTGCAGATGACGGACGAACTGGCCGCGGTCCAGGGACTCGCACTGGAGCGCGGCCCAGTTGAGGTCCGCCTGTTGGGCCATGGTCTGCTTCTTCTGCTCCCCGTCGAGGAGATAGACGTAGTCGCCGAACGTCAGATCCTCGACCCTCCCGGAGCGGTGCTCGGCCTTCTTGTTCGTCTGAACCGCCCTGATCGCTTCTTCGTCGAGCTTGGCTCCCAGCCACCGGCGCAGGAGCGATTCGATCTCGCCGAGCAGGAAGAAGGGGCGGGCAGCGCTCTCGAAGCGGTGGACCACATGGGCCTGGGTCACGATGCCGGACAGACTTCCGTCCTCGCCTCGGACCAGAAGGTAGCCGTGCTCCGAGAGCATGGGCAGGCACGCGAAGAACTCCTGCCGCGCGTCGGCCACCGGCAGTGACTCCTGCTGCATGGCGTTCTCCAGGCTGCTCTCCTTACCCACCTCGTACATGAGGGCCAGGGAACGCCAGGTGATCACTCCGTGCAGGGTCGTCATGCCCGTCGTGACGGGGATCTGGGCGTACCCGCGTTGGCGCATCAGGTACGTCGCTTGAGAGAGCTCCGAAGTGATGGACACGCATCGCACCCCGCCCCGTGCGGAGGGCAGGTCACCGATCCGGAGCCGCTGCGGCAGCGCGGCCGACGGAAGCGGATCCCTCTCTGCATCGTCCGCGTCGTCGGGCTCGGGCGTGACCTGCGCGGCAGTGGCGAAGGCGACGATCTGGACCCGCTCGCCCGGAGCGCAGTTGGCGAAGTCCGGCAGAGTGGCGAGCCCTGCGTCGGTCAGTGCTTGCGCGATGTCGTGCACGTTCCACGGCCGACGCACCCGCACGTCGAACAGGTCCAGCAGTTCCCGGAGGGGGATCTCTGTGCCCTTGAGCGCGAGAAGGTCTTCGGTGCTCGGCTTCTGGCTCACTTGACCACCTTGCCGTCGGTCATGTCGCGCAGGATCGTCCGCTTGCCCATGGCTGCGTACACCATGTCCTCGAGCTGCTTGGCCCGTGCCGTGTAGAACGCCTCGTAATCGTTCGTCCTCAGGAAGTACGGATCGATCAGATGCGTCGCGATGACGTCGTCGAACCACTCACGGCGCATGTCGGAGGCAGCGGCGAGTGAGTCGAGATAGGTAGCGGGTGCGCCGGTGAGGGCCTGCGCCGCGCGCAGAGACAGCGGTGTCTTGTTGACGATGGAGTTGGCTGGGGAGGTCTTGGCCCCGTCGTACTGCCGGCGCACCCAGGCGCGGGGGAAGATGTGTCGGACGTCTACGCCGTACTCGTCCATCAGGCCGGGCTTCAGCGGCGTCTCCGTGTAGTGCCAGTCCACAGCCCCCTGTTTGATGAGCAGCGCATAGATTCCCTTGTAGGCAGCACTGTTCCGCGTGGTGAGCGTGTCCAGCCGCTCCGGGAAGAAGTAGGCGTCGGCGACGGTCTCCGGGGCGGGCCCCTCACGCCGGACCCATGCCACCAGCTGTTCGACGTCCCGCGTGAAGCGGGTCTCGGTGGAGCCGCCGTACATCTCACCGAGCACGCCGCACCAGTACCACTGCGTGATCATGTCTTCCGCACCGAGCGTGTCGGTCGCCTCCCCGAGGATCGCCCTGACCGCGGCGAGCGGTACCAACTGGGTGCGGTAGGGCAGCTCGGCAGCGCGCACGATGCACTGCCTCTCGAGGAAGGCGCCCGCCCATGCGAACGCCTTGGCGAGCCGCGGCGCGAGCGACTCGAAGTCCGCCAGGGGCAGCTCAAGGAGGTCACGGCGTTTGCAGGAGACGCCGGTGCCCTGCCCGTCCTGCTTCCTGGACCACGTGCGCACCAGCGCCACGGCCTGCAGGAAGTCGCTGCTGCTCAGTCCGTCGTCGATGCCCGCCTCGAGCCGTCCGAACACGGGATGGCGGCCGGCCAGATCCTCCTTGATCGCCCGCCAGACGTGCGGCAGCTGGTAGTAGTCGCCGGTCCGCTCGCGGTAGGCCCGGTCACCGGCGTAGGTCGCCGTCAGGAGCTCGAAGACGTTGAGGGGCACACCCCCTGTGTTCACTCGCTCGAAGACGGCGCACACGGCGTCCATGGACGTGGAGGCGGCCAGTTTGATCATGGGCACCTGGAAGGAGCGCACGGGTTCGAGAACCTGCTCCTCGAAGCGGCTCCACCGGTCGAAATGGCCGTCGTCCATCTTCTCGTACGCTCGTCGCCAGGCATTCACCTTCGCGGTGTCGAAGACGATGCTGAGGGGGAAGAGGCCTGCAGCGCACTCGCCTTCGGCGGTGGTCAGGTCATGAACGACGTTCCGGGCGAAGTTGGACCGCTGGACCTTGTCCTCCGGCACGGACACGATGGCCTCGTCGCGGTCCGCGGGCGAGCCGATGGCGTTCTTGATGTCCACGTAGTACCAGCGCCTGACAGGGTTGCCACGCGCATCAGTGGTCTCGACGGGACTGTCCTGGAACAGAGCTTGGAACAGCGAGGTGAGACGCTGCTGTCCGTCGAGGAGCAGCAGGCCGGGCGCCACGTCCTCCGCCACCTGCGCGCCGGTGAGGGCTCGGGCGCGGAAGGGTGAGTCGCCCCCTGTCTCCAGCGTCATCACCACGCCCAGGGGGTAGTCGAGCGTCACCGTCGCGACAATGGCGCGAATTCGATCGTCGTCCCACTTCCAGTCCCGTTGGAAGTCGGGGAGTTGAAGAGAGCCTGACGCCACATCTGCCAGGAGCGTCTTGAGTTTCACATTGTCGAGTCCGGCCACGTGCCTGTTCCCCACCCTCGCAGTGCTGCGCTTTCTTCACGCGAGCGGCGATTAGACCAATCACGTGACATGCCGGTCAACGAGATCGGCCGCACCAGTAGTCGACTTCGGCCAACCGCCCGGCGCCACTGGAATGGGACACTGGTGACGTGAGTACCGCTGCTTCCTCCCGTCCCTCCCCGGCCAGTGCGGCGCGTCGCCGTGCGGTGATCGACGCCCTGCGTCGAGGCGCCGTCCCCGAAAGCGGGCTCGACCTCCTGGCCACCGGCCTGGACCGGTTCGAGGCAGCACTCGATGCCGAGCTCGACACGGTCGCCTCCGGTTCGTCGGTGTTCAAGGCCGTCCGAGGTGAGTACGGGTCGGGCAAGACCTTCTTCACCCGGTGGCTGGGTGAACGGGCCAAGCGGAGGGGCTTCGCGTTGGCGGAGATTCAGATCTCCGAGACGGAGACCCCCCTCCACAAGCTGGAGACCGTCTACCGGCGCCTCACCGAGCGGCTGACCACCGCGAGCTTCCCCCCGAGCGCGCTCCGGCCGGTCGTGGACGCATGGTTCTACACCCTGGAAGAGGACGCCCTCGCTGACGGCGCGGAGGAGGAAGATCTCCCGCAGGCGGTGGAGAAGCTACTGACGGCACGATTGACCGAGGTGTCCCGGCACGCGCCGTCGTTCGCCACGGCACTGCGCGGCTACAAGTCAGCCCTCGCCGGGGGCGACGAGGCGACGGCAGCGGCCGTCCTGGCGTGGCTGGGCGGCCAGCCACACGTGGCAGCGGCAGCCCGACGCTCCGCCGGAGTCCGCGGGGACCTCGATCACTTCGGGGCCTTCGGCTTTCTGCAAGGCCTCCTGACCGTACTGCGCGACTCCGGGCACAACGGCCTGTTCGTCGTCCTGGACGAGGTCGAGACCCTGCAGCGCGTCCGTTCGGATGCGCGGGACAAGGCGTTGAACGCCCTTCGACAGCTCATCGACGAGGTGCACTCCGGCCGGTTCCCCGGCCTCTATCTCCTGATCACCGGAACACCGGCGTTCTACGACGGCCAGCAGGGGGTTCAGCGGCTCGCTCCTCTCGCCCAGCGCCTCGCCACCGATTTCACCACCGACCCGCGCTTCGACAACCCACGTGCGGTGCAAGTGCGGCTGCCTGGCTTCACACAGGAGTCGTTGGTCGGCCTCGGAATGACCATTCGAGACCTCTACGCGGAAGGTGCCGCTTCGCCGGACCGCGTGAAGTCACTCGTCGACGATGCGTACGTTGCCGACCTCGCCCGCGCGGTGGGCGGAGCCCTCGGGGGGAAGGCAGGGGTTGCGCCGCGGCTGTTCCTCAAGAAGCTGGTCGGTGACGTCCTGGACCGTGTCGACCAGTTCGAGGACTTCGACCCCCGCCGGCACTACCGACTGACCGTGACGAGCAACGAGCTCACGGACGTGGAGCGCAATCACGCGGCATCCGGCTCGGCCGACGACATCGACCTGGACGTGTGATGAGTGGAGACGAAGCGGGTGGAGGGTCCGCCCATGCCGGCGCCCACCGGGGAGGCACGGACCCCGTCGACCGACTCGACCCCGTCATCCTCCACCATGTCGTGAACACGCTCGGTTGGCCCGACCTCCGGCCTCTGCAACGGGCCTCGATCGACCCACTCATGGACGGCGAGGACGCCGTACTGCTCGCGCCCACCGCGGGCGGCAAAACCGAGGCAGCATGCCTGCCCATCCTGTCGGCCATGTCCCACGAGCGCTGGTCCGGAACGTCCGTTCTCTACCTGTGCCCGCTCAAAGCACTCCTCAACAACCTGGTCGTCCGCGTCGACTCCTACGCTCAGTGGCTCGGCCGCCGAGCCGAGCTGTGGCACGGCGACACCAAGGAGTCTCAGCGCAGGCGCATCCGTACGGACACACCCGACATCCTCCTCACCACTCCTGAGTCCCTTGAGGCCATGCTCATCGGAGTCAAGACCGACCACGCGCACCTCCTGGGCGGGGTCCGGACAGTCGTGGTGGACGAGGTGCACGCGTTCGCGGGCGACGACCGAGGCTGGCACCTGCTCGCGGTGCTGGAACGTCTGGAGCAGGTCACGGGACGCCCCATTCAGCGGGTCGGTCTCTCCGCAACTGTCGGGAACCCTCAACAGCTCCTCACCTGGCTCCAAGGTTCCGGTGCAGGCAAACGCCCGGGGCGGGTCGTCGCCCCCGACCTCACCCTCACCCCGGCTGCCGCCCCGACCGCCGCCCCCACGGCCGGGAACCTCCGGCCTCCAGGCGAGGTGGAGCTGGACTACGTAGGGTCGCTCGACAACGCGTCCAAGCTGATCGCAGCCTTGCACCGCGGAGAGAAGCGGCTGGTGTTCTGCGAGTCCAGACGACAGGTGGAGGAGCTGGGAGCCGCCCTGCGGGCGCGCGAAGTGACGGTGTTCCTCTCGCACGCCTCGCTCTCGGCCGAGGAAAGAGCCCGGTCGGAACAGGCCTTCGCAGAGGCACGAGACTGCGTCATCGTCTCCACCTCCACACTGGAACTGGGCATCGACGTCGGCGACCTGGACCGCGTCATCCAGATCGACTCGCCCCGCACCGTGGCCTCGTTCCTCCAACGCATCGGCCGTACCGGCAGGCGCTCGGGAACCACTCGCAACTGCCTCTTCCTCGCCACAGGCAAGGACACCCTGCTGCAAGCCGCCGCCCTCCTGCTGCTCTGGGGCCGCGGCTGGGTCGAACCGGTAACACCGCCTCCAGAACCTCGCCACCTCGTGGCGCAGCAGCTGCTCGCCGCCACGCTCCAGCAGCACCGCATCGGTGACCAGACGTGGCAAGGAATGTGGAACGGGCTGGCCCCGTTCGACCGGTCAGCGGCCCCCATCCTGCGACACCTGGTGAACGAAGGGTTCCTCGACGAGGACGCCGGCATGCTCTTCATCGGTCCCGAGGCGGAGCGGCGCTTCGGCCGGCGTCACTTCATCGAATTGACCGCTTCCTTCACCGCTCCCCCGCAGTTCACGGTTCTGTCCGGTCGTACCGAGATCGGCCAGACGGACCCTTCCGTGCTGACGGAGGAACGGCCGGGCCCGCGCCGGTTGCTGCTCGGCGGACGCAGCTGGCAAGTGACGTTCATCGACTGGGCGCGCAAGCGGGCCTTCGTCGAGCCGGCCGACGGTGGCGGCGTCGCCAAATGGACGGGCGGGTCCCTCGCCGGTCTCTCGTACGCCTTGACCCGCTCGATGCGCGACGTACTTCTCGGAGCAGACCCCTTGGTTTCTCTCACCCGTCGGGCTGAGGCGTGCCTGACCGAGTGGCGTGAGGAGGATGCTCCGCAGATCGCGGATGCTGACGGCTCCCTGATCACCCGCCTGGGAACGGATGTGCGTTGGTGGACGTGGGCCGGCTACCGGGCGAACGCGACACTGGCCGCCACCCTTCCGTCGATCAGTGACCCCGTTCAACGACCGACGGACTGCTACGTGCGGCTGAGGGAAGACCTGACACCCGACATGTGGCGAGTGGCGCGTGCGGATGCCGACGGCGGAAACGCGCTGGTGTTGCCTGATGTCGATCACCGAGCCGTACACGGCCTGAAGTTCTCAGCAGCGCTCCCCCAGCGTCTCGCGGTGGCCACCGTTGCCGCGCGACTGGCCGACTTCGACGGCGCACGAGCGGCCTTGCACGACACCGTACGGTTCCACACCGTCTCCACCAGTTGAAACTTGAGGCCAGGCTCTTGATCCACTGCCTGTTCTAGAATGGCCACGACAGACTCAGCGGCCCGACAGGCTTCCGCTCCGCATCCGCGGAACCAGGACATGCCCCCACCCGCACGAGCTACTTCGTGCTGCCTGGGGGCGTTCTCTTGCTGTTCCGTGAGTCTGCGGCGTCACTGGCCACCCGCACCCACGTCGAGGGCCGATTGGCGCGGCTCCTGACGGAGAACTTCCTGCACCAGCACCGTCACCGGCCCCAGCCGGCGGAGGTTCGGGCTTGGGAGCGCAGCATCCCGGCACTCACCAACGTGCTCGTGGAAGCCGGGCTCGGCGAAGTCGAGATGCTGCTGGAGTACGGGCTGCCGCTGACCAGCAAGCGCGCTGACGTGATACTGGCCGGCGTCCATCCGGCCACCGGCGAGGCGTCGTACGTGGTGGTCGAACTGAAGCAGTGGAGCGAAGCCCACCCCGAGCCGGAGGATCCACTGCTCTGCCACATCGACGCATACGACGATCCGATCCTCAACCCGATCGAGCAGGTGCGCGGCTACTGCGACTACCTGGTCTCGTTCAACGGGGCTCTGGAGAACGATCCGAAGTCGGTCGTCGGCGTGGCATACCTGCACAACGCGACGGAGTCCAAAGTGGCGGGCCTGCGCCATGTCGCAGAAGACGATCGCGGCCGGATGTTCACCGGTGATCAGCGCGGCGCCTTCCTGAGCTACCTGCGTTCGCGTCTGGCCGCGAAGCCCGGTGCAGATGCGGCCGATGCCTTGCTGCAGGCCAAGGTCCGGCCGTCGAGGCAGCTGATGGCCGTCGCTGCCGAAGAGGTGCGCGACCGGGAACAGTTCGTCCTGCTCGACGAACAGCGGCTCGCGTACGAGACGGTCATGGCCGCAGTGCGGCGGGCGCGACAAGCGGATCGCAAACAGGTCGTCGTGGTGACCGGGGGGCCGGGCTCCGGCAAGAGTGTGATCGCCCTGTCTCTCCTCGGAGACCTCTACCGGCGCGGGGTGCCCGCCCTGCACGCCACCGGCTCCCAATCGTTCACCAAGACGATGCGCAAGATCGCCGGCACCCGCAAGCCCGAAGTGCAGCGGCTCTTCCGCTATTTCAACAGCTTCATGGAGGCCGAGCCCAACGATCTCGACGTCCTTGTCTGCGACGA
Source organism: Streptomyces sp. NPDC017246 (assembly GCF_044331325.1). Lineage (NCBI taxonomy): Bacteria > Bacillati > Actinomycetota > Actinomycetes > Kitasatosporales > Streptomycetaceae > Streptomyces > Streptomyces sp. NPDC017246. The sequence goes on along the minus strand of NZ_JBIRMW010000018.1, from coordinate 157,736 downwards.
GGCGCACCGCCTGCGCAAGACCTCCGCCAACCGCTACACGAAGGCGACACTCCGCACGGGCCGAGCGCAGGTGGCGGAGCTGATGGCAGCGGCTCGGGTTCCGGTCTTCCTGCTGGACCAGCACCAGGTGGTCCGGCCGGGCGAGATGGGGACGGAGGAGCAGATTCGGGAAGCAGCCGCCGCACTGGGGCTCGCATGCACCGTGGTGAAACTGGACAGTCAGTTCCGATGCGGTGGCAGCGACGCGTACGTGCGGTGGGTCGTCGACCTTCTGGGGCTCGAAGGTCAATCTCCCACCGTGTGGGAGCCGGACGACAAGGTGCGTTTGCTGACCGTCGACACCCCGCAGGAGCTCGAAGGCTTCCTGGCCGCTCAACGGGCGCAAGGCTACGGCGCCCGCATGTCCGCGGGCTACTGCTGGAAGTGGACGACGAAGATCACTTCCCGTACGAACGCACTGCCCACCGACGTGGTCATCGGTGACTGGGCCAAGCCGTGGAACCTCTACGGTGACCGAGCCCTGCTCGGCGCACCGCCGGCGCCACTGTGGGCCACCGCCCCCGAGGGGTTCGGGCAGGTCGGATGTGTGTACACCGCGCAGGGCTTCGAGTACGACTGGTCGGGTGTCATCATGGGCCCGGACCTCGTCTGGCGGACCGACCACTGGGTGGTGGACCGCACAGCGTCGAAGGACCCCTCGTTCACGAAGGCGACATCGGACGACGACGTGGATCGCCTCGTGCGCAACACCTACAAGGTGCTCCTCACCCGGGGCATGATCGGGACGGTCGTCTACTCGACGGATCCCGAGACCCGCGAGAAGCTCCGCGCGCTGATCCCTCCGACGCCTTGAACACCAACCGCTTTCGAGGCGCCGCGGAAATCAGGGCGCTCTCGGCCACTGGAGCACTGCGAAAACCACGACGCGCGGGCCGGGCCGCGAGATAGCATGATCGCGCTGCGCACCTTCCCGGAGGGTACGAGGCAAGGGTCGGTACGCCTGCCCCAATGACCCGTGAGCGACGAATGGTTGTGCCCGTCGTGTGGCGACACACGACGCGAGCGTGGATGCCCGCAGGGCGTCCCCCTGCCATTCCGATCTCACTGCATTGGAGCGGCCATGACCTCGGTCGAGTACAAGCCTGCGCGTCGTGAACGGATCCGCGAGATCCTGATCGAGATCGCCGTCGGAGTCGTCACCAATCTTGTGGTGACGGCCTTGCTGTCGATTGCGGGTCTGCTCTTCTAGAGCGGGCGGGTGGCGGGCCCGGTGAGCCCGCCACTCACACCGAACGCGAAAGCGCGTTCAGAACAGCGTCAGATCGGGCCCCTGCGACTTGCGCGCCTTCCGATTCCTCTTTCCACGTCTTCCCCTACTGGGGCGGGGCAGGTGCGGCTTGCGCGCCTCCGCAGGCAGATTCTCCCACGTAGGACGCAACGCGTGGATCTCGACCGGTCCGACGAGTTCCTTGAGGTAGGCCCGGGTCTCCTCGTCTGTGGAATAGAGCACTGTTGCCCGGCTGGCCCGGGTCATCAGCACGTGATAGGCGTGGCGGACGAGTCGGGCGAATTCCTCGTCGTCGACACTGCCCGCTTTCACCTTCGGGTCGAACGAGCCGGGTCGAGCCACTCGCTTGGCGTCGGACTCCTCGTCCTTGCGCTCCTTGCCCCGACGGAACACCCATTGGCCGTCTCGGCGCACCATGTCCTCGCCCATGATGACGCCGCACCAGTCCCATTCAAGGCCCTGCGCCGTATAGACACAACCGATCTGGCCGAGGCCGTTCTCGTGAACGGACCATATCTTGGACGGGGGCACGTCGTCAGCGCAGAAGGTGTCGCTGTCCGCGTTCCACGGCCGGTGCCATTCGCCGATGCGCACATCGGCCTCCAGCCGCCTCTCCTTGCCGAGTGGCTTGGTCCAAGGCCAGCAATAGCCGGCCACCATACGCGCAGACGCACCGGCCAGCGCTTCGGCACGGATGATCCGTTCGAGTTCCTCAGGGGTGTCCGCCACTTCGACGTGCATCAGACCGTCCGGGCGCCAGCACTCGGCCTCCTCGTCCGTCACACCGAGCACGGCGCGCACCCAGCGAGGGTAGGCGTCGCTGCCGCCACAGCGGAACTGCTCGCGAAGCCCGACCTCGACGAGGCGAGCATCGTGGCGCGCGGCAGCCTCCTTGATCAGCTGTACGGTACCGACCTCGTTCGGCCTCACAGACTGCCCTTCGTCCATGAAGAAGACCGTCAGTCGTGACGCGGCGAGGAGCTCGTCCACCTGCGGCCCCGTGCCCCAGTCCTCGGGCTTCCAGAATCGATTCGTCGAGCGGTCGCGAAGTCGGTGTGCCTCATCGCAGATCAACACGTCCAGGGGCGGCTCCGGGGGTTTGACGAAATTGCTGAAGTACGTGAACGACTCCCTGAACTCCCGGTCTCCGTATCCGACGTGCTCTTGGAGAGCGCCGTTGAACGCCCTGCTCCCGCTGGCGTAGTTGACCGTGCGGCCTTGTGCCTCCAGCTCCGCTTTGATCTGCAGTCCGATCGCGCTCTTTCCCGTTCCGGCGCCACCGGTCACCAGAAAGATCACCCGTTGCTCGTCCGGGACCAACGTGGGACGCTCGGGATCCGGTAGGACCTTGGCGGCCGATTCCAGGACCTGGTCGGCCACTGCCTTCTGGCGCCCACGGAGGGTGAAAACGGTATCGGCCCCGCGGGACCAGATCATCGCGTCGAGCAGCGGAGTGTTGCGCAGCCCCATGTTCTGCAGCATCCTCTCGGCCTCTGAGGCCGCGCCTTCAACGGCGAAGTGCCGCTGGAGGTCGGACAGCAGCTGTGCGCGCCGGTCGCTCGTGTACACGCGGGCGTAGGCACCTGTCGGCGCATCCACTTCGATCAAGGGCCGAACCGAGTCATCCACGGCGTTGTGCAGGTAGGCGAAACCTCCGCATTCGAAGTCCGAGCGCTGGAATGGGCCCCTGCCACTCGTGAACGCCTCGTAATACGAGCGCAATTGCAGTGCTGGGTGCTGCTTCACTTCGTCCATGGCCGGCACGTAGAGCAGGTCTGCCGTGGCCTGCTCCACCCTGGTCACCGTCGACCAGCGCTTCAGCTCGACCAACTGCACCGACGGCACATTGCGTTCCGGGTGCCGGCCCACCAGAACGACGTCGATGAGGCGTGGGTTCTCGGAACGGTTCACCTCGTCGAGCGTGGCGGCACACTCGACGATCATCTCCACGTTGCCGCGCTCCGCCGCGACCAGGTCGTTCGCCAGGCTCACCAGGCTTTCCGCCCACGCGGACCGTTCCGACAACGAGGCGTCCGCGCCCCTGAAGTGCCGCCATCGGGCAGCAAGGTGCGGAACCATTCTGCGACGCGAATTCAGAGTGAGCAGATCCTCCGCCGCCAGTTTCAGCAGGAGCATGGACACGAGGTGGTTCCCCCAGGGCACGAGTGACTCGTGCGGGTGGGGGCATGTCCTGTTCAGGAAGCCCGTCGGGCCGCAATCGGTTGGAGTGATCCTAGTAAGGCCCGACCTACCGAAGAACGACACCTCGGCTGTCTGCGAGAACTGCGTCGATCATGGCTGGATCACGCAGTACGGGTCATGGATCCCAGATCTCGAGCGAGCAACTGTCAGCTCGTTCTCGGGGCGCCGACTGCGCGGACCGGAAACTCCCGGGCGACCGCCGCCAGCTCCCCCACCGCTGTTCCCGGCGGGCTCCGCCGACCCCGTCAGTGACGCTGAGATACCGCTGCTGAGGCCGCCACCCGGCAACGAATGGGCGTCAGCAGCCATGGGACATGGCTTGACATTCGGGATGTCATAGGGCCAGTGGCTTGCGGGTCGGCGACCAAGCCGTTGGCCCGGTCGCGTCCGTGGACGCGGCCGGGCCAACGTGATGGGGCTTCAGAACGTGCGCCAATTGAGCGTCAGCAGCCCGAGGAGAGCCCTGATGCCGATAGCTAGGACCACGACGTCCCGTACTGAAACTGCAGGTCAGGTAGCTTTCAGCGGACCGGCGCACCTTCACGTGTTGCTTGCCCGGAAACAGGTCGAGCAGCTGACGAAGACCAAGAAACCCCAGGTCAGGCGTCCTTCTTCACCGGCTCCAGAATCGCCACGCACTCCACGTGGTGCGTCATCGGGAACAGGTCGAAGGCGCGCAGGGTGCGGACCTTGTAGCCGCGTTCCGCGAAGTAGGCGATGTCTCGGGCCAGGGCCGCCGGGTCGCAGGCGACGTAGGCGATGCGGCGGGCGCCGAGGCCCGCGAGGTGGTTGACCGTCTGCTTGCCGGCGCCGGCGCGCGGGGGGTCGAGGACGATGAGGTCGACCTCCGTGATGCCCGTGCGCGGGAGGACCGATTCGACCTTGCCCTGTTCGATGCGGACGCGCGGGAAGCCCGCGAGGTTGTGGCGGGCGTCCTCCACCGCGCGCTTGCCCGACTCGACGCCGAGGACCGCGCCCTGGTCGCCGACGCGGTCGGCGAGGGCGCCCGCGAAGAGGCCGACGCCGCAGTAGAGGTCGAGGGCCGTCTCGCCCTTGCGGGGGGTGAGGCCCTGCATGACGGCGAGCATGAGGGTCTGCGCGGCCTTCGGGTGGACCTGCCAGAAGCCGCCGTTGCCGACGCGGTAGGTGCGCTCGTCGGCGCGCTCGCGGACGAAGGCGCGGCCGTGGACGCGGTGGACTCCGCCGTCCTTCTCGTCGACGCGGAGGACGGAGACCGGCTTGTCCAGCTCCACCAGGGGGAGCCGGCCGCCGGGCTTCGGGGTCAGGATGACCTGGCGGTCGTTCGAGCCGGAGGCGGCGATGGCCTCGACCGAGGCCATGTTCGGCCAGTCCTGCTTCTCGATGCCCAGCTCCGAGACGCCCTGTGCCGCGATCATGCAGTGGTCGATGACCTCGACCTCGTGCGAGCGGTGCTTGCGCAGGCCCGCGTTCCCCTCGGCGTCGATCGTGTACTGGACGCGGGTGCGCCACTGCGGGACCTCGCCCGGCGGGAGCTTGTCGCCCTCGGCCGGCATGACGGTGCCGTCCCAGCCTGCCTCCTCGGGGGTCAGTCCGGCGAGCCGCAGGAGCTGCTCGGCGATGACCTCGCCCTTGAGGCGGCGCTGGGCGCCGGGCTTGGCGTGCTGCCAGTCGCAGCCGCCGCACTTGCCCGGGCCCGCGAAGGGGCAGGGGGCCTCGACGCGGTCCTTGGACGGGTCGAGGATCGTGATCGCGTCGGCGCGCAGGAAGCGGGAGGTCTCCTCGCCCTCGGTGACGCGGGCGACGACCTTCTCGCCGGGCAGGGCGTGGCGGACGAAGAGGACGCGGCCCGCTTCGGTGCGGGCGATGCAGTGGCCGCCGTGGGCGACCGGTCCGACCTCGACCTCGTACTCTTCCCCGACCAACGACGAAACAGGGGTGTTCTGCATGGTGGGGAGACTCCAAGGGGGAGGAACTGGGGAGGTGACCGTGGGCTGCCGTTCGGACGGCAGCCCACCAGTCTAGTTGCTCTTTGAGGTCGGTTCCTTCTGGCGCTTCTCCACCGGTCCGCGGCGGACCGAGCCCGGCGCGGTCCAGTCCTGGCGCTTGCGGGCCCGCTTCTTCGCGACCTCGGAGGACTGGAGCTGGTACGGGACGGAGGTCACCATGACGCCGGGGGTGAAGAGCAGCCTGCCCTTGAGGCGGAGTGCGGACTGGTTGTGGAGCAGGTGCTCGTACCAGTGCCCGACGACGTACTCCGGGATGTAGACGGAGACGGCGTCGCGGGGGCTCTCGCGGCGGATGCCCTTGACGTACTCGATCACCGGGCGGGTGATCTCGCGGTACGGCGAGTCGAGGATCTTGAGCGGGACGTTGATGCCGCGCCGCTCCCACTCCTCCCTGAGCGCCTTCGTCTCGACCGGGTCGACGTTGACGGTCAGCGCCTCCAGCTCGTGCGCGTGCATGAGCTTGGCGTAGGCCAGGGCGCGCAGGGTGGGCTTGTGGAGCTTGGAGACGAGGACGATGGAGCGGACCCGGGAGGGGCGTACGTACTCGTCGGGGCGTTCCTCGGCGGCGGCGATCTCCGCGGCGACGGAGTCGTAGTGCTTACGGATCGCGCTCATCGTCCCGTAGAAGATCACCATGCCGAGCAGGGCGACCCAGGCGCCGTGGGTGAACTTGGTGGCCAGGACGACGACGAGGACGAGGCCGGTGAAGAAGGCGCCGAAGGCGTTGATCGCGCGGGAGCGGATCATGTGGCGGCGCTTGGCCGGGTCGCGCTCCGTCTTCAGGTGCCGGTTCCAGTGCCGGACCATGCCGATCTGGCTGAGCGTGAAGGAGACGAAGACACCGACGATGTACAGCTGGATCAGCCGGGTCGAGTCCGCTCCGTAGACCCAGACGAGCAGGGCGGCGGCGCCGGCGAGGAGCACGATGCCGTTGGAGAAGGTGAGGCGGTCGCCGCGGGTGTGCAGCTGGCGGGGCAGGTAGCGGTCCTGGGCGAGGATCGAGCCGAGGAGCGGGAAGCCGTTGTACGCGGTGTTGGCGGCGAGGAAGAGGACGAGCGCGGTGGCTGCGGCGAGGAGGACGAAGAAGAACGTTCCGTCGCCGAAGACGGCGGCCGCGACCTGTGAGATCACCGGGTCCTGGACGTAGCCCTCGCCGACCGGCACGCCGTTGACGAGCAGGTCCTCGGCGGGCTTCTCGGCCATCCGGACGTCGGTGGCCATGGCGAGGAAGATGATGCCGCAGAACATGGTGACGGCCAGGCCGCCCATGAGGGCGAGCGTGGTGGCGGCGTTCTTCGACTTCGGCTTGCGGAAGGCGGGGACACCGTTGGAGATGGCCTCGACGCCGGTGAGCGCGGCACAGCCGGAGGAGAACGCGCGCAGCAGCAGGAACACGAGCGCGAAGCCGGCGAGTCCCTGGTGCTCGGGCTTGATCTCGTAGTCGGCGGTGGGCGCCTTCATGGTCTCGTCGAGGACGATCCCCTTGTACGCGCCCCAGGCGATCATGATGAAGACGCCGGCGACGAAGACGTACGTCGGGATCGCGAAGAGCGAGCCCGACTCCTTCACTCCGCGCAGGTTCATCACGGTGAGCAGCACGATCACGCCGACCGCGCAGGCCACCTTGTGCTCGACGACGAAGGGGATCGCCGAGCCGAGGTTCTCGATGCCCGAGGAGATCGACACGGCGACGGTCAGGACGTAGTCGACGAGCAGGGCGCTCGCGACGGTGAGTCCGGCCCTCGGCCCGAGGTTGGTGTTGGCGACCTCGTAGTCGCCGCCGCCGCTCGGGTACGCGTGGACGTTCTGCCGGTACGACGCGACGACCGTGAACATCAGGACGACGACCGCGAGCGCGATCCACGGGCTGAAGTGGTAGGCCGAAAGGCCGGCGACGGAGAGGACGAGCAGCACCTCGCCCGGTGCGTACGCCACCGAGGACAGCGGGTCGGAGGCGAAGACGGGGAGGGCGATCCGCTTGGAGAGCAGGGTCTCTCCGAGCTTGTCGCTGCGCAGGGCCCGCCCGATCAGGATCCGTTTGGGCACGTCGGTCAGTTTGGACACGGAGAGGATCGTAAGCGTTCGAAAAGAGCCACGCGCACCGGCACCCCCGATAGGCACCGAATCTCCCTCAGTACCACCTCGGATGCGGTCCCGGCCAGCGTTGCCGCATAAGCTCGGACCGGGTGACCCGTCAGGGTGTCGCCCGCCGCGACCCGGGCGCATCGGGTGAGGAAAGTTGTGAGCAGGGTGTTTTCGCAGGTCAGTAGGGCGATCAGGAGTGCGGGGTAAGGGGACGTGCACATCGTCATCATGGGCTGCGGGCGAGTGGGAGCCGCTCTCGCGCAGACCCTGGAGCAGCAGGGGCACACCGTCGCGGTCGTGGACCAGGACCCGACGGCTTTTCGTCGTCTGGGGTCGGGTTTCGGCGGTCGGCGCGTCACGGGCGTGGGCTTCGACCAGGACACGCTGCGTGAGGCCGGCATCGAGGACGCGGGCGCCTTCGCCGCGGTGAGCAGCGGCGACAACTCGAACATCATCGCCGCGCGGGTCGCGCGCGAGATGTTCGGCATCGAGAACGTGGCGGCGCGGATCTACGACCCGCGTCGCGCCGAGGTCTACCAGCGCCTCGGCATCCCGACGGTCGCGACGGTCCGCTGGACCGCCGACCAGATGCTGCGCCGGCTGCTGCCCTCCGGCGCGGAGCCGCTGTGGCGCGACCCGAGCGGGGGTGTGCAGCTCGCGGAGGTGCACACGACTCCCGCCTGGATCGGTCACAAGGTGAGCCGGCTCCAGGAGGAGACCGGTGTCCGTGTCGCGTTCCTCACCCGGCTGGGCGAAGCGATTCTGCCCACCTCGCAGACGGTGCTCCAGGAAGGTGACCTGGTGCACGTGATGATGCGTACGGACGAGATCGCGAAGGTCGAGGAGGCCTTCGCCGAGGGTCCCGAGGAGGGCGGTCACTGATGCGTGTCGCTATTGCGGGCGCGGGTGCGGTGGGCCGTTCCATCGCGGGCGAGCTCCTGGAGAACGGGCACGAGGTCCTGCTCATCGACAAGGCGCCGACCGCCATCTCGGTGGAGCGGGTGCCGCAGGCGGAGTGGCTGCTGGCCGACGCCTGTGAGATCACCTCGCTCGACGAGGCGGCGCTCCAGCGCTGCAACGTGGTGATCGCGGCGACCGGCGACGACAAGGTGAACCTCGTCGTCTCGCTGCTCGCCAAGACCGAGTACGGCGTGCCGCGGGTCGTCGCCCGGGTGAACAACCCGAAGAACGAGTGGCTGTTCAACGAGGCCTGGGGCGTGGACGTGGCCGTCTCGACCCCGCGCCTGATGTCGGCGCTGGTGGAGGAGGCGGTGAGCGTCGGCGACCTCGTCCGGCTGCTCCGCTTCAGCCACGGCGACGCGAACCTGGTCGAGCTGACCCTCCCGCCGGAGTCGGCGGTCGCCGGCACCGCGGTCGGGGACGTGGACTGGCCGCAGGACACCTCGCTCGTGACGATCATCCGCGGCTCGCGGGTGCTGACGCCGAGTGCCGAGGAGACCCTGGAGGCCGGCGACGAGCTGCTGTTCGTGGCCGCGCAGGCCCGCGAGGAGCAGCTGGAGGACCTGTTGCAGGTCCGCCGCGAGCCCACCGAGTCCTGAGCACGGGTGGTACGTGGGAGGGCCCGGACCTGACGAACAGGTCCGGGCCCTCCCGCGTACCGTCCGAAGGCCGCGCCGAGAAGCTCGGGCCTCGGGCCGCTCGCTCAGGCCTCGGGGTGGCTCTGCGCGGCGGCGGCCGCCTTGCGCTCCTTCTCGGCGAGCTCCTCGGCCTCCATCTCGGCGAAGACGTCGATCGGCGGCGGAGCCTTCGCGAGGAACACCCAGGTGAGGTAGACCGCGAGCAGGAACGGCGGGATCTTCAGCGCGACGAGCACCCAGCCGAACTTGGTCGTGTCGGCCCACCAGTACATCGGGAAGAGGATCGCGCACTTGCCGAGCAGGATCAGGCCCCAGGCCAGGCTGGCCTTCGTGTACGCCTTCTTCCGGCCGGGGTTGCGGGTGCGCCAGGAGAGGTTCTCCTTGAAGACCGGGCCGAGGATCAGGCCGATCAGGGGGACCCCGGCGGCCGCGGTGACGAGGTACGCGAGGGCGAGACCCAGGGTGTACAGCATGCCGGGCAGATAGAAGTCCTTGGCGTTGCCCGTCATCATCGCGAAGACCACGCCGAAGGCGACACCGAAGACACCGCTGAACGCGTGCTTGACGGTGTCCCGACGGATGAGCCGGACGGCGACCAGGACCAGCGAGACCGCGAGCGCGGCGATCGCCGAGATGTGCAGGTCCTTGTTGATCGTGAAGATCGTGACGAACAACAGCCCCGGGAGGACCGTCTCGACCATGCCCCGCAGGCCACCGAAGGCCTCGAACAGCGCGGCCTCGGTGACCTCCTTCGAGGCCTGGGCGTCCTGGTCCGTGGTGGTCGGCTTGTCGAGGGACGTCACCGGCTACTCCTGTCCGAGCGGTCGGAGCTCGTATTTGGGGTTGAAGAGGACCCGCCGGCCGTGGCTCATGGAGATCCGGCCGGAGGCGATCAGCTTGCGGCCCGGCTCGATGCCCACGATGGAGCGCCGGCCGAGCCACACGACGTCGAGCGGTGCCGTGCCGTCGAAGAGTTCGGCCTCCAGCGCGGGCACACCGGCCCGGGGACGCAGCGTGACCGTGCGCAAGGTACCAGTCACCTTGACTATCTGGCGGTCGGAGCAGTCGCAGATACGCGTGCACCCCGACGCTTCGGCGTCCTCCTGGAGCTCCTCCGACTCCAGGTCCTCCGGGGAGGAGGAGAGCCGGTCGAGCATCCGGCGGAACCGACCGGCCGGCTTCTCTGTACGTGGTGCAGCACTCATACAGAAAGCGTACCGGCCACCGCTCTCACCGAGAGCGGGCCCTGACCGCGCATCCGCTCACCGTTCGAAGCGGTAGCCCATGCCCGGTTCGGTGACGAAGTGGCGCGGGTGCGACGGGTCGGCCTCCAGCTTGCGCCGCAGCTGCGCCATGTACACCCGCAGGTAGTTGGTCTCGGTGCCGTACGAGGGTCCCCAGACCTCCTGGAGCAGCTGCTTCTGGCTGACCAGGCGGCCGCTGTTGCGGACGAGGACCTCGAGGAGGTGCCACTCGGTGGGGGTGAGCCGGACGTCGCGGCCGTCGCGGTGGACCTTCTTGGCCGCGAGGTCGACGGTGAAGCCCTCGGTCTCGACGACCACGACCCCGTCCTCGGCCCCGCCGACCGGTTCGGCGCGGCGGACGGCGGCGCGGAGCCGGGCGAGGAGCTCGTCCATGCCGAAGGGTTTGGTGACGTAGTCGTCGGCGCCCGCGTCGAGTGCCTCGACCTTCTCGTCGGAGGTCTGCCGGGCCGAGAGGACCAGGATCGGCACGCGCGTCCAGCCGCGCAGGCCCTTGATGACCTCGACGCCGTCCATGTCGGGCAGGCCGAGGTCGAGGACGACGACGTCGGGGTGGCGTTCGGCGGCGAGCCGGAGGGCGGTGGCGCCGTCGGGCGCGGAGTCGACCTCGTACTTCCGCGCCTTGAGGTTGATCACCAGCGCGCGGACGATCTGCGGCTCGTCGTCGACCACGAGAACCCGGGTCATGGAGGGGGGCCTTCCTTCTTCGGTCGCCCGTGCGGGCGGGGGGATGAGGAGAGTACGGGAGGGGACGGGTCGGGGGCGGTGGCGGGGGCGGTGGTGCCGTACGGAGGGGCAGTGGTGCGGTAGGGAGGGGGCGGTGGTGCGGTACGGGAAGGGCCGGGGTCAGGTCACGGCGTGCGCCGGGAGGTCGGGCGCCGGGGCCGGCGGGCCGCCACGCGCCGCCCTGAGGGTGAGCACCATGGTCAGCCCGCCGCCCGGGGTGTCCTCGGCTCCCAGCGTCCCTCCCATGGCCTCGACGAAGCCGCGGGCCACCGCGAGGCCGAGACCGACCCCGGAGCCGCGCGGGGCGTCGCCGAAGCGCTGGAACGGCTCGAAGATGCCGTCCTTGGCCTCGTCGGGCACGCCGGGACCGCGGTCCACGACCCGGAGCTCCACGCGGTCCCCCAGGGTGCTGGCGGCGACGGCGACGGGCATGCCCCCGGGGCTGTACTTGACGGCGTTCTCGACGATGTTGGCGACGGCCCGCTCCAGGAGACCCTTGTCGACCTCGACCATGGGCAGCGTCTCGGGGATGTCGAGCTCGGCGCTGCCGTCGGGGACTCCCCCGAGGGCCATGGGAACGACCTCGTCGAGGTCGACGGTGCGGATCAGTGGTGTGACGGTGCCGGTCTGGAGGCGGGACATGTCGAGGAGGTTGCCGACGAGGTGGTCGAGCCGGTCGGCGCCCGCCTCGATGCCTTCCAGAAGCTCGGCGCGGTCCTGCTCGGACCATTCGACGTCGTCGGAGCGGAGGGAGGAGACGGAGGCCTTGATGCTCGCGAGCGGGGTCCGCAGGTCGTGGCTGACGGCGGCGAGCAGGGAGGTGCGGATCTTGTTGCCCTCGGCCAGCTTCCGGGCCTCCTCCGCCTCGCCCACGAGCCGCTGGCGGTCGAGGACGACGGCGGCCTGGGCGGCGAAGGCGCCGAGGACCCGCCGGTCCTCGGCGGGCAGCACCCGGCCGGAGAGGGCGAGGGCCAGATGGTCGCCGACCGGCATGTCCACGTCCGCCTCCTCGGGCCGGGCGGCGGGGTGGGGTCCGACGCTCGCCGCCCGGGTCCACGGCTCGACCTCGTGATCCCGCTCCAGCAGGGCGACGGACTCCATGGAGAAGGTCTCGCGAACGCGTTCGAGGAGGGCGTCGAGGCTCGTCTCGCCCCGCAGCACACTGCCGGCGAGGTACGAGAGCACCTCGGACTCGGCGCGCAGCCGGGCCGCCTGGTGGGTGCGCCGGGCGGCGAGGTCCACCACCGAGGCGACCGACATGGCGACGCCGAGGAAGACGGCGATGGCGACGATGTTCTTGGGGTCGGCGACGGTGAGCCGGTGGACGGGCGGGGTGAAGAACCAGTTGAGGAGGAGGGAGCCGGCCGCGGCGGAGGCCAGCGCCGGCGGGAATCCGCCGAGCAGGGCCGCCGTGACGGTCAGGGCCAGGAAGAGCAGCATGTCGTTGGCGAGACCGAGGTCGGCGTCGACATGGGTGAGGAGGAGGGCGAGGAGGAGGGGGCCCGCGACGCCGACCACCCAGCCGCCGATGATCCGGGAGCGGCCGAGGCGGGCGCCGCGGGCGACCGGGAGTCCGCGTCCCTTGGCGACCTCGCCGTGGGTGACGATGTGGACGTCGAGGTCGGTCCCGGAGTCACGGGCCACGGTCTGGCCGACGCCGGGGCCGAGGATGTACTGCCAGGTGCGGCGGCGGCTGGAGCCGAGGACGATCTGGGTGGCGTTGACCCCGCGGGCGAATTCGAGGAGCGCGGAGGGGACGTCGTCGCCGATGACGTGGTGGAACGTGCCGCCGAGGTCCTCGACGAGGGTGCGCTGGACGGCCAGCTCCTTGGGGGAGGCCGCGGTGAGCCCGTCGCTGCGGGCGATGTAGACGGCGAGGACCTCGCCGCCCGCGCCCTTCTCGGCGAGCCGGGTGGCGCGCCGTATGAGGGTGCGGCCCTCGGGCCCGCCGGTCAGACCGACGACGATGCGCTCGCGGGCCTGCCAGGTGGAGCGGATGTTGTGCTCGCCGCGGTACTGCTGGAGGTACTCGTCGACCCGGTCGGCGGTCCAGAGGAGGGCGAGTTCGCGCAGCGCGGTGAGGTTGCCGGGGCGGAAGTAGTTGGAGAGGGCCGCGTCGACCTTGTCGGAGGTGTAGACGTTGCCGTGGGCCATCCGGCGCCGCAGGGCCTCCGGGGACATGTCGACCAGCTCGATCTGGTCCGCCCGTCGGACGACCTCGTCGGGCACGGTCTCCTGCTGCCGTACGCCCGTGATCGCCTCGACCACGTCGCCCAGCGACTCCAGATGCTGGATGTTGACGGTCGACACGACGTCGATGCCGGCCGCGAGCAGCTCGGCGACGTCCTGCCACCGCTTGGAGTTGCGGGAGCCCGGGACGTTCGTGTGGGCGAGCTCGTCGACGAGGGCGACGGCGGGCCGCCGGGCCAGGACGGCGTCGATGTCCATCTCGGTGAAGGCCGCGCCCCGGTACTCCAGGGTGCGGCGCGGCACCTGCTCCAGGCCGTGCAGCATGACCTCGGTGCGCGGTCGTCCGTGGTGCTCCACGAACGCCACGACGCAGTCGGTGCCGCGCTCCACCCGGCGGTGTGCCTCGGAGAGCATGGCGTAGGTCTTGCCGACACCCGGCGCAGCGCCGAGGTATATCCGAAGCTTGCCGCGTCCCATGGGACGACCATACGTCCAGCCAATCGGACATTCCGCACGCGGTGAGAGGGGCCCGGCGGTCTTGACGTGATTCTGATGTCGAGACCCGCCGCGCACCCGTCGCGCCTCGTCAGTGCTCGATGATCTCGCCGTCGCTGAGCTCCAGGACCCGGTCCGCCAGACCCAGGAGCTGCGGGTCGTGGGTGGCGACGAGGGCCGTGCAGCCCTCGCTGCGCACCACCGCGCGCAGCAGCTGCATGACGGCGAGCCCGGTCTCCGCGTCGAGCTGGCCGGTCGGCTCGTCGGCTATCAGCAGCGCCGGCTTGTTGGCGAGGGCGCGGGCGATGGCGACGCGCTGCTGCTGGCCGCCGGAGAGCTCGCCGGGCCGCTGGTTCGCGTGGTCGGCCAGGCCGACCAGGCCCAGGAGCAGGGACACCCGCTCCTCGCGCTCCTTCGGGTCCGCCTTGCGCAGCCGCATGGGTACGCCGACGTTCTCGGCGGCGGACAGGATCGGGAGGAGTCCGAAGGACTGGAAGATGAAGCCGATCCGGTCGCGGCGCAGCTCCAGGAGTCCGTTCTCGCCGAGCGTGGAGAGGTCGATGCCGTCGATGACGATCGAGCCCCCGTCGGCGCTGTCGAGTCCGCCCACGAGGTTGAGCAGGGTGGTCTTGCCGGAGCCCGAGCGGCCCTTGAGCGCGACGAGCTCGCCGCGCGGGATGTCGAAGGAGACCCCGCGCAGGGCGTGGACGGCGGCTTCGCCCGTGCCGTACGACCGGCGCAGGTTCTCCACGCGGACCATCGGCGGGCCGGCCGGGTCCTCGACGACGGCCGTCGCGGACCTCGTGCTGCTCTCACTCACCCTGGGATCCCCCTCCTCGAACACGTGCCCGCCAGTATGGTCCGCGGCCGGGCCCGAGGACCAGAGCCGGAGGGCGGAACCTGTGGAAAACGGCCGATGGGCCGCTTCCCGTACGAGAGGTACGGAAAGCGGCCCATCGGCCGTAGGCGGGTGCTAGCGGATCTCGGAGATCTCCGGGCCGCGCTGGAGCTGGCCCATGCCGCCGGAGAAGCGGGAGTTCTCCTGCTCCTCCTGCTGCACGCCGTCCGGCACCATCTGGGCGTCGTTCGGCAGCTTGAGGACGATCGGGTCACGGGGGGCCATCGGGCCCTCGCCGCGGACGACCACGGTGTCCCGGACGATCTGCTCCAGGAGGCCGGCGGCCTCGGGCTGGACCGCGCCCTGCCCGGAGATCACTCCGCGCAGGAACCAGCGGGGTCCGTCGACACCCACGAAGCGGACCAGCTGCACGCCGCGGTTGCCGTCCGGCAGCTGCACGGGGACCTGGGCGCGCAGCTCCCAGCCCAGCGGGCCCTCGACCTCGTCGATGACCCCGCCCTGCTGGACGATGCCCGTGGCGATCTCGTCGCGGACCTCGCCCCAGATGCCCTCGTTCTTGGGTGCGGCGAAGGCCTGCAGCTGTACGGCGCTGTCGCGCAGGACGACGGTGGCCGCGACGATCGCGTCGCCCGCCACCTCCACCCGCAGCTCCATGCCCTCGACTCCGGGCACGAAGACACCGCCCAGGTCGACGCGGCCGTCCTCGGGCTTGCCGACCTCGGAGATGTCCCAGGGTCCGTCGGGCCGGGGCGCCGGCGGAAGGTTCACGCGGCGCGGGGCCGCGTCCTCGCCGTCCACCGCGTCGACGACCTGCTCGGCCTCGCCCGCCGCGTCCTCTGCGGCACCGCTCTTCTTGCGACGTCCGAACACGTCACTGTCCTTCCCGGTCGGATACGACCGAAGCGTATCGATTCCCACCCGTTGTGCCGTCCACGGCGGCATGACCGCCGGTGGACCCGAAGCCCCCCTCGGCCCGCGCCGAGCCGGGAAGCTCCGCCACCTCGTGGAAGCGCACCTTCTCGACCTGTTGGACGACAAGTTGGGCAATCCGGTCGAATCTTTCGAACCGCACGGTCTCGCGCGGGTCGAGATTGACCACGATCACCTTGATCTCTCCACGGTACCCGGCATCCACCGTCCCCGGGGCATTCACGAGCGCCACTCCACAGCGGGCGGCGAGTCCCGAGCGCGGGTGCACGAAGGCCGCGTACCCGTCCGGGAGGGCGATGGAGACCCCGGTGGGCAGCACGGCGCGCTCCCCGGGGGCGAGCTCGGCGGCCTCGGTGGTCACGAGGTCCGCCCCGGCGTCGCCGGGGTGCCCGTAGGCGGGGAGCGGCACGTCCGGGTCCACTCGCCGGATCAGTACGTCGACAGGGTTGCGCATCAGGGGTTCACCTCGAAGGCGCGGGCGCGCCGGACCTGGTCGGGGTCGGACATGGCGGCCTGGATCTCCTCCGGGCGGCCGTTGTCGATGAAGTGGTCGACCTTGACCTCGACGAAGAGGGCGTCGGCGCGGACGGCGACGGGGCCCTCGGCCCCGCCGATCCGGCCGACGGCGGTCGAGAAGATCTTGCGGCCGTGCACGGCGGTGACCTCGGCCTCCAGATGGAGCACGGTGCCCACCGGGACGGGCCGGACGAAGTCGGTCTCCAGCCGTCCGGTCACGGCGATGACCCGCAGCAGCCAGTTCAGGGATCCGAGGGTCTCGTCGAGCGCGGTGGCGAGCACGCCGCCGTGCGCGAGGCCGGGGGCGCCCTGATGGTCGGGGGTCACCGTGAACTCGGCGGTGACGGTCACGCCCTCGCCCGCGCGCGCCTCCAGATGGAGGCCGTGGGGCTGCCCGCCGCCGCACCCGAAGCAGTACTCGTAGTGTGCGCCGAGCAGCTCGCCGGGAGCCGGCGCGTCGGGGTGGCGTACCGGCGGTATGGCGTCGGCCGGCGGGGTGAGGGCGGCAGATGTTGCAGTCACAGGCGCAGACCTTACCCGCGCGACAGTGCCCTGGTCGCGCCGTGCCAAGCTTGGACGTATGCAGCCTTCCGCATCGTCTCCCGCTCCCTCTCCCGCGCCCTCCGCCGCGCCGCACTTCGACGAGCGGCTGACGGCGCCCCGCTCGTGGTGGGTCATCGCGGGCCTGCTCGGAATCTCCGGCGGTCTGGTCATGTTCCCGCTGGGTACGGTCCCGATGCTGGGCGGTCTGATCGTGGCGGCGGTGCTCGCCGGGGCGGCGGTCTCCTCGTACGGCTCCGCCCGGATCCGGGTGGTGGCCGGTTCGCTCGTGGCGGGCGACGCGCGGATTCCGGTCTCGGCCCTGGGGGCGGCCGAGGTGCTCGACGCGGAGGAGGCGCGCGCCTGGCGCATGCACAAGGCCGACCCGCGCGCTTTCATGCTGATGCGCAGCTATGTGACCCGGGCGGTGAGGATCGAGGTGACGGACCCCTCGGACCCGACGCCGTACGTGTACCTGTCCAGCCGCGAGCCGGAGGCCCTGGCGGCGGCGCTGGACGCCGTGCGCGCGGGCGCCGAGGACTGAGTCCGGTGGCCGCGGGTGCGTCCGGGCCCCGGACGCGCCTCGTCGTGCGCCGCGGCCTCTAGAAGCCCAGCTCCTTGGGGTTCTCCGGCTGCTCCAGCGGGGGCAGCTCGCCGAGGGCGTCCCAGGGGATCTGGCGGTGGCGCAGGTCCTTGCGGATGTGCGCGGCGAGCTTCTTGGTGTCGCGGCGGTTCATGACCGCGCCGACGGCCGCGCCCACCATGAAGGGCATGAGGTTCGGCAGGTTGCGCACCATGCGCTTCATGATCTGCTGGCGCAGCTCGCGCTTGAGCTGTCCGCCGAGTGCGGCGTTGACGGTGGTGGGTTTGGTGGGGTCGATGCCCCGCTCCTCGGCCCAGGAGGTCAGATAGGCCGTCGAGCGCTGGGGGAGCCTGCCGGGCGGCCGCAGCCCGTACACCTCGTGCAGTTCGGCGACGAGTTTGAGTTCCACGGCGGCGACGCCGGTGATCTCGGCCGCGAGCTCCGCCGGCATGGCCGGGGGTACGGGGAGCATGGCGGCGGCGCCGATGCTCGCGCCCACGGTCGAACTCGCGTTCGCCGCGCCCATGACGAGCTTGTCGGCGAGCTCCTCGGGCCCGAGCCCGGGGAACTGTTTGCGCAGGGTCGCCAGATCGCGGACGGGGATCCGCGGGGCGAGGTCGATCAACCGGTCGGCCAGGTGGCCGATGCCGGCCTTGGCGCTCTCTCCGCCGCGCTTCACGCCCTGACGGATGCCCTGCGCGACGCCGCGCCGGACGGCGTCGATCCGGTCGGAATCGATCTTGATCTTGTCGAGCTGGGCGCGCGCGGGATTGGCGAGACGCCTGACGGCGCCGAAGCGCCCGCCCTGCTGTGTCTCGTCGCTCCTCGCCTCGTCCAGCACGTCGCTCCGCCCCGCTCCCCCCTCCACCGGCAGGTGCGCCGGGTCCGGCTCGGTGACCGCCTCGAGCGAGGCCGGGAGGCCTCGCTCGTCGTCACGTACGCCGAGGGAGGGCGGGGAGGCGGTGTGCTCGGCTTCAGGGGCCCGCTGGGCGCCCTCTGCCGGGCCTGAGCCGCCCTTGTACGTCCGGGGGCTCCCAGGGAGCCTCAGACGCCGCTTCCGGGACGGTGTGTCGCCTGCCACGACCGAGCGACCTCAGTCGCAGTCGCGGCAGATGGGCTGACCGTTCTTCTCCCTGGCCAGCTGGCTGCGGTGGTGCACGAGGAAGCAGCTCATGCAGGTGAACTCATCGGCCTGCTTGGGCAGGACCCGGACGGCCAGCTCCTCGTTCGAGAGGTCTGCGCCGGGAAGCTCCAGGCCTTCGGCCGCCTCGAACTCGTCGACATCGACGGTCGAGGTCGACTTGTCGTTCCGGCGGGCCTTCAGTTCCTCAAGGCTGTCCGAATCGACGTCGTCATCGGTCTTGCGTGGGGTGTCGTAATCCGTTGCCATGTCGCTCTCCCCCTCTGGGTGGTTGCGGTGTCTCCAGCGCACGTAACGCGTGAGAGGTCGGACTTGTGCCCGACCTGAGGCGGAGATTTTGCCTCACATCAAGGTCTGTTACTCAATCGACACCCGCCCCGTCCTCTCGCGAGTGATCGGCTTCGGGTGGCGAACCGGACCGTACACGGTCCTACGGGCGACCCTCACAGGCGCCACCCCGTGTACTTCCCGTCATTACGAGCCTCGGAAACCCGGACTTTTCCTGGTTTTTTGAGGGATTTCTCCGTCACGGAGAGTGGAGGTCCGGACACCCTCTCCTGTGATCGATCACACATGAGCGTCTCAGAATCGGGTCCACGGAATTCCGCGCAAAGCGAACGGAACCGGGTCGGCTCGTGCAGTGTGTCAGATCGGCAGAGTGACACGCATCACGAGACCACCGCCCTCGCGGGGCTCCGCGATGATACGGCCGCCGTGGGCGCGAGCCACGGATCGGGCGATCGACAGGCCGAGACCGACGCCCTTGTCGCTGCCGGTCCGCTCCTGCCGGAGCCGTCGGAAGGGCTCGAAGAGGTTGTCGATCTCGTACGCGGGGACCACGGGACCCGTGTTCGAGACGACCAGAACCGCCTGGCCGTGCTCGGTCGCGGTGGTGACCTCCACCCATCCTCCCTCCGTCACGTTGTACCTGACGGCGTTCTGCAGAAGATTCAGCGCGATCCGCTCCAGCAGGACGCCGTTGCCCTGGACGACCGCGGGCTCGCGCTCGCCCCGGATCTCGACGCCCTTGGCCTCGGCCTCGGCGTGCACCTGGTCGACGCCCCGCGAGGCGACCTCGGCCAGGTCGACGGGTTTGCGCTCGATGATCTGGTTGTCGCTCCGGGCCAGCAGCAGCAGGCCCTCCACGAGCTGCTCGCTGCGCTCGTTGGTGGCCAGCAGGGTCTTGCCGAGCTGCTGGAGCTCCACCGGTGCCCCGGGGTCCGAGAGGTGGACCTCCAGGAGGGTGCGGTTGATCGCGAGCGGGGTCCGCAGCTCGTGCGAGGCGTTCGCGACGAACCGCTGCTGGGCGGTGAAGGCCCGCTCCAGGCGGTCCAGCATCTCGTCGAAGGTGTCGGCGAGCTCCTTGAGCTCGTCGTCGGGGCCGTCCAGCTCGATCCGCCGGGAGAGGTCGGAGCCGGCCACCTGCCGGGCGGTACGCGTGATCCGGCCGAGCGGCGAGAGCACGCGGCCCGCCATGGCGTACCCGAAGGCGAAGGCGATGATGCTCAGCCCGAGCAGGGCGAAGAGCGAGCGGCGCAGGAGGTCGTCCAGGGCCAGGTCGCTCTGGTGCCGGAGGCAGACGGAGACCGCGTCGTTGAACTGCTCGCCGGTGCCCGTGTTGGGCAGGACGCACCACGAGGTGGTGGGCTGGACCTCACCCTTGACGATCTTGAAGGGCAGCTGGGCCGCGCTGTCGCCGAGCGCCTGCGCGGTGAAGAGATAGATGATCGAGAGCAGCAGGATGCCCGCGATCAGGAACATCCCGCCGTACAGCAGTGTGAGCCGTATCCGGATGGTCGGTCGCAGCAGCGGCCGGACCGGGTCCCTGGGGTCCCAGGTCGGCTTCGGCGGCGCCTGGGGGTGGGACGTGGAGGTCGTGGGCATCAGGTCAGATCCGGTACCCGGAGCCGGGGACGGTGACGATGACCGGCGGCTCGCCGAGCTTGCGGCGCAGGGTCATGACCGTGACGCGCACGACGTTGGTGAACGGGTCGGTGTTCTCGTCCCAGGCCTTCTCCAGGAGCTGCTCGGCCGAGACGACGGCGCCCTCGCTGCGCATGAGGACCTCCAGGACGGCGAACTCCTTCGGCGCGAGCTGGACCTCCTTGCCCTCGCGGAAGACCTCGCGGCGGTTCGGGTCGAGCTTGATGCCGGCCCGCTCCAGGACGGGCGGCAGGGGCACGCTCGTCCGGCGGCCGAGGGCCCGCACGCGCGCGGTGAGCTCGGTGAAGGCGAAGGGCTTGGGGAGGTAGTCGTCCGCGCCGAGCTCCAGGCCCTCGACGCGGTCGCTGACGTCGCCGGACGCGGTGAGCATCAGGACGCGGGTGGGCATGCCCAGCTCCACGATCTTGCGGCAGACGTCGTCCCCGTGGACGAGGGGCAGGTCGCGGTCGAGGACGACGACGTCGTAGTCGTTGACTCCCACCCGCTCCAGGGCCGCGGCGCCGTCGTACACGACGTCGACGGCCATGGCCTCCCGGCGCAGTCCGGTGGCCACCGCATCGGCGAGCAGCTGCTCGTCCTCGACGACGAGTACGCGCACGTCGTACATCCTTCCCGTTGAGCTTCGGTCCCAAGGGGACCGGCTGAAAATCTGAGCACTGACTGTGCGTGTCCATCCTGCCCCGTACGCGCGTAAACCGGCTGTAAGACGGCGGTGCCGGGCCCGAGGGCGGGTGGGTGGCGCACGGGGGCGCGCGGCCGGAAGCGAAGAATTCACCGGATTCACGGGCCAGTTGAGGTTTCTCTGAGGAAGGGGCTGGGGAGGACGACTGCACACCCCGTGATCACGCCCTGTATGTGGCGCGCCACATAGCGCTCTGTCCCCCAGAGACCGCAGTGCGTGATCCACCCACCCTCGGCACACCCCCGTGCCACCGGACCCATGACGAGGGGGCGCACGATGGACGCTTTCACCGCAGGCCTGCTGCACCGCATCAGGACCACGCAGACGGACCTCACGCGGGCTCGTGAGACGGGCGACGACTACCTGGCGGAGGTGGAGCAGGCGGAGCTGGAAGACCTGCACCGGCTCGCGGCCGAGCACGGCGTGGAGGTCGCCGCGCCGCGCGTCTGACCCGTTCCGACCCGCACGACCGAACCACCCGCCCGACCCGCACACGTGCGAGGGCCCCGGCGCCGTCCCGGCACCGGGGCCCTCGCACGTCCGCCACACGGCCGCTAGGGCCTGTCGTCAGATTCCCGTCTGCCCCGCGACGCCTGGCACGCACTCTCGCCGCACCGGGCGAAAGCGCGAGTACGTCCAGTACGAGCACTTCCCCCCGGCACGCCGAGAGCACGCACCAGACGCCGCAGGGCCGCCCTGCGGGCGACGACGGGAATGTGACGACAGACCCTAGCCGCGCCAGGCGCCCAGGTCCTCCAGGATCTCCTGGAGCGGCCCGAAGAGGCCCGGAGAGGCCGCCAGCGTCAGTTCGCCCGACTCCGGCTTCCCCGGGCGCCCCCCGGTCAGCCCGCCCGCCTCGCGGGCGATCAGGGCGCCCGCGGCGAGGTCCCAGGGGTTGAGGCCCCGCTCGTAGTAGGCGTCGAGACGGCCGGCCGCGACGTCGCAGAGGTCGATGGCGGCCGAGCCGCCGCGACGGATGTCACGGACCTGCGGGATCACCCGCTGGACGACGGCCGCCTGAGCCTCGCGCCTGGTCTTGACGTATCCGAAGCCGGTGCCGACGAGGGCCTGGTCGAGGGAGGGCGAGGGGCGGACGGCGAGGCGCCGGTCGCCCACGAACGCGCCGCCGCCGAGGACGGCCCGGTACACCTCGCCCCGCATGGGGGCGTCCACGACGCCGACGACGGTCTCGCCGTCCCGTTCGGCGGCGATCGAGACCGCCCAGGTGGGCAGCCCGTAGAGGTAGTTCACGGTGCCGTCGAGCGGGTCGATGATCCAGCGGACTCCGCTGGTGCCGGGGCTGGACGCGCCCTCCTCGCCGAGGAGGCCGTCCTGCGGGCGGTGCTCGGCGAGGAAGCCGGTGATCAGCTTCTCGGCGGCGATGTCCATCTCGGTGACGACGTCGATGGGACTCGTCTTGGTGTCCGCCACGGCCAGGTCGTCCGGCCTGCCGTCGCGCAGCAGCGCTCCGGCCCGCCGGGCGGCCTCCAGGGCGAGGTCGAGCAGTTCCGCGAGAAGCGGGTCGGTCACGGGATCTCCTTACGCGTACGGGCTGTCGGCGCCGGCTGCCGCCGGACGCTCCGCCCTGGCCGGGCAGCAGCCGATCGGGCACAGGTCGTGGGAGGGCCCGAGCGCGCCCAGGGCGCACCGCTCGGCCCGGGTTCCCCGCTCACGCGCGGCCCGTTCCAGGACGAGCTCGCGGACGGCGCCGGCGAAGCGCGGGTCGGCGCCGACGGTGGCCGAGCGCCGGACGGGCAGGCCGAGTTCGGCGGCCTTGGCCGCGGCCTCGGTGTCGAGGTCGTAGAGGACTTCCATGTGGTCGGAGACGAAGCCGATGGGGACCATGACGACGGCGGGCGTCCCGGCGCCGTGCAGCGTCTCCAGGTGGTCGCAGATGTCCGGCTCCAGCCACGGGATGTGGGGGGCGCCGCTGCGGGACTGGTAGACGAGCTCCCAGGCGTGGTCGGTCCCGGTCCGCTCGCGGACCGCGTCGACGATCACCCGTGCCACGTCGAGGTGCTGACGGACGTAGGCCCCGCCGTCGCCGTGCTCGGTGACCGGTCCGGAGGTGTCGGCCGCGGAGTCCGGGATGGAGTGGGTGGTGAAGGCGAGGTGGGCGCCGTCGCGTACGGACGGGTCGAGCTCGGCGAGGGAGGCGAGGACGCCCTCGACCATGGGCTCGACGAAGCCGGGGTGGTTGAAGTAGTGCCGGAGCTTGTCGACCCGGGGCAGCGGGAGCCCCTCCGCCTCCAGGGTGGCGAGGGCGTCGGCGAGGTTCTCGCGGTACTGGCGGCAGCCGGAGTAGGAGGCGTACGCGCTGGTGGTGAGGACGGCGATATGACGTCGGCCGTCGGTGATCATCTCGCGGAGGGTGTCGGTGAGGTACGGGGCCCAGTTCCGGTTTCCCCAGTAGACGGGCATCCTCAGGCCGGCACCCGCGAAGTCCGTCCGCAGCGCGTCGAGGAGCGCGCGGTTCTGGTCGTTGATCGGGGAGACGCCGCCGAAGAGGAAGTAGTGCTGCCCCACTTCCTTGAGCCGTTCCTTCGGGATGCCTCGGCCGCGCGTCACGTTCTCCAGGAACGGGACCACGTCGTCCGGGCCCTCGGGGCCGCCGAACGAGAGCAGCAGCAGGGCGTCGTACGGGGCGGGATCGTGCTGATCGGACATGGCACCGATCCTCCCACCCGCCCCCGAGGTCGAACGGCGCGGCCCGTCCGTCGCCGCTCGTCCGAAAAATGGGGGATGCCCCATCGACTTCAACACCGTAGGCTTTAGCTATTAATTACACGTGTTGACTCGTCGCGCGGAGCCCGCTCCGAAGCACGGAGATCCGGAGAGCCCCTTGCCCAGTCCCTACCGTGCGATTTTCAAGGCGCCCGGCACCACCGCGTTCTCCGTCGCCGGGCTCTTCGGCCGGATGCCCCTGTCCATGATGGGCATCGGCATCGTCACCATGATCTCGCAGGTCACCGGCCGTTACGGGCTCGCCGGCGCGCTCTCGGCGACGCTCGCGATGTCCGCCGCGGTCCTCGGCCCGCTGGTCTCGCGCCTGGTCGACCGGCACGGGCAGCGGCGGGTGCTGCGCCCGGTGACGCTGGTCTCGCTCGTGGCGGCCGCCGGGCTCCTCGTCTGCGTGCAGCAGAAGGCCCCGGACTGGACCCTCTTCGTCTTCACCGCCGTGATCGGCTGTGTGCCGAGCGTCGGCGCCATGACCCGGGCCCGCTGGGCCGAGATCTACCGGGGCGACGAGCGGCGCCTGCACACGGCGTACTCCTGGGAGTCGATCGTCGACGAGGTGTGCTTCATCTTCGGCCCGATCATCTCGATCGGTCTGTCGACGACCTGGTTCCCCGAGGCCGGACCCCTGTTCGCCGGGGTGTTCCTCACCGTCGGCGTCTTCTGGTTGACCGCGCAGCGCGCCACCGAGCCGGTCCCCCATCCCCATCAGGGCGACGACCGGAGCGTCTCCGCGCTCCGCTCCCCCGGCCTCCAGGTCCTGGCCCTCGCCTTCGTCGCCACCGGCGCCATCTTCGGCTCGGTCGACGTGGTGACCGTGGCCTTCGCCGAGGAGCAGGGACACAAGGCGGCCGCCAGTCTCGTTCTGGCCGTCTACGCGCTCGGATCCTGTCTGGCCGGCGCCGTCTTCGGACTGCTCCACCTCAAGGGCGAGCCGTCCCGTCGCTGGCTCCTGGGCGTCTGCGCGATGGCCGTGAGTATGATCCCCCTCCTACTGGCCGGGAACTTGCCGTTGCTGGCCGTGGCGCTCTTTGTCGCGGGCCTGTCCATCGCACCGACGATGGTGACCACGATGGCCCTCGTCGAAGCGCACGTACCGCGCACCAAGCTGACCGAGGGCATGACCTGGACGGGTACCGGGCTCGCGATCGGCGTGGCGCTCGGCTCCTCGGCCGCCGGCTGGGTGGTCGACGCGTCGGGGGCCGAGGCGGGGTACGTGGTGCCCGTCGTCTCGGGTGCGCTCGCGGTCGCGGTGGGTCTCCTCGGACACCGCCGGCTGCGCAGGCCGGCGCCGAACCGGGAGGGGCAGCGTGAGCGGGACGACAACAGCGGGGTCGGGGAGCACCAGGACGGCGAACAGCCCGTGGCGTAACTGGGCGGGGAACGTGACCTCCCGCCCCGTGCGGGAGGTGAGCCCGGCCTCGGCCGAGGAGCTCGCCAAGGCGGTGCGCCGGGCGGCCGAGGACGGGCTGCGGGTGAAGACGGTCGGCACCGGCCACTCCTTCACCTCGATCGCGGCCACCGACGGCGTGCTGATCCGGCCGGGTCTGCTGACCGGGATCCGGCGGATCGACCGCGAGGCGATGACCGTGACGGTCGAGTCGGGCACCCCGCTGAAGCGGCTCAACGTGGCGCTGGCCCGGGAGGGCCTGTCGCTCACGAACATGGGCGACATCATGGAGCAGACGGTCGCCGGGGCCACCTCCACCGGGACGCACGGCACGGGCCGCGACTCGGCCTCGATAGCCGCGCAGATCCGCGAGCTGGAGCTGGTGACCGCCTCGGGCGAACTGCTCGTGTGTTCGGAGAAGGAGAACCCGGAGGTCTTCGCGGCCGCCCGGATCGGGCTCGGCGCCCTCGGTGTGGTCACGGCGATCACCTTCGCGGTGGAGCCGGTCTTCCTGCTCACCGCGCGCGAGGAGCCGATGACCTTCGACCGGGTCACCTCGGAGTTCGACGCGCTGCACGCGGAGAACGAGCACTTCGAGTTCTACTGGTTCCCCCACACGGACAACTGCAACACCAAGCGCAACAACCGCAGCGCGGGCCCCGCCGCTCCTCCCGGCCGGGTCAGCGGCTGGATCGAGGACGAGCTCCTCTCCAACGGCCTGTTCCAGGTGGCCTGCTCCCTGGGCCGCACGGTGCCGCCGGCCATCCCGTCGATCGCCAAGCTCTCCAGCCGGGCCCTGTCGGCCCGTACGTACACCGACATCCCGTACAAGGTCTTCACCTCGCCGCGCCGGGTGCGCTTCCTGGAGATGGAGTACGCGCTGCCGCGGGAGGCCGCGGTCGCCGCGCTGCGCGAGGTCAAGGCGATGGTCGAGCGCTCGCCGCTCAAGGTGAGCTTCCCGGTGGAGGTGCGGACGGCCCCCGCGGACGACATCGCGCTGTCCACGGCCTCGGGGCGGGAGACCGCGTACATCGCCGTCCACCTCTACAAGGGGACGCCCCACCACGGGTACTTCACCGCGGTGGAGCGCATCATGACGGCGCACGGGGGCCGCCCCCACTGGGGCAAGGTCAACACCCGTGACGCCGCCTACTTCTCCGAGGTCTACCCGCGCTTCGCCGAGTTCACGGCGCTGCGCGACCGGCTCGACCCTGACCGGCTCTTCGCCAACGACTATCTGCGCCGCGTCCTGGGCGACTGACCGTCACTCGGCCGCCGCCTCGCCGCCGTCCGCGGCTCCGGCCGGGGTCGGGGACGGCGGGGTCTCCGGCCCGTCCGTCCCCGTGGTCGGGCCCTGGGTCGGGGCGGTCGGTTCCGTCGTCGGCCCGGTCGGGGTCGGGATGGGCGCCGGCTCTCCGCCGGTGGACTCGGACGGGGTCGGCTCCGGCGAAGGGGTGCCGGTGCCGTTCTGCCCGCCACCCTCTTCATCCGGGGTCGCGCTGCCGCCCGTCGGGGGAACCCCGGTGCCGCCCTCCGGGCGGCCCTCCCCGTCGACGGACCCGGAGGGCGCGGGCGCGGAGTCCTTCTCCCCGGCCGGCGGCGTGTCCCGCGCCGGACTTCCGCCGCCCCGGACGACGGAGCCGAAGGTGGTGGTCCCCTGCTTGCCGCTGAAGTCCTGCCCCGAGACCAGCTCGTAGGCGGTGATGCCGCCCATCGTGACGCCGAAGACCAGGGCGGCGGCGATCACGGGACGCTTCCAGCCCCGGACCCGGGTGCCGTGGGTGGTCGCCGCGCCGAACTCCCCGTCGTGCTCCCCGGCCGGTGGGGCGGGCGCCCGGAGCGTGCCGAGCATCAGGGTGCGGTCGTCCCCCGGGCCGGGGGCGAGCGGTACCTGACGGGCCTTCGGCTTGGCGGCGACGGTCACGTCGCGCACCTGCTCACCGGTGCGCCGGAAGAGGTGCTGGAACAGCGGGCCGCCGCAGGTGGCGATGACACTGATCACACCGGCGCCCAGGATCGTGCCGTACACGCCGAGGGTGGAGGCGAGTTTGGCGGCGATGACCGCGGCCAGGGCGCTGCCCGAGACCTGAGCCACGCTCAGGTCGATCCTTCTCTTCCCGCCCTCCGTCTCCTCCGGCTCGTTCGTGTCGGTTTCCGGCCTGTGGCGCATCTCCAACCCCTGCTCCAGCCTCTGCTGGTTCATCCGTTCGCCTTGCACCCAGAAGGGACAAACGGGCGAAGCGAATAGTTCCGTTTCTGCTGTTTCTGTGAAGAGCGACACGTACGGGGGAAGATCGCGGACACTCAACTCCCGTACCGCCCGAGAAGTTGGGCGGCGCGCCGGTCCACCCAGGTGGCCCGAATGGAGTACATTGACGAACCCTGGGTCCGGACGCCTTCACGGGTGCCCGGGATCAACGGGAGGGGGCCGGAGACGGCGCTCGAACCGGCGGCGCCTCGGCATCGCACGGAGACCGACTGCGCAGAGTGACGGCCTGTCACTCCGGGTAGCCAACAGGTAACCGTGTCATAACGGCGTTCCAGGGTCCACGCCCGACACGCCGGGCAACTCGGCAAGGTAGTGGCAGGCTGCACCCGGGCAGGCCACACTCGACTAGCGGAAGCAGCGACGCACGTGACGTCGGCAGGCACCACCCGGGAGGTCCCCATGCCCGAACTGCGTGTCGTGGCCGTCTCCAACGACGGCACACGACTGGTGCTGAAGGCTGCTGACAGCACGGAGTACACACTTCCGATCGACGAGCGGCTCCGTGCCGCCGTGCGCAACGACCGCGCGCGCCTCGGCCAGATCGAGATCGAGGTGGAGAGCCACCTCCGCCCCCGTGACATCCAGGCCCGTATAAGGGCCGGTGCCTCCGCCGAGGAGGTCGCCCAGCTCGCAGGCATCCCCGTCGACCGCGTGCGCCGCTTCGAGGGCCCCGTGCTCGCCGAGCGTGCCTTCATGGCGGAGCGGGCCCGCAAGACCCCGGTCCGCAGGCCCGGCGAGAACAGCGGCCCCCAGCTCGGCGAGGCGGTGCAGGAGCGACTGCTGCTGCGCGGCGCCGAGAAGGACACCGTGCAGTGGGACTCCTGGCGTCGTGACGACGGCACCTGGGAGGTGCTGCTCGTCTACCGCGTCGCGGGCGAGGTCCACACGGCGAGCTGGACGTACGACCCGCCGCGGCGGCTCGTCCAGGCCGTGGACGACGAGGCCCGTGCCCTGATCGGCGAGACGGACGACACGATCGCCGCGGCTCCGGAGCCGAGCTTCCCCTTCGTGCCGCGCATCGCCCGGCTGCCCCGGGACAGGCCGCTCGACCGCGCCCTGGACCGTCAGCTCGACCACCGCCAGCTGGAGCGGGCGTCCGCGCCCGCCGAGCCGGAGGAGGAGCGGGACTCCCTGACCAGCCTTCTGGAGGCCGTGCCGAGCTTCCGCGGCGACATGGTCGTGCCCGAGCCCCCGGACACCGAGCCCGGCGAGGAGGCGGAGGCGGAGGAGCCGCCGGCGCCCGCCGCGTCGGCCGGTGCGGGGTCCGCGTACGCCGACGTCCTGATGCCGCGCGCGGTCTCGGGCCACCGGGACCGTCTCACCGGCACCACGGACCGGCAGGCCGAGGCGGACGGGGTCCGTCCGGGCCGTCGTGCGGCGGTGCCCAGCTGGGACGAGATCGTCTTCGGCACGCGACGGAAGAAGCAGGACTGACGGCGGACGCCGTGGCTTCACGGAGAGGGGCCCGTGCCGGATCGGCGCGGGCCCCTTCTCGTACGCTCCCCCGCCCCGCTACCGCGGGTCAGGGCCCGTCGCCACCGGCCGGGCGGAGTCGGTGGACCACTCCGACCAGGAGCCCGCGTAGAGGGCTGCCGGGATGCCGGCGATCTCCAGGGCGAGCACCTCATGGGCACCGGAGACACCGGAGCCGCAGTAGACCGCGACCGGGGTCTCCTCGGCCGCGCCGAGACCCGTGAAGCGGTCCCGCAGGGCGTCGGCGGCCAGAAAGCGCCCCTCGGCGTCGACGTTCTCGGTCGTCGGGGCCGAGACCGCACCCGGGATGTGCCCGCCGACCCGGTCGATCGGCTCCACGTCCCCCCGGTAGCGCTCGGCCGCCCGCGCGTCCAGGAGCAGCCCCGAGCGGGCGAACGCCGCCGCCGCGTCCGCGTCGAGCAGTCCGAGGCCGCCCGGCTCCGGCCGGAAATCGCCCGGCTCCGGCGCCGGGACCTTCTCGGTCAGCTCCCCCCGCCAGGCGGCAAGGCCCCCGTCCAGGACGCGCACGTCCCGGTGGCCCGCCCAGCGGAGCAGCCACCAGGCACGGGCCGCGCCCCAGCCGAGGCCCCCGTCGTAGACCACGACCGGGGTGTCCGCCGAGACGCCCGCCCTGCGCATCGCGGCCCCGAAGGCCTCCGGGTCGGGCAGCGGGTGCCGTCCGCCGGCGCCGGGCGGGCCCGCGAGCTCCGCGTCCAGGTCGACGTAGACCGCGCCGGGGAGGTGGCCGGCCTCGTACACGGGCCGGCCGGGCGGCCCGCCCAGGGTCCAGCGGACGTCCAGGAGGACCGGCGGCCGGGCCCCGGCCGACTCGCTCAGCAGTTCGCTTGCGGAGATGATGGGCTTCATGGGTGCCATCCTCGCGCAGCCGCACGGCCGCGGGGGCAGGACCCGGCGTCCCCCCCCCCGCGTCGACGCCGTGTGACCGCGTCACTCGTTGGTGCGACCGGGGCGCGCCGCGGCCCCGTCGGTGACACCATCGGACAGGGGGACGGGCACGACGACGGTCCGAGGAGAGAGTCACGATGACCGAGGCGACTCGGCGCACACCCGGCACACCCTGCTGGGTGAGCTTGATGGTGCACGGGCTTGACGCCCATCAGGAGTTCTACAACGCACTCTTCGGCTGGGAGTTCGAGCCCGGTCCGCAGCATCTCGGCCCGTATGTACGCGCCCTGCTCAACGGCAGGGAGGTGGCGGGCATCGGCCAGCTGCCGCCCGACCGGCATCTCCCGGTCGCCTGGACCCCGTATCTGGCCACCGCCGACGCCGACGAGACGGCCGAGACCATCCGCTGCTGCGGCGGCACCGTGGCCGTGGGCCCGCTGGACGCGGGCGAGGCCGGCCGGATGGCGGTCT
This sequence comes from Streptomyces sp. NPDC017246, assembly GCF_044331325.1. Taxonomy (NCBI): domain Bacteria; kingdom Bacillati; phylum Actinomycetota; class Actinomycetes; order Kitasatosporales; family Streptomycetaceae; genus Streptomyces; species Streptomyces sp. NPDC017246. The sequence continues at coordinate 127,462 of NZ_JBIRMW010000018.1, read as the reverse complement.
GCTCCGACCCGGTGGGCGCGGTCTTCGGCATCTGGCAGGCGGAGGCGCACCACGGCACGGCGACCGCCGGCCCGCCCGGGACCGCGGTGTGGAACGAGCTCCTCACCTACGAGACCTCCTCGGTCGGCAAGTTCTACCGGACGGTCTTCGGCTACGAGGTGGAGCCGGTCGTGTCCGCCGACCACGACTACGCCACGCTCCATGTGGACGGGCTCCCGGTGGCCTCCCTGCACGGCGTCGGCACGGAGCTGCCCCGGGACCGGGGCCCGCACTGGATGACGTACTTCGAGGTGGACGACACGGACGCGGCGGCCCGGCTCGTGCTGCGGCTCGGCGGCCATGTGCTGCGCCCGCCGCGGGACGCGACGGCGGGGCGGCTCGCCCTGGTGACGGACCCGGAGGGCGCGGTCTTCACCCTCGTCAGGTCCGCCGACTCCTGACGTCGTCGTACGGACCACCGGCCCACGGATCACGGGCCCGGCGACCAGCCCGGCCCAGACCCCCCCGGCCGAGGGACCACCGGCCCAGGATCATCGGCCGGCCCGGCGGCGGGGCCCGCTCAGCCCCTGAGGGACCGTACGAGGCCGCGGCGGAGCCGGGACGCGGCACCGTTCCGCGCCGGGGTCGCCGCTCCGCCCGGCAGACCGAGCAGGGTCAGCCGTTCGACGGAGAAGTGGTGCGCGGTCCCGGGATCGGCGGCGTGCGCCGCCAGGTAGCGGGTGGCCTCCTCCCGCATCCCCGGGTGGCTCTTGTGCCGCATGCAGTAGCCGACGGCGCGGACCAGCGGCGTGAGCGAGTCCGGTGCCGTTCCGGGGACCGCGGGCTCCTCGCCCCGCTCCAGATCCGCGATCAGGTGGTCGACGACGGTGAGCGGGACGCGGTTGCTGTTCTCGAAGGGGGTGAGCCGTTCGAGGACCTCGACGGTCCCCACGCGCGCGACGGGGACCCCGTAGTAGACGGCGGCGGTGAGCATCGCCGTGGAGAAGCAGCCGACGACCAGCCGGGGCCTGCACCGCTCGTAGAAGGTCTCGGCGAGCAGCGGTCCGTCGAGGACGGTGAGCCGGACGCCGGACCGTTCCGCCTCCTGGTGGAGGACCCCCGAGTAGCTGGGGGGCGCGCTCGGGTGGGGCTTGAAGACCACCGAGCGGTGTCCGGCCGCCACCGCTCCCCGCAGCATCCGTACGTGCAGTTCCTCCTCCTCCTCGGCGGTCAGCAGGCCGAGGGCGGCGAGGTACTGGCCGAGGAGCAGGGCCGTGGGCCTGGCGGCGGCGGCCCGGGTGATGTCCGGGTCGTCTGCCGCCTCCTCGGCGATCTCGGCGAGGACCGCGCGGAAGGCGCTGTCGGGGACGAGCTGGGACTCGACCCCGTACTCGCTCAGGAGGAGGGGCCGCAGGCCCGGCACCAGGTCGAGGTGGAGGACCCGGCGGATCCGGCAGGCGATCGACTGGGCGAGGTCGGAGCGGGTGGGGCCGTAGCTCATCAGGCCGTCCGCGTAGACGTGGAGGCCGCTCTCGGGGAAGGCGCCGGCCAGTGCCTTGGCCGGGTTGACCTGGATGGATTCGACGATCAGCTCGACCGGGGCGGTCCCGAGGCCCCACGCGGTGCGCAGGACGCGCTGCCAGAGCGGCGCCTCCTCGGGCCGGGGGGCCCAGGCGGCGGGGTGGTACGGGTGGATCGTCTCGTTCCAGTCGAGGACGCCGTCGAAGCGGCCGGCGATCCGCTCGTAGCCGGTCATGGCCTCCAGGCGCGGCGCGGTCTCCGGGATCTCCGCGTTGCGCGAGATCAGCAGGAGCCTGCGGGCGTCCTCGCGGGGGCCGAACTGTCCGGCGTCCAGGGAGGCCGCGAGGGTGGCGGCGCCGTAGAGGGTGGACACCTGGAAGATCTGGACCGGGCGGCCGTCGGCGTGGGGGCCGGACGCCGGTGCCGTGGCGGGGACGGGCATCGGTGCCGTGACGCGGTCGGGGGCGGGGGCCATGGGTCAGGCGGTCCTTACGGTGTCGCGCAGGCTCCGGAGGAGGGTGCTGCGGGGGGTGTCCATGGTGGCCAGGGTCTCGTCGAGGACCTGCTGCGGCATCCGGTGCAGTGCGTCGCCGACGTCCGCGCGGAGCCGCTTGGCGACGGCGGGCTCGTACAGGTCGACCTTGCCCATGTGGAAAGCGATCATCGCGCAGTAGGTGCGGACCGCCTTCGGGAGGAACCGGTCCGCCTCGGCGTCCCGGGAGACCTCGTCGATCAGGAGGTCGTACGACGGGATGAAGTCGAGCTGCCGGTTGTCGGTGATCTGGGTGAGCGAGGTGGTGACACCTCGCCGGTAGAACACACCGTGCAGGGAAAGCGCCGCGAAGGTCCGGGCCTTGAGGTGGAGTCGCCAGATCCAGAGGCGGTCCTCGGCCGTTCTGAGGGAGACCTCGAAACGCGAGGCGCCGTTCTCGAAGAGACGGGAACTGTAAATGCCGAAAGGGACGAACGGATAGTCCACCATCGTCACCATGCCGGCGGGCGAGATTCCGTCCCGGGGGTCCATGACGGTGTCGCGCCGCTTCGCCGGGGCGTATCGGATGTTCCGCTTCCGGCCCTCCGAGAGGACATGGTCGGTACGGGCGAAATCGCAGCCCAGACGGTCGATCCCGGCCACGGTGGCACTCAGGTGCCCGGGCGCGTACCAGTCGTCGCCGTCGAGGAAGGTGAGGTACTCCCCGCGCGCGGCGTCGATTCCCGTGTTGCGCGCCTGGGCGACACCGCGGTTCGTCTCGTGCCGGATGACGGTGGCGTTGGGGAGGCGGTCGCGCCAGCGGTCGAGGATTTCCGGGGTGTCGTCCGTCGAGCAGTCGTCGATCAGCAGGAACTCGAATTCCGGGTCCGCGTTGTTCGCGAGGCTGCGCAGGGTGTCGGGCGCGTATGCCCCGACATTGTGGAACGGTACGACGACGGACAGTTTCGGCACTCGGAATCCCCACACTGAATCGAACAATTAAACGCCGCTACGGCGGGTACGGTAACGGCCCACTTTTCCGGACGAACGATCCGCGCGTGCACTCCGGGTGAACTCTTGCCGTCCCCCGCGGAAAGTCCCCGTCGCGACCAGGGCGAGGAGCGCGGCCAGGCCGGCCGCCCCGCCGAGCTTGAGCCCCGGGGGCCGGAAGGAGCACGTGACCGTACTCGCCCGCCCGTCCAGCGGGACCGCGACAAGGCCCTCGTACGCGCGTGCGGGGCGGGGCTCCGCGTCACCGGCCGCACAGCGCCAGCCGGAGATGCGGGGAACGGCGAGCACGGCGGTCCCCGTGCTGCCCGGGGGCAGTACGGCCGTGACGGTGTGTCCGGTGGCGCGGACCTCGACGGCCCCGGTCGCGGTCAACTGCCGTACGGCGGAGTCGAGCCGGTCCCGGAGCAGGCAACCGAGCGGCTGACGGGGCAGCCGCGGCTTGCCCTCGGGGCTGAGCTCGATCCGCACCTCGCCCGACCCGGGCACGGTGCCGAGGGTGCGCAGGGGAGCGCGGACGGCGGGCGGCCTGCCCTCGAAGTCCACGGTCGGCTCCCCCGCCTGCGTCGCCCCGCCCCGGTACTCGGGGGCCCAGAACCAGACCTGGGAGCCCGCCGGGCAGCGGGCGGCGAGGGTCCTTCCGTCACGGGAAACGGCCGGCAGCACGTAGACGTCGGCACCGAGCAGGCGTTCCTGCCGGGCGAAGGCGGAGTCCCCGGGGTGCGTGGCCGGCCGTTTCGGCGGACGGACGGTGACGAGCTGCGGTACGGGTGTGGTGGCGACGGAGACGGTGGCCCGCGGCAGGGCGTCCTGGCGTACGGGCTCCGTGGGGTGCGAGCGGATCCTGGTGCCGATGGAGAAGAGCGCGTCGGTCACCGGATTGTCGAGGGTGACCGGGTGACGGCCCTTGGCGTAGTGGCCGAAGCCCAGGGAGTCCAGGGTGCGGGAGGTCGCCTCGGCGGTGAGGCTGCTGTAGTAGTCGGGACCCTGTCCGCCGACGAGCAGGACGTCGTTGCCGCCGGGGACCTCCCCGGGGTCCGTACGGTGCCGGGGCCAGGCGTCCGCGCGGGCCGCCTCCGCGGCCACGGCCTCGTGCCAGGGGCCGATCCGGGGCGACCAGGAGACCTCGGCGCGCTGCTGCTCCTCGATCCGCTTCCCGGTGACGGCCGCCTCGCCGGCCTGCGCGGCGACGAACAGGACGACGGCCAGGACGGGGAGTACGCGCGCGATGCGCCGGCCCGCGGTGGGCGGCACGCGCGCGGTGGACCGGATTCCGGTGGGCAGGAGGCGCGCGGTGGACCGCACGCGGGCCTTGTCCGCGGGTCCTTCGGGTGCGGTGTCCTCGCGGTGGTCCGGAGGGGTCCCCCGGTCACCCGGGCGGGCGAGGAGGGCGAGGAGGGCTGCGGCGAGCACCAGGACCGCGGCCACGCCGAACGCCGGATACGTCCAGGGGTCGATGTCGACGCTCCCCCGGGCCGCCCACGCCAGGAGTCCGAGCAGCGCGCCGCCCGCGAGGAGCGCCGCCGGACGGGGCACGCCCCGCGCCGCCGAGAACCACGCGCCGGCGACCGACAGGCCGCACAGGACGAAGGTCTGACGGTACGGAATGCCGTTGGGCGAGGCTCCCGCGTGCCAGAGCAGATGGGTCGGCTCCCACTGGAGGGAGAGCGTCACCAGGACGATCGCCGCCGACCAGCCGGCCCGGACGCGCGGGGCGACGGCCCGGTTGAACGGCAGCGTGAGGGCGAGGGCGAGTGCGGGCGTACCGATGAAGAGGGCGGGGCTGGCCACGCTCGCCGTGGCGGGCAGGAACCGGGCGAGGACGTCCGTCCAGGCGGCGGGCGCGAAGGTGGTCTCGGGGGTGGGATCGGCGACCTTGGTGGCGAGGAAGACGACCACGACGAGCGGTGCGGCGAGCCCGATGCCGATGAGCACGCTCCGGGCGGCACGCAGCGCCCCGGCGAGCCGCCGACGGGCGGTTGCCGACTCCTCGGCGGTGAGGAGCCGTACGACGAGGACGACGGCGGCGCCGACGGTGGCCATGTACGCCGTGTAGAAGTTCGCGGTCCAGGCCAGGGCGACGACGAGGGGGCCGAGGACGGGGCGGCGCCCGGTGCGGGCCCACTCCCCCACCAGGCAGAGCAGCGGGAAGGCGACGAGCCCGTCGAGCCACATCGGGACGGTGGCACCGAAGTTGAAGGTCCAGCCGGAGAGGGCGTACGCGGTGCCGAGCACGGCGGCGACCGGCCAGGGGCCGGGGCGCAGCCGCAGGAGCAGGAGCGCCATCGCCGCGGCTGCCGCGGTGATCTTGGCGGCGGTGACGACGTACAGGGCGAGCTCGATCCGGTCCGCCGGGAAGAGCACCACGAGCAGGTCGAAGGGGCTGCTCAGATAGGTGCCGATGTCCCCGAGGAAGTTGGAGCCGAAGCCCGAGTTCCAGTTGAGGAAGGCGTCCCCGTGGGTCTCACCGAGGAGGAACGCGCGCCAGTAGGCGTGGAACGGCAGGTACTGCTGGCCCAGGTCGACGATGTTCCTGGTCACCGGCCCGAAGGGGTAGCTGCGGGAGAGCCGGCCGGCGAGGCAGAGGAGTACGCCGGTGAGCAGGGCCGCGGCGAGCGGACCGGCGACGGCCGGGGAACGCAGGGCACGCACCGGGGAGCCGGGCCGGGCCGGCGCACCGCCCGCCCCCTCCTCGCCGTCGACCTCGTCGACCATGGTCTCGGCGGCGGGGGGCACACGTCCTCCTGGGGGCGTACGGAGCGGGGAACGCCCGGGTGACGCGCCACGGGCCGACCGCCATTACCGCCGAGGCGGGCGACCCGCAACCGATCGGCAGGCGGTCTTCCGGCACACCTCGGGTGAACTCCCGGTGTCACGGGGCGGGGAGGCCGCGGCCCGGGTGGCCGCAGCCCAGGTGGCCGCGGCCCGGGTGGCCGCTCGCGTGCGGGCCGTTCGGCCGGGTGCGCCGGTCGCCCGGCCCGAGGGAGGCGGGTCAGCCGGCCGTTGTCGCCGTCGGCGCCTGGGCGAGGAGCTCGTCGACCGTACGGGCCACGGTGCCGAAGAGGTCGCAGACCGTCGTCAGGCTCGCGGCGCGCAGCGCCTCGGACGGGAGGACGGTGCCGTCCGGGGCCGGAAGGGCGCGGGTCGCGGTGGCCTCGGCGACCACGGTCGGGCGGTAGCCGCGGTGGAAGGCGCCCTGCGCGGTGAAGAGGACGCACATGTGCGTCATGAATCCGGCGACGACCAGGTCCGTGCCGGCGCCGAGGTCCTTGAGGGTCTCTTCGAGGTCCGTGGCGTGGAAGGCGTCGGGGAACTGCTTGACGACGACCTTCTCGCCCTCGGCCGGGGCGACTTCGTCGCTGATCGCGCCGATCTCGGCCCGGATGTCGTACGGGGTGCCCTCGCCGCCGTCGTTGACGATGTGGACGACGGGGGCCCCGGCGGCACGGGCCGCGGCGAGCAGCCGTGCGGCGGCGGCCACGGCTTCCTCGGCCCCGTCGAGCTTCATCACGCCGGTGCGGTAGGTGTTCTGGAAGTCGATCATGATCAGGGTCGACTCGGCCAGGCGCGGCAGCTCCTGGGGAAGGCCGATCACTTCACGGAGGGTGGTGGAGGCGGTCATGGCGGTTCCTTTCACGGGGAGTTCAGGGGGTGCGCGGCAGGTGGCGAGGGGGTGTGCCGGCGGTGACGGGGCGCGTCACGAGAGGCTTTTCGGGGTGCCGTCCGGCGTGAGGTCGACGAGCTTCGCGTCGATGCCCCGGCTCCGGAACGCCTTCACGAGGGACGGCATGTCCTCGGAGTAGATGTTCCAGCTGTCGGTGTGCACCGCGACGACCTTGCGGGGGCCGAGGGCCTCGGCCACCCGGGCCGCGTTCTCCGAGGTCAGCGTCAGCGGCGCGTTGCCGAGGATCGCGGGGGTGCGGGCGGCACCGGCGAAGAGGACGGCCGTGTCGACGGGGCCGATCTCCTTCTCGATCCGGTCGCCGACCTTCCCGGCGACCGCGACGGAGGCGTTGTCGCCGGAGATGTAGGTGGTGGGGACGCCCTTGCCGCTGAGGACGAAGCCGGTGACCTCGCCGTCCGCGCCGCGGTCCACGCCGTCGGGGCCGTGCAGGGCGGGTACGGCGGTGACCCGGACGGTTCCGTCGGCGGTCCTCAGCTCCCGGGAGTCCCAGCTCCTCATACCGGTGACGTGGTCGCCGAGACGCTTGCGGGCGCCCGGCGTGGAGAGCACGACGGGGATGTCGTCGAGCAGGGCACGGCCCGTGTCGTCGAGGTTGTCGTCGTGCTGGTCGTGCGAGAGCAGCACGGCGTCGATCCTTCCGATCCCGTCGACGCCGAGGGCGGGGGCGCGGTTCTTCTCCAGGCCGCTCCTGTACTTCTTCGGCGCGTCGAAGGTCGGGTCCAGCAGGAGGCGCAGACCGCCGATCTCCAGGATCGTGGTCGGCCCGCCGACGTGCGTGGCGGTGAACGCCGGGGCGGCGGCCTTCCCCTCCTCGTCGCCTCGGCCGTCGCCGCTGCCGCAGCCGCTGCCGCAGCCGGCCAGGAGGGCCAGGCTCGCGGTGGCCGCGGCGACGGCCGAGGCGCCGCGCGGGAACGTCGAACGGTTCATGGGGAACACCAGCTCTCGTCGGGAATGGTCGGACACGCCTCGGGGGGCCGCCGACCCCCCAGGCGTTTGCAACGCTAACACAGCTCGTAATCATCGATAACACAACGGCGGGTGAGGCTCCCCCCCGACGGGACCCCGCAGGGGATTCGCCCAGGTCCGTGGTGTTAGCGCTGATACCGTGGGCCTCATGTCGACGGCACGAGAGCGCATCCTGGAAGCCACCGAGGAACTGCTCGCCACCAAGGACGCACTGGCGATCTCGACCCGGGCCATCTGCGACCGGGCGAAGGTCGGCATGCCCGAGATCTACCGGCAGTTCGGCGACAAGCAGGGGCTGCTCACTGCCGTGGCCGACATCGGCTTCGAGCGCTTCCTCACCGAGAAGCGGCGGAACCCGCTCACCGAGGACCCGGTGGCGGACCTGCGCACGGCCTGGGACAGCCATGTCGCGTTCGCGCTGCGCAATCCGTACCTCTACCGCCTGATGTTCACGCCGACCGGCGACGCCAAGCCGCAGGCCATCAAGGAGGCGCAGGCCATCCTCCTGACGGCCGTGGAGCGCTGCCGCGACGCCGGGCGCCTGCGGACGGCCCCGGAACTCGCGGGCCAGTCGATCCTCTCCGCCAATGTCGGCGTGTGCATGATGGCGCTGTCCTTCCCCGCGCTGTTCGGGGCCCCGGACATCTCGTGGTCGGTACGGGACGCCGTGATCGGGAAGGTCACCGGCGACGAGCGGGAGGACACCCGGATCGGCGGGGCGACCGTCCTCGCCCAGGCGCTGGTCGGCACGCTCACCGGAACGGCGCCGCTCAGCGGCGCCGCCCTCGACGAGCTGACCCGCGCGCTCCGGACACCGGCCGGACCCTCGGAGGCGTAATCCACCCCCGAGCCCACCCTCCGACGGAGTCGGGGGGCGTCGGCGGCGTCAGGCGTGGTTGACGGGGAGGACGTCCGGGGAGAGGACACCGGCCCGGGCGGAGGCCGAGGTCATCCGCCGACGGTGATGGCGCCGGCAGAGCACCTCGTAGCCGATCTCCTCGGCAGGACGGTTCACGTCACCGACGACGACCTGCTCACCCTCGACGACCATCTCGCCGCCCACCGTGCGCGCGTTGTGCGTGGCCCGCGCCCCGCACCAGCACAGCGCCTCCACCTGGAGCTGCTCGATGCGGTCCGCCAGCTCGATCAGCCGCTGCGAGCCGGGGAAGAGCTTGGTCCGGAAGTCGGTGGTGATGCCGAAGGCGAAGACGTCGAGACCGAGGTCGTCGACGATCCGCGCGAGCTGGTCGATCTGCTCCGGCGTGAGGAACTGCGCCTCGTCCACGATCACGTAGTCGGCCTTGCCGCCCTGGGAGAGCTGGGCGACGAGGTACCCGTAGACGTCCATGTCCCGTGGGGCCTCGACGGCCTCCGTCACCAGGCCGAGCCGGGAGGACAGCTTGCCCTCGCCCGCCCGGTCGTCACGGGTGAAGATCACGCCCTGGAGCCCCCGCGCATCGCGGTTGTGGGCAATCTGGAGCGCCAGGGTGCTCTTCCCGCAGTCCATGGTTCCGGAGAAGAAGACCAGCTCGGGCATGACGGGTCGGGGACCTTTCAGGTCGTGGGAGGGCGAAGGTGTCGGGAGGGCGCGGGACGGAGTCTCAGGACCGGACTTCGAGCAGCGGGACGAGCTGCTCCGCCGCGGTCATGGACCCGTGCATGCCGACCATCGCGGACTCGTGGGGCTCGTTGACGGAGGCGGTGATGGCCACGTCGTCGTGGGCCGCGGCGACGACGTCGCCGATCCGGCCGTACACCCGCTCGTCGACCTCGTCGCCGAACCAGCCGAGCGAGATGGCCTCGTCGCGGCTCGCCACCCAGAACTGCTCGCCGATCACCTCGCGCCAGCAGGTGAGGACGTCCGCCTCGGCGCCGGGCACGGCGTAGACGTGCCGGGCACGCCCCTCGCCGCCGAGGAGGGCGACGCCGGCGCGCAGCTCCCAGTCCTCGTCGAAGTCGATGCGGTGCTGCTCGTCGAAGGGGATGTCCACCATGCCGTGGTCGGCCGTGACGTAGAGGGCCGAGCGGGGCGGCAGCTGCTCGGCGAGCCGCTGCACGAGCCGGTCGACGAACATCAGCTGACCGCGCCAGGCGTCGGAGTCGATGCCGAAGCGGTGTCCGGCGCCGTCGAGCTCGCTGTAGTACGTGTAGACCAGCGAACGGTCGCCCGCGGCGAGCTGTTCGGCGGCGAAGTCCATCCGCTCCTCGCCGGAGAGCCGCCCGTGAAACGTTCCGCCGCTGAGCGCGACCTTGGTGAGCGGGGTCTGCTCGAAGATCGGGGAGGACACCTGGGCGGTGTGGATCCCGGCCTCGTGCGCGAGCCGGAAGACGGTGGGGTACGGCTGCCAGACGTGCGGCGAGGTCCACGGCTTCCAGCGCAGCTGGTTCATCAGCTCGCCGGTCGCGGGGTTGCGCACGGTGTAGCCGGGCAGTCCGTGCGTGCCGGGGTAGCGGCCGGTGCCGACGGAGGCCAGTGAGGTCGCCGTCGTGGCGGGGAAGCCGGCGGTGACCGGGCGGCCCGTGCCTCCTCGTGAGGAGCCGAGGAGCGAGGTCAGATACGGGGCCTCGTCCGGGTGGGCCTTGATCTGCTCCCAGCCGAGCCCGTCGATCAGGAAGAGGCAGTTCCGGTCGGCCGGGGTCAGCTCGGCGATCCGCGGCGTGAACCCGGGCACGCCCTGCCCGGCGACCAGCGTCGGCAGCACGTCGCCGAGGGAGCCGAAGGTGTACTCGGGGACCGGCGCGGTGTCCGGGGCGAGCGGGACCGGGTCGTCGGGCCAGCCGTGACCTACGGCCGTGGGCTGCACCATCAGCGGGTGGGGGCGGCGGTGGCCGCGATCGCTTCGGAGAGGGCCTGGGCGAAGACGAGGGTCTGCCGGACGGTGTCCGGACCGTCCCCGGCCTCGCTCACCCGGAGGCTGAGGTCGTCGGCGGTGGCGTTGCCCGTGTAGCCGTGATCGGCGTCGCAGTTGGCGTCGCCGCAGGCGGCGGGCTCCAGGTCGATCCGGGAGACGGCGCCCCACCCGATGGTGAGGACCACCTCGCGGGGCAGCGTGCCCGGGGTGTACGACTCCGGATTGGCGACCACGCGGCTGACGACGACGGACGAGATCCGGTCGAGCTTCACGGACTCGGTGGACGTCGTGGCGTACGGCGTCGGGGAGCTGGTGTCGGCGGCCTGCTCGTCGGTGTGGCTGACGATGAAGCGGTGCGGCGTCAGGACGAGGACGGTGACGTGGCGCCGGACCTCGTTCGCGTCGAAGGTGGTCTCCTGGTGAACCACGTACGACGCCACGGCCTCGCCGCCGACGGCGGCCTCCACCGCCTCGGCCACGAGGGCCGGGTAGTAGCCGCTGCGCTCGATCGCCGCGCGCAGCCCCTGGGTCGTCGTACCGGTCTTCGCCATGGACTCCATCCTACGGGGCGGTGGGGCCCCCTCAGGCCCTTCAGTAACTCGGCAGGCTGCGCGGCCCGAGGTCGGTACGGGGCGGCGGCGGGGCCAGTCGGACGGTGGCGCCGAGCACGGAGAGTCCGCGCGGCGCGACGACCACCGGCTCCAGGGAGACGGCGACCACCTCGGGATGGTCGTCGACGAGCCGGGAGACCCGGAGCAGCACCTCCTCCAGGGCCGGGGTGTCGACGGGGGCGGAGCCGCGCCAGCCGAAGAGCAGCGGGGCGGTGCGGAGGGAACGGACGAGTTCGGCGGCGTCCCGGTCGGTGGCCGGGACCAGTCGGTGGGCCGTGTCGCCGAGCAGCTCGGACGCGGCGCCCGAGAGACCGAAGGAGAGGACGGCGCCGACGGCCGGGTCGATGGCGGAACGGACGACCGTGTCGACGCCCCGGGGCACCATCGCCTGGACCACCGGCTGGAGCTCCTCGGGCTTGCCGAGCACCTCGGTGACCTCGGCGTAGGCCGTGCGGAGCTGCTCCTCGGACGCCAGGTCGAGCCGGACACCGCCGAGGTCGGGGCGGTGGCGGAGGTGGGGCGCGGTCGTCTTGAGGGCGACGGGGTAGCCGAGCCGGCCGGCGGCCGCGACGGCCGCGTCGGGGGTGGGCGCCGGCAGGGTCGGCAGGACGGTGATCCCGTACCGCGCGAGCAGCTCTCCGGTCTGATCGGTGTCGAGGGTCACACCCCGGGGGTCGGCCCCGTCGTGGCCGAGCACCCGCTCGATGAGCGCGGCGGCCCCGGCCTCGTCGATGTCCTCGTACTCGGGTACCCGCCCGGGCTCGGCCGCCTGCCGCCGCCACTGCCCGTACCGCACGGCCTCGGCCAGGGCCCGCACGGCACGCTCGGCGGCGGGGTAGGCGGGGATGGTGGCGGGCGGGGACGGCGGAGCGTCCTCGGCCGGGGGCGTCGGGCCGGGTCCGGCCGGGGCCGCGCCTTGCCCGTCCGGGGCGGTCGGGGCCGTACCCGGTCCCGACAGGGCCGTACCCGGTCCGGTCGGAGCTGACGGGGCCGCCGGAGCCGGGACCGGTCCTGCCGGGGCCAGCCCTTGCCAGGTCGCGGCCGCACCCGGTCCGGACGGAGGCACGCCCTGCCCGGCCGAGGCGGTCGGAACCGCACCCGGACCGGCCGGCCGCGACCCCGGGCCGGCCGTGGTCGCACCCCGGCCGCGTGCCGCCGGGCGGGTGCTCGTGGCGACCGCGAGGGCCTCCGCGAGCCCGCCCATCTCGACATGGACGACGACGACCGGCTTGGTCGGGGCGGGGGCGGACGCGACGGCCTCGCGGAGGGAGGCCGCCAGGACCTCGCCGTCGCCGAACTCGGTGGCGCCGTTCTCGCCGACCCACGGGATCGCGTTCACGACGACCGCGTCGGAGGTCTCGTCGACGAGCGCGGCCGCCAGCGCGTCCCGGAAGTCCGCCGGCTCCGCCGCCGTCGTCAGGTCGAGGGGCCTCAGCGGACGGAGTCCCTCGGTCAGGCAGGCGTCGTACGTGAGGAGGCCGAGCGACTCGGAGTTGCCGAGGATCGCGACCCGGGGCCCGGCGGGCAGCGGCTGGGCGGCGAGGAGGAGTCCGGCGTCGACGAGTTCGGTGACCGTGTCGACGCGGATCACCCCGGCCTGGCGGAGCAGCGCGGAGACCGTGGCGTGCGGGATGCGGGTGACCGGCACCCGGTGGCCGGGCGGGGCGCTGCCGCTGTGCCGGGCGCCCTTGACGACGACGACCGGCTTGACGGCTGCGGTGCGGCGGGCGAGGCGAGTGAACTTCCGGGGGTTGCCGATCGACTCCAGATAGAGGAGGACGACATCGGTGCCGGGGTCGTCGTACCAGTGCTGGAGGAAGTCGTTGCCGGAGACGTCGGCCCGGTTGCCGGCCGAGATGAAGGAGGAGAGTCCGGCGCCCCGTCGGTGCAGCCCGGCGAGGAGGGCGATGCCGATGGCGCCGGACTGGGTGAAGAGGCCGATCCGACCGGCGGCCGGCATCTGGGGGGCGAGGGAGGCGTTGAGCCGGACGTCGGCGGTGGTGTTGATGATCCCGAAGGCGTTGGGACCGATGATCCGCATCCCGTACGAGCGGGCCTGCCGGACGAGCTGACGCTGCCGCTCGCGCCCGGCGGCCCCGCTCTCGGCGTATCCGGCGGAGAGGACGACGAGGCCCTGTACGCCGTGTTCCCCGCAGTCGGCGACGGCGTCCGGCACCCGTTCGGCGGGGACGGCGACGATCGCGAGGTCGACGGGCTCCCCGATGGCGCCCACGGAGCGGTGGGCGGGGACGCCGTCGAACTCCACGGCCCCGTCGCTCTCGCCGAGCGCGGCGTTGACCGCGTACACGCGGCCGGTGTAACCGGCCGCCAGGAGGTTGCGCAGGACGGTCCGGCCGACGCCGCCCGGCGCGCGCCCGGCTCCGACGACGGCGACGGACCGGGGGGTGAGGAGACGCTGGACGGAGCGGGCCTCGGCGCGCTGTTCCCGTGCCCGCTGGACGGCGAGGGAGCGGTCGGTGGGCTCGAGGTCGAGGTGGAGCCGTACGGACCCGTCCTCGAAGCTGCGCTTCTGGGTGTAGCCCGCGTCCGTGAACACCTTGATCATCTTGGTGTTGGCGGGGAGCACCTCGGCGGCGAAGCGCCGGATGTCCCGCTCGCGCGCGACCGCGGCGATGTGTTCGAGCAGTGCGGAGGCGACGCCGCGTCCCTGGTGGGCGTCCTGGACGAGGAAGGCGACCTCGGCCTCGTCGGCCGGCGCGGAGGCGGGCATTCCGCGGTGGTCGATGCGGTCGTAGCGCACGGTGGCGATGAACTCGCCGCCCACCGTCGCCGCGAGTCCGACCCGGTCCACGAAGTCGTGGTGGGTGAAGCGGTGGACGTCCTTGGCGGAGAGCCGCGGGTAGGGGGCGAAGAAGCGGTAGTACTTCGACTCGTCCGAGACCTGCTCGTAGAAGCTGACGAGGCGTTCGGCGTCGTCGGCGGTGATGGGGCGGATGCGCGCCGTGCCGCCGTCGCGGAGCACCACGTCCGCTTCCCAGTGGTCGGGATAGTCGTGCGCCGGTGGCTCCGGGCGCGCGGGTGACGCCGGTTGTTCCGCCGCTTCCGACTGCTCCGACGCGCTCTCCATGGGGTCAGCCTACGGCCGCGACACGGCCCCGGCACCGGTCGCGCGGCGAGTGCGCTCCGTGCAAGGTGGGGAGCACGCCGTACACGGCGCGAGAGGGCCGAAAGGCGGTCCGGCCCGGGCCGGAGGTCGGCACGAGCACGCAGCATCCCGTGAGAGACTGGTCTAGACAACCCCTTAAGACTTGAAGGGCAACACCATGGCTGAGCGCCGCGTCAACGTCGGCTGGGCCGAGGGCCTGCACGCCCGCCCCGCGTCCATCTTCGTCCGTGCCGCCACGGCTTCCGGCGTTCCGGTGACGATCGCCAAGTCCGACGGCACCCCCGTGAACGCCGCCTCCATGCTCGCGGTGCTCGGCCTGGGCGCGCAGGGCGGCGAGGAGATCGTCCTCGCTTCGGAGGCCGACGGCGCCGAGGCCGCTCTGGACCGTCTGGCGAAGCTGGTCGCCGAGGGTCTCGACGAGCTCCCCGAGACCGTCTGATCCGGGTCGAACCCGCCGTACGCCCCACCGCGTACGACGAAAGGCCGTGACTGCCGAAATTCCGGCGGTCACGGCCTTTCGCTTTCCCGGCGCCCGCTTTTCGGGCAGCACAGAACAACGGCGCCGAATTCCTATTCTTTGTATACGGCGTGCACGTTAATTCCGGGCACTCGCCCTGTTGACTGCATGTTGCGAAACCCTCACACGGCTGCGGTCCGGCCTTTTGAGCCGGTGCAGCGACTGCGAGCGCTCGGCGTGCAGCGCGGTCAGCGCCCGCGCCCGCTCGGCGTCACCGCGCGCCACGGCGTCCACGATCGCGCCGTGCTCCGCCCAGGCCTCCACCGGCTGGGCGGGCTGCTCGACCGCGTACGTCCAGGCGATCTTGTGCCGCAGCTGGGTCAGCAGCGCCGTCAGGGCCGGACTGCCGGAGGCCTGCGCGAGCGTCTCGTGGAACCAGCCGCCGAGCGAGCGCAGATCCTCGCCCTGGCCGCGCCTGGCCCGCTCCTGACCCAGTCTGACCAGGCCGCGCAGCACCTTGAGATGGGCGTCCGTGCGCCGCTGGGCGGCGCGTGCGGCCCCCAGGGGTTCGAGCAGCGCCCGCATGTCGAGCAGATCGGCCGCCTCCTGCTCGGTGGGCTCGGCGACATGCGCGCCCGCGTGGCGGCGGGTGACGACGAAGCCCTCGGACTCCAGGGTGCGCAGGGCCTCGCGGACCGGGACACGGGAGACCCCGTACCGACGGGCGAGCTGTTCCTCGGTCAGCCGGCTGCCCCGCTCGAAGACGCCGGAGACGATGTCGTCCCGGATCGCCGTGCATACCGAGTGCGCGGGAATGCGCATGTCCGACCTCCGCCTTGGTCTGCGCGAGACAATTCGAGCGGCGCCTGTTCTGCGCCCGATCTGCGACTCTATTGCAGCGCGCCGGAATTTCCGATGCCTCAGCGGAATATGGATGCCTTTTGACCGACGAAAAGCCCCGGCTCAGTACGAGCCGGGGCTTTTGCGACGCGATGCGGTGCGGTGCGGGTCAGACGTTGACGCCCCGGGTCCGCAGGTAGGCGATCGGGTTGATGTCGGAGCCGTACTCGGAAGTCGTACGCGCCTCGAAGTGGAGGTGCGGACCGGTCGAGTTGCCGGAGGAGCCCGAGATGCCGATCTGCTGGCCCGGCTCGACGCTCTGGCCGACGTAGACCCCGATGGACGAGAGGTGACCGTACTGGGTGTACGTGCCGTCGTGCATCCGGATGACGATGTTGTTGCCGTACGCGCCGCCCCAGCCTGCCTCGACGACCGTGCCGGAACCGACGGAGACCACGCTGCTGCCGTAGGAGGCGTGGAAGTCGATGCCCGAGTGGCTGCCGGAGGACCAGAGCGAGCCACCGGTCTGGTAGCCGGTGGACACGTACGAGCCGGCGACGGGGAGCTGGAAGGAGGCCAGGCGACGGCGCTCGGCCTCGCGGGCGGCGCGCTCCTTGGCCTGGCGGATCTCCTTGGCCCGGGCCTCGGCCTTGCGCTTCGCCTCGGCCTCGGCCTTCGCCTTGGCGGCGGCCTCGAAGACCTCCTGCTCCTGCGCGGCGACCTGGGCGCTGACCCGGTCCGCGAGGGAGTCCTCGGTGATCACCTTGGTGAGGCCGGTGTCCTCGACGGAACGGTGGTCCGTGTCGGCGGCGAGCGCCGGGGAGGCGAGGGTTCCGATGACGCCGGTGGTGGCCAGCGTCGCGACGCCGGCGATGCCCACGGTGCGGCGCGCCGTCCGGCTCGGAGCACGGTGCTTCCCGGTGGCACGGGTGAACGCCATGTAGTGGCTGATCCTTTCCTTCCTTCTCGCCTACCGGGTTAGCTGACGGGTTCGGAGCAGGAAGGTCTCCTACGAGCCCCTCCGTACGAGACGAAGGCGCCCGATTCACCCCAGGGACTTCATATGGGTCCCCGGCTCCCCAGGCTCGCGCCTGACGGGGACTCGGCGATGACTGTCCGATGCCGCGGGTGCGGCACGTGCACTGACGAACAGCCGCACCGACGCTATGCGGATCGTCTTTCAATCACCAACCAGACGCGATTTTTGTAAGACATGCCACAGACCATACGATCACCCTTGCCGCCAATACGGACATACGGGAGGACCCCGACGAACCATGCCGTCGGGGTCCTCCTGTTGCCGTGTCAGAAGCACCGGCGCTCCGGAATCAGCCTTTCCGCAGCGGCCGGACCGGTCGAATCAGCCGGTCACGACGGTCACTTCACCGATGCCGAGCGCACGCACCGGCTCCGCGATCTGCGCCGCGTCGCCCACCAGGACCGTGACGAGCCGGTCCACCGGGAAGGCGCTCACGACGGCCGCGGTCGCCTCGACCGTGCCCGTCTCGGCCAGACGCGCGTACAACTGGGCCTGGTAGTCGTCCGGGAGGTGCTGCTCGAGCTGGTCGGCGAGCGTCCCGGCGACCGAGGCGGCCGTCTCGTACTTGAGCGGCGCGACCCCGACCAGGTTCTGCAC
Source organism: Streptomyces sp. NPDC017246 (assembly GCF_044331325.1). Lineage (NCBI taxonomy): Bacteria > Bacillati > Actinomycetota > Actinomycetes > Kitasatosporales > Streptomycetaceae > Streptomyces > Streptomyces sp. NPDC017246. The sequence continues at coordinate 110,308 of NZ_JBIRMW010000018.1, read as the reverse complement.
GGCGGTCTCGCGCTCGGCGTCCGTGAGCCCCTCGGCGGCCAGCGTCCGCAGCACCTTCCACAGGTCGTCAAGAGCCGGTCCGGTGTTGGGGGTGTCGACGGAACCGCTGATGGCGAGCATCGCGGCGCCGTTCCCCCTGCCGTCGGAGCGGAGCACCTGCCCGAAGGCCCGCACGCCGTACGTGTAGCCCTTCTCCTCGCGCAGGACCCGGTCGAGCCGCGAGGTGAGGGTGCCGCCGAGGCAGTACGTGCCCAGGACCTGGGCCGGCCAGACGCTGTCGTGCCGGTCGGAGCCGACCCGGCCGATCAGCAACTGGGTCTGGACGGCGCCGGGACGGTCCACGACGACGACCCGTCCGGTGTCGTCGGCGGTGATCGGCGGCATCGGGAGCGGCTCGGCCGGCTCGCCGGTCCAGGCGCCCAGCGTCTCGGCGAGGACCTTGTCCAGGTCGACGCCGGTCAGGTCGCCGACGACCACGGCGGTGGCGGTGGCGGGCCGCACGTACGCCTCGTAGAAGGCGCGGACCGCGGCGGCGTCGATCGCCTCGACGGTCTCCTCGGTGCCCTGGCGCGGCCGGGACATCCGGGACTCGGCCGGGAAGAGCTCCTTGGAGAGCTGCTTGGCGGCACGACGGGCCGGGTTGGCCGTCTCGTGCGGGATCTCGTCCAGGCGGTTGCGCACCAGACGCTCGATCTCGGTGTCGAGGAAGGCCGGCGCGATCAGGGCCTCGGAGACCAGACCGAGCGCCTTGGGCAGCCGGGAGACGGGAACCTCCAGGGAGACCCGTACGCCCGGGTGGTCGGCGTGCGCGTCGAGCGTGGCGCCGCAGCGCTCCAGTTCGGCCGCGAACTCCTCGGCGCTGTGCTTGTCGGTGCCCTCGGAGAGCGCGCGGGCCATGATGGTGGCGACACCGTCGAGACCGGCGGGCTCGGCGTCCAGCGGGGCCGTGAGGAAGATCTCCACGGCCACGACCTGCTGGCCGGGGCGGTGGCTGGTCAGCACCGTCAGACCGTTGTCCAGGGCGCCGCGGTCCGGGGCCGGGAAGGCCCAGGGCCTGGCGACGCCCGGCGTCGGCTGCGGGTGGAAGTCCATGCTCGTCAAAGACGCGGCAGCGTCGGTCACTGGTCCGCTCCCTCTTCCTCGTCGCTGTCGCTCTGTTCGGTCGCCAGGGGCTCGTAGACCAGCACCGCGCGGTTGTCGGGGCGCAGCGTGGCCGCGGCGGCCTCACGCACCTCGTCGGCGGTGATGTCCAGGACCCGGTCGACGGCGGTGAGGGCGAGCTGCGGGTCACCGAACAGCACGGCGAACCGGCAGAGTTCGTCGGCGCGGCCCGCTACCGTGCCGAGCCGGTCGAGCCACTCGCGCTCCAACTGGGCCTGCGCGCGCTCCATCTCCTCGGGCGTGGGGCCCTCGGCGGCGAACCGGGCGAGCTCCTCGTCGACGGCCGCCTCGATCTGCGGGACCTCGACACCTCCCGAGGTCTTGACGTCCAGCCAGCCCAGCGAGGGCGCGCCGGCCAGCCGCAGCAGGCCGAATCCGGCGGCGACGGCCGTACGGTCGCGGCGGACCAGACGGTTGTGCAGCCGCGAGGACTCACCGCCGCCGAGAACCGTCAGGGCCAGGTCGGCGGCGTCGCACTCGCGCGTGCCGTCGTGCGGCAGACGGTAGGCCGCCATCAGCGCGCGGGCCGGGACGTCCTCCTCGACGACCTCGCGCAGCTGCTCGCCGATGACCTCGGGCAGGTCGCCGGGGCGCGGCGCGGGCTTGCCGTCGTGGCCGGGGATGGAGCCGAAGTACTTCTCGACCCAGGCGAGGGTCTGCTCCGGGTCGATGTCGCCGACGACGGACAGCACCGCGTTGTTCGGGGCGTAGTACGTGCGGAAGAAGTTCCGCGCGTCCTCCAGGGTCGCCGCGTCCAGGTCGGCCATGGAGCCGATCGGCGTGTGGTGGTACGGGTGGCCCTCCGGGTAGGCGAGGGCGGTCAGCTTCTCGAAGGCCGTGCCGTACGGCACGTTGTCGTAGCGCTGGCGGCGCTCGTTCTTGACGACGTCCCGCTGGTTCTCCATGGACTCGTCGTCCAGGGCGGCGAGCAGCGAGCCCATGCGGTCGGCCTCCAGCCAGAGCGCGAGCTCCAGCTGGTGTGTGGGCATGGTCTCGAAGTAGTTGGTGCGCTCGAAGCTCGTCGTGCCGTTGAGCGAGCCGCCGGCGCCCTGCACCAGCTCGAAGTGCCCGTTCCCGTGGACCTGCTTCGAGCCCTGGAACATCAGGTGCTCGAAGAGGTGGGCGAGGCCCGTGCGGCCCGGTACCTCGTGACGCGAGCCGACGTCGTACCAGAGGCAGACCGCGGCGACCGGGGTCAGGTGGTCCTCCGACAGCACCACACGCAGGCCGTTCGCCAACCGGTGCTCGGTCGCTGTCAGGCCGCCGGAGCCGGCCTCGGCCGTGGCCGTGTGACCCATGGGCATGTACGTCCCTTCGATCGCGATGTGAAAAAGTCCTGCCACTGTATGCAAGCGCGCCGACACCTGGCGAAGTTCCCGCCCGTTCGAGATGTCCCTCTTCCGGGTCGCGGTCGGCGTTGTCGGTGGCACGGTCCACAATGGTCCGCGTCAGATCAACCTTGTTGGTGAAGGAGCCGCAGCCGCGATGGCCCGCCGCAGCACGAAGACACCGCCGCCGGACGACGCGTTCGAGGAGCGAATCCTCGACATCGACGTTGTCGACGAGATGCAGGGCTCCTTCCTCGAGTACGCGTACTCCGTGATCTACTCGCGCGCCCTGCCGGACGCCCGTGACGGAATGAAGCCCGTCCAGCGACGCATCGTCTACCAGATGGGCGAGATGGGGCTCCGCCCCGACCGCGGCTTCGTCAAGTGCGCCCGCGTCGTCGGCGAGGTGATGGGCAAGCTCCATCCGCACGGCGACGCGTCGATCTACGACGCGATGGTCCGCATGGCGCAGCCGTTCTCCATGCGCCTGCCCCTCGTCGACGGCCACGGGAACTTCGGTTCCCTGGGCAACGACGACCCGCCGGCCGCCATGCGCTACACCGAGTCGCGGATGGCCCCGGCCGCGCTGCTCATGACCGAGTCCATCGACGAGGACACGGTCGACTTCTCGCCGAACTACGACGGCCAGGAGCGGGAGCCGGTGGCACTCCCCGCCGCCTACCCGAACCTGCTGGTCAACGGCGCTTCGGGCATCGCGGTCGGCATGGCGACCAACATGCCCCCGCACAACCTCGGCGAAGTCATCGCGGCCGCCCGCCATCTGATCCGCCACCCGGGCGCCGACCTCGAGACGCTGATGCGTTTCGTGCCCGGCCCCGACCTGCCGACGGGCGGCCGGATCGTCGGACTCTCCGGCATCAAGGACGCCTACGAGTCGGGCCGCGGCTCCTTCAAGATCCGCGCCACGACGAGCGTGGAGACGGTGACGGCGCGCCGCAAGGGCATCGTCGTGACCGAGCTCCCGTTCACGGTGGGCCCCGAGAAGGTCATCTCCAAGATCAAGGACCTGGTCGGTTCCAAGAAGCTCCAGGGCATCGCGGACGTCAAGGACCTCACCGACCGCAACCACGGGCTGCGCCTGGTCATCGAGATCAAGAACGGCTTCGTGCCCGAGGCGGTCCTGGAGCAGCTCTACAAGCTGACGCCGATGGAGGAGTCCTTCGGCATCAACAACGTCGCGCTGGTCGACGGCCAGCCGCTCACGCTCGGCCTCAAGGAGCTCCTGGAGGTCTACCTCGACCACCGCTTCGAGGTCGTCCGGCGCCGCTCCGAGTTCCGCCGTACCAAGAAGCGGGACCGGCTCCACCTGGTGGAGGGCCTGCTCGTCGCCCTGCTCGACATCGACGAGGTCATCCGGCTGATCCGGGAGAGCGAGAACTCGGCTCAGGCCAAGGAGCGCCTGATCGAGCGCTTCTCGCTGAGCGAGATCCAGACGCAGTACATCCTGGACACCCCGCTGCGCCGCCTCACCAAGTTCGACCGCATCGAGCTGGAGACCGAGAGCGACCGGCTCAACGGCGAGATCGACGAGCTGACCGGGATCCTGGACTCCGACGCGGAGCTGCGCAAGCTGGTCTCCGCGGAACTGGCCGCGGTCGCGAAGAAGTTCGCCACGGACCGGCGGACGGTCCTCCTCGAATCGGCGGGCGCCCCCGTCGCGGCCGTGTCCCTCGAGGTCGCCGACGACCCGTGCCGCGTGCTGCTCTCCTCCACCGGCCTGCTGGCCCGTACGGCGACGGCGGAGCTGCCCCCGGTCGACCCGGACGCGACCCGTGTGAAGCACGACGTGATCCTGTCGGCGGTGGCCGCCACCCAGCGCGGCGACATCGGCGCGGTGACCTCCGACGGGCGGCTGCTGCGGATCGCCGTGATCGACCTGCCGCAGCTCCCGGACACCGCGAGCGCCCCGAACCTGGCGGGCGGAGCGCCGCTCTCCGAGTTCCTGTCGCTGGAGGCGGACGAGACCGTGGTCTGCCTCACGACGCTCGACGAGGCCTCACCGGGGCTCGCCCTCGGCACGCTCCAGGGCGTGGTCAAGCGCGTCGTCCCGGACTATCCGGCGAACAAGGACGAGCTGGAGGTCATCACCCTCAAGGAGGGCGACCGGATCGTCGGCGCGACCGAGCTGCGCACGGGTGAGGAGGACCTGGTCTTCATCACCTCCGACGCCCAGCTGCTGCGCTACCCGGCCTCGCAGGTACGGCCCCAGGGCCGCCCGGCAGGCGGCATGGCCGGCGTGAAGCTGACGGCGGGCGCCGACGTGATCTCGTTCACGGCGGTCGACCCGGCGGCGGACGCCGTCGTGTTCACCGTCGCCGGCTCCACGGGCACCCTGGACTCCTCGGCGGCCACGTCGGCGAAGCTGACACCCTTCGACCAGTACCCGCGCAAGGGCCGCGCGACCGGCGGTGTCCGCTGCCAGCGCTTCCTGAAGGGCGAGGACGTCCTGATCCTGGCCTGGGCGGGCACCACCCCCGCCCGAGCCGCCCAGAAGACCGGCGCCCCGGTGGAACTCCCGGACATCGACCCGCGCCGAGACGGCTCGGGCACCCCGCTCCCCCACCCGGTGGACGTCCTGGCGAGCCCGGCCTCCTGAGCAGCTTCCGCCGGGAGGAGACCCCGGGCGTCAGGCGAGCGAACACCTGATGCCCGGGGTCTCCTCCCGTTTCTCCACCCTCGCAGCGAGGCGACCGAGCGGGGACCCGCTCCGTGTGGTCCGACCTCGCGGAGTTCCGGACTCGTGGTGATCCCGACTCGTGGTGATCCGAACTCGTAGTGATCGCGTCTCGCGGGACCGCCGGACGGGCCTTCCGACTGCCGGGTAGCCTCGGCCCGGTGACCGGCCGGGGGGCTGCTCCGGCACGTCTGACGCCCGAGTGAAGGATGGCCGCGTTGACGGACGAAGCATTCAGCATCGACAAGCGCCCGCTCCGCGATCTGCTCCGGCAGGTCGAGGACGGCAGGGCGCAGCTCCCCGAGTTCCAGCGGGGCTGGGTGTGGCCCCACCCGAACATCACCGCGTTGCTGGCATCCGTGTCGCAGGGCTTCCCGGTCGGCACGGTCATGACGCTGCAGTCCGGTGGGGACGTCCGCTTCAAACACCGTCCGATCGAAGGGGCCACGCCTCCCCTGGGCGTCGAGCCCGAGACCCTCGTCCTCGACGGCCAGCAGCGCCTGACCTCGCTCTTCCAGGCGATCAAGCTGGGCGAGCCGGTGGTCACCCAGGACGTGCGCAAGCAGCGCGTCACCGGTTGGTTCTACGCCGACATGCGCGCTGTGCTGGACAGCCGTACCGACCGCGAGGACGCCATCCGCTTCCTGCCGCAGGACAAGGTCGTCAAGAGCTTCCGCGGCGAGGTGATCGAGGACTACTCCACTCCCCTGAAGGAGTACGAGGCCCACCTCTTCCCGCTGCGGTACGTGCTGAATCCCCGGGACTGGGAGTCCGGCTACGAGGAGTACTGGGACTTCGACAAGGACAAGCGGAAGTTCTGGCGGGACTTCGACGACGAGTTCCTGCGGCACTTCGACCGCTACCAGGTGCCCGTCATCTCCTTGGGTAAGAACACGGCGCGCCAGGCCGTCTGCCAGGTCTTTGAGAACGTCAATACGGGCGGCGTCTCACTCACCGTCTTCGAGCTGCTCACCGCCACCTTCGCCGCTGACGAGTTCGACCTGCGGCAGCACTGGGAGAAGGAGGTCAAGGCGGCCTGGGAGGCGCCGAAGTACCGCATTCTGAAGGAGGTCTCGAACACCGACTTCCTCCAGTCCGTGACCCTGCTCGCAACAGCGGCCCGGCGTGAGGACGCCGTGACCCACGGAGTGGTGGAGGAGCGCCTGCCGCGCATCGGCTGCAAGCGCAAGGACATGCTGGAGCTCTCCCTCGACGAGTACGAGCGCTTCGCACCCCTCGTGGTCGAGGGGTTCAGGCGCGCCGCGCAGTTCCTGCGCCAGCAGTACGTCTTCGACACCCGGTTCCTGCCCTACGGCACCCAGCTCATCCCGCTCTCCGCCATCCTGGCCCTCGCGGGCGAGGACGCGCAGAGCGCGGGAGCGCAGAGCAAGCTCGCCCGCTGGTACTGGTGCGGCGTCTTCGGCGAGCTGTACGGCGGCTCGACGGAGACCCGGTTCAGCCATGACCTGCCGGACGTCGTGGGCTGGATCAGGGGCACCTCCGGCGAGCCCCGGACCGTCGAGGCGGCTCAGTTCTCGCCCGGCCGTCTCCTGACCCTGCGCACCCGCAACAGCGCCGCGTACAAGGGCATCTACGCGCTCCTGCTCAAGGCGGGGGCCGTGGACTGGCGCACCGGTGTGAAGGCCGAGGTCACCGAGTACTTCGACGAGTCGATCGACATCCACCACATCTTCCCGAAGGTGTGGTGCCAGGAGGCCGGGAAGGACCCGGGGCTGTACAACTCCGTCGTCAACAAGACCCCGCTGACCGCCCGCACCAACCGGATCATCGGCGGCAACGCGCCCTCCGACTACCTGGTGAAACTGGCGAAGAGCGCGGAGAGCACCTCCGAGGAGGTGCGCGGTCACATCCGCTCGCATCTCGTGGCGCCCGAGCACATGTCGGTCGACGACTTCCCGTCGTTCTTCGCCGCACGGAAGGCGGCGCTGCTCACGCGGGTCTCCGCCGAGATGGGAAAGGCCATCGCGGACGACCTCGTGGAGGTGGAGGCCCCCGACGGCCTCTGATCCGCCCGGCCGAGGAGGTCAGGTGGAGACGTCTGCCTGCTCCGGCTCCTCCTCCGTCTGCTGCACGTACCGCAGGACGCCCCACATGCTGTGTTCGTCGGGGGCGTCCCGGGGTCCGTTCTGCTCACACTCCGCGAGCTCCTTGCGCAGGCCCGACGCGTCGATGCCGGAGCCGATCAGGACGAGCTGGGTGAGCCGCTCCTCGCCCTCGGGCCACCGCTCCGGGTAGAAGCGCAGGAAACGGCCGACGGCGTGCACGGTGTAGCGGTTGTCCGGGTCCGCGGTGCCGAAGTCGACGAAGCCCTTGATCCGGTAGAGGCCCTCGGGACGCGCGTCGAGGAGGGCCATCAGCCGCCGCGGATGGAGCGGCGTCGCGGCCGTCAGGGAGACGGTCTCGTAGGCCGTGTGGACGTGGGCCCGCGGGTCGTCCTCGCAGTCCTCCCCGTACAGGATGTCCTCGATGGACATCTGGCCCTCGATCTCGCCCTCGGGTACCACCCGGTCGAAGAGCAGCTCCGGGTCGATCCGCCCGTGCGTGGCGTCGACGACGACGGCCTTCCCGGCCAGTGCGCCCACGGTCTCGTGGACGGCGTCCAGCTCGGCCCCGGAGACCCGGTCGGTCTTGTTCACCACCACGAGGTCCGCGATCGGCAGGTGCCGGTCGGTCTCGGGGTGCCGCTGCCGGGTGGCGGAGAACTCGGCCGCGTCGACGACCTGGACGAGCCCTCCGTACACGATCCGATCGTTCTCGCTGGCGAGCACCATGCGGACCAGTTCCTGCGGCTCGGCCAGGCCGCTCGCCTCGATCACGATCACATCGAGCCGGGACTCCGGGCGGGTGAGGACCTCCAGGTACTCGTCGAGCTCGCTCGCGTCGACGGCACAGCACAGGCAGCCGTTGCCGAGGGAGACGGTGGAGCCGACCTGCCCGGCGACGCTCATCGCGTCGATGCCGATGTCTCCGAAGTCGTTGACCATGACGCCGATACGGGTGCCCCGGGCGCCGCGCAGCAGATGGTTGAGGAGCGTGGTCTTCCCGGCCCCGAGAAACCCGGCCAGGACGACGACGGGGATCTGCTGCGTGGTCAAGGGACGTGCCTCCGGTTCCTTCGGGTCCCACGGCTGTGGGAAACCCCCAGAATAGGCACCCGGACGGGGTGCCGTTCCGTCGCCGTTTCCGGTCCCGGGGCGAGGCCGCTTACCTTTGCCGGCATGAACCCCGCACAGACCAGCCCCTCGCGCCCCCTCGCGCGCCGTCGGCGGTTCGGGTGGCCCCAGCGGGTGTTCTCGCAGGTCCTGCTGATGCAGCTGGCCATCGCGACCGGCGTGACCGTGCTCGCCACCGGGCTCTTCCTGGCCCCGCTCAGCGCCCAGCTCGACGACCAGGCCATGCGGCGGGCCCTGGCCATCGCCGGGACCACCGCCTCGCCCCGCCTGGCGGCGGACCTCACCGGCACACCCCCCTCCGCTCGGGGCCCCGTGCAGACGGAGGCCGAGCGGATCCGGACGTCCACGGGCGCCGAGTACGTCGTGGTCATGGACACCCGCGGGGTGCGCTGGTCGCACACCGATCCCGCCGCGATCGGCCGCCGCGTCTCCACCGATCCGACCGACGTCCTCGCCGGGCACGAGGTGATGGAGATCGACAGCGGCACCCTGGGCCGCTCGGCGCGCGGCAAGACGCCCCTGCGGGACGCGGACGGCCGGATCGTCGGCGCGGTGTCGGTCGGCATCGAGTACGACAGTGTCCGCGACCGGCTCCTCGCCGCGATCCCCGGCCTCCTCGCCTACGCGGGCGGGGCGCTCGCCGCGGGGGCCCTGGCCGCGTATCTGATCTCCCGCCGCCTCCAGCGGCAGACCCACGACCTGGCCTTCTCCGACATCTCCGCGCTGCTCGCCGAACGCGAGGCGATGCTGCACGGCATCCGCGAGGGGGTCGTGGCCCTGGACCGCAACGGCTCCGTACGCCTCATGAACGACGAGGCGCAGCGGCTTCTCGGCCTCGGCCCCGAGGCGGCGGGCCGGCCGCTCGACGAGGTCCTCGGCAGCGGCCGTACCGCCGATGTCCTCGCGGGACGGGTGACCGGCGAGGACCTGCTCACCGTCCGCGGACACCGGGTGCTGATCGCCAACCGGATGCCGACCGATGACGGCGGCGCCGTCGCGACCCTCCGCGACCGCACCGAGCTGGAGCGGCTCGGGCGCGAGCTGGATTCGACCCGGGGTCTGATCGACGCCCTCCGCGCCCAGGACCACGAGCACGCCAACCGGATGCACACCCTCCTGGGGCTCCTGGAGCTGGAGATGCACGAGGAAGCCGTCGAGTTCGTCACCGACGTCGTCGGTGTGCACCGGGCCACCGCCGAGCAGGTCACGGAGAAGGTCCACGATCCTCTGCTCGCGGCGCTCCTGGTCGGCAAGGCCACCGTCGCCGCCGAGCGGGGTGTCTCGCTGCGGATCACCCCCGACTCGCTGCTGCCGGACCGGCTCGTCGACCCGCGTGAGCTGGTCACCGTCGTCGGCAACCTGGTCGACAACGCCCTGGACGCCGTCGCCGGCACCCCCGGCGCCCGGATCGACGTCTCCTTCCGTGCCGAGGGCCGTACGGTGGTGCTGAGGGTCGCGGACAGCGGCCCCGGGGTTCCCGAGGAGCGCCGCGAACTGATCTTCACCGAGGGCTGGTCGACGAAGGCCCTTCCGTCCCACGGAAAGCGCGGGCTCGGTCTCGCCCTGGTCCGCCGGCTCGCCGAGCGCCGGGGCGGCAGCGCGCGCGTGGCCGGAGGGCCGGACGGGGGCGCCGAGTTCACCGTCGTCCTCCCGGACGCCCTGACCGAGCCGGAACCGGACGCCCCCGCGACCGCGGGAGCCCCGGATCCGGATGCGCTGTCCGAGACCGTCGAGGAGGCACGATGATCGACGTCCTCGTCGTGGACGACGACGTGCTGGTCGCGCGGATCAACGCCGCCTATGTCGCCAAGGTGCCCGGCTTCCGCGTCGCCGCCACCGCCCACTCGACCGCCGAGGCCCTCGCCGTCCTGGACGGACAGCCGGTGGATCTGATCCTCCTCGACCACTACCTCCCGGACGAGAACGGGCTCGCGGCCGTACGGGAACTCCGGGCCCGCGGCCACCAGTGCGACGTGATCATGGTGACGGCGGCCCGGGACGTGGCCACGGTGCAGGCGGCGATGCGGCACGGCGCCCTCCAGTACCTGGTCAAGCCGTTCAACTTCGCCGGTCTGCGCTCCAAGCTGGAGGCGTACGCGACACTCCGGGAGACCCTGGCGAACGGGGGCGAGGCGGAACAGGCCGAGGTGGACCGGATCTTCGGAGTCCTGTCGGCCGGCGCCGTCACGCCCGACCTGCCCAAGGGCCACTCCCCCACCACCGCCGAGCTGGTCCGGCAGGTCCTGCTCGCCGCCGACGGCCCACTGTCCGCGCAGGAGATCGCCGAGCGGTCCGGGGTCAGCCGCCAGACCGCCCAGCGCTATCTCAAACTCCTCGAACGCACCGACCGGGTCCGGCTCTCGCTCCGGTACGGCGAGACGGGCCGCCCCGAACACCGCTACACCTGGGCGACCTCCCCGCACAGCGGCTGAGGCACGTCCGCGTAGGCCCGCCCAGGCACCGCGTAGGCCGGCCGAGGCGCGTCCGCGTAGGCAGGGCCGCGGCATGGGCCGCGTAAGCAGGGCCGAGGCATGTCCGCGTACGCAGGGCCGGTCAGACGGCGCCCGCTCCGGTCAGCGCCCGGACCTCCGTCTCGGCGTGCCGCGCCTCGTCGGGCGGTTCGGCCGAGGTGACCGTCCCGATCCAGCCCGCGAGGAACCCGAGCGGGATGGAGACCACCCCGGGGTTCTGCAGCGGGAAGAGGTGGAAGTCGACTCCGGGGAACAGCGCCTCGGGGCTGCCGGAGACAACCGGCGAGACCAGCACGAGCAACACCGCCGGAATCAGGCCTCCGTACACGGCCCAGACCGCGCCCCGGGTGGTGAACTTCCGCCAGAACAGCGAGTAGAGCAGCACCGGCAGATTGGCCGAGGCCGCGACCGCGAACGCCAGGCCGACGAGGAAGGCCACATTGAGGTCGCGGGCGAGCAGCCCGAGCCCGATGGCGGCCGCGCCGATCACCGCCGCGGCGATCCGGGCCACGGTCACCTCGCTGTACTGCTTCGCGTGCCGTCGGCGCAGCGAGGCGTACAGGTCGTGGGCGACGGAGGCCGAGGAGGCGAGGGTGATCCCCGCGACGACGGCCAGGATGGTGGCGAACGCGACGGCGGCGACGACCGCGAAGAGCACGGTGCCGCCGGTGGAGCCCGCTCCCCCGCCGAGGTCGAGGGCGAGCAGCGGTACGGCGGTGTTCCCCGACGCGTTGGAGGCGCGGACCTCACCGGGGCCGATCAGGGCCGCCGCACCGAAGCCGAGCACGATGGTCATCAGATAGAAGCCGCCGATGAGCCCGATGGCCCAGACGACGGAGCGGCGGGCGGCCCGCGCGGTCGGCACGGTGTAGAAGCGCGACAGGATGTGGGGCAGTCCCGCCGTGCCCAGGACCAGGGCGAGGCCGAGGCTGATGAAGTCGAGGCGGGCCGTCCAGTCCCCGCCGTAGCGGAGTCCGGGGGCGAGGAAGTCCACTCCGTGGCCGCTGCGTTCGGCGGCGGTGGAGAGCAGGCTGTTCACATCGCCGTGGAATCGGAGCAGGACGAGAACGGTGAGCGTGATCGTGCCCGCCATGAGCAGGACCGCCTTGACGATCTGGATCCAGGTGGTGGCCCGCATGCCGCCGAGCGACACGTAGATCACCATCAGGGCGCCGACGCCGATCACCGTCCACGAGCGGGCCGCCTCGCCGGTTCCGCCGAGCAGCAGGGCCACCAGACTTCCGGCGCCCACCATCTGGGCCACGAGGTACAGCACGGACACCGCCACGGAGGACGTTCCGGCGGCGATCCGCACCGGTCGCTCGGCCATCCGCGCGGCGACGACGTCGGCCAGCGTGAACCGGCCGCAGTTGCGGACCAGTTCCGCCACCAGGAGCAGCACGACCAGCCAGGCGACGAGGAATCCGACGGAGTACAGCATGCCGTCGTAGCCGTAGAGCGCGATCAGCCCGGAGATGCCGAGGAACGAGGCCGCCGACATGTAGTCGCCGGCGATGGCGAAACCGTTCTCCAGGGGCGAGAACAGCCGGCCCCCGGCATAGAACTCCTCCGCCGAACCGTGCCGGTTGCGGCTCACCCAGGTGGTGATCCCCAGGGTGACGGCGACGAAGACGCTGAACAGCACGAGCGCCAGGGTCTGGTGGTCTCCGGTCACGGCCGCGTCACCCCTCGGGTCATCTCCTGCGTGTCCCAGCGCAGCTCGAGCGCGGCCCGATCCCTGCGCAGCCGCGCGTGCCGTGCGTAGGCCCAGGTCAGCAGGAAGGTGGTGAGGAACTGCCCCAGCCCCGCGATCATCGCCACGTTCACCGCCCCGGCAACCGGCCGGGCCATGAGCCCGGGTGCGACGGTCGCCGCGACGACATAGGCGAGGTACCAGAGGAGGAAGGCGAGGGCGGCAGGGAAGACGAACCGGCGGTAGCGGCTGCGCACTTCCTGGAAGGCGGGACTCCGCTGCACTTCCAGGTAGATCTCCGCCGTGCTGTGGACCCGCTGTCGCGGCACCTCGTCGGGGCGGGCGTCGCCGGGTGCTCCGGATTCCGTCCCCTCGCCCCAGCCGGAGGCCGTCGCCTCGTACCAGGGGTCGTCGACCGGCATCGCCGAAGCGCCGAGCCCCTCCTGCTTGTCCACCTGCTCCACCGGCCAACTCTCCTTGTCAGCGAACCGTTTCGGCCGCGTGCCCAAGGATGGACAGAGCGGGAAGATCCCGGACTCTTCTCCCCCCTCGATTCACCCCATCAGGTGACTCCTCTCCCAGGTGACCTGACCAGACCGTGCTGATATGCGTACCGCACGGCCTGCGCCCGGTCGCGCACCCCGGTCTTGGCGAAGAGGTTGTTGATATGGGTCTTCACCGTGGCCGTCGAGATCCGCAGCCGCCCGGCGATCTCCTGGTTGGAGAGCCCGTCGGCGACGAGCACGAGCACCTCGGTCTCCCGCTCCGTGAGCCCGTCGTCCGGCGGGGCTCCGGGGCCGTCCGCGGCAGCCGGGCCGTCCGCCCCGCCTCCCGGCCCACCGGACACCGTCCACGAGCCGCCCTCGGCCCGCCCTGGGCGCTCCGGGCGATCGGTCCGGTCGGTCCGGTCGGTCCGGTCGGTCCGGTCCAGCAGCTGTTCGAGGAGCCGCCGCTGCACGGAGGGGGAGAGGCCGGCCCGCCCGTCGGTCACATCCCGCAGCGCCCGTACGATCTCCTCCCCGTCGGCGTCCTTGGTGAGGTACCCCCGCGCTCCGGCCCGCAGTGCCGGAAACAGGGAGTCGTCGTCGGCGTACGTGGTGAGCACGACGACCTCCGTCCCCGGGTGCCCCTCGCGAATCCGACGCGTGGCCTCGACACCGTCGCAGCGGGGCATCCGCAGATCCATCAGGACCACGTCCGGCGCGAGCTCCGCGGTCAGCGCCACCGCTTCCTCCCCGTCCCTGGCCGCGCCGACGACCTCGACCCCTGGCAGCAGCCCGAGCAGCATCACGATCCCCTCCCGCACCACCGCCTGGTCGTCGGCGACCACCACCCGCACGTCACGATTCCCTTCGGGGCCCCCGGCGCCCTCTCGCATGGGCCGGTCTTCCCGACCTTCGGCCCTCTCCTCGGCGCTCATGCCGGCACCCGCAGCCGCACCGCGAACCCCGGCCCCTCGGGCCCGGCGTCCAGGCTGCCGCCGAGCAGTTCGGCACGCTCCCTCATGCCGAGCAGCCCGTACCCGGAACCGGAGGAGCCCAGCCCGTACCCCTCGCGCCCGCCGTCGGCCTTCGGCGGTGGCCCGGAGTCGCGTATCTCCAGGGAGATCCCGTCCACCTCGTAGGCGAAGCGGATCCGGGTCCGCGCGCCCGGAGCGTGTTTGCGCACATTCGTCAGGGCCTCCTGCGCGACCCGGCGTACCGCCTGGGAGGCCTCGGCCGGCAGGCGACGGCGTTCGCCGGTGACGTCGACCTCGGTGCGGTCCTCCCGCGCCAGCTCCCGCAGATAGTCCTCGACGGGCACCATGTCGCCACGCAGCGCCGACAGCGCGTGACGGGTCTCGGCGAGGCCCTCCCTGGCCATGGAGCGGGCCGAGGTCACCAGCTTGAGGATCTCCGCCCGATCCACTCCGGCCTCGACCTGGAGCCGCGCGACTTCCAGGTGAACCATCTGGGCGGAGAGGCTGTGGGCGAGCACGTCATGTATCTCCCTGGCGATCCTGGCCCGCTCCGCCAGTGCCGCCGACGCCGCCTCGGCCTCCCGGGCGAGCCGCTCCTGCGCTGCCAGCTGGAACCCGGCTCCCCTCGCCTGGGCGTCCAGCCGGAGCGAGTACCCCGCGAGCAGCACGGCTCCGGTGGTGAGTCCCGCCCCCAGCATCCCGGTCTCGTCGGCCTCCACGAATCCGGGCACGAGCACCGCCACGGTGGCCAGGCCCACCGGGAGCGGCAGCCGTTCCACGGCCATGATCGAGACGATTATCCAGAGGACGGTGGCGGGCGTCGGCGCCCCGGCCGCGTACGCCCCGAGACCGCAGAGCGCGATAACTCCGAGGAGCCCCAGCGACGCCGCCGCCCGGTGGTCGACAGTCGCGTGGTGAAAACCCAGCGCCGCCGCCACGCAGAGCCCGAACCCGAGCGCGGGCAGGGGCGCGGACCAGCCGTCGAAGGCCCCCGAGGTGTAACAGCCTGTGAGCACCCAGGCGCTCACGGCCGTGACCATGACGTAGTCGAGGACGATCCTGCCCCGGGGCACTCCCATACGGGTGAGCGCCTCCCGTGAGGGCCAGGCGCTCCAGGAGCTCTCCTGGGCCGCGCCGCTCCTCCAGAGCACCCGGCCGCGCTTCTCGCGCTTCTCGTCCATGACTGTCCCCCTCCGTCACACGAATGCTACGGAGAGTCGGAGACGGTGTGATCGGCCCGTGGGTGGAGCTTCTGGCTCCACCCACGGGTGGAGCGCCTCAGGCGTCGATACGCGAACGGTCGAGGGTCGCCGCGGAGCCGGTGATGAACTCCTTGCGGGGTGCCACGTCGTTGCCCATGAGGAGGTCGAAGACCTGCTCCGCCGCGTCCAGGTCGCCGATGTTGATCCGGCGCAGGGTGCGGTGACGCGGGTCCATCGTGGTCTCCGCCAGCTGGTCGGCGTCCATCTCGCCCAGACCCTTGTAGCGCTGAATGGCGTCCTTGTAGCGGACCCCCTTGCGTTGGAACTCCAGCAGGGTCTGGCGCAGCTCGTTGTCCGAGTACGTGTAGACGTACTTGTCCTGGCCCTTCTTGGGCTGGACGAGCTCGATCCGGTGCAGCGGGGGCACGGCGGCGAAGACCCGCCCGGCCTCGACCATGGGCCGCATGTAGCGCTGGAAGAGCGTCAGCAGCAGGCAGCGGATGTGGGCACCGTCGACGTCGGCGTCGACGAGGAGGACGATCTTCCCGTAGCGGGCCGCGTCGATGTCGAAGGTGCGGCCCGAGCCCGCTCCTATGACCTGGATGATCGCGCCGCACTCGGCGTTCTTCAGCATGTCCGTGACGGACGACTTCTGAACGTTGAGGATCTTTCCGCGGATCGGCAGCAGGGCCTGGAACTCGCTGTTGCGGGCGAGCTTGGCCGTACCGAGGGCCGAGTCTCCCTCGACGATGAAGAGCTCGCTGCGCTCCACGTCGTCGCTACGGCAGTCGGCCAGCTTGGCCGGCAGAGAGGAGGACTCGAGCGCGGTCTTCCGGCGCTGCGCGTCCTTGTGCTGGCGGGCCGCGATCCGGGTGCGGGCCGCCGCGACGGCCTTCTCCAGGACGGCACGGGCCTGCGCCTTGGCGTCCCGGTTGGTGGAGGTGAGGAAGGCCTTGAGCTCCTTGGCGACCACGTTCGCCACGATCCGGCGGGCGGCGGACGTGCCGAGGACCTCCTTGGTCTGTCCCTCGAACTGCGGCTCGGCGAGGCGGACCGTCACGACGGCCGTGAGCCCCTCCAGGGCGTCGTCCTTGACGATGTCGTCCTCGGCGACGCGCAGCATCTTCGCCGAGCGCAGCACCTCGTTCACCGTCTTGGTGATGGCCTGCTCGAAGCCCGAGACATGGGTGCCGCCCTTGGGGGTGGCGATGATGTTGACGAAGGACTTGACCGTCGCGTCGTAGCCGGTGCCCCAGCGCAGGGCGACGTCGACGGCGAGCTCGCGGGTGACCTCGGTCGGGGTCATGTGGCCGCGCTCGTCGAGGACCGGGACGGTCTCCTTGAAGGTGCCCTGGCCGGTGAGGCGCTGGATGTCGCAGACGGCCTTGTCCTGCGCGAGGTACTCGCAGAACTCGCTGATGCCGCCGTCGAAGCGGAAGGTCTCCTCGCTCTTGCCGATCCCGGCCAGATCCCGCTCGTCGCGGACGACGATGGTGAGGCCGGGCACGAGGAAGGCGGTCTGCCGGGCGCGCTGGTGCAGCGTCTCCAGGGAGAGCTTGGCGTCCTTGAGGAAGATCTGCCGGTCCGCCCAGTAGCGGACGCGCGTGCCGGTGCGGTTCTTGGCGACCCGCTTGCCCTTGCGGAGGCCGTTGCCCGGGTCGAAGGGGCTGTCGGGGCCCTGCTCCGTGAAGATGCCCGGGACGCCCCGCCGGAAGCTGATCGTGTGCGTGGCACTGTTCCGGTCGACCTCGACGTCGAGGCGGGCCGACAGGGCGTTGACCACGGAGGCACCGACGCCGTGCAGACCGCCGGAGGCGGCGTACGATCCGCCGCCGAACTTTCCGCCGGCGTGCAGCTTGGTCATGACGACCTCGACCCCGGAGAGTCCGGTCTTCGGCTCGACGTCGACCGGGATGCCTCGGCCGTTGTCCCTGACCTCGACGGAGCCGTCGTCGTGAAGGATGACGTCGATGTGGTCGCAGTAGCCTCCGAGAGCCTCGTCGACGGAGTTGTCGATGATCTCCCAGATGCAGTGCATCAGGCCGCGGCTGTCGGTGGACCCGATGTACATACCGGGGCGCTTGCGGACCGCTTCGAGCCCTTCGAGTACGAGCAGGTGCCGCGCGGTGTAGTTGGAAGCGTCACGGTCTGCGGTCAGCAGCGCACTGGACGGCACGGACGTTTCGGCGGTCACGCGGTTCGCTCCTCGCTGAATTTGAAATCTGGCCCGATGGGGTAAGGCCCGGCGTCGGTCACCGGTCAGAGGGTACCGATGCCTGGTAGAGCCGTTGTAACGCCACCCTCCCCGTTTCCTCATGCTAGTCCAGCGTCGCATGGATGTTCGATCCCTCGATGGGGTGACGCGAACATCACGTTCCCTTCCAGGCATGAACCATTTAGGCTCCGGGCACGTCCTCATCAACAACCGGCAACCACGCCGGGAGGGCTAACCGACACAAGCAACGCGAAATCCGTAGAGCGACGCAATACGGCTCATTCGCCGCCAACCGGCAGCAGACAGCCACCTTCGGAAGAAGTTTCAAGGAAAAGGCACGAGCGGGAACGTTTTCGGCCTGGTTGGATGTTGACCCTGGTACGACAGCTCGTCGAGCTAGAGAAGAGGCGACGTGACTACTGTTCTGACCCCCGCGAGCCCCCTGACGGCCGCTGACCGCTGCGACCGCTGCGGCGCCCAGGCGTACCTGCGCGTCGTCCTGACCAGCGGAGGTGACTTGCTCTTCTGCGCCCACCACGGACGTAAGTTCGAGCCGGAACTCAAGAAGATCGCCGTTGAGATACAGGATGAGACGGACCGCCTGACGGACGTGCCGGCCCGCACCATGGGCGACGACCACTGACGCCTCGCATCCACGACGAGCTCAGATCCGGCCACTGACCGGACGGCGGGCGGCCACCCCCGTATGCACAGGGGGCGGCCGCCCGTCCTCGTACCCACCGTGGAACCGGGCCCCCGCCCGGGCCCCGGCCCGCACCGTCGGCGCCCATGACCGGGCGCCGACGAGTTGCTGATCAGAAATCGGGCGGCAGCACCGCCGAGACCCGTGTGTACACCCCCGGGTTCTCCGCCTGCCCGCAGCCGCTGCCCCAGGACACCAGGCCGACGAGAAGCCCCTCGGCCACCAGCGGGCCTCCACTGTCCCCCTGGCACGCGTCCTTGCCGCCCTGCGGGTCACCGGCGCACAGCATCGTGTCGCCCCGGTACGCGACACCGAAGCCGCTCGGATACGCCCGCTCGCACGCACCGTCCGGCAGCACCTGCACCCGCGCCGTCCGCAGCGTGGAGGCATAGGTGCCGTTGCCGGTCGTGTCGCCCCAGCCGTAGACGTCCGCCTCCGTTCCCGGCGTGTACGCGGCGTCTCCGGCACGGGCGACACCGATCACGTACGACTGCGGCAGCGCGCTCACGAGCGTCAGCACCGCGAGATCGCCCGCGTTGGTCGTCGGGTCGTAGTCGGGATTGACCCATGTGTCGGAGATCCGCACCTCCTGCCCGCCCTGCCCACGCAGCGTCTCCCGGCCCGCGATGGCCACGAAGTCACGCACCTCCCACGGCTCGCCGCCGAGGACCTCCCTGCCCAGGCAGTGGGCCGCCGTGAGCACCTTGGTCGGCGCCACGACCACGCCGCCGCAGAACTGACCCGCGCGCGTACCTCCGAACCGGTCACGGCTGGACAGCGCCACGACCCACGGCGCGTCGGCGATCCGGGCCTGTTGGCCGCCCACCACGACGCTGTCGGCGGCCACGGGCGCGGCGGTGGCGACCTGTCCGGCCGCTGCGGCGATCAGACCCAGAGCACCCGTCAATGCACGGGTGAGGGAACCACGCATGGAGCCTCCTGACTCTCCGGTGATGTCGGTTCACCCAGCGTCCAACACGTGGCCGCGCCGTGCACCCGCGCACAGCCGGAGGGCCCGGCTCCCCCTGGGGGGAACCGGGCCCTTCCGCGTACCGCTCCGTACCTCGATTCCGAGGCTCGTACGGATCAGTCGAGGTAGTCGCGCAGCACCTGCGAGCGCGACGGGTGACGCAGCTTCGACATCGTCTTCGACTCGATCTGACGGATGCGCTCACGGGTCACGCCGTAGACCTTGCCGATCTCGTCCAGCGTCTTCGGCTGGCCGTCGGTGAGACCGAAGCGCATCGAGACGACACCGGCCTCACGCTCGGAGAGCGTGTCGAGCACCGAGTGCAGCTGCTCCTGGAGGAGCGTGAAGCTCACCGCGTCGGCCGGAACGACCGCCTCGGAGTCCTCGATCAGGTCGCCGAACTCGCTGTCGCCGTCCTCACCCAGCGGGGTGTGGAGGGAGATCGGCTCACGGCCGTACTTCTGGACCTCGATGACCTTCTCAGGGGTCATGTCGAGCTCCTTGGCCAGCTCCTCCGGGGTGGGCTCACGGCCCAGGTCCTGGAGCATCTGACGCTGCACACGCGCGAGCTTGTTGATGACCTCGACCATGTGCACCGGGATACGGATGGTGCGGGCCTGGTCGGCCATGGCGCGGGTGATCGCCTGACGGATCCACCAGGTGGCGTACGTGGAGAACTTGTAGCCCTTGGTGTAGTCGAACTTCTCGACCGCGCGGATCAGACCCAGGTTGCCCTCCTGGATCAGGTCCAGGAAGAGCATGCCGCGGCCGGTGTAACGCTTGGCCAGGGAGACCACCAGACGGAGGTTGGCCTCCAGGAGGTGGTTCTTGGCCCGGCGGCCGTCCTCGGCGATGATCTCCAGCTCGCGCTTGAGCTTCGGCGCGAGCTTGTCCGAGTTCGCGAGCTTGTCCTCGGCGAACAGGCCGGCCTCGATGCGCTTGGCGAGCTCGACCTCCTGCTCGGCGTTGAGGAGCGGGACCTTGCCGATCTGCTTCAGGTAGTCCTTGACCGGGTCGGCCGTGGCACCCGCGACGGCGACCTGCTGCGCCGGAGCGTCGTCCTCGTCGTCGTCGGACAGGACGAAGCCCTTGCTCTCGCCCTCGGTCTCCTCCTCCTCGCCCTTGCCGGGCGCGACGTCCTCGAGCGGCTCTTCGCCCTCGACGTCGTCGGCGTCCTTCTTGGACGTGGCCTTCTTGGCAGCCGTCTTCTTGGCGACGGTCTTCTTGGCCACCGTCTTCTTGGCGACGGTCTTCTTCGCGGCCGCCTTCTTGGCCGCGGATCCGGCCTCGTCGGCCGGGTCATCGCCCTCGGCCGCGGAGGCCGTGGCCGCCGTGACGGTCGTCTTCGTCACGGCGGTCCTGGCGGTGACGGTCTTGGTGGCGGTGCGCTTGGCCGGGCTCTTCGCTGCGACGCTCTTGCGGGCGCGCTTCGGCGACTCCGCTGCACTGACCATCAGCGTCACACCCTCTTCCTCGAGGATCTGATTGAGGCTGCGCAGAACATTCTTCCACTGGGTTGGCGGAATCTGGTCAGCCTCGAAGGCCCGACGCACGTCATCGCCGGCGATCTGCCCATCAGCCTTTCCCCGCTCGATGAGCGCCATCACAGACTCGGACTCGGCGATCTCCGGCGGGAGCGTACGGGATGTGCTGGCCGACACGAACAACCTCTCGGAACGATGGAAACGGCTTCCGGCCCCGCCCTGGATCGGGCTGGAGCCGACGACCGTCGACGGGGAATGTGCCGACGGCGCGGGCTGGACCGGGGAACTGCACAGCGCCTCCATCGGCTGCTGTATTCCTTCCTCGGCTGTCACCTCTTAGGTCATCGCACGGCTCGGAGGAGTGTTACGCCCAATCTTCGTGGCCCGAGTCACACCTCATGTGCGACGAAACAACGCAGAGGAGTAAATAAGGGTACATTCACGCCGCCGAAATCGGGGCGTCACCCGGGGAACCCCTTCCAGGTTCCCCGGGTGACGCTCGGACCCGGCGGCACGTGATGCCCGCACCTCCACGCTCCCGGCCACGGCCCGCGCGTCAGTGTTCGCGGGGGGCGGGGACGACCCGCTCCACCTCGGGGTGGACGATGAGCAGCGCCCGCATGGCCGTCTCGGCGCCGTGGGCGTCCCCGGCGGCGAGCGCGTCCACGATCCGCGCATGGTGCGAGAGGCAGGCCTCGCTCGGACGGTCACAGCCGGTGACGGGACCACCGGACACCTGGAGCGCGGCGCCGACGATGCCGGAGAGGTGCTCCAGCATCCGGTTCCCGGCGAGCTGGATGAGGAGCGAGTGGAACTCGGTGTCCGCGCGGGAGAAGGTGATGCCGTCCCCCTGGGCGAACGCGTGCCCCATGATCTCGACCATGTCGGCGAGCCGCTGCTGGACGTCCTCGCGGCCGTGTCCGGCGGCGAGGCGGGCGGCCAGGGGCTCGATGGTCCAGCGCAGCTCGTTCAGCTCCCGGCGCTGGTCGTCACGCTGCGGGCCGAAGGCGCGCCACTCGATGATGTCGGGGTCGAGGAGGTTCCAGTCGCTGACGGGCCTGACGCGGGTGCCGACGTTGGGGCGGGCGCTGACGAGCCCCTTGGCCTCCAGCACGCGCAGCGACTCGCGCACGACGGTGCGCGAGACCTCGAACCGCTGGCCGATCTCCTCGGGCACGAGCGGGCGGTCGGCCCCGAGGTCGCCGGAGACGATCATCTGGCCGAGCTGCTGGACGAGCTGCCCGTGCAGCCCGCGCCCCCGGTTGCCGGTGCCGCGGCGGCCGACGCGGCCCAGGTCGGTGTCCACCCCCTCCCAGGAGGGCGGGCCCACGCGGCCGGCGGCGGGCGCCTCCGCGTAGGGGTAGCGGTCGAGATCGCCCGGGGCGCCGAGGCCGGAGTCGACGGAGCGGGCGGCGGTCATCATGGTGTGCGCAAGGGTACTCACGCATCCTTTGTCGGCGTTGCTTCCGTGACCCTTGAGGTCTTTGGTGAAAAGCACACGAAAGGGTGATCGGCACCCCCTGCACAATTGACGATTAATCGGACATATTGGTCAGCTTTCAAGGGAGTTGACGGCTAACCGGAATCTTTCGGTCCGAAAGTGATCACCAACGAGCCTTACGGCGAAGGCCCGTGAACACATAGGCACACAGCAACCCCGTCAACGTCAGCGAGAGAGCCACCCCCGCGGGCTGACCGAGCACCCGCAGCGCTCCCGCCAGCCAGCGGTCCGCCGCCGGAGACCACTGCGGACCGGCGAACTCGCGCAACCGCGCCGGGAGTCCGGCGGCCGACCGCACCGACGGCCCGGTCAGCACCTTCTGCAGCAACGGGACGAACGCGACCGGCACCGCGAGGACCGCCGCCACCCCGGCCGCCGCGGCCCGGAACACCCCGGCGCCGAGCACCCCGGCCCAGGCGCAGCCGACGAGCAGCCCCAGCCAACTCGCGCACAGTGAGGGCCAGTTCTTCGGTACGGCGATCAACTCGCCGCCGTAGACGAACCGCAGAACCTCCAGATCCGCCAGCACCACGGCCGCCCCGAGCGCGAGGGCGACGGCCGCCGCCACGGCGAGCTTCGCCAGCAGCAGGCCAGGCCGTCGGGGTACGGCTCCCCGGCCCGTCGTGAGCGCCGGATAGCGATACTCCTCACCGAAGGAGAAGGCACCCAGCAGTCCGGCCCCGAGGGCGGCGGGCGGCAGCGGGGAGATCTCGGGCCAGCCGGCCAGCACGGCGGGCAGCGCGGCGTGACCACCCCGCCCGAGGAGCAGGGCGAGCGCCACGGAGCCGAGCAGGACGGCCGCCACGACGAGCGGGGTGGACGGCACCCCCAGGAGCCGATGGATCTCGTACCGCAGCGGGCGCAGCGGCGAGCGGGCGGGCCTCCGCGCGCCTCCCGGCTCCCCGGCCGAGGCCACGGGGGGCGCGAGGGCGGGCCGCCCGGAGTCGGACCGCCGGGGCTCGTCACCCTCCGGAGCGCGCCGGGCCGGCCCGGTGTCGCCGGTCTCGGCGGCGAGCCGGTGGATCGGTACACCGTGGCGGAACGCCGTGTCGCCGACGGCCGCGCAGTCGCTGCCGTAGACCGACAGGCGATTGCCGTCCTCGGCGACCACCTCCACGGGGCGTCGTGCGGCCCTGGCCTCCTGGGCGACCACCGCCGCCAGCCGGGCGGCCTGCGGGGTGCGGACGGCGACCCGGGGGCGCAACCGGGTACGGGCGAACTCGGCGACGTCCTGGTCGCCGGCGAGCCGTCCGCCGTCGAGCGTGACGACGCGGTCGGCGTTGCGGGCCGCGTCCTTGGGGTCCCCCGTGGTGTACAGCACGGTTCCGCCCTCGTCCGCGTGCGCCCGCAGGAGCTCGTACAGCCAGGCACTCTCGGGTACGGAGAGCCCGGCGCCCGGCTCGTCCAGCAGCAGCGTGTGAGGGGCGCCCAACAGGGCCGAGGCGAGGCCGAGTCGGCGATCGGCCCCGATCGGAAGGGTGCCGATCCGCCGGCGCTCCAGGCCGCCGAGGCCCACGGCCCGTGTCAGCTCCTCGGCCCGCACGGCGGGTACTCCCGTGGCGGCACAGAGCATCCGCAACTGCCCCCGGAGTGTGCGGGAGGGGTGTCCGGGGATGTCACCGAGGAGCACGCCCACCTCGCGCGGAGGGTGGGCGATGCGGTGCAGTGGCCGGCCCCGGAAGTAGGTGATCCCGCGGCCCGGCTCGAGTTCGAGCATGAGGCGGAGCGCGGTGGTCTTCCCGGAGCCCGGGGAGCCGAGGAGAGCGGTCACGGCACCCGGCCGGGCCTCGAAGGTCAGATCGTCCACGGCGGGCGGGCGATCGCGGCGGGGCGTGCTGGTCAGTCCGATTGCCTGGAGCATCGCTTCTCTCGCGGTAGGTGACACCGCTCCGCGGCAGGGCGGTGCTATCGCAGCAAGATAACGCTACATTTCGGACTTTCGGTGCAGGGTTGGCACCCTGAGCAACGGATGGACCGTCCGTCAGACCTCGGGACGCAGCATCGGCGGGTTGAGGAGAGTGGCCCCACCTGCCCTGAAGAGCTGGGCGGGGCGCCCGCCCTGACGGGTCGTGGTGCCACCGGCCGGAACCAGGAAGCCGGGCGTGCCGGTCACCTTCCGGTGGAAGTTGCGCGGGTCCAGGGACACGCCCCAGACGGCCTCGTAGACGCGCCGCAGCTCCCCGACCGTGAACTCCGGCGGGCAGAAGGCCGTGGCCAGGGAGGAGTACTCGATCTTGGAGCGGGCGCGCTCCACCCCGTCGGCGAGGATCCGGGCATGGTCGAAGGCGAGCGCCTCCGGGCCCCCTTCCTTCTCCTCGCTCGTGGTCTTCCCGGCCGCCGCGGCCGGCTCTGCGTGCCCGGCGAGCGCGTCCTCGCCGAGCAGCTCCTCGACCGGGGCCCAGCGCGCGCTGTTCGCGTCGCCGCCGGCCCTCGGCGCGGGAAGGTCGGGGGCCAGAGCCAGGTGCGCCACGCTGACCACCCGCATGCGCGGGTCCCGGTCGGGCGCCCCGTACGTCGCCAGCTGCTCCAGGTGAGCGCCGTTGCTCGGAACGGGCGGCGGGGCCGCCGGATCGTGGGCGCAGAGGCCCGTCTCCTCGACCAACTCGCGCGCGGCGGCGGCACCGAGGTCCTCCTCCGCGCGCACGAAGCCGCCGGGCAGCGCCCAACGTCCCTGGTACGGCGCTTCTCCCCGCCGTACGACCAGCGTGCAGAGCGCATGGCGGCGCACGGTGAGCACGACCAGATCGACGGTGACGGCGAAGGGCGGATAGGCCGACGGGTCGTAGGGAGGCATGCCGCGATCATAGTCGTCTTCCTGACGATAAACACGCCCCCCGGAAGCATCGGCGGCGACTTCCTCACCCCGCCGCGAGTCTTCCCTCGTGTCCGTGTCCGGCATCCCCTCACACCCCCAGCTGAAGGCCCTCGGCGGCCTCCTCGACCATACCGAGACCGAGCCTGCCGACTCGCACGGCGAACGGCTCACCTGCGACCACGAGCCCCGAGAAACGGATCGCTCCGAGCGGTGCCGACCGCAGCGGCTGCGTCGACACGGAGCGGCCCGGTGCGTCCGGCCGGATTCCGGCGAGGGCGAGCAGAGCGTGTACGGCTCCGGCGGCCGCGACGGCCGCCGGTCGGCACGCGGCCGGGTGCGGCACCGGGCGCCCGCCCGTCGTCCGCTGCTCACCCGCGTACATCTCGGGCAGCCGGTATCCGAAAGCCTCCGACGCGTCGAGCAGACCGCGCAGCAGGGAGGCGGCCTCCTTCTCGTGGCCGAGGGCGGAGAGTCCGGCCACGGCGACCGCCGTCTCGTGCACCCGCACCGAGCCCGCCCGGTGGCCGAAGGGGTTGTGTCCCGGCTCCTTGGCCCCCAGGCTGCGCAGCCCCCAGCCGGAGTCGAGGGCCGGGGTGCCGAGCAGCCTCGCCACCTGCTCGGCCTCGGTCCTGTCCAGCAAGCCCTGCGCAGGACGGCCGCCGTCCAGCAGGCCTGTGTCGAGCAGGTGTGCGGCCCAGCCGCCCAGCTGAGGCCACACCCGGCCGTCCGGCCCGCGGGCGACGGCGGGCCGGCCCCCCGCGCGGTCGTCGAGCCAGAACTCCCGCCGGAAGCGCTCGCGCAGGCTCCGTGCCGCTTCGCGCAGCGCGTCTCCCCCGGGCCTCCCGCAGGCGTCGAGCAGGTCCGCCCCGAGCAGGGCGGCGCGATGCGCGTGCGCCTGTGTCTCCGCCCGCCAGGGGCCGGCGGGCCCCGGGTCCGGCACGAGACCGCTCCCGCCGACCGCCCGGCGCAGCCAGTCGAGGCACCGCTCCGCCACGGGAAGAAGCTCCTCCAGGTCCGTCGCAGGGAGCCCCCAGCGGCGGGCCTCGGCGAGCACGACCGGAAAGGCGAGGGTGGCCTCGATGCCCGTGCAGCGGGGCGGAAGATGCGGACCCGAGTCCCTGAGAGGTCCCGGGATGCGTCCGGACTCGGTTCCGCCGCCGACGAGCTGGGTGCGGCCGAGCGCGCGCAGGGTGGTGACGGCGAGCCGGGTGCCCAGGGGAAGGGCCATGCGAGCCGCCCAGAGCGCCTCGGCGGTAACCGGTCCGCAGCGCCAAGGGACACCGGCCGCGAGGTGCACGTCCGCGGGGTGCGCGGGGTCGCGCTGGAGCAGGGCCCGCAGGTCCTCGACGGACGCCCGCAGCAGCTCCCCCGGGCGCGGATCGTCCCCCTCGGCGAGGGCCTCGGCGAGGACGTGACCACCGGGCCGTCCGGCGCCCGCACTCGCACTCGCACTCGCGGAGCCGGTGGGACGGCCGGCCGAGCCGTCACGTAGCCGCAGGCGGATCGTGAACGCGGCTCCCGGCGCCAGCTCCGCCTCCCAGCGCAGCACCCCCGCCGCCGCCAGGGCGTCCATGGGCGGCGGGTCCGCCGTGACGGCGACGGACCGCCCGTCGCCTCCGGTCCAGCGCAGGCCGGTGCCGTGGACGCTCGCGGTGAGCTCCGGCCCGGACCGTCCGGACGCCACCGCGCCCAGGTCCGCGAGGTCCGTGCCCAGAGAGACCTCCACAGGGAGCCGGAGGGGGCGGGCGACGGAGCTGCGCAGGGTGATCCGTTCGGTTCCGTCGGCGCTCCGCGCGCGCTCGACGGTGAGACCGGGATCGGGCCCCATGTCTCCGGGGACACGGACGACTCCGAGGAACACGGCCCGGTCGGCGCTCGCCATGCGGCCCTGGAGGGCGAGGGGCTCGCGCCCCGCCACCCGCAGGACGCAGCGGGACAGCAGCCGTCGCCCTGCCGCGTACACCCCCTCGGGTCCCTCACCGGTGAGCTGGCCGTGCTCGGCGCAGACGGCGAGGGCGGGAAGGGCCACGCAGAGGAGCGCGTCGTGCACCGAGGGGAGCTCCGCGGGCCGCGCCACGCGCGGAGGCGTGGCGCCGGGTCCGGACGGGCGGACGGGGGCGGGACCGGGACCGGGCGGATGTCCGGTGGAGCGGCCGGGGGCCGGGACAGGGCTGAGGGCCATGGCGGGTTCGGGGTGCTCTCTGTGCGGACCGGGCGGCCGGCGGGGTGTCGGCGGCACGGTTCGGACGACTCCGCCAGAGAGCTGAACGCGCCTGCGGGCAGCGGGGTCACGGCCCTCATCGGCCGCTCCTGGTGCCGCGCTGCCCTCCGGGCCTCGGGGCCCCGCTCCCCGGCTTACCCGTGGCGGGCCCACCGGGCCGGACTCCGGCCGTCGACCGGCGCTCCCCGCCACCGGTCCGGTGACCGGGCTTCCGGAGGGCCTGCCGGGTGCCCTGCGAGCGGGCGGTACGCATCCGGACCCGTCGGGAGGTGGCGGGAGCGGCCTGTTCGGAGACGGCCCTGGTGTCCCGCTCGGCCCGCAGGCAGGAGCGGAGCGACTCGGGGTCGAGCCCTTCGTTGCACGCCTGGTGCAGCAGCCGGGCGAAGACGTATTCGGGGTCGGCGTCGAGCGCGAGTCCCAGGGCCACCCGGGCGGTCGGCTCGTCGCCGGTGGACCAGGCGACCCAGCCCGCGAGGGCGAGGGGCGCTGCGGCGTGCTCCTGGTAGGGCTTGACGCAGCGCCGGGCCAGTACACGCCAGAGCCGCAGGGCCGCCGTGGCCTCCCAGCCCTCCATCCATTCGGCGGCACGGTCCCGGGTGACCCGGTCCTGAAGGCCGATGACGAGTGCGGCGGCTTCGCCGACCGTGACCAGGGCGTCGTCGGCCGCGTCGCCCTCGGCCGTTCCGGTGACGTTCCTCCCCGCGTTCGTCGGCGCCGACGGGACGCCGGCGCCGACCGGGGCGGTCGGGCCGTTCGGCCCCGCTGGGGCCGCTGGGGCCGCCGGGGCCTTCGGGCTCTCCTTGCGCTTCGGCTCGACGAACCGGCGGAGGATCTCGCGGGCGAGTCGCAGCGTCGCCTCGCGCACCTCCGTCCGTCCCTTGCCTTCGGCGTCTTCGAGGATCCGGGGGACGATCGCGGCCGCGGTCGCGTCGAGCGCCGCACGCTGCTCCTCCTCCCCGGGGGCGCCGGAGGGTGTGAACCTGCGCTCCATGTCGCGCAGGGAGCCCCGTACCTGTACTCCGGCGTACGCCGCGGTCGCCGCCATCACCGACGTACCGCTGAGGGCGAGCGGTGTCCCTTCGGGCGGACAGCACCGCGTGTCGGGGCAGCAGTAGGAGAAGTAGAGACCGTCGGAGATGCAGAGGGCTTCGTAGACCGGGATGTCCAGGTCGCCGCAGGCGGTACGGAGCCGCTGGGCGAAGGGGCGCAGGCGTTCCATGACCCGGCGGCCCGTCTCCCCCGCCGCGGGGTCCTGACAGAGGAAGACGACGATGCCGTCCGGTCGTGTGCCGCTCCTGCTGCCGCCCTCGACGAGGCATTCGGCGAGGTGGTCGGCGGTGGACGCCCATTCGCGGGGCGAGCGCGGAATGCCGAGCCTGACCCGGCCGCCGAAGCGGCCGCGCTCACCGTGCAGGGCGACCAGGACGACGGAGTCGGTGGGGTGGAAGCCCAGCATGAACGGAAGGGCGTCGGCCAGTTCCGCCGGGCCACGCAGGGTGATCTGCTGGGTACGGGAGAGTCCATTGGATTCGTGGTGATTCGCGTTCATGGTCAGGACGGTCTCGTGATCTCCCGAATTCCGAAACCCCTGTGGATAACTCCCGGAACGGGGCTTCCGTCACCCCGTCGAGTTGTCCACAGGTTCGGCTCTCATTCGCGCGATGTCCGAGGCATCGGGTTGCATGGAGGCATGACCCACGCAGACCCCCTGGAAGACCGCGCCGCGCTCCGGACCGCCGCCGATGCCGTGCTCGCCCGTCTCGTCTCGGACCCGACCGGCAGGGCGAGACTGCGCGAGGACCAGTGGCGGGCCATCGAGGCCCTGGTCGCCGACCACCGGCGGGCCCTGGTGGTGCAGCGGACCGGCTGGGGCAAGTCGGCCGTGTACTTCGTGGCGACCTCACTGCTCCGCGAGCGCGGCAGCGGCCCGACCGTGATCGTCTCCCCGCTGCTCGCGTTGATGCGCAACCAGGTGGAGGCGGCCGCCCGGGCGGGTATTCGCGCCCGGACGATCAACTCGTCGAACACGGAGGAGTGGGACACGGTCCAGGAGGAGGTGTCCGCCGGCGAGGTGGATGTGCTCCTGGTGAGCCCCGAGCGGCTCAACAACCCCGACTTCCGCGACCAGGTGCTCCCCCGGCTCGCCGCCGCCACCGGTCTGCTCGTGGTCGACGAGGCACACTGCATCTCGGACTGGGGGCACGACTTCCGCCCGGACTACCGCAGGCTGCGCACGATGCTGGCCGATCTGCCGTCCGGGGTTCCGGTCCTGGCCACCACCGCCACGGCGAACGCCCGGGTGACGGCGGACGTGGCCGAGCAGCTGGGTACGGGTGCCGGCACGGACGCCCTGGTGCTGCGCGGGCCGTTGGACCGGGAGAGCCTGAGTCTGGGAGTGGTCAGGCTGCCGGACGCGGCCCATCGGCTCGCCTGGCTCGCCGATCACCTCGGCGAGCTGCCCGGTTCCGGGATCATCTACACCCTGACGGTCGCCGCCGCCGACGAGGTCACGGCCTATCTGCGCCAGTGCGGTCACACGGTCTCCTCGTACACGGGCCGTACGGAGAACGCCGACCGGCAGCAGGCGGAAGACGATCTCCAGGCCAACCGGGTCAAGGCGCTCGTGGCGACCTCGGCCCTCGGCATGGGCTTCGACAAGCCGGACCTGGGCTTCGTGGTGCACCTAGGGTCGCCCTCCTCCCCGATCGCCTACTACCAGCAGGTCGGCCGGGCCGGGCGTGGCGTGGAGCACGCGGAGGTACTGCTGCTGCCCGGGCAGGAGGACGAGGCGATCTGGCGCTACTTCGCCTCGGTCGCCTTCCCTCCGGAGGAGCAGGTGCGCCGCACGATCGACGTGCTCGCGCAGGCCGGTCGGCCCTTGTCCCTGCCCGCGCTCGAGCCCTTGGTGGAACTGCGCAGGACCCGGCTGGAGACGATGCTCAAGGTCCTCGACGTGGACGGCGCGGTACGGCGGGTGAAGGGCGGCTGGGAGAGCACGGGCCGGCCCTGGGTGTACGACACGGAGCGGTACGCGTGGGTGGCGCGGCAGCGGGCGGCCGAGCAGCAGGCGATGCGCGACTACGCGGCGGGAACGGGCTGCCGGATGGAATTCCTGCGGCGCCAGTTGGACGACGAGGAGGCCGCTCCGTGCGGCCGCTGTGACAACTGCGCGGGAAACCGCTTCGATCCGAAGGTGTCCGACGCGGCCCTGGACGCGGCCAAGGGAGAGCTGGGCCGGCCGGGCGTGGAGGTCGAGCCGCGGAAGATGTGGCCGACGGGCCTGGCGGCGGTCGGGGTCGACCTGAAGGGCCGTATCCCCCTCGGCGAGCAGGCCTTCGGCGGCCGGGCCCTGGGGCGGCTCTCGGACATCGGCTGGGGCAACCGGCTGCGTCCGCTGCTGGCTGACACCGCTGCGGATGGTCCGGTTCCGGACGATGTCGTGCAGGCGGTGGTGCATGTCCTCGCCGACTGGGCCAAGGGGCCAGGCGGTTGGGCCTCCGGGGCGTCGGACGCCCCCGCTCGGCCCGCCGGTGTGGTCACGGTCGCCTCCCACCGCAGGCCGCGACTGGTGGGTTCGCTCGGGCAGCGGATCGCCGAGATCGGCAGGATGCCCCTGCTCGGTGCGGTGGAGTACGCGCCCGAGGCGGAGGAGCTGCGGTTGTCCCGGACCAACAGCGCCCAGCGGGTCGTCGGGTTGCAGCGGACCCTGACGGTCACCGCCGAGCTGGCGGGCCGGCTGGCCGAAGCCGGCGGGCCGATTCTCCTCGTCGACGACCTGTCCGACAGCGGGTGGACCTTGGCGGTCGCGTCGAGGCTGCTGCGGCGGGCCGGAGCGGAAGGGGTGTTTCCGCTGGTGCTCGCCGTCCAGGGGTGAGACAGGAGGGGAAACGGGGAGTGAACAATGGGCAACTGGGCAGGGATATGAGAGGCATTCCGACTCATTCCCGTCAGCGGCCTCAATTGCTCGTTGCCGCTCGCGCACGGGCCAGCAAGAATTGGGAGACCGCCCCGCACGGCCCGTCAGCGGTCCTGAAGGACTGTGCCGTGGTGCGCCCTCACCCGACCTTGCCCGCCTCGCGGGCGCGTATCCGAAGGGAGGACCGTGACCCTCGGATTCGCTCCGCCCACAGCCACCTCGCTCAGATCTTCGTCCGAGTCCGCCAACCGCCTCGCTCGGATACTCGAACCGGCCGAGTGGTCCGCGGCGGGGATCCCGTTGCTGCGCAATCCTCGTGAGGTCGTCAGCGGCCTGCACTCACGTCACACGCCCACGCCCTCGATGGCGGTCCTCGCTGTCCTGGACCACGAGGAACGGCTGGCCGCCAGCGCCTCGTTCGTCCGGCGCCCCTCGCCCGCGGACGGCTGGGACTTCCGCAACGCGCTGCTCGCGCATCTGCGGCGGGTCATTCCGCACGACCTCCGCAGGCGCACGCCGGTACGGACCGCGGTCCTGCTGTACTGCCGCGAGGGCGACGAGCGCTGGACGGAGGAGGACGGAGCCTGGATGTGGGGTCTCCGGGACGCCTGCACCCTGCACGGGCTCCGCTGCGGCGCGTACATCACGCTGACCCGCGCGGGCTGGCAGGTGCTCGGGGAGGGGCGCGGCGGTCGTCGTCCGAGCTCCGACTCGCCCCCGCTGCCGCTCGACGACGGGCCGGCCGAGCTGGGGCTGCTGACCCCTCGCACCGCGAGCGGCGCGGCCGAGCCCTTGCGCCGGGCCGCCGCCCGCTGATCGCCTGAACGACGACGGCCCCCGCCGGACCCGGTTCGGTCCGGCGGAGGGGCGGTCGGTCAGACTCCGGCGCCTGCTCCGAGGAGCGTGGTGACGCGCTGCGGGTCACCGCACACGACGAGAAGCGTGCCGGCGCGGGCCAGCGCCGACGGCAGGGCCGTGGCGGCCGTCTCGTCGTCTCCGCCGTTGACGGCGACGATGACCACGGGGCGGGCGGTGGCCCGCTCCACGGCGGCGGCGTGTGCGAAGAACACGTCGTCACCGGTGTCCTGCTGGGCCCAGTAGGAGGCCTCGCCGAAGGACAGCTCGTGCGTGACCCACGGGTGCGGGTCGCCGGTGGTGAGTACCAGGACTTCGCCCGGTGCCCGTCCGCTCTCCAGGAGCAGGTCCAGGGCCTCTTCGGCGGCGTCCAGCGCACCGTCGACGGGGGCCGGGATCAGCTGGAGCTGCGGCGTGGATCGCTGTTCGGAACGATTCTCCGGGGTGTTCGCCGGAGCCGGCCCGGCACCGGGGTGCGGGCGCTGTGCCGGGGCCGCGGGCCTGGCCGGACCCGGGACAGGACGTCCGGGACGCGGTGAGGCCGCGGAACGCGGGCCGGGTACGGGACGGGGGGTCGACGCGGTGGCGCGGGGACCCTGGGCGCTCTCGTGAATCTGAGGCTCCTCGGGGATGAGAGGCATGAGTGGATGTCTATCAAACGCCGCTGCGCGAAGCACCGGCGGGTGGGCACACATGTGCACCCCGGCCGCGTGGGAGCCCCTTCGACGGGGTCCCGCGACCGGAAGTTCAGAAGTCGAAGCCGAGTTGGCCCCCGCTTTCCAGCGCGGCCGCCTCGGCGGAGAGGCGGACCTTCTTGAGGTGGCGCCACCTGGGCATCGCGTCCAGGTACGACCAGGAGAGACGGTGGTGAGGGGTGGGCCCCAGCTCTTCGAGCGCCGCTTTGTGGACCGGCGAAGGGTAGCCCGCGTTGGCGCCGAAGGCGTACGCCGCGTACTCCTCGGCCCCGGTCCCCAGCTCCGCCATGACGGCGTCCCGCCGGACCTTGGCGATGACGGAGGCCGCCGCCACGGCGATGCAGGACTGGTCGCCCTTGATCACCGTGCGGACCTGCCAGGGGCTGCCGAGATAGTCGTGCTTGCCGTCGAGGATCACCGCGTCGGGTCGCACGGGAAGGCCTTCGAGAGCCCGGACCGCCGCGAGTCGCAGTGCGGCGGTCATGCCGAGCTCGTCTATCTCCTGCGGGGTGGCGTCGCCGAGCGCGTACGCCGTGACCCACCCCTCCAGCTCCGCGGCGAGCACGGTCCTGCGCTTGGGGGTGAGCAGTTTGGAGTCGGTGAGGCCCTCGGGCGCCCGACGCAGGCCGGTGACGGCCGCGCACACGGTGACGGGGCCGGCCCACGCCCCGCGTCCGACCTCGTCGACTCCGGCGACGATCTTGGCGCCGGTGGTGGCTCGGAGCGATCGCTCGACGGTGTGGGTGGGTGGTTCGTACGGCATGGCGCCTGACAGGTTACGCCGCTCGGCGCCGGGTGCGATACCCGGATTCCCCTCGGGCTCCCGAGAGGACCTCGCTCGCCCGGCCGGATCCGTGCGTGCCATCCCTCGGGAGCCGCCCCCGCCCGCGTCAGGCACGCAGCAGCGGCACCATGATCCGGTCGACCAGGTCGGCGATCTCGCCGTCCGGCCATTCGCTCGCGCACACCTTGGATCGATACATCATCATGGCGGGAATGACGTCGATGACCAGGTCGTCGTTCGCGTCGGCCCGGACCTCGCCTCGCGCGATTCCGCGCCGCAGCACGTCCCGGACGAGGCGGGCCGAGGGCTCGACCACTCCGGTGGTGATCAGACCGTGGAACCTCTCGGCGGACCCGGCATCGCATTCGTGAAGCACAGCGCGCAGGGCGAAGCCGGGCTTGGAGTACATGACGTCCCGGACGCGGAGGCACAGCTCGTACAGGTCCTCGCGCACACTTCCGAGGTCCGGCGCCTCGTCGAGCACCGGCAGTCCGGCCTGGAGGGCGTCCGCGACGAGGTCCTCCTTCGACGGCCAGCGCCGGTACACCGCGGCTTTGCCCGTCTGCGCGCCGACCGCGACGCCCTCCATCGTCAGACCGCTCCAGCCGACGCGGCTCAACTGGTCGAGCGTGGCCTCCAGGATGGCCCGTTCAAGGACGGGACCGCGACGTCGGAGCGATGCCCCTTCCGGCCGGGCGGCGGCCGTGGAGCGTGAAGTAACCATCAGGGTCTCTCCGTTGAGGCGATGTCAGGTCTTCGGCAGCGCACAGTGAACGGTTGCGTTCACTGAGGGGGACTCACTACCGTGATGGACAGTGAACGGGTGCGTTCACTAATTCTTCCGTGGGGGATCCATAGTGACAACTTCTCCGGTGGACACACAGACCAAGGACGGGCCTGCTCGCGCCGGAGGTCGGCCGGGCATCGCCCTGACCGTCATCGCCGCCTGCCAGCTGATGGTCGTCCTCGACGCCACCATCGTGAACATCGCACTGCCGCACATCCAGGACGCGCTCTCCTTCTCGACGACCGACCTGTCGTGGGTGCTCAGCGCCTACACGCTCACCTTCGGCGGTCTACTGCTCCTCGGCGGGCGCGCGGGCGACATCCTGGGCCGCCGCCGGGTGTTCATCGTCGGCATCCTGCTCTTCACCTTCGCCTCGCTCGTCGGCGGCTTCGCCCAGGAGCCCTGGCACCTGCTCGCCGCGCGGGCCCTGCAGGGAGTGGGAGGCGCCATCGCCTCACCCACCTCGCTCGCCCTGATCACCACGACCTTCCCAGAAGGACCGGAGCGCAACCGGGCGTTCGGCGTGTTCGCCGCCGTCTCCGCCGGTGGTGGCGCGATCGGTCTGCTCGCCGGCGGCATGCTCACAGAGTGGCTGGACTGGCGCTGGGTTCTCTTCGTCAACGTCCCGATCGGCCTGCTGATCGCCTTCCTCGCCCCGCGCTACATCGCGGAGTCCGAGCGTCACCCGGGCCGCTTCGACATCGCGGGCGCCACGACCTCGACCCTCGGCATGGCCGCGTTGGTCTACGGGTTCATCCGGGCGTCCGAGGAAGGCTGGAAGGACGCGCTGACCATCGGCTCGTTCGTCTCCGCGGTCATCCTGCTCGTGGCCTTCGCGCTCGTGGAGTCCCGCGCCAAGGAGCCGATCACCCCGCTCCGGATGTTCGCGGACCGCAACCGTTCGGGCACGTACGTCATCATGCTCAGCCTGGCGGCCGCCATGTTCGGCATGTTCTTCTTCATCGCGCTCTGGGTCCAGGGCGTCCTGGGCTACACCCCGATCCAGTCCGGGCTCGCCTTCCTGCCCGTGACGGTCGCGATCGGTGCCGGCGCGGGTCTCGCGCAGCGGCTGCTGCCGGCCCTCGGCCCCAAGCCGTTCATGGTGAGCGGTGCGGCGATCACGGGCGTCGGCCTCTTCTGGCTGACGTTCATCGAATCGGACAGCAGCTACGCGAGCGGTGTCCTCGGCCCCATGGTCCTGTTCGGTTTCGGCATGGGCCTCAACTTCGTGACGCTCACGCTCACGGCAGTCTCCGGAGTGGCCCAGCACGAGGCGGGCGCCGCTTCGGGTCTGCTCAACGCCACGCAGCAGGTCGGCGGTTCGCTCGGTCTGTCCATCCTGGTCACCGTCTTCGGCACGGCGAGCCGCGAGGAGGGCGAGAAGCAGTTGCCCGGCTTCCTCGCGAACTCGACGCCCGAGCAGCAGGCCGAGGCGATGAAGACGAAGGAGCTGCCCCCGCCCTGGGGCCACGAGGTGCTGACCTCGGGCATCTCCTCGGCGTTCATGGCCGCTGTGGCGATGGTCCTGATCGCGCTGGTCACGGCCGTCCTGGTGATCCGGGTCCGCAAGAGCGACCTGGAAGCGCTCAGCGGGCGCGCGGAGGCCGCCGGGCCGGTGGCCTGAGAACACACCGATGGCCCCTGCGTCCCGACCGGGGTGCAGGGGCCATCGGGCGTCTCAGGCCGTCGTGACCGGAATCCACTCCGGAAGGTCCTCGGTCTGCCGCAGCCACAGCTCGGGAGGAGCTCCGGCCGCCGCCGAGGCCACCACGCCTCCGGCGATGGCACAGGTGGTGTCGACATCTCCACCGACCTGCGCGGTCGTCCAGAACACCCGCTCGAAATCGCCGAGGCCACGGGCCGCCGACCAGAGGGCGAACGGAACCGTGTCGTGCGCGCTCGTTCGTCGGCCGCTGCCGAGCACCGCGGCGACCGTGCCCGCGTCGCCGTAGTCGAGCATGTCCCGGGCCCGGCGCAGCCCCGCCCCGACCGCACTGCGCGGCACCAGGGCGATGACCCCGTCGAGGAGCGCCTCTGGCGTGGGCGGTCCCGCCGGGTCGGCGGCCAGGGCGGCCGCGGCGGCGACGGCCATCGCGCCGACCACGGCCTCACGGTGCTGGTGGGTGGTGTACGCCGAGATCTCGGCCTGGTGCGTCGCCTGCTCCGGGTCGTCCGCGTACCAGGCGCCGAGCGGGGCGATCCGCATCGCGGCGCCGTTGCCCCAGGACCCCTGGCCCTGGAAGAGCGCGGCGGCGAGCTCCCGCCAGTCGCCCCCTTCCCTGATGAGCCGGAGCATCCGGTTCACGGCCGGGCCGTATCCCCGGTCGAAGTCGTGGTGCTGGGCGAAGGACATCGCCAGGGCGTCCTGGTCGATGCGTTCGTGGCGGGCGAGGACGGCCAGGACGGAGCAGGCCATCTCGGTGTCGTCGGTCCACTGCCAGGGGCCGGCGGGCAGCTCGCGCCGCTTGAGCAGGGGATAGTTGGCGGGTACGAAGAACTGGGAGCCCAGGGCGTCTCCCACGGACAGCCCGCGCAGGCTGGCCAGGGCGCGGTCGAAGCGCCGGTCGAATGCGGAGTCAGCGGTCATCGGTCTGCCACTCTATCCGGTGGGGCCGTACGGTTCGGGGGTACGCCAGCGCTCGAACGGCCTGTCCAGACGGTATCGCCCGTCCTCGTCGAGCCGGAGCATGCGGGTCTCGGCGTTGCCGGGATTCGACAGCGACTCGAAGTCCGCGACCGTCCAGTGGAACCAGCGCATGCAGAACAGCCGCATGGTCAGTCCGTGGGTGACCAGCAGGACGTTGGGCGGGTGGTCGGGCGCCTCGAAACTGCGGTACAGGCTCTCCAGGAACGCCCCGACCCGGTCGTAGACGTCCGCCCCCGACTCCCCCTGGGCGAAGCGGTAGAAGAAGTGCCCGTACGCGTCCCGGTAGGCCTTCTGCAGTCGTACGTCCTCCCTCTCCTGCCAGTTGCCCCAGTCCTGCTCCCGCAGCCGCGGCTCCTCCCGCACCCGGACCTGCCCCGGGGGCAGCCGGAAGGCACGGAGGGTCTCGTGGGTGCGCCGGTACGGCGAGACATAGACGCTGACCGCCTCCTCCCCGAAGAGCTCCCGCAGCCGCTCCCCCGTCTCCTCCGCCTGTCGCAGGCCGGTCTCCGTGAGCCTCAGCGCGTGGTCGGGCTCGCGTTCGTACACCGTGTCATCGACATTGCCCTCGGACTCTCCGTGCCGTACGAGGACGATGCGCCGCGGTCGTGCCATACCCCGACCCTAGATCGCCGGTCCCGGGCAGGCTCAGCCGAGGAGGCGCCCGGAGTCCATCCGGCGTATGTCTCCGGTGAAGCGGCGCCGCAGCGCACGGTCGTGCGAGACCACCACCAGGGCTCCCTTCCACTGCTCCAGGGCCTGCTCCAGCTCCTCGACGAGTCCCGGGGCCAGGTGGTTGCCGGGCTCGTCGAGCAGGAGGAGATCGGCGGGCCGGGCCAGCAGCCGGGCGAGTGCCAGCCGGCGGAGCTGGCCCGCGGAGAGAGCGCCGACCGGAACGCTCAGGTCGGCCGGGCGGAACAGTCCGTACGACAGGAGCAGTTCGGCGCGCTCCTCCTCGGGCAGTGCGAGCCCGCGTCCGAAGCAGGCCAGCAGCCGTTCCTCCTGGTGCCGGACGGCGACGTCCTGGGCGAGGTACCCGATCCGTCCCGTGCGCCGGACGTCCCCGGAATCGGGGCCGACGGCCCCTGCCATGACTCGTAGCAGCGTGGACTTCCCCGCGCCGTTGCCGCCGTGGACGAGCAGCCGGTCCCCCGCACGGACGGTGAGCGCGTCGACGGCGAGGCGGTCCGCGACCCGCACTCCGCTCAGCGTGACGAGCGCTCCCTCGGCCGACCCGGCCGGCGGCCGGGCGGCGAAGGCGAGGGGCGGCGGCGGCTGCGGCACGGGCTCCTCACGGAGTCGTCTCAGCCGCTCCCGGGCGTTGCGGACGCGGCCCGAGACGGAGGCCTGGACGCGGCCCGCCGCCCGGTCGAACGCCATCTTGTTGTTGTCCTTCATCTCCCTCCCCGGCGCGACACCGCGAGCCGTGGTCGACGCGTACGCCTCCAGCCGTGCGGTCTCCTCGCACCATTCCTGGTACGCCTCCTCCCAACGCCAACGGGCCGCTTCCCGTGCCGCGCGGTAGCCGGCGTATCCGTCGCCGTACCGCACGAGCGCGCGTCTGTCGGCGTCCACCTCGACGATCGCGGTGGCGACCCGCTCCAGGAAGGTCCGGTCGTGGGAGACGGCCACGAGGGTGCCGCGGTGCGCGAGGAGCGCGCCCTCCAGCCAGTCGAGTGCCTGCGCGTCGAGGTGGTTGGTCGGCTCGTCGAGCAGGAGCACCTCCGGGCCGGCGGCGACCGCGCAGGCGATGCCGAGCCGGGCCAGCTCGCCGCCCGAGAGGCTGCCAAGCCGTCGCCCGCGTCCCGTACCGGCGAGACCGAGTCCGTACAGGGCTTTGTCGACCCGGGCGTCGGCCTCGTACCCGCCCCGCAGCTCGTAGGCGGTGAGGAGCTCGCCGTATGTATCGAGTTCCGCCCGGTCCGCCGAGTCGAGTCCGGCCTCGAGTGTGCGGAGCCGCCGCTCCATGGCGCGGAGTTCGGCGAGGGCGGCGTCTATCGCGTCGCCGACGGTGGCCCCGGGCGGCAGTTCGGGAGTCTGGGCCAGCATCCTCATGCCGCCGTCGGCGACGGTGACGACCCTGCCCTCGTCGGGCTGCTCCGCCCCGGCGAGGAGGCGCAGCAGGGTGGACTTCCCCGCGCCGTTCTCCCCCACGATCCCGATCCGCTCCCCGGGGCGTACGGAGAGCGAGACCTGGTCGAGAAGCAGTCGTTCGCCACGGGTCACGACGACGTCGTGCAGCGAGATCTGAGTGGGCAAGGGCGCCTCCGAAAGTCGGGACCGTCAAATGCAACCTTGATTGCATTAAGGCGAGTGTGGCACACTCGGACCCCTAACGCAACGGGAGTGGCAATTGAATGACTCGATCGAGGAGCCGTCGACCCCCGCACCCGGCAGCCTGCGACCCGGGGGGCGCACCGCCCGCACCCGGGCGGCCGTCCGGGACGCCGTCCTGACCGGTCTGTCCGAGCACGGCTACCCGGCTCTCACGGTGGAATACGTGGCGGAACACTCGGGTGTGCACAAGACGACGCTCTACCGCCGCTGGGGCAGCGTCGAAGGTCTCCTCGCCGATGCGCTCGACCTGGCGAGCGAGGACACCTGGACGCCGCCGGACACCGGGAGCCTCTCCGGGGATCTGCGCGCACTCGCGCGCGAGGTCGTCGACGCCTTCGGTGATCCCGCGGCAGGCGCCGCCCCGACCGCGTTCGTCGGCGCCGCGTTCCAGTCTCCGCGGGCGGCCGAGGCACTGCACGCCTTCTACGCCGAGCGGTTCCGGCGCTGCGAGGACGTCGTCACCCGGGCCGTGGCCCGCGGCGCGGCACCGCGGGGTACGGACGCCGGTGCGGTCGTCCGGGCGGTCTCGGCACCCCTGTTCCTCAGACTCTTCGTCACCCGGGAGCCGATCGACGGCGCGGTCGCCGACCAGGCGGCACAAGCCGTACTCGCCGGGGTGAACGCGGGCGCATTCGTCACGACGCAGCCGACCCCGACCCCGGCTCAGCCCCTTCCAGCCCCGACTCCGGCTCCGGCCTCGCCGTAACCCCTCCCGGTCCCGGCCCAGCCCGTCCCGGCATCGCCACCAGACGTCCCAGGCCGGCCAGAACGGTCGGCCAGGAGCCAGCTCAGACCGTCCAGGTCGACTCGAGCTGCACCACGTCCCCGGCCAGCGCCGCCACGTCGGCCGCCGTCTTGGCCCGGAGCCCGAGCCGCTCGATCCGCTCCACCCGGTACTTCCCGTGCTCCGCCGCGGACTGCCACATCGACAGCACCAGGAACTCGCTCCCCGGCGCCTCCCCGAACAGTCCCCGCAGCATGCCGGGGGACCCGGCCATGGCCGGGTTCCATACCTTCTCCTGCATGAGCGCGAAGTGCTCGGCCCGGTCCTCGTGGACACGGCAGTGCGCCACCCGAGCCACGTCGGCATCGGAGAACCGCGGCTCGAACCCCGTCTTCACGTCGAAGCGGTGGTCGAACAGCTTCACCTGGATGTCCTTGAACGTGCCCACCTGCGCGGCCGCCAGACGATCGTGCGAGCGCGCCATGAACGAGTCGTAGAAGGCCCGGCTCTCCCAGAACGCGAAGATGTGGGCGACGTCCGGCCGAGCCCGGCTCCACCCGCCGCCCTGTCCCCGGAATCCCGGCTCACCGAGCAGCCCCGCCCATTTCCGCTGTCCCCGCTCGAACCCACGACGGTCCATCACGGTGCAGCGAATCCACTTGACCAGCACCGCGCCATCGTACGGGCCCGGCGACCGCCCCGGCAGACCTCGTCAGGCTCCCGCCGGGTGCATTCGCTCCAGACCCGTGCGCTCCTCGTCGTCCAGTTCGATGCCGAACTCGCCCTCCAGAACGGAGATCAACTCGCTCGCGGTCACGACCCGTTCCTCGGCGACTCCGTCCGTCCCCACCGTCGACAGCCGGTCGCGCACCAGCGCCCTGCGCAGCTCCGCGCCGGGTCTCTGGGCCACCACCTGGCCGAGGAATCGGGACTCCGGATGGCTGGAGCTGTAGTGGTTCATGACGGTGAAGTCACCGGGGTAGAGCGCCTGCGAGGAGAAGGCGTACAGATCGGTCCAGCCCTGCTGCCGCAGGGAGCGGAGCACGTGGATGCCCTCTGCCTCGACTCCGATCCCGCACGTCCAGCCGCTCTGCTCGACGTGCGCCCCGTCCCGCAGGGGCACCGGCTCCAGCGGCCCCTGCCAGCCGAACCCGACGTCGGCGAGCCACTGTTCGCCGTCGATCGTGACGACGAGGAGTGCGTGCGTGACGGGCGACAGGGCCGCGCCCCGCGAACGGTTGCGGGCTCCGCGCCCGGCCACCGAGAAGCCGATCCGTTCGAGCACCGCCGCGAACAGGGAGTTCTGCTCGTAGCAGTAGCCTCCGCGGCGACGCTCGACGAGCTTGCCCTGAAGGCTCTTCACGTCCAGGGGGACCTGCTTCCCCAGGGCGACGTCGAGGTTCTCGAAGGGAACGGCCCGGATGTGCGCCCGGTGAAGGGCCGTCAAGGTGCGTATATCCGGGGCGAGTTCGCCGTCCCGTTCCGTCTCGTATCCGATTCGAGCCAGATATGCGTCGAGATCCAGCTGCTCACCGCTCCACAAACCGCTCTCCCCCTCATCCCCCGGGTCCGCTGTCGTAGCCCCATGACACCATGAGCAATCGGCCCACGACCACGGGCTTTTGAGCGGTTCGACGGTACGACGCGAGGCGTGCGCGGGGGCGTACGCGGAAAGGGGAAGCGCCATGAGCGGACTCAACAAAGGGGTGGGACGGGTCGAGGTCACGCTCAGGTGGGACCCTGCCCGGATCGGCGCACCGGCCCACGACCTGGACCTCGTCGCCGGCGTCTTCACCACGGACGACCCGCACGGGGCGCCGGTCCATCTGGTGCACTTCGGCAGTCGCTCCCCCGACGGCACGATCACGCTTCACCGTGACAGCCGTACGGGCCAGGGAT
Source organism: Streptomyces sp. NPDC017246 (assembly GCF_044331325.1). Taxonomy (NCBI): domain Bacteria; kingdom Bacillati; phylum Actinomycetota; class Actinomycetes; order Kitasatosporales; family Streptomycetaceae; genus Streptomyces; species Streptomyces sp. NPDC017246. The sequence continues at coordinate 68,555 of NZ_JBIRMW010000018.1, read as the reverse complement.
TCGGCTACGACGAGGCCATGACCCTGGAGCTGGACCGGCTGGCACCGACGTACGCGCGCGTAGTGGTGGGCGTCACGATTCAGCAGGCCGGTGGGCGGCTCGCCTTCGGCGACATAGCGAACACGGGCATACGCGTCCGCGAGGGCTACACGGACCTGCTGGTCCACGACTTCGCGGACGTGCCCGGCTCCCTCTCGGCGACGGTCGTGGAGTTCACTCGCGACGGCGCCGAGGGCTGGACGTACCGCCCCCTTCTCCACGGTTTCGACGCCGACCCCCAGGACTTCGCCACGCTGCTCGGCTCCGCGCGCCCCTGAGACACGGGACACGCGGCCGCCCGGCGGCCCGGCACGACGAAGGGGACCCGCCCGAGGCAGGTCCCCTTCGTCGAGGCTCTGGTCAGTCACCCGCGCGGACCGCGTCGGACATCACGTCCGACGCGCTCCCGCGGAGTGTCAGCTGCAGCCGCTGGTCGAGCCGCAGCCCTCGCAGATGTAGCAGGAGCCGGCGCGCTGCATCTTCGTACCGCAGGAGAAGCAGAGCGGGGCGTCGGCGCTGATGCCGAGCTGCATCTCGACGAGCTCCGCCGAGGTGTGCGCCTGCTTCGGAGCCGGGATCTCGGTCTTCGGGGCCGGGGCCGCGACGGCCTTCAGCTCCTGGGCGCGGGGCGCGGACTGGGCCAGCGCCTCGACGTCGACGTCGTCCTCGTCGGACTGCTCGTAGGAGCCGGTGTCCAGGTGACGCTGACGCTCCTCGGCCGAGTGGATGCCGAGGGCCGAGCGGGTCTCGAAGGGCAGGAAGTCGAGCGCCAGGCGGCGGAAGATGTAGTCGACGATCGACTGCGCCATCCGCACGTCCGGGTCGTCCGTCATGCCGGCCGGCTCGAAGCGCATGTTGGTGAACTTCGAGACGTACGTCTCCAGCGGGACGCCGTACTGCAGGCCGACGGAGACGGCGATGGAGAAGGCGTCCATCATTCCGGCGAGCGTCGAACCCTGCTTGGACATCTTGAGGAAGACCTCGCCGAGACCGTCGTCCGGGTAGGAGTTGGCGGTCATGTAGCCCTCGGCGCCACCGACGGTGAAGGAGGTGGTGATCCCCGGACGGCCCTTGGGGAGGCGCTTGCGGACCGGGCGGTACTCGACGACCTTCTCGACGGCCTCGCGGATCGTCGCCTCGGTCTTCGCGGTGACCTCGACCTTCTCCTCTTCCTTCTTCTTGGCGGAGAGGGGCTGGCCGACCTTGCAGTTGTCGCGGTAGATGGCGAGCGCCTTGACGCCCATCTTCCAGGCCTCGAAGTAGACCTCCTCGACGTCCTCGACCGTGGCCGTCTCCGGCAGGTTCACGGTCTTGGAGAGGGCGCCCGAGATCCACGGCTGGATGGCGGCCATCATGCGGACGTGGCCCATCGCGGAGATGGAACGCTCGCCCATGGCGCAGTCGAAGACCTCGTAGTGCTCGGCCTTCAGAGCGGGGGCGTCGATCACATTGCCGTGGTCGGCGATGTGGGCGACGATCGCCTCGATCTGCTCCTCCTGGTAGCCCAGGCGGCGCAGGGCCTGCGGAACGGTGCCGTTGACGATCTGCATAGAGCCGCCGCCGACCAGCTTCTTGAACTTGACCAGGGCGAGGTCGGGCTCGAGGCCGGTGGTGTCACAGGACATCGCGAGACCGATGGTGCCGGTCGGGGCGATGACCGAGGCCTGGGCGTTGCGGAAGCCGTTCTTGGCGCCGAGGCGGATCACGTCCTGCCAGGCTTCCGTGGCGGCGGCCCAGATCGGCGAGTCGAGGTCGTCGGTGCGGACGGCCTTGGTGTTCTCGTCGGCGTGCTGCTGCATGACGCGCTGGTGCGGCTCGGCGTTGAGGGCGTAGCCGTCGTACGCGCCGACGACCGCGGCGAGCTCGGCGGAGCGCTTGTACGAGGTGCCGGTCATCAGGGAGGTGATGGCACCGGCGAGGGCGCGGCCGCCGTCGGAGTCGTACGCGTGGCCGGTCGCCATCAGCAGGGCGCCGAGGTTGGCGTAGCCGATGCCGAGCTGGCGGTAGGCGCGGGTGTTCTCACCGATCTTCTGGGTGGGGAAGTCGGCGAAGCAGATGGAGATGTCCATCGCGGTGATGACGAGCTCGACGACCTTGGCGAAGCGCTCGATCTCGAAGGACTGGTTGCCCTTGCCGTCGTCCTTGAGGAACTTCATGAGGTTCAGCGAGGCGAGGTTGCAGGACGTGTTGTCCAGGTGCATGTACTCGCTGCACGGGTTCGAGCCGTTGATGCGGCCGGACTCGGGGCAGGTGTGCCAGTGGTTGATCGTGTCGTCGTACTGGATGCCCGGGTCGGCACAGGCCCACGCGGCCTCGGCCATCTTGCGGAAGAGCGACTTGGCGTCGACCTCCTCGATGACCTCTCCGGTCATACGGGAGGTGAGGCCGAACTTCCCGCCGGACTCGACGGCCTTCATGAACGTGTCGTTCACGCGGACGGAGTTGTTGGCGTTCTGGTACTGGACGGACGTGATGTCGTCGCCGCCCAGGTCCATGTCGAAGCCCGCGTCACGGAGGGCGCGGATCTTCTCCTCCTCCTTGACCTTGGTCTCGATGAAGTCCTCGATGTCGGGGTGGTCGACGTCGAGGATGACCATCTTGGCCGCGCGACGGGTCGCGCCGCCCGACTTGATCGTTCCGGCGGAGGCGTCGGCGCCGCGCATGAAGGAGACCGGACCGGAGGCGTTGCCGCCGGAGGAGAGCAGCTCCTTGGAGGAGCGGATGCGGGAGAGGTTCAGGCCGGCACCGGAGCCGCCCTTGAAGATCATGCCCTCTTCCTTGTACCAGTCGAGGATGGACTCCATGGAGTCGTCGACGGCCAGGATGAAGCAGGCGGAGACCTGCTGGGGCTGGGGCGTGCCGACGTTGAACCAGACCGGCGAGTTGAAGCTGAAGATCTGGTGCAGGAGGGCGTAGGCCAGCTCGTGCTCGAAGATCTCGGCGTCGGCGGGCGAGGCGAAGTAGCCGTACTCCTCGCCGGCCTTCGTGTACGTCTTCACGATCCGGTCGATGAGCTGCTTGAGACCGGTCTCGCGCTGCGGGGTGCCGACGGCCCCCCGGAAGTACTTGCTGGTGACGATGTTGACCGCGTTCACCGACCAGAAGTCGGGGAACTCGACGCCACGCTGCTCGAAGTTGATCGAGCCGTCGCGCCAGTTGGTCATGACGACGTCACGGCGCTCCCACGCCACCTCGTCGTACGGATGCACGCCGGGGGTGGTGTGGATGCGCTCGATACGCAGGCCCTTGCTCGCCTTGGCTCCCTTGGAACGAGAACCACGTGCTGCCGGACCGCTCGCCGTCTCTGTCATGCCGCCTCCCATATACGGGCAAAACACACTTTGGCACCCAGAAAGTCCCAGGGCACCGTCTTCTGTACGTCGTTCTGTACTGCTGCCACAAGCGCCACGGGGGTCGCTCGAGGCACGTCTGCCAGGCCGCACCGCGGCCGGTCGCCGGGCACTGCGGGCCCGGACCGCCGATCAGTCGGCGGCGGTGGCGGGAACGGGGACCTCGGGGGTCGCACCGGTCCCGCGGTTCTCAGCGGGAGGCCGCACGCGGAGTTCCACGATGGCGGCCTCGAAGTCTTCGAGGCTGTCGAAAGCCTTGTACACGGACGCGAAGCGCAGGTACGCGACGACGTCGAGCTCCTGCAACGGGCCGAGGATGGCCAGACCCACGTCATGGGTGGTCAGCTCGGCGCTGCCGGTGGCGCGCACCGCCTCCTCGACCCACTGGCCGAGCTTGGCGAGGGCGTCCTCCGTGACCGGTCGCCCCTGGCACGCCTTGCGTACGCCGGAGATGACCTTGGTACGGCTGAAGGGCTCGGTGACACCGGACCGCTTCACGACCATGAGCGAACACGTCTCCACCGTCGTGAAACGACGGGAGCAGTCGGGGCACTGGCGACGGCGTCGGATCGACGTCCCGTCGTCGGTGGTGCGACTGTCGACGACACGGCTGTCGGGGTGCCTGCAGAAGGGGCAGTGCATTGGTTCCGACCCTCCCTCATGGCACGACTGGTGAACCCCGCCCGACCCGTCAAGGCCCTGCGAAGCGACCACCAGCATAGGCGATACGAGCATCCCCGGCAGACCGGGGACCACTACCCCTGGGTGGCCGGTGCCATCCAACCACTAGATCTTGGGTTGCGGACACTTCCGGGCCCTCTGCGTGTCGCAGCGCGCCGGCTCCCGCGAATCCGCCCCTCCGGGTGCGACACTGGGAGGGTGCACCGGATGCTCGCGGCCCAGCGGCGAAGGCTACCGTAACGACCGAATTGGGACGGCGGCGTGAGAGTGCTCATACACCCGCATGCGTACAGGCGTAAGGCAATCTGCGAATTTTCACTCGAACGTGTGTTTGGCGCAACCTTTCGAAAGCCACTACCGTTGTGCCAGCCAGGGAGACCATTCGAGAGGGGCCGACGACGTGACCACCACCGCAGACAGTGCCACCATCACCGCCCAGGACCGCTCCCAGGGCCGACTCGAGCCGGTGCACGCCATGAACGACACAAGCATGAACGGCGAGGACCCCGGGCGACCCGCCCGGGCCCTCCCCGGGCGACCTCCAGGCATCCGAGCCGACAGCTCCGGTCTCACCGACCGGCAGCGCAGGGTCATCGAAGTCATCCGCGATTCGGTCCAGCGACGCGGCTACCCGCCGTCGATGCGTGAGATCGGGCAGGCGGTCGGCCTCTCCAGCACCTCTTCGGTGGCGCACCAGCTCATGGCGCTCGAGCGCAAGGGCTTCCTCCGCCGCGACCCCCACCGCCCCCGGGCGTACGAGGTTCGCGGTTCCGACCAGCCGAGCACCCAGCCGACGGACACCACGGGCAAGCCCGCCGCGTCGTACGTGCCCCTGGTCGGCCGGATCGCGGCCGGTGGCCCGATCCTGGCCGAAGAGTCCGTCGAGGACGTCTTCCCGCTCCCCCGGCAGCTGGTCGGCGACGGTGAGCTGTTCGTCCTCAAGGTCGTCGGTGACTCGATGATCGAGGCCGCCATCTGCGACGGCGACTGGGTCACGGTGCGCCGTCAGCCCGTCGCGGAGAACGGCGACATCGTCGCGGCCATGCTCGACGGCGAGGCGACGGTCAAGCGCTTCAAGCGCGAGGACGGTCATGTCTGGCTGCTCCCGCACAACGCGGCGTACCAGCCGATCCCCGGTGACGAGGCGACCATCCTCGGCAAGGTCGTGGCGGTACTCCGGCGGGTGTGACACACCTCGCCGGCTCTGACCGGGCCCCGGGACCCACTGCGCCGGTCCCGGGGCCCTGCCGTGTCCGTAGGAGCCCCGGCACGCTCCGGGGCTCCTACGGGCGTGGACCTCAGGCACCCGCCGCCTTCGACGCGGCGTCGATGGCAGCGAGCGACTTCCGCACCTGGTTGCGGTCGGTCGTGTACCAGAAATCGGGCAGCGAGGCCTTCAGATAGCTGCCGTACCGGGCCGTGGCCAGCCGGGAGTCGAGGACCGCCACGACACCCCGGTCGCCCGTGGCCCGCACCAGACGGCCGGCGCCCTGGGCCATCAGCAGGGCGGCATGGGTCGCCGCGACCGCCATGAAGCCGTTGCCCCCGGCCTCCTCCACGGCCTTCTGCCGGGCACTCATCAGCGGGTCGTCCGGGCGCGGGAAGGGGATCTTGTCCATGACGACCAGCTGGCAGCTGGCCCCCGGGACGTCCACACCCTGCCAGAGCGACAGCGTGCCGAAGAGACAGGTCTTGGGGTCGGCCGCGAAGTTCTTGATCAGCTCACCGAGCGTGTCCTCGCCCTGGAGCAGGATCGGCAGCTCCGGAACCCGGGTCCGAAGCTCCTCCGCCGCCTGCTGCGCCGCACGCATGGAGGAGAACAGGCCGAGGGTGCGCCCGCCGGCCGACTGCATCAGCTCGGTCAGCTCGTCGAGCATGTCGCCCCGGTCGCCGTCCCGCGCGGGGCGGGAGAGGTGCTTGGCGACGTAGAGAATGCCCTGCTTGGGGTAGTCGAACGGGGAACCGACGTCGATCCCCTTCCAGACGGGCAGGTCGTCGCCCGTGGTGCCCTCCGGAGCCAGGCCGAGCGAGGCGCCGACACCGTTGAAGTCGCCGCCGAGCTTGAGCGTGGCCGAGGCCAGGACGACGGACCGCTCCGTGAACAGCTTCTCCCGCAGCAGGCCCGAGACGCTGAGGGGTGCGACCCGCACCGAGGCGCCGAAACGGTCATGACGCTCGTACCAGACGACGTCGTACTCCGACCCCTGGGTGATCCGCTCCGCGACACCGTGCACGTTCTCCACGAAGGCCATGGCCTGCTTGCGTACGGCGTCCTCGTCCTGCACGGCCCGGTCCCGGGTGGAGCCCAGGGCCGTGATCACCGCGCGGGCCGCGTCCCGCAGCGCCATCAGGGCGTACGCGAGGTCTTCGGGGATCTCCTCCAGGCGCCCGGGCAGAGCCAGCTCCATGACCCGCTCGAAGCCCTCGGCGGCGGTCTGCAGCTGGTCGGCGACCTTCTCGTCGACCAGCTTGGCGGACCGGCGGACCGCGCGGTTGACCTGGCCGGGGGTGAGCTCGCCGGTGGCGACCCCGGTGACCCGGGAGACCAGCTCGTGCGCCTCGTCGACGATCAGCACCTCGTGCTGCGGGAGCACCGGGGCGCCCTCGATGGCGTCGATGGCGAGCAGGGCGTGGTTGGTGACGACGACATCGGCGAGCTTGGCCCGCTCGCGGGCCGCCTCGGCGAAGCACTCCGCCCCGTACGCGCACTTGCTCGCACCGAGGCACTCCCGGGAGGAGACCGAGACCTGCGCCCAGGCCTTGTCGGAGACGCCCGGCGTCAGGTCGTCCCGGTCCCCGGTCTCCGTCTCGTCCGACCAGTCCCGGAGCCGCATCAGGTCCTGACCCAGCTTGCTGGTGGGCGCGGCCGCCTCGAAGGGGTCGAAGAGGCCGTCCTCCTCGTCCTGCGGGACGCCTTCGTGCAGCCGGTGGAGACAGAGGTAGTTCGACCGGCCCTTGAGCATGGCGAACTGCGGGCGGCGACGCAGCTGCGGATGCAGTGCGTCGACCGTCCGCGGAAGGTCGCGCTCGACGAGCTGGCGCTGCAGCGCCAGGGTGGCCGTGGCCACCACCACCCGCTCCCCCTGGGCCAGTGCCGGCACCAGGTAGCCGAGCGACTTGCCCGTGCCGGTACCGGCCTGGACGAGGAGGTGGGAGTTGTCGTCGATGGCCTCGGCCACGGCCTCGGCCATGGTGACCTGGCCGGGCCGCTCCGTGCCGCCGACGGCGGAGACGGCGGCGTGGAGGAGGTCGGGGAGGGATGGCTTCGTCATAGCTGGTCCAGCCTACGGGGCTCCACTGACACCCAGGGCACGCGCGCGCGTCACGCGAGCGGGTTGGGGACGGTCCCGTGGACGGCCGCGTGAGGGCGCTCGGGGCGGTCACGGTAGCCGTCCAGGTGCAGACGGTTGCGGTTGAGGCAGAGACGCTCGATCCGGGGGGTGAGGAGGTCGAAGAGCTCGAACCGTTCCTTCAGCTCGGGGAAACGCGCCTGATGGCGGAGGATCTCGGCCCGGACGAGGGACCAGAAATCCTGCTCGGGAAAATCGAGTTGCTCCTCGCAGAGCGGCGCCAGATAGCGGAAGACACCGACGAAGAGCCCCGAATGGATGAACTGGACGAGGAAGTCGGGTTCCTCGGTCAGGAGGACGGCGCGCACGTCGTCCGGCAGGGTGTCGTGCTCGGGGAGCGGCCGGGCACTGATGTTCACGTCGTCGACGAAGTCCTTGATCGCCAGTCGTACGGGGACGTCCTCGTCGTCGTAGACGACGATGGCGTTCTCGCCGTGCGGGGAGAAGACCGTGCCGTACTGGTAGAGGAAGTGCAGCAGCGGTGGCAGCAGGGCGGCGAAGAGGTGCTGGAGCCAGACGGCGGGGGCGAGTCCGGACCGCTCGACGAGTTCGGCGACGAACGCCCGCCCCTCGGGATCCGCGTGGAGCAGGGAGGCGAGGGTACGGGCCCGCTCGCCCGGGGGCAGCCGGAGCGGTTCGCGCCAGATCGCGCCGAGAAGTTCCTTGTACTGGTAGGGGACTTCGGGGAGCCGGTCATACAGGGGATGCTCGACGGTGACGGAGGCGACCTCGCCGAGAAGGACCACCCCGCACTCGTCCCGCAGGAAGGGGTCGGCTTCGCGCAGGCCGTGCACCCAGGCGGTGACGGCGGGGGCGGCCAGAGTGCGCTCGGTGGGCAGACCGCGCCAGACGAGGGTGTTGAGCACCGACAGCGGGAGTTTGACGGTGTGCCGGTCGGGGCGGCTGGTGTTGAGGAAGGTGCGGACCGACTGCTGCGGAAGCCGGAGGTCCCCGTCCGTGCGAAGCGGGACGACGGTCCCTGCGGCGACCGCCGGGGCGTAGAGCGGGAGGAGGACCTCGTCCCACTGCCAGGGGTGGACGGGCAGCAGGAGGTAGCCGTCGGGTTCGTGGCCGCGGGCGGTCAGCTCGGCACGGAAGGCGGCATGGACCTCGGGGTCGAGCTCCTGGGCGTAGAGACGGTCGGGGGTGTCGAGACCCGACACCCCTCGGTACGCGGCGAGGCGGTTGCTGACGGCGATCCACGGCAGCCGGGCCGCGCGACGCGCCTCGGGGGCCCAGCGGGCGGCGTCGGTGGCGGAGAAGCCGATACGGCCCTTGTTGAGGACGAGCCAGGGGTGGCCGGTCTGATGGCCTTCGAGTTCCGCGTAGGAGAGGTCGGCGAGCCGGGCGGCCGGAAGGGCCGTGTGGTCGAGGCGGGCGTCGGCGGCGAGAGTGGCGGAGAGCTCCCGGATGAGGTGGCCGAGGGTGGCACCGTCGAGCTGAAGGAGACGGCGGGCCCGGACCAGGAAGTCGAGGGGGTCCGTCATGGGCCGGCCCTCGTGGGTGATCGTGTCCGCGGCGACGTGCCAGCTGCCGTAGGCGCCTCGCCGGGCACGGAAGGTGAGGGTCGTGCCGTCGTCGAGGCGCAGTGTGTAGCGGTGGGGGGCCTCGTCGGTCGCGGGGGCGAGGTCCGCTTCCTCGGCCGCGATGGCGGGTTCGGCGGACGTGAGGTTCGGGGCGACCGCGGGTTCGGCGGACGTGAGGTCCGGGGCCGCCGCGGGTTCGGCGGACGTGAGGTCCGGGGTCACCGCGGGTCGGGGTTCGGGTTCGGGTTCGGGTTCGGGTTCGAGGATCTCCTCGTAGGCGAACTCGGCGAGGGCCTTGGCGAGGAGGCGGGAGGAGGCGCGGGTCCAGGCGGCGGCGTTCAGCTCGGGGGGCGCGAGCAGGTGGGGTGCCGGCGTCGGTTCGGCCGTGGGGGACGGGGCGGGCTGTGCGGAGTCGTGGGGTGCAGGGGACATCGACACGAGGACTCCTCGGAGTGGGAACCGCTGTGGGTCGAGCGGTGTATAGAAGGCAGAGGGTTGTTCACAGAGCGTGACGGAGGGCGCGGTCACGCATCATGAGCGCCGCTCGTTTGTCGGGGAGGTCGACTTCCGCCGCATAGCGGAAGCCACCGCTGAGGAAGGCCGAGACGGAGGGAGTGTTACGGATGTCGGGTTCGGCGACGACGCGGGTACAGCGGGGACGGTGGTCGAGGACGAGATCGGCGACGGCGCGCAGAAGTGTGGCACCGACGCCGCGACCCCGGTCCGTGACACCTCCGATCAGCAGATGGATACCGGTGTCGTGGGGACGCGCCGGGTAGTGGCGGGCGAGCGGGTCGAGGTCGGCGCGGTAGATCTCGAAATAGCTCATGGGCGTGGCGTCGAGCAGGCCGAGGCAGGGCACGCTCCGGCCGTCGCCCTCGAGCTGGGCGCGGAGGTGCTCGGCGGTCACGTTCTCGGGTCCGGACAGTTCCCAGAAGGCGGCTACGGCGGGGTCGTTCATCCACCGGGTGAGAAGGGCCAGATCCCGTTCGAGTTGTACGGGGACGAGCCGGAAGACCCCGACGGCGGTGTCGGCCGGGTCCCATGAGGCGACGGAGTCCAGGAGGTCGCCCTCGCGGAGTTCGGTGTCGGCGGGACCGCCTTCGAGGAGAGCGACGAGCTCGTCGAGCCTCAGGTCGAGGGTGTCGTCGCCTGGCGGGTCGGCCGGTGGGCGGGTGGGTGACACGGTGTCGCTCTCCTCTCGGCGGTGCGGTCGGGGCGTGGGTTCTTGGAAGGCGGCCTCAGGCGCGGAGGGGGTTGGCGACGGTGACGTAGACGGACTGGGTGTCGACGGGGCCGACGAGTTCGTCCAGGCCGTGCAGCCTGGTGAGGAGGTTGGCCTTGCTGCGGAGGGTCGCGGCCTCCAGAAGGCGGTGGGGAAGGGGTGATCCGAGGCTGGTGGCGGAGGCGAGAAAGCTGCGGAGGGCGGCAAGCAGGACCCGCTCGTCGGCGAGGTGTTGGGCCCCGAAGGCTCCGATGAGGCCGAGGACGTTGTTGATGCCGAGGTAGTAGGCGAAGCGCTCGTCGGTGACCTGGTCGGAGACGAAGGTGTCGCTGTCGGCGCCGATGCCGGGGAGGCGGCTCTCCAGCTCGCTCCGGTGGGACTCACGGAAGTAGTAGCCCTGGTTGTCCCGGTAGCGCCCGCCGACCGGCCAGCCGTCGGGGTCGAGGAGCACCAGGGTGTTCTGCTGGTGGGCCTCCAGGGCGATGCCGGCGTGTCCGTCGAGCCAGAGGATGGGGCGGACGACCTGATCGAGGTAGCGGAGGAACCACTCGGCGGAGACGGCCGTGGTGGGGCGGCCGGTACGGGCGGCGAGGCGGCCGATGACGTCGGCGAGGCGGGAGCGCATGGTGGTGGCTCCCGGCCAGGGACGGGGGGTGGTGAGAGAGGCGATGCAGACGGCGTCGTCGCCGGGCCCGAAGGGGTTGTGGCGGATCATGACGTCGAGTCCGGGGACGGGGGTGCCGTCGGGGGCGTCGACGGCGAGCCAGGCGGGGTCGCGGACGATGTCGAAGGCCGGGTGGACGGCCTGCCACTCGTCCACGAGGCCGGTGCGGAGCAGGCGGTGGACCTCGACGCCGCGGTGAAGCTCCTTGCGGAGGTTCTCGCGGCGCGAGTTGGTGATGCGCAGGCCGAGGGAGAGCTTCAGCATGGCCCGCGCGCCGGGGCGGTGCACGGTACGGACGGAGGAGGTGGGGTGCCAGGAGCTCCCGTGGAGACCGAGGTCGTGGAGGAGGCCGGCGTCGAGGAGGGCGCGGACGTCGGGGCGGAGCAGGAGCTCGCGGGCCTGCCAGGGGTGAAGGGGCAAGGGCGCGGTACCGGCAGGGAGCGGAAGTCCTTCGGCGAGGCCGGTGGCGATTTGCTCCGCGGTGACGGGACGGCCCTGTTCGGTCCAGGCGGAGTCGGCGGCCAGGAGGGAGGGCTCAACGGCCAGCCAGTGGAGGGGGAAGGAACCCTGCAGTTCGGGTGAGTAGAGCCGGGCCTCGGCGTCGGAGAGGCCTTCGCGGCTCTTGGGAGTCGGGTGAAGGGGGTGGCCGAGCAGCAGGGACTGTTCGGCGGCGAGGAAGAGATCGGCGTCCGGGTGCGGCTGGGGCCGCTGGCGGCGCTCGGTGAGGAAGTCGGCGGTACGGCGGGCGGAGTCGGCGACCCTGCCGACGAGTTCGGTGCCCTCGGGCCGGCCGGACTCCCGGCTGAGCAGGGCTGCCACGGTCACGGCGTCGACGGTGGGAGCCGTGGCCGGGAGGCCTTCGAGGGCCGGGGCACCGAAGCGGTGCCAGCCGGTGGGCGACCAGTAGAGGACCGGGACGAGGAGAGCGGTGCCGCTGGCGTCGAGGGGGATGCGCAGGGTGGTGGAGCCGGGGGTCGGCAGGTTCTTCTCCCGGACCCAGCAGCGGAGCAGGTTCTCGACGGCGGCCGCGTCGGCGGCGCGCTGGGGGTCCGGGTCGTCCAGCGGGTCGGCGGCGGTGACCGGGCGGTGGGGCCGTGGGTCGTGCGGGCCGGCGTGCTGACGCGGGACGGTGGGGTCGGCGGTGGCGGCTTGGGCGACGCTCGGGTCGGTCACGGGGGGTTCCGTGGAGCGGGGCTCCGTGGCACCGGGTTCCGTGGCACCGGGTTCCGTGGCGCGGGGTTCCGTGGCACAGGGGGTGGCTCGGCCCGGAGCCTCGGCGCGGAGGACCTCGGTGCCCGCGGTGGTGCTGCCCGGGGCCCCGGCGCGGGGCGTCTCGGTGCCGGGGGCGGTGCCACGGGCCTCGGTGGGGAGCGTCTCGGTACGGGCCGCCTCTGCGCGGAGCGGCTCCGCGCGGAGCGCCTCCGTGCCCCAGGAAGTGCTGCCCTGGGACCCGGTGCGGGGCGTCTCGGGGCCGGGGGCGGTGAGACCAGGGGCGGTGCGGCTGGGGGCTTCGGTGCCGAGTCGCTCGGTGCCGGGGGCGGTGCGGCCGGGGGTCTCGGAGGGGGTTTCCTTCGAGGTGGCTTCCTCGGTGGTGAGGGTGCCGGTGGTGAGGGTGTCGGTGGCGAGGGCCTCGGATACGCGGGGCTCGGGCGTGAGGAGGTCGGTGACGTGGGGCTTGGGGGGCAGTAGTGGGGTGGCGAGGGGTTCGGGGGCGAGTACCTGGGAGGTGAGGACCTGCGGGCCGAGGTGCTGGACGGCGAGGGGGGCCTCGGTCTCGGGCGCCGGGGAGGGGGGCGTGGCGTTCACGGGGGCTTCCTTGGGGTGGGGCCGGGGGCGGTCCGGGTCAGTGGGACGGCCCGGGGGCGGTCCGGGGGGCCGTGACTCGGCGGGCGGCGGGCGGCTGGGGGGTGTGGGCCCGTTCGGCCGCGGCCAGGGCGTCGGCAAAGCGGTCCAGGACGGCGGTGGCCTGCTCGTCGGTGAGGGTGAGCGGGGGCAGGAGGCGGACCACCGCGGAGTGGCGGCCGCCGAGTTCCACGATGAGTCCGCGGGCGAGGCACTCCTGCTGGACGGCGAGGGCCAGCGCGGGGGCGGCGGGGGGCACGGAGTCGTCCGGTCCTGCGGCGTCGGAGTCGGCGTCGGGGTCGACGAGTTCCACGCCGATCATGAGGCCCCGGCCACGGACGTCGCCGACGCAGGGGTGGGCGGTCGCGAGGCCTCGGAGTTGGCCGAGGAAGCGGGCGCCGAGTGTGCCGGCGCGCTCGGCGAGTCTGTTCTCCCGGACGTACGCGAGGGTGGCCGTGCCCGCGGCCATGGCGAGCTGGTTGCCGCGGAAGGTGCCGGCGTGGGCGCCGGGTTCCCAGGCGTCGAGCTCGGATCTGTAGACGATGACGGCGAGGGGAAGGGAGCCGCCGATGGCCTTGGAGAGGACCATCACGTCGGGGACGACGCCGCTGTGCTCGACGGCCCAGAAGGCGCCGGTGCGGCCGACGCCGGTCTGGACCTCGTCGACGACGAGGGGGATGGAACGGTCGGCGGTGATCCGGCGCATCCGACGCATCCATTCGTCGGGGGCGGGGATGACCCCGCCCTCGCCCTGGACGGCTTCGACGATCATCCCGGCGGGGGTGGTGACACCGCTCTTGGGGTCGTCGAGGAGGTTCTCGGTCCAGCGGGCGGCGAGTTGGGCGCCGCGGGCGCCGCCGACGCCGAAGGGGCAGCGGTACTGCTGTGGGTAGGGCAGCCGGGTGACACGGACGTCGGTGGCTCCGCCGGAGGCGTCGAGGGCGCCGGAGGTCATGCCGTGATAGGCGCCGGTGAAGGCGAGGAGGCCGCTGCGGCCGGTGGCGGTGCGGACGAGTTTGAGGGCCGCCTCCACGGCGTCCGTGCCGGCCGGACCGCAGAACTGGATGCGGGCGTTGTCGGCGAGTTCGCCCGGCAGGGTGGCGAACAGCTCGGAGGTGAAGGCGTCTTTCAGGGGGGTGGCGAGGTCGAGGACGTGGAGCGGGGCGCCCGAGTCGAGGACCTTCCTGATGGCTTCGAGGACCACGGGGTGGTTGTGGCCGAGGGCGAGTGTCCCGGCGCCGGACAGGCAGTCCAGGTAGCGGCGGCCGTCGGCGCCCTCGATGGTCAGTCCCCGCGCGCGCACCGGGACGATCGGCAGGGAGCGGGCGTAGGTGCGGGCGGCGGATTCGCGGAGGGACTGGCGGCGCAGGATGCCCTCGTAGCCGCCACCGCCCTGGCCCGAGCCCTCTCGGTCCGAACCTCCACGCCCCGAACCTTCTCCGTCCGAACCCTCTCGGGCCGACGCCCCACGCTCCGAACCCTCTCGGGCCGAGGCGCCATGCCCCGAACGCTCTCGGGCCGAGGCCTCACCCTCCGGACCTCCTCGGTGCGGAGCCTCCTCGGCCGGGGTGCCTCGGACCGTCGGGGCGTGGGCCTCGGTGGGCGTCCCGTCGGGCGGTGCGCCGTGGGTCCCGTCGGGCGTCCGGGTCTGCGTCCGCGCGGCCGGTGGGACGGCCGGAGCTGATTCGGTCACGGCCACGGCTCGGTGTCCTCCCGCTGTAACAGTTGCGTTGCACATCGGGACGTCGCGAAGCCGCCGCAAGGGCCGCCCTGAGCGCCACCGTTGTGTCCCCCGTACGTACCAACGACGCGAACTGCCGGGGATCACGGGCCGAAGGCAAGAACTTGGCGTGTCCCGGATCACGGCACGGCAACGGCCGAACCATGACCGGAACCGCCGACCGGCCGCGTACCGTCCCCTCCGGCACCGGCATAGTGGGGGCCGTCGGCCGCTGTCCGCGCGGGCACGGCCGCTGTCCATGCACAAGTTGACGTAGTCCCAGGGGGATCACGAGATGCGATCGATTCGTCCGTTGCTGACGGCTGCTTCCGCCGTCGCGGCGCTGACGCTCACCGTTACGGCCTGCGGGCCGAGCGAGGAGAACGCGGGAGACAAGCCCAGTGCGCCCGCGACCGCCCAGAACCCGGCCGACAAGATCAAGATTCCGGAGGACCTGAAGGACCGCCTGAAGGAACACGGGATCGACCTCGACAAGTGGCGCGACGGCGAGTGGAAGAACTGGGATCGCGACAAGTGGCTGCGTGAGGCAAAGGACTTCGTCAACCCGATCATCGAGGACCTCTGGGACCCGGACCGGATGCGGGACGCCGAGCGCCCCGACAAGCCGGTCGAGGAGGAGGACATCTCGGGCGACAAGGGCGTGACCGACCCGACGCCGGACCCGGTGCGGGCGAAGGCCGTGGCGGGCAAGTACCACGCCAACGCCCCGGAGTCCGGGAAGGTCTTCTTCGACGGCCCCGAGGGCTCGATGGTCTGCTCGGCCACGGTCGTGCAGGACCCGGCGCATCCCGGCAAGTCCAACATGGTGTGGACGGCCGGCCACTGCGTGCACAAGGGCAAGAAGGGCGGCTGGTACCGCAACATCGCCTTCGTACCCTCGTACAACGACGCCGCGCTGTCGACCGCCGACCTGGAGAAGGCGACGCGCGAGCAGATCGCCCCGTACGGCGTGTGGTGGGCGGACTGGGTGAAGACCTCCGACCAGTGGATCGCCCAGGGCGCTTCCACCGGTGGCGCGGGCGCGCCCTACGACTTCGCGGTCATCCAGGTGACTCCGGAGAAGGGCGGCACGAGCAAGTCTCTGGAGGAGACCGTCGGTTCGGCGCTCCCGGTGGACTTCAACGCCCCCGCCGTCCCGAAGATCAAGGCCATGGAGGCGACCGGATACCCGGCGGCGCCGCCGTTCGACGGCCAGAAGATGTTCCAGTGCGAGGACAAGCCGGGCCGGCTGTCCCTGGAGACGAACCAGCCGACGATGTACCGGATCGGCTGCACGATGACCGGCGGTTCGTCCGGTGGCGGCTGGGTCGCCCAGGGCAGTGACGGCAAGCCGGCGCTGGTGTCGAACACCTCGATCGGCCCGTCGACGGCCGGTTGGCTCGCGGGTCCGCGTCTCGGTCCCGAGGCCAAGGCGATCTTCGACGAGGTCAGCAAGAAGTACGCCGGGCAGTAGGCGCGGCGGGGAGGCGGGGCCCCGGGGTCCCGCCTCCCCTCATGTCCGCCCGGCCGGGACCCGCGTCCCGGCCGGGTCCCGTCCGACCGGCATACTGTGCACCGCTAGTGACGCGTCCATGGCAACGTGAGGCCAATACCGCGAACGTCAAGGCGAGTTCGCGCCGGAAAGCGGCAACGTGGCCGGTCCCGGACGCGGGAATCATCTCAGGGGGAATTCACCACATGCGTTCCGTACGACTCATACCCGCCGCCCTCGGCCTGGCCACGGCGCTCGCGCTGACCGCCACGGCCTGCGGCCCCACCGAGACCCCGGCCGCGGACAAGCCGTCCGCCGGGGCGGACAGCTCCGCGCCGGCCACCGACGGCGGTGGCGCCGACCTCACCAAGGACCTCGCCGACAAGCTCAAGAAGCACGGCGTCGACCTGGACAAGTGGAAGGACGGCGAATGGAAGAACTGGGACACGGACACCTGGCTCCGTGAGGCCGAGGACTTCGTCAACCCGGTCATCGAGGGACTCTGGGACCCGGCGCGGATGCAGTCGGCGAAGAGCCCGGACCCGACGATCACCGCGCAGGCCGGAAGCGGCGGCAGCGACCCGACGCCCCGCCCCGTGAAGGCGCAGCGCGAGAAGACGCCGTACCACCGCAACGCGGCCCCGGTCGGGAAGATCTTCTTCGACTCCCCCGAGGGCCACATGGTCTGCTCCGGCACCATCGTGAAGGACCCGCGCCGGCCCGGGAAGTCCAACATGGTCTGGACGGCCGGCCACTGTGTCCACGCGGGCAAGAAGGGCGGCTGGTACCGCAACATCACCTTCGTCCCGGCCTTCAACGACCTGGGCAAGTCCCCCGCCGCGCTCAACAACGCGCAGCCGCACGAGGTCTACCCCTACGGTCAGTACTGGGCCGACTGGGCCGTGACCTCGGGTGACTGGATCACGTCCGGCGGCACCAACCAGGCCTGGCCGTACGACTACGCCGTGCTCCACGTGCAGCCGCAGCGGGGCGGCAAGTCCCTGGAGGAGACCGTAGGGGCCGCGCTCCCGGTCGACTTCTCCGCGCCGACGCCGGCGCAGTCCGGGACGGTGGGCGCCTGGGGCTACCCGGCGGCGCCGCCGTACAACGGCATGATCATGCACAAGTGCCTGGACCGGGCGACCCGTCTGACGACGGCTCCGGCCACGCCGACGATGTACCGGATCGGTTGCACGATGACCGGTGGTTCCTCGGGCGGCGGCTGGTTCCGTGTGCTGCCGAACGGCAAGACGGCGCTGGTGTCGAACACCTCGATCGGCCCGGCCGGCGGTAACGGCTGGCTCGCCGGACCGCAGTTGGGCCGGGGTGCCAAGGCGGCCCACGAGATGGTCAGCAAGAAGTTCGCCCGCTGACCCGACCGACCGCACCACTCACCACAGCACCACCCGCCACAGCACCACAGCACCACAGCACCACAGCACCACCCATGAACGACCGAGGGCGCTGTCGTGCGTGCCGTCAGTGCGCGGCGGGGACGTACGGCGCGAGCATCGCCGCCAGTTCCTCGTGCACCCGGGCCTTGAGCAGGGTGCCCTCCGGGGTGTGCTCCTCGGACTCGACCTCGCCCTCGGCGTGCACCCGCGAGACCAGACCGCCCTGCGTGTACGGCACGAGGGCTTCCAGCTCGACCTCCGGGCGCGGCAGCTCGGAGTCGATGAGCGCGAGCAGCTCGTCGATGCCCTGGCCCGAGCGGGCCGAGACCACGATGGAGTGCTTCTCCATCCGCAGCAGACGCTGGATCACCAGCGGGTCCGCCGCGTCCGCCTTGTTGATGACGACGATCTCCGGCACGTTCACCGCGCCGACGTCCCGGAAGACCTCGCGCACGGCGGCCAGCTGCTCCTCCGGCGCCGGGTGCGAGCCGTCCACCACGTGCAGGATGAGGTCGGACTCGCCGACCTCCTCCATGGTGGAGCGGAACGCCTCGACCAGGTGGTGCGGCAGGTGCCGGACGAAGCCGACGGTGTCGGCCAGGGTGTAAACCCGGCCGCTGGGCGTCTCGGCCCGGCGGACGGTCGGGTCGAGGGTGGCGAACAGGGCGTTCTCCACGAGCACGCCCGCGCCGGTGAGCCGGTTGAGCAGGGAGGACTTTCCGGCATTGGTGTAGCCGGCGATGGCGACCGACGGCACCTTGTGACGGCGGCGCTCCTGCCGCTTGATGTCACGGCCGGTCTTCATCTCCGCGATCTCCCGGCGCATCTTCGCCATCTTCTCGCGGATACGACGCCGGTCGGTCTCGATCTTGGTCTCACCGGGACCACGGGTGGCCATGCCGCCACCGCCGCCGCCGCCCATCTGACGGGAGAGCGACTGACCCCAGCCGCGCAGGCGCGGCAGCATGTACTGCATCTGCGCGAGCGCGACCTGCGCCTTGCCCTCGCGGGACTTGGCGTGCTGGGCGAAGATGTCGAGGATCAGGGCGGTCCGGTCGACCACCTTGACCTTGACGACGTCTTCCAGGGCGATGAGCTGGCCGGGGCTGAGCTCGCCGTCGCAGACGACGGTGTCGGCGCCGGTCTCGACCACGATGTCGCGCAGTTCACGCGCCTTGCCGGAGCCGATGAAGGTCGCCGGGTCGGGCTTGTCACGG
This sequence comes from Streptomyces sp. NPDC017246, assembly GCF_044331325.1. NCBI lineage: Bacteria > Bacillati > Actinomycetota > Actinomycetes > Kitasatosporales > Streptomycetaceae > Streptomyces > Streptomyces sp. NPDC017246. Next base: position 50,055 of record NZ_JBIRMW010000018.1, on the reverse strand, counting down.
CGCTGGATCACGCCGTCGAGCACGAGGGCGCCCGCCGTCTCGGCGAGGGCCGCGAGTTCCGCGAGGGAGTTCTCCGCGTCCTGGGCGGTCCCCGAGGTCCACACACCGACCAGCACGACGCGCTCGAGGCGCAGCTGGCGGTATTCGACCTCGGTGACGTCCTCGAGTTCGGTGGAGAGGCCGGCGACGCGGCGCAGGGCCGCGCGCTCGGAGCGGTCGAACTGCTCGCCGTCCCGGTCTCCGTCGATCTCGTGGCTCCAGGCGACGTCCTCTTCCATCAGGGCATCGGCCCGAAGGCTCTCGGTACGGCTCGTCTCCGCGAAGCTCTGCTCGTCCTGGGAAGGGGAAGAAGAGGAGGTCATTTGATCCTTACGTCGATTGCTTCGATGAAGCGATGAGTCTTATGCCGTGGCAACGCGCGAGGGCACCGGATGATTCCCGGGCCGTCGGCCGCGTCGCCGACCCGACGATGGTGACACGGCCCACCGGGGCCCGTCATCCGGGTTTCGGGGCGTTCTCGGCGGGCGCGACGGGGCGACCGCGCCAGTCCGGGTGCCCGGGCATCGGCGGGGTCTTCGCCTCGTACAGCCAGGCGCGGAAGAAGGCGGTGAGGTCGCGTCCGGCGATCTCGCCGGCCAGGGCGGTGAAGTCGGCGGTGGTGGCGGTGCCGTCCCGGTGGTCGGCGACCCAGCGGCGCTCGAGCCGCCGGAAGGCCTCGGTGCCGATCTCCTGGCGGAGCGCGTAGAGGACGAGGGCGCTGCCGTCGTAGACGACGGGCCGGAAGAGGCTGATCTTGTGCCCGGGTGCGGGGGGCTCGGGGGCGGCCGGCGGGCCGCCGTCGGCCCGCCACCCGTCGGAGGCGGCGTAGGCGGCCTTCATGCGCCGCTCCAGCGACTTGCCTGCGGTCTCCTCGGCGTAGAGCGCCTCGTACCAGCTGGCGTGTCCCTCGTTGAGCCAGAGGTCGGACCAGGTCCGGGGCGAGACGCTGTCGCCGAACCACTGGTGGGCCAGCTCGTGCACCATGACCGAGTCGACGTACCACTCCGGGTAGGCCGGTTCCGTGAAGAGCCGACGCTCGAAGAGCGAGAGGGTCTGGGTCTCCAGCTCGAAGCCCGTTTCGGCGTCCGCGACGAGCACCCCGTACGTCTCGAAGGGGTACGCGCCGACCTGCCGCTCCATCCACTCCAGATGGCCGGGGGTCTTGCGGAGCCAGGGCTCCATCAGCTCCCGGTCGGCGGTGCGGACCACGTCCCGTACGGGCAGGCCGTGGGGTCCGGCGCGGTGCACGACGGTGGAGCGGCCGATGGACACCTGGGCGAGCTCGGTGGCCATGGGGTGGCGGGTGCGGTACGTCCAGGTGGTGTCGGCGCCGTGGGTGACCCGGCCTGCGGGCAGGCCGTTGGCGACCACCGTGAGTGCGCTGGGGGCGGTGATCCGGAAGGTGAAGTACGCCTTGTCCGCCGGGTGGTCGTTGGACGGGAAGACCCGGTGGGCGGCGTCGGCCTGGTTGGCCATGGCGAGTCCGTCGCCGGTGCGGACCCAGCCGCCGGTGTCGGCGGGGCCGCCGGGGTCGCTGGTGTGGGTGACGACGATCTCGACCGACTCGCCCTCGTCGATCGGCACGACGGGGGTGACGACCAGGTCCTCGCCGCTGCTCGCGTACGCGGCGGGCAGTCCGTCGACGGTGACGGCGGAGACCGTGCCGTGGGTGAAGTCGAGGTTGAGCCGCTCCAGGTCGTCGGTGGCGAGCGCGTCGATCCGGGTCACGGCGGCCAGCGGTTCCGTGTTGACGCCGGGGTAGGTGAGGTCGACGGCGTACGCGAGGACGTCGTAGCCGGGATTGCCGAGGTGCGGGAAGAGCGGGTCCCCGATGCCGAGCGGCGCCGGGGCGGGCAACGCGGCGGCGACGAGCCCGGCCGAGGCGGCGACCAGGACGGCGGAGCGGAGCCACCTCGCACGGGGCAGGGGGGTTCGGACGAGCGGCATGGGCCAGGCCTTTCCGGAGGACTGGCCCTACGGCTACCAGGGCTTCGGCCGCTCCCCCGGGCGGCGCGCTCGCCCGCCACTCGAAGGGGGTCATCGGCGGTCCCCCGCCGTCCCCCTCCGCCTCCCGTGCCCTCCCGCGACGCCGTGCCCTCCCGTGCCGCCCGGCGGCGGGTCAGGCGCGGCGCGGTTCCGGTGACGAGCGGTGGCGGGCGCGGCTCACGTCGTACACCCCGGGCACGTCCCGCATGGCCCGCATGAGAGCGGCGAGCCGGGCCACGTCGGGCAGGTGGAGGGTGTACGTGTGGCGGACCCGCTGCTCGCTGGGCGGCTCGACGGTCGCGGAGACCACGGCGGCCCCGGCGACGGCGATGGCCTCGGTGAGGTCGGCGAGGAGCCCCGGCCGTCCGAAGGACTCCGCGACCAGGGTGACCCGGCCCTGCGCCGTGTCGCCCCAGCGGACGGTGACGGGTTCGCGGCCCAGCCCGCGCATGGTGTCGACGGCGGCGCAGCCCGTGCGGTGGGCGGTGACCGATCCCCCGCGCACCCGGAAGCCGGTGATCGTGTCCGGCGGTACGGGGGTGCAGCAGCCGGCCGGACGGACGGACGGACGCGGCTCGCCCTCCAGATCGGCGTGGAGTTCCGCGCCGGAGCGGTGGTCGGCGGCGACCTGGACCTGGGGCCGGGCGCCGGTGGCTGCGGCGGGGGGCACGGCCGCCTCGGGGTGGGCGCGGAGCCAGCCGGTGATCGCGATCCGGGCCGCCGGGGTGCGGGCGTGGTCGAGCCACTCCGGGGACGGTCCGGACACGGCGTCCTGGGCGAGCAGCAGCTGGACGGTGTCCCCGTCCCCGAGGACGGTGCTCAGCGGTGCGAGGCGGCCGTTGACGCGGGCGCCGAGGCAGCCGTGGGCGGCCTCGCCGTGCTGGGCGTAGGCGGCGTCGACGCAGCTGGCTCCGACGGGCAGGCTGATGGTGCCGGGGGCGCTGCCGTCGGCGCGGAAAACGGTGATCTCGTCGTCCTCGGCCAGGTCGGCCCGGAGCGAGGTCCAGAAGGTGTCGGGGTCGGGGGCCGCCTGCTGCCAGTCGAGGAGCCGGGAGAGCCAGCCGGGGCGCGTGGGGTCGACGCGCTCGCCGTCCTCGGCGGGGGCCGGGGTGACGTCCTCACGGCCGGCGGTTCCCAACCGGCCGGCTTCCCGGGTGAGGGAGCCGGCGGCGGCGTCCGGGACCGCGTCCGGCCGGTCGCCGGCACCGGAGGGGCCGATGCCCGCCGGCTGGCCGGCGGCGTCCTGCCCCACGTGCGGATTGCCGAGGGCGACGACGCCCGCCTCCGCGACCCTGTGCATCCGGTGGGTCCGGATGAGGACCTCGGCGACGGCGCCGTCGGGGGCGGCGATCGCGGTGTGCAGCGACTGGTACAGGTTGAACTTGGGGGCCGCGATGAAGTCCTTGAACTCGGAGATCACCGGGGTGAAACAGGTGTGGAGCTCGCCGAGGACCGCGTAACAGTCGGCGTCCTCGGCGACCAGGACGAGGAGCCGGCCGAAGTCGCAGCCGCGCAGCTCTCCGCGCTTCAGGCGGACCCGGTGCACGGAGACGAAGTGCCTTGGCCGGACGAGGACTTCGGCGCCGATGTCCGCCTCGCGCAGGACCGTCGTCACCTGTTCGGCCACGGCGCCGAGCGCGTCGCCCGCGTGGGGGTTGGCGGCGATGAGCGCGCGGGTGGTCTCGTACTCCTCGGGGTGGAGGATGGCGAAGACGAGATCCTCCAGCTCGGTCTTGAGGGCCTGGACCCCGAGCCGTTCGGCCAGCGGGATGAGGACGTCCCGGGTGACCTTGGCGATCCTGGCCTGTTTCTCGGGCCGCATCACGCCGAGGGTGCGCATGTTGTGGAGCCGGTCGGCGAGCTTGATCGACATCACCCGGACGTCGTCGCCGGTGGCGACGAGCATCTTGCGGAAGGTCTCGGGCTCGGCGGCCGCGCCGTAGTCGATCTTCTCCACCTTGGTGACGCCGTCGACGAGATAGGCGACCTCGTCGCCGAACTCCCGGCGTACCTGATCCAGTGTCACCTCGGTGTCCTCGACGGTGTCGTGGAGGAGGGAGGCGGTCAGGGTGGTGGTCTCCGCGCCGAGTTCGGCGAGGATGAGGGTCACCGCCAGCGGGTGGGTGATGTACGGCTCGCCGCTCTTGCGGAACTGGCCGCGGTGCGAGGACTCGGCGAGCACGTACGCCCGGCGCAGCACCGAGAGGTCGGCCTCGGGATGGTGGGCGCGGTGTGCCTCGGCGACATGACTGATGGCGTCGGGCAACCGGTCACGGGGCGCGGGTCCCGCGGTGGCGCCGAGCAGGGCCGCGCGGCCGAGCCGGCGCAGGTCGATCCGGGCGCGTCCGCGTCTGCGGGCGGTCGCATCGGTGACGGCGGCTTCCGCCGCGCTCACAGGGTTGGTGGCCTCTGCGCTCATGGGGCACCTCCGGCAACGTCGACCGGCGGTGGGCGGGCCAGGCGTACCCGGGGGGCCGGTGCTTGATGCTACCGACCCCACCACGTGGCGCAGTCGCCCTCTCGCCCAGCGTGAACCGGATCACCCATTCGAGCGACAAATCAGTCGTTGACTGTTTCGATTCCGCTGGTTCCTTCGATTCGGCCGGGTCGCACGGGCGCGTCCGGCCGGGCCGGGCGGTGGTGATTCAGCCGAGCCAGGCCGGGTCGACGGTGCCCTCGGCGACGATCTCGGCGGGACCCGTCATGTCGATCCGGCCGTCGGGGTGCTCGGTGATGAGCAGGGTCCCGCCGAGCACGTCCACGGTGTACGTGACGGGGGTGCCGCTCTCAGCGGGGTCGGCGCCGTCCCGGCGGGCGGCGGCGACGGCCACGGCGCACGCGCCGGTGCCGCAGGACCGCGTCTCGGCGGCGCCGCGCTCGTGGACCCGCATGGCGACGTGGCGGGGGCCGCGGTCGGCGACGAACTCGATGTTCACCCCGTCCGGGTAGACCGCGGCGGGCTCGTACGGCGGCTCGGTGAACAGGTTTCCGGCGTGGGCGAGGTCCTCGACGAAGGCGACCGCGTGCGGATTGCCCATGTTCACGTTGCGCGCGGGCCAGCTGCGGCCGTCGACGGTGACCGTGACCGCGGCCTCCGGAAGGACCGCGCGGCCCATGGCGACGGTGACGGAGCCGTCCTTGCCGAGGTGGACGTGCTTGACCCCGCCGCGGGTGGCGACGGCGGCCTCGCCGGCGGTGATGTGCCCGGCGTGCTCCAGATAGCGGGCGAAGACCCGGACGCCGTTCCCGCACATCTCGGCGATCGAGCCGTCCGCGTTGCGGTAGTCCATGAACCACTCGGCCTCGTCGGCCATGTGCCGCGCCTCGGGATGGGAGGCGCTGCGCACGACGTGCAGCAGCCCGTCGCCGCCGATGCCGGCCCGCCGGTCGCAGAGCCGCGCGACGGCGGCAGCGGACAGGTCGACGGCGTTCTCCGCGTCGGGGACGATCACGAAGTCGTTCTCGGTGCCGTGGCCCTTGAGGAAGGCGAGCGGCGAGGTCGGCGTGCTGGTCACGAGCTCAACTGTACGGGGTGGCCGCGACGGGCCGCCCGCTCGTCCACAGGGTGGGCCCGGCGCCACACGGACGGCCGACGCGGGCCGGCGGACGAGGTGTCGTCGCCGGCCGCGGACGGAGCGTCAGCGCAGCCGGGCCACACGCCAGACCGCGAGGGCGACCAGGGCCGCGATCGTCGTCACGTACAGGACGAGGTAACGCCAGTTCGGCCGCTCGCCGGAGCCCCGCTGCGGGAGGCCCGGCCAGGTGTAGCCGACCTTGCGGGCGGCCATCATGCCCCAGCCCGCCGCGCAGAAGCTGATCAGGAGTCCGAGCATGGCCAGGACGGCGCCGCCGTCGCCCGAACCGAAGGCGAGCGGGAACGCGAACATCAGCGAGCCGACGGCCGCCAGGCCCACGATGGGCGCGAGCTGCCAGATCCTCAGCCGGCGCTGGGGACGCAGCTCGACCTCGACCTCGTCGGCGTCCACCTCGACGGCGGTGCCCACCGCGTCGTCGGGGCCGTCCGGGGTCAGCCCCGGGGCACCGACCGGAAGGTCGTCGTCGGTCGGACGGCCCGGGGTGTCACCCGTCGGGTCACCGAGCGCCGCCTCGTGCTGTTCTCTGTCGCGAGGGCCGGCCTCCATCGCCACGCGCCCTCCCCACTCGGACTCCACTTGGTCGATCGATGCTCGATGATGGCACGCTCATGACCGCCGAAATGACGGGCAGGGCGTCCCGATGCCATCACGTGATCAGGCTGTAACCGCTCGTTCGACCAACGACAGCGCCTGCCCCGGGAGTTCCCCCCGGTGATCTGCGGCTCCGCTGAGCCAGTGGACGCGCGGGTCCCGGCGGAACCACGAGTCCTGGCGCCGGGCGAAGCGCTTGGTGGCCCGCACGGTCTCGGCACGCGCCTCGTCCTCGGTGCACTCCCCCGCCAGCGCCGCGAGGACCTGCTGGTAGCCGAGGGCACGGGCCGCGGTGCGCCCTTCGCGCAGGCCGCGGGCCTCCAGGGCGCGCACCTCGTCGACGAGGCCGGCCTCCCACATCCGGTCCACGCGCGTGGCGATCCGCTCGTCGAGCTCGGGGCGGGCCACGTCGACACCGATCTGGACGGTGTCGTAGACCGAGTCGGGTCCCGGCAGATTGGCCGTGAACGGCTTGCCGGTGATCTCGATCACCTCGAGCGCGCGGACGATGCGACGGCCGTTGCTGGGCAGGATCGCGCGGGCCGCCTCGGGGTCGGACGCGGCGAGCCGGGTGTGCAGGACGCCGGAGCCGTGCTGCTCGAGCTCGGCCTCCAGCCGGGCCCTGACGGCCGGGTCGGTGCCGGGGAACTCGAGGGCGTCGACGGCCCCTCGTACGTACAGACCGGAGCCGCCGACGAGGACGGGGGTGCGGCCGGCGGCGAGCAGCCGGTCGATCTCGGCACGGGCGAGCCGCTGGTACTCGGCGACGCTGGCGGCCTCGGTCACGTCCCAGATGTCGAGGAGGTGGTGCGGGACGCCGCCGCGCTCCTCGGGCGTCAGTTTGGCGGTTCCGATGTCCATCCCCCGGTAGAGCTGCATCGAGTCTGCGTTGACGACCTCGCCCCCGAGCTGCTGGGCCAGGAATACACCCAGATCGGACTTTCCGGCCGCTGTGGGGCCGACAACGGCGATGACCCGCGGGGCGGGAGCTGCGCTTCTCACCGCCCCAGTCTCGCAAACCTCCCGGCCCGTCCCCGAATGAGCTACGTGACGGGCCTCATCCGGCTTCGTTGCCTGTTGCGAGGTTCCGGCCGTCGATCGCCACGGAATCCCTCCCATCCGAGTACGCTATGGAGTGAATATGGGCGTTTTTGCAATGTTTCGCCGTAAGAAGCAGGATATGGCCGCGGTCTCGTCCGAGGAGGCCGGGGCCACAGCTCCGGCGGAGGACGGTGACACGGAGTCCGGGACGGACGCCCCGGATGCAGTGACCGCCGAAGCGGTGGAGGGCGCGGCCGGGGCCACGGCGGGCGACGAGGCCCCGGGGGTGACCGGTGCGCAGGACGCGGACGGCACCGACGCGGACGACGTGGCGACCGGAGCGGTCGCCGGGGAGGCCGTGGAGATCCCGAAGCAGCAGTCGGCCGAGGCCGCCGCGGACAACGAGGCGGGCGAAGGCGCCCGTCGCTAGGCCCCCGGGGCCCTGGGGGCAGGACACGGAACACGGACCCCACGGGGGTCCACGGAGGGAAGGTGCCCCATGGGTCTCCTGGATTCGCTGAAGGCCAAGCTCAGCCCCGCCAAGGACAAGGTCGCGGGCCTGGCGCAGCAGCACGGCGAGAAGATCGACCACGGACTGGACAAGGCCGCGAAACTGGTCGACGAGAAGACCAAGGGCAAGTACAGCGACAAGATCCAGTCCGGTACGGGCAAGGCCAAGGACGCCATCGACCGGATCGGTCACAAGGACGACGGGACGCCGGGGACCGGCGGAACTCCTGGAACCGGTGGGACGCCTGGGACCCCCGGGACACCTGGGACGTCTGGGACCCCCGGAACTCCTGGAACCAGTGGGACGCCTGGGACCCCCGGGACACCTGGGACGCCTGGAACCGGCGGGACGCCCGGGAGTGGCGGCCCGACCCCGCCGCCGGCCCCCTGACGGCCGAACGTCACCCGACAGTCCCTCCGCACGGCGGACGGCCGCGGAGCATCTCGCTCCGCGGCCGTCCGCCGTTCTCGTAGCCCCGCAGCGCTTGGCTCATCGCGCGTGGCTCAGGACCAGGCGGCGACGAAGTAGCCCACGCCGTACGGGGCGTCCTCGAAGAGCAGTCGGCCGTCGAGCCCCGCGCCCTCGGCGGCGCCCGCGAGGACCTGCCAGGGGGCGCGGCCCGCGACCTTCAGTTCGTACGCCGTCTCCGCTTCCAGGGCCAGCAGCGCGGTCACATCGGCCGTGCCGAGCGCGCGGGCGGCCTCCGCGTCGAAGCCCGCGGCCCGCTCGTCCAGATAGCCGGGGGCCTTCACGGTGCGGCAGGCACTGCCGTCGCCCATGACCAGGAGGGCGACCCGTCCGGCGGAGTCGGCGAGCCCGCGGCCGAGCCCGGCGCAGACGTCGGGCGTGGCCGCCTCGTCCACGCCCAGGCCCTCGATCGGCGCGTCCGCCCAGCCGGCACGGCCGAGGAGCCAGGCGGCGACGGAGAGGGAGACGGGCAGGGGGCGTCCTTCGGCGGGGCGTCCTTCGGCACCGCCGGCCGGTCGTCCGTCGGCGGGGTGCCCGGAGCCGTCACCGGCGGGGCCTTCGCCGAGGTGTACCGAGAGGTCGACGCCGAAGCCGGCGAAGGAGCCCGCCGTACCGGCCGGGTAGACGCCGTGGGCGCCCTCGGGCGCGGGCCCCACGACGTACAGCCGGTCCGGTCGGGCCGCGGCGAGCAGCCCGACGGCGTCGGCGCAGGCCGCCCGCGCGGCGTCCAGCTCGGGGGCGGCGCCGGTCGCGACCTGGGGCACGAGAAGCGGCGGGGAGGGACAGACGGCTGCGGCGACAAGCATGATCCGCAGCCTACTGCGCCCCGCCCACGGAGCCGGCGCCTTACGCGTGAGTCCCGCGGGCCGGGCCCACGCGTGAACCCCGCAGGCTTACCCGGTGCAGGCCCGCCGCACCCCAGTCCCGAAGGCCCACGCGTGAACCCTCAGGCCCGTGCGGCAGTCCCCCAGGCCCGGACCTGAGTTCCGCGGGCCTACGCGTGCGTCCCGCAGGCCGGGACCTCGGCCGCCGGGAGGGGTTCCGGGACGCCGATCTTCGGCAGGCCGAGCAGTACGCCGGCCGGCTTCGCCGTGGCCGCGGTGGTGCGCTTCTCCCAGGCGTCACCGGCGCGGGTGCGGCGGACCGAGGCGACGGGGCCCTCGGCGAGGAGGTGGTGCGGCGCCGCGTAGGTGATCTCGACGGTCACGACGTCGCCGGGCCGGACGTCCTCGTCCGGCTTGGTGAAGTGGACGAGCCGGTTGTCGGGGGCGCGGCCCGAGAGGCGGTCCGTGGCACCGTCCTTGCGGCCCTCGCCCTCGGCGACCATGACGTCGAGGGTGCGGCCGACCTGCTTCTTGTTCTCCGCCCAGGAGATCTCCTCCTGGAGGGCGACGAGCCGCATGTAGCGCTCCTGCACGACCTCCTTGGGGATCTGGTCCTCCATGTCGGCGGCCGGGGTCCCGGGGCGCTTGGAGTACTGGAAGGTGAAGGCGTTCGCGAAGCGGGCCTCGCGCACGGCGTGCATGGTCTGCTGGAAGTCCTCCTCGGTCTCGCCGGGGAAGCCCACGATGATGTCGGTGGAGATGGCGGCGTGCGGGATGGCCGCGCGGACCTTCTCGATGATCCCGAGAAAACGCTCCTGCCGGTACGAGCGGCGCATCGCCCGGAGGATCGAGTCCGAGCCCGACTGCATCGGCATGTGGAGCTGGGGCATCACGTTCGGCGTCTCGGCCATCGCCGCGATCACGTCGTCGGTGAAGTCACGGGGGTGCGGGGAGGTGAAGCGGACCCGCTCCAGGCCCTCGATCTGTCCGCAGGCGCGCAGCAGCTTGGAGAAGGCCTCGCGGTCGCCGAGGTCGGAGCCGTACGCGTTGACGTTCTGGCCGAGCAGGGTGATCTCGGAGACGCCCTCGGCGACCAGCGCCTCGATCTCGGCGAGGATGTCGCCGGGACGGCGGTCCTCCTCCTTGCCGCGCAGGGCGGGGACGATGCAGAAGGTGCAGGTGTTGTTGCAGCCGACGGAGATCGAGACCCAGGCGGCGTACGCGGACTCGCGGCGGGTCGGCAGCGTCGAGGGGAAGGCCTCGAGCGACTCGGCGATCTCGATCTGGGCCTCCTCCTGCACGCGGGCGCGCTCCAGGAGGACGGGCAGCTTGCCGATGTTGTGCGTGCCGAAGACCACGTCGACCCAGGGGGCCTTCTCGACGATCGTGTCGCGGTCCTTCTGGGCGAGACAGCCGCCGACGGCGATCTGCATGCCGGGGCGCGTGGTCTTCCGCGGGGCGAGCCGGCCGAGGTTGCCGTACAGCTTGTTGTCGGCGTTCTCACGGACCGCGCAGGTGTTGAAGACGACGACGTCGGCGTCCCCGTCGGAGCCCTTGGGAGCCTGGACGTAACCCGCCTCCTCCAGCAGACCGGAGAGCCGCTCGGAGTCGTGGACGTTCATCTGGCACCCGTAGGTGCGGATCTCATAGGTCTTGGTGCCGTCAACGCTCACTGCGGTGCTCCGGTCGCTGCTGCTCGTCATGCGTCCAAGGGTAGGCGGTCTCCGGAGAGCCTCCGCCCGGCACGGGAGCCGCGCTCCCGGGGCGTGGGGCGGAGCCCGCGGGTCCGGTGGGTGACGAGGACCGACGGAGCGCCCGGGTCCGGGGGTGGGCGGCGACCTGAGATTCTCATGCGGGAACGGGTGACGCACGCACACCGGCACCGGTACGCAGGCACTGTTCCCACGGGCGTCGTCGGCGCAGTGTCGAGGTGTTCTCACTCGACACCGAACGGGGCGGCATCGATGCAGCGGATTCACTTCACCGGGACCGATCTCGCGCGCGTCCGGTTGCGGAGCAGTCTCGGGCCCCTCCTGGAGGGCGTCTTCGCGACCCGGCTGCTCGTACGACCGGCACGCGGCGACGTGTACGCGCGCTGGCGGATCGCGGTACGGAACTCGATACGCGGCAGCAGCCGGGCCGCGCTGCCACTACCGCACTCGCCGGGCGCCGAGACGCCGCTGCTGAGGCTGCTCGAAACGGTCGACCGGGGGGTGCCCGCGCAGCGGACGGAGGCGGAGCGGCTGGCCCTCGACGTGTGGCGCGCGGGGGTCTTCCCGTACGCGGAGCGCATGCTGGAACGCCTGGAGGCCGTCTGCCACGCGCACTGCCGGGAGGCGGCGGCGGGCGGTGTGGAGGGGCTGCTGTCGACGCTGCACCCGCGGATCTCCTGGCGGGGCCCGGTCCTGGAGGTGGAGGGCGGCCCCGACCGGGACATCCGTCTGGACGGACGGGGACTCGTCCTCAAGCCCTCCGTGTTCCTGCCGGGTGAGGCCGGCCGGGTCCTCGCGCCGGAGCGGGAGAGCGGTCAGACCGTGCTGGTCTTCGCCGCCGACCCGGAGCTGACGGAGGGCTGGCACGAGACACCCGCCGCGACCGGCGCGGAGGACGGCGACGACGACGGGGAGGCCAGGGCGCTCAGCGCGCTCGTGGGGCAGACCCGGGCGGCGGCGCTGCGGGTGCTCACCGACACCTCCACGAACTCGGAGCTCGCCGCCCGGCTCGGTGTCTCGCCCGGGGTGGCGAGCCGTCACGCGGCCGTGCTGCGCGAGACCGGCCTGATCACCACGCGCAGAGTGGGCAGCAGCGCGCTGCACACGGTGACCCCGCTGGGCATGGCCCTGCTCGGCGGGCAGCCGCTCAACGTGCTGCCGTTCACCGCCGCCCGGGACGCGCGGGGCGGCGCGGGTGCCGGGAGCGGCGGCCCCCGGGCGTCCAGACCGGGCGGCGGGCGCGGGAGCGGGGGTGTGGGGGCGGGCCGGGGCGTCGTGGCGCCGCGCGCGTTCCGTACGGCCTGAGACCGAGGGGTGCGGGACGGCCTGAGACCGAGGGGTGCGGGACGGCCTGAGGCCGAGGGGTGCGTGATCGTCCGAGGCCGAGGGGTGTCGGCGTGACCGTCCGAGGCCGAGGGGTGTCGGCAGGACGGCCCGGGGTCCGGGGTCGCGAGTCGAGGTCGGGGGTCGGGCTCGGGGTCGGGGTCGGGGTGTGGAGTCGGAGTGCGGGACGAGGACGAGAGGTCGGAATGGGGGCTCCGGGTTCGGGCGTGACGGCTTCACATGTGGGCAGTGACCGCAGCACTGTCCGGCGCCGTGCCGCATTTTGCAGAATCTTGGCAGACACCGCATCACCGCACGGTCACCGCACGGTCATCGCACGCTCTGTGCTCTCCGTGCCGTGTACGTCCGTGCCGATCGAACGATTCGACCAAGGAGATTCCTTACCGATGAGCGACATCCTCACGAACCGCCCCCTCGCCGGCGACTCCTCCTTCGGCCCGGTCTCCGGCGCCGGTGCCGCCGGCCTGGTGATCGAGGACATCGACAACCTGGCGCCGCAGTCCGTGGCGCTGTTCACCATCTGTGTCATGGCGGCCCAGTCCGCCCCCCTCCAGAAGACGGGTGCACGGCTCAGCGCATGACCGTCATACGGGGGGAAGAACTGCCGACGGCCGCCGTCGACGCGGACCGGGTGGGCTTCAAGAGCCATCTGCGTCCCGAGACGGTGCCGGGGCAGGCGGTGTATCTGGTGTCCCAGCGGGGGCTGACGACGCTGCGCGGGGAGCACGCCGAGGTACTGGCGCCGCTGCTCGACGGCACGAGAAGTACGGCGGACGTTCTGCGGGAGGCCTCGCGCGTCCTGTCCGCGGACGAGGTCCTCGGCTCGCTGCGGGCGCTCGAAGCGGCGGGGCTGCTGCGGGTGCGGCCCGCCGGGCCGGGGCCGGTGGCCGGTCCGTCCACATCCACGGCGACGGCGACGGCGACCGAGGCGTTCTGGGATCTGCTGGGGCTCGACGGCGGGCGGGTGCCGGACGCCCTCGCCCGGGCACGGGTGCGGGTCGTGAGCCTGACGGACACGGAACCCGCCGAGTTCGCCCAGGCCTTGCGCGGCGCCGGGCTCGGCCCGGTGACGGACCCGACCGCTCCCGCCGAGCTGTCCGTCGTCCTCTGCGACGACTTCCTGGCCCCCGGGCTCGCCGATGTGGACGGCGCGCACCGGCGGGCGGGGACGGCCTGGCTTCCGGTGCGGCTCGGCTGGTCCGATCCCTGGATCGGACCGGTGTTCCAGCCGGGCGACGGGCCCTGCTGGCACTGCCTCGCGACCCGGCTGCGCGGTCACCGGCTGTCCGAAGGCCTGCTCCAGCACTCGCTGGGGCGGCCCGAGCCGGTGCCGCTGCCGCCGGCGACACTGCCCGTGGTCCGGGCGCTCGCCCTGCACCTCGCGGCCCTGGAGGCCGCCAAGTGGCTGGGCGGGCTGCGCAGTCCGGAGCAGTCGGCGGTCCGCACCCTGGACACCGTACGGCTGACGACCACCGCCCACCCGGTGGCCCGGATCCCGCAGTGCCGGTCGTGCGGGGATCCGGAGCTGGTGGCGCGGCAGGTCCGCGCCCCCTTCACAGCGGTCTCCCGGCCCAAGGTGTCCGGCGCCGGCAACGGGCACCGGGCGCTGACCCCGGAGCGGATGCTGGAGAAGTACGGGCATCTCGTCGATCCCGTGACGGGGGTCGTCAAGGAGATCAGCCGTGCTCCCGGCAGCCCCGCCTTTCTGCAGACCTTCCTCTCGGGGCACAACCTGGCGATGCCGGGCCGCTCGCTCGCGGGGCTGCGGGCGGGGCTGCGGAGTCTCAGCGGCGGGAAGGGGCTGACCGAGACCGAGGCGCGGGTCAGCGCCCTGTGCGAGGCGGTGGAGCGGCACAGCGGCACCCGGCAGGGTGACGAGCCGGTGGTCAGGGATTCGCTGCGCGGACTGGGCGCGGCGGCGATCCACCCCAACGACTGCCAGCTGTACGACGAGCGGCAGTTCCGGGAGCGGGACCGGTGGAACGCCCGGCGGTCGCGCTTCCAGTTCGTGCCGGAGCGGTTCGATCCGGACCGCCCCACCGACTGGACCCCGGTCTGGTCGCTCACCGGGCGGACCCAGCGGCTGCTGCCGACCTCGATGCTGTACTTCGGTCCCGAGGCGGGGCCCGACGGACTGTGGGCTGACTCGAACGGCAACGCGGCGGGCAGTACACGCGAGGACGCGCTGATCCAGGGCTTCCTGGAGCTGGTGGAGCGGGACGCGGTCGCCCTGTGGTGGTACAACCGCACCCGGCAGCCGGCCGTCGATCTCTCCGCATTTCCCGGGGATTACCTCCCTGAATTACTGGCCGGTTACCGGTCGGTCAACCGATCGGTATGGGTGATCGACCTCACCGCGGATTTCGGAATCCCGGTGATGGCGGCGTTGTCACGGCGTACGGACAAGCCCGCCGAAGACGTGATTTTCGGATTCGGCGCCCACTTCGATCCCCGGCTCGCCCTGCGGCGCGCCCTCACCGAAATGGGACAACTCCTCCCGGCGGTGAGCGGGGTTACTCGAGAAAACTCGGGATACCGCGTCGACGATCCCGAGGCGCTCGACTGGTGGCGCACCGCGACGGCGGCGAGCCATCCTTATCTGACGCCCGATCCGACGGTGCGGCCGCGCCGGCCCGAGGACTGGACATACGTCCCGACCAGGGATCTCCTCGACGACGTCCACATGATCACGGAGCTGACGCGGGACCGCGGCATGGAACTCCTGGTCCTTGACCAGACAAGAGCGGATCTCGATATTCCGGTGGTGAAGGTCATCGTTCCCGGGATGCGGCAATTCTGGGCACGGTTCGCGCCGGGGCGGCTCTACGACGTACCGGTGACACTCGGACGCCGAAGTTCTCCGCTGTCCCACGGAGAACTCAATCCTGTACCGCTGTTCGTCTAAGGGGCCGTCTCACGTGGCCCACGGGGCGGACCGGTGAAGGGGCCGACCGGCACACAGGTCGGCCTCTTCACCCGTCACCGGCCCTCTCGCCCGCGTCGGCCCCTTCACCCGTCGGCGCGGCACCGGAGATGGGCCGCGCCCACGATCGCCGCCACCCAGCCCGCCTCGCTCCCGTGACCGAGCGTCTCCACGGCCGCGCGGTCGAGGGCGTACCAGAGTCCGGAGTTCGACCAGACGGTGAAGCGGCGGTGGGCGGTGGCGGGCGACACACCGAAGGTGTCGGGCAGGAGTCGCCACGAACATCCGCTGGTCAGGACGTACACCACCGCGGTGAAGACCGCGCGCTCCGACAGCGGCGACGTCCCCCCGCCCTGCGGCCGTCGCGAGAACCTGGGCAACAGGGGAGCCGTCAGCTCCCACAGGGTGTCCGGCACCAGCCGGCAGGACAGTTCGGCACGCACGGAGGCATCATGCCGTACCGATCGGTACCACGTGAGACACTCCGCAACTCCACTCCTCCCACTCATAATTCACCAACGAGGCTTATGATCGAACACGAGTGTGGGCAGGGGTGCGACACGAGTGTGCGCAGGGGTGCGAACAGAAGAGGCCGCGAGGACGATGCCAGTTCCCGATGAGCTCAGCCATGACGACGTCACCGGTCGACGGGACCACGAGGAGAGACCGGAGGGGGCGGGGGCCCAGTACATCCCGATCGCCCCGAGATTCGCGACGGTGATCCTGACGTCGGCGCTCCTGAGCTACCTCGGCATCACCGCTCTGAACATCGCCGGGACGGGGCTCGATCCGTTACCCATGGGGATCTGCCTGCTGTGCCTGGTCGCCATCTTCGCGCTCCAGTTGCAGCACTCCCGGCCGGGGGCGGACCTCGTGTCCCCGCTCCGCAAACGCATCACGCTGAGCGCCCAGGCCCTCCTCACCTACCTACCGGTGATGGTCTTCGAGTCCCAGTGGGGCGCCATGGCGGGCTTCCTCGCCGGCTCCCTCCTCCTGCTCCTGCCCCCGCGGCTCGCCTGGCCGCTGTACGGAGCCGTCGGACTCAGCATGCTGGCACCGCCCGCGATCGACGGGCGACCGCTGATCGACAGCCTCTACCTCTTCCAGTCGACCCTGCTGACCGGTCTCGTGGTCTACGGGCTCTCCCGACTCGCCTCACTGGTGCGTCAGTTGCACGAGACGAAGAACGAGCTGGCACGGATGGCCGTGACCAAGGAGCGGCTGCGGATCTCGCGCAACCTCCACGACCTCCTGGGCTACAGCCTCTCCGCCATCACCCTCAAGAGCGAGCTCATCCACCGGCTCGTCCTCAGCCAGCCGCAGCGCGCCAAGGCGGAGATAGAGGACGTCCTCGCCCTCTCCCGCCAGTCCCTCGCCGATGTGCGGCGCGTCTCCCGCGGTCTGCGCGAGATGTCGCTCCAGAGCGAACTCGCCTCGGTCACCGGCCTCCTGGAGGCGACCGACGTGAAGGTGACCGCCGAGGTCCGTCTCGACGAGCTGGGCCCCGAGGTCAACACCGTCCTCGCCGCCGTGCTCCGCGAGGCCATCACCAACATGCTGCGCCACTCGCGCGCCACCGTCTGCTCCATCGAGGCGGTCCAGGACGCCGGACGGGTGCGGCTGGTCGTCACCAACGACGGCGTGGCCGCGGTCTACCGCGACACCTCGCAGGACAGCGGCGCGGGGCTCCAGAACCTGGCGATGCGGCTGCGCTCCGTCTCCGGCCGGCTCACCGTCGCCCACGGGTCCGAGGGAACCTTCCGGCTCACCGCGGAGGCGCCCGTCGCCGTCGTCCCGGGCCCCCGGAGGGCGAGCGAGGACACGGACCGCCGGCCGCGGGCCGAGGAGCCGTCCACGCTGCCGTGGACCGGCCCGGCCGCCTGACACGTCCCCCCCACCATCAGCGGAGATCCTCCGCGCCGTCACCACGGGCCCACAAGGCCCAGAGGAGTTACCGCCATGGACATCCGCATTCTGCTGGCCGAGGACATGCACATGGTGCGCGGGGCGCTCGTGGCGCTGCTGAGCCTCCAGGACGACCTCACGGTCGTCTGCGAGGTCGCGCGCGGCGACGAGATCGTCCAGGCGGCGCTCGAACACCGCCCCGACGTCGCCGTGATCGACATCGACCTGCCCGGGCTCGACGGCCTCAGCGCGGCGGCGAGACTGCGGGAGCGGATGCCGGAATGCCGCATCCTCATCCTCACCAACCTCGGGCGCCCGGGGACACTGCGCCGGGCGCTCATGGCGCAGGTGTCCGGCTATCTCCTCAAGGACGCGCCACCGGGTGAACTGGCCAGTGCGATACGGCGGGTGGCCGCCGGACAGCGGGTGATCGACCCGCAGCTGGCCCTCGACACCTGGAACAGCGAGGAGACCCCGCTCACCGAACGGGAGACGGAGGTCCTCCAGCTGGCCGCCGAGGGCCGCGACCCGGCGGAGATCGCCAAGGTGCTGCGGCTCTCCCTGGGCACCGTACGGAACTACCTCACGACCATCGTCTCCAAGCTCAACGCGCGCAACCGCGTGGACGCGATCCGCACGGCGCGGGAAGCGGGCTGGCTGGTGTAGCCGGCCGCCCGGACCACTTCGGACGCCTGGGCCGCGGGTGAGTCGGCCGCCTAGACCGCGTCGGACGCCTGGGCCATCGGCGCGCCGGACGGCGGGTCCGACGGCTCGCTGACCCGCGCGCCGGACGGCTCGGGTACCGGCGGGTCCGACGGCTCGGGTACCGGCGGACCGGACGGCGGGAGCGCGGGCGGGGGGTCCACCGGGACCGCCATGCCCGCCGCGAGGAGGTAGCCGATGACCCCGCGGGTCACGCCCGGCGGCAGCGGCAGCGCGGCCACCGCGTCCTCCGCCCGGCACGGACGCGTCAGCATCCCCACGATCCACACCGCCTCCGGGCGGTGCACCACCACCCGGTACGGGCTGTCGCGCACCTCCATCACCAGGCCGTCCGCCCGCAGCACCAGAGAGGTGCCGACCACCAGCCGGAACCGGCGGTCCGCCGGCACCGTGCCGAGCCGGAACGAGGCCTCCCTGCGGAGCGGATGCACCGAGAGGAGCGGGCCCAGCAGGTCGTCCATGGCGATGGTCCGCACCACCAGGTGCGCGACCTCCCGCAGGACGGGAAGCAGGATCAGACCGCCGGGAGCTCCGGTGCCGGGCACCCGACCCACGTTGGTCAGGCGCACCGGCCCCAGTTGCATACGGCGCAGGGCCTCTCGTACGAGGCCGTCGGTCTTGAGCCGGTGGGCACCCCATCGACCGCTGAGGACGGTCTCGAAGTCGTCGTCTCCCCCGACGAGGATCACGTCCTCGTCCAACGACCAGAGGTGCACCACCTGATGCTCATCCGTGTCGCTCAATGGGGCCTTCCCGGTCGAGACGGATGTCTCCTGAAAGTATCGGCAGGCTTCCGGCCGCGGGACAGGTCAGTGAACACACCGCGCGCATGAAGATCTCATACGGGATTCCCCACTTGCGGTGCCGCTCACCTCGGTTCCCCTCCCGACGGCGTCGGATACGGCGGCACCAGGACCGAGGTGACGACGAGCCCCCTCTCCACCGTCCAGCGTCCCGTGAACCCCTCGGGAGGAACCCTCGGATGGGACGCGAACAGCCGCGCCGTGAAGCTTCCGGCCGGGTCCATGGCGATGTCGGCCTCCTCGTGCCCCAGCCACCGGTACGTGAGGGGGAACCAGGCCTTGTAGACCGACTCCTTCATGCTGAACAGAAGCCGGTCCCAGCGGACGAGGGGGTGCCGGCCGGACAGTTCGGCGATCCGGCGCAGCTCCGTCGGCAGCGCGATCAGCTCCAGCACGCCGTCCGGCAGCGGCAGATGGGGCTCGACGTCGATACCCAGGGAACGGGCGTCGGCCTGCCGGGCGACGGCGGCGGCGCGGTATCCGTCGTGGTGGGTCATGCTGCCGACGATGCCGGGCGGCCACACGGGTGCGCCGCGCCGCCCCCGCGGGATGGGAACGGGCGGCATCCCGAGGCCCGCGAGCGCGCGGCGGGCGCACCAGCGGGCGGTGGTGAACTCGGCCAGCCGCTTGGGCGCGGCGGTGCGGACCGCCTCGCGTTCCAGGCCGAGGAGGGTCAGTCCGGGCGGGTCTTCGAAGGCCTCGGCCACGGACACCGGGGGCGGCAGAAGAGTTCCGATCACAGGAGCCTGGCCAGGGGGAGGTCGGGTCGGCCGGCGACGGCGTCGAGCAGTTCCAGGAAGCGTCGCCGATGACGGGAGACGTCGTCGGGGCCGTAGCGACGGGAGTTCGCGCGGAACTCGAGACGCAGTCCGTACGGGGGAAGGCCGCCGGGGGCGGCGCGTTCCTCCTGCCGCGCGGGGAACTCCCGGTAGACGTTGAGGTCGACATCGGCGACCAGCCCCACCGGGTGCTGGCGGCACGTCACGCGGCACGAGCCGAAGCCCGGCAGCGTGCCGAAGGTCATGACGTTGACCTGCGGCGCGGGCGGGGCTCCGGCCGCGCCCTCCGTACGGTCCTGCGGGCCGCCGGACCGGTGACGCTGATGGCGCAGTGCCTCCCTGATCTTCACCGCGGTGTGCCGTACGAGTGCGGAGAAGCCCGCGTCGGGGTCGACGGTGAGCCGGAGGGGCAGTTCGTTGGCGAGCTGGGCGGGCGTGTCGAGCTCGGCGCGTGAACGGCGGGCCGTCACGGGGAGGTTGACGACGACCTCGGTACGGGCGCCGTACCGGTCGTACGACCGGACGGCGGTGGCGGCGATCAGGGTGGCCGCCTCGTGGCCGACGGGCACGGGGCCCTCGCCCCGGCCCGCGCCGAGGAGGGCGGCGAGTCGGCGGGGCGTCAGCACGGCGGTCAGGGAGACGGCGGGGCCGGGGGGCGCGGCGGGGAGGTGCCCGGCGTACTCGGCGTACTGGGCGTGCTCGGCGTGCCAGTAGGCGGCGTCCTCCCTGTGCTGGGGCGAACCGAGATAGGCCGCCTCGTCGGCGGCGAGCCGTTCGAGGGGTACGGCGGCGGTGGCCGTCGGGGCCCGGCCGCTCTCGAAGGCGTCGTACAGCTCGGCGAGCCGCCGCAGGTACAGGTACTGGCCGAAGCCGTCCAGGACGATGTGGTGGTAGCGGAAGTACAGCAGGGCCCGCTCGGGGCCCAGGAGGAACAGCTCGTGCGCGCAGGGGTCCTGGCCGGCGAGGTCCGTCACCGTGGCCAGGTCGGCCCGTATCCGCGCGTCGGCGACCGCCTCCGGATCCGCCTCGTGCCGGAGATCGGTGACGGTGAGGACCGGCAGGGGCGGCGGCACGAGGGCACGGCGGGGTCCGTCGGGCGTGCCGCGGAAGCGGGTCCGGAGCGTCTCCGTCTCACCGAGCGCCCGCGCCACGGCGCGGTGCAGGGCGAGCCGGTCGAGGGCACCGGTGAGCATGAGGGCGACGCCGCACTCGTAGAGCGGAACCGCGGGCGCGCGCCGCTGACTCTCCCAGATCTCGTACTGCGCGGCGGCGAGCTGCCGGGGGCGCCCCCTGGCCCGGGTCGACGTGGGCGCGGGGCCACAGGGCGCCGCCTGCGCCCCGGGCAACGGGGCGCGGGCCGGGGTGGCGGCGGCCGGGGCCGGGGCGGCCGGGGTCGAGGCGGCCGGGGTCGAGGCGGCGGGTGAACTCTCGGGGGTCACCGGACGGCCGCCCGGACGTCACCGGCGGACGTCGGCGCCGACGGGTGCGGGAACGCCTCCGGGGCCGGAGCGGCCTCGCCGGGTCCGGCCGGGGCCGTGCCGGCGCCCCGCTCGGGGGCGGTTCCCCGCTCGGGGGCGGCGCTCCTGTCGGGGGCGGTGCTCCTGCCGGGTACGGCGACGAGGTCGGGGGCGGCGACGAGGTCGGCCGGGTCGACCAGCCCCAACCGGGCGAGGCCGACAGCGGTGGCGGCGCCTGCCAGGGTGGCCGGATCCGTTGGCGCGGCGGTGGCCGCCAGGTCCGCCGGTGCGGCTTCACCGGCCGGGGGCGCCGTGCTCGCCGGTGCGGCCGTCGCCGTCAGGTCCGCCGTACCCACCGGGTCCGCCGTGGGCGGGGCGGGGGGTTCCACCGCGGCGCACAGGGCGTTCAGGGTCGGGTTGTCCCAGAGGACCGTGGGGTCGACCATGACGCCCAGGCGGTCCTCCAGGTCGGCCGCCACCGAGAGGGCGTAGACCGAGTCCAGGCCGTACTCGCTCAGCGGGGTGTCCGGTGACAGGTCCGCCGGGGACATCCGGAGGTGTTCGGCCACCCGGGCGGCGAGCCAGGCACGGGTGGTCGCCGGCTCCTGCTCGGTGCCGTTCTCGGTCGCTGTTCGGCTGTGGCTCACGGGGTTCTTCCTTCTGCGTCGGCGGAGTGTTGAGGGGCGCGCGGCAGGAGCGTGTACCCGCCGCCGGTCCGGTGGCGCTCGACGAGCCGCTCCCACAGCGCGTCCTCCAGCGGGCGCGGCAGGGCGCGGGCCGCCGCGCCCCGTGGTGTGCTCAGGCGGTGGAGCGCCGCCGCCGCCCAGTCCGGTTCCGAGAGCTCCGGGGTGCCGGTGCGGTGGGCCCGCGACCAGGTCCCGAGGCAGGCGGCCGCGGTCAGGAGCGTGGTGTACCGGGTCGTCAGGTCGTACGCGTACGGGCTCGCCGCCACCGACAGTTCCCCGGGGTCGAGCGCCGCGCACGCCTCGGCCAGCCGGGCGGGTTCGCGCGCGAACCGCTCGGCATGGGTACGCAGCAGGCCGTACGCGGCTCCCCCGCCGTCCGGCAGCCCGGCGAGCCCGGCGGCGATCGAGGTGCTGAGGCTCTCGCGGCCCCCGGCGCTCAGCGCCAGCGCCTTGAAGTCCAGCGGCGGCAGCTCCTCCCCCGGCGCGAACAGCGAGGCCGGCGGTGTCCGGTACTCCCGCCAGGCCCGCCGTGCGAGGAGCGGCAGTTGGGGCAGGAGCGAGACCTGGCAGGCCGCGCGCGCGGCGTGCCCGAAGCCGACGGGCTGGATGTCCCGGAGCAGTTTCTGGAAGAGGGCGCTGGGGCCCTCCCGCAGATAGAAGTGGGCGCCGAGCACTCCGGACAGCCGGTTCATCGCCTCCATCAGGATCCCCGACACGACGTACTTCACCGCCTGCGCGTGGATCGCCGTCTCGCCCGGCAGCAGGTGCAGGGCGCGGGTGGCGACGGTCGCGAAGCAGTCGGCGGTGAGGAGGTCGACGTACACACCGGTGAGGACGGACCGCACATGCGGCAGGTCGGCCGCCGTCCTGCCGTACAGACGGCGGTTCCGCACGTGCCGCAGTGCCGTGTCCAGGGCGGTGTCGACGATGCCGACGGACATCGACACGAGGGTGGTGCGGGTGATCTGGAAGGAGCGCAGCGCGGTCTCCAGGCCGCGGCCGGGCGTCCCGCCCAGGACGCTCGTGGCGGGCAGCGGGCAGGAGTCGAACCGCAGGCCGCCGAGCTGGACCCCCCGCATGCCGGTGGTCCGGTGGCGGGGCAGATGGGTCAGGCGGCCGGCGGGGACGTCCGCGACCGGGACGTACACCTGGGAATGGCTGCGGCTGCCGGGGGCGGTGGAGGTGCGGGCGAGGAGGACGAGCGCGTCGGCGCGCCGGGCGTTGGTGATGACCTCCTTGCGCCCGTCGAGGACGAGCCGGTCGCCCCTGGGCAGGGCGGTGAACTCCGTGCCGGCCATGTCGTTGCCGTGGGCGAGCTCGTGGTAGCCGACGGCGATCCGGCCGCCGCGTCGGAGCAACTCGGCTGCGGACGCGCGCTGTTCGTCGTCGCCCGTGGTCCAGATGTTGACGGCGGCGATGAACGAGGCCGCGCCGTGGCCGAGTCCGAGACAGGGGTCGCGGCGGTAGACGGTCCGCATCACGTCGACGAGGTGGTCGAGGCGGGTGAGGCGGCCGCCGAGCTCTTCCGGGACGAACTCGGTGTGCAGGCCGTACGTGTGCAGGGCGTCCTCGCCCGCGGCGAGCATCTCGCCGCGCTCGTCGGCGTCGAGGACGGCGTCGCGGCCGACCGGGTTGCCGGGGTCGTCGGGGTCGCCGAGGAGCGCGTCGAGTGCGCCGAGCCGGGCGGGGCCGGGCGGTGCGGAGGGGGCGGCGGGCCGTTCCGGCTCCGCCGGAGTCGTGGGCGGCGCCGTTTCGGTGCCTCGCGTCGTGCTCATCGCGTGCCGTCCTGCCGCCGTGGCGACGGGAGTGTCAGGGAGTGGTGGGCCGGTCCGAGGAGGCCGTCGGCCAGGCGGTCGTGGGCCTCCGCCCGGCGTTCGTCGGCGGGGAGGCCCAGTCGGGTCAGGATCAGGGCGAGGCCCGAGCGGAGCCGGAGACCGGTGTCCGCGGTGCGGGGGCCGGCCGTCCAGCGGTGCAGGACGGCCGCTCCCGCGAAGCACAGTTCGTACCGTTCGGCCAGGTCGAACGCGGTCTGGGGGACGTCCCTCGGGGTGCGGTCGAGGGATTCCATGCTGCGGTGCGCCGCCCGGGTCACGGCTTCGAGTTCCGCGGCCATCCTGGCCGTCTCCCGGGGAAGGAGTCCGTGCCGGGCCGCGCGGCGGACCTCGCCGACCGCCTCCGGGAGGAGTTCGACGACCGTGCTGCCCGCGGACAGGAGCCGGAGCCGCTCCGGGCCGAAGGGGGGAAGTGGGCCCGTGACGGTGGCGGGGAGGGCCGCCCGGTTCGCGCGGCCGCCGCGCCAGGAGCGGGCCAGGGAGGGGAAGTGGTCGACGGTGAGGTTGCGGGTGACGGCGGTGCTGCCGTCGAAGACGGCGACGATCCGGTGGTCGCGTTCCAGCTTGGCGAAGGAGCCGTCCAGGTATCCGTCGCTCAGGAAGCCCCGTACGCCCAGGAGTTCGGTGATCCGGTCCAGGGCGTCCTGGACCAGGTTCGGGACGAGGGCCTTGGTGACGGCGGAGACGAGGGCGAGTTCCGGGGTGAGCGTGTGGATCGCGCGGGCGGCGACGTCCACCACGGCCTCGGCCACGTCGAGCGCGGCCGCGGCCTCGCCCAGTGTGCGGCGCACCCGGGGCAGGGTGGCGAGGTCGCGGCCGTAGAGGTTGCGGCCCCGGGCGTACGGGACGGCGACGTCGAGCGCGTGGTCGAGGGCGCCGAGCGAGAGCGCCGTGCACAGGATGCGGGTGAGCTGGAGGGTCCGCAGGACGGTGTCGAGTCCGGTGCCGGTCTCTCCGACGAGGGCGTCGTCGTCGATCACCGCTCCGTCGAAGGCGATGCCGCTGATGTCGGCGCCCCGGATGCCATGGGTGCGGACCTTGGGCAGGACGCGGTACGAGCCGGGCGCGAGGCGGGTCTTGTCGACGAGGAAGACGCTGAAGCCACGGGGTCCGCCGCTCTCCCGTGTGCGGGCGAGGAGGCAGACGTACCGGCTCCGTCCGGCGTTGTTGATCAGCCATTTCTCGCCGTCGAGACGCCAGCCGCCGCCGGGGACGGGCCGGGCGGTGAGCCCGCCCGCGAGGAGGTCCCCGCCGTGGTCGCGTTCGGTCAGGGCCCAGGAGACGACGGCTCCGCGGCGGACGCCGTCGGCGAGCCGGGCGGCCTGGTCGGGGCGGCCGGCGAGCCAGACGGGTGCGGCGCCGAGGAAGGTCTTGCCGTGGGCGACGGCGACGGTGAGGTCGCGGCGGGCCACGGACCGCTGGAGGCCGACGAGTTCGGGCATGTCGCGGAGCCGTCCGCCGTGCCGGACGTCGACGTAGTGGGCGGGCAGTCCGAGGGCGTCGAGCGCGGCGCAGGCCTCCGTGGGGAAGTCCTCCCGCCGGTCGAGCTCGGCGTTGGCGGCGGCGCCGAACGGCCCGGACGCCGGGTCGGACCCGTCCAGGAGCGTCCCGAACGCGGTGGCGGAAGCGGTGGCGGAAGCGCCGGGGGGGGCACTGGCGGAAGCGGCGGGGGATGCCGCGGCGGACGCGGTGGCGGAGCTCTGGGACACGGTGGGTTCCCGGGGTTCGTGGGCCGGCCGGGCCGGTTCGGACGGGGCTGGACGGGTCGGTGCGGACGGGGGGCCGGCCGAGCCGGTGCGGACGGAGGCCGGCCGGGCCGGTTCGGACGGGGCTGGGCGGGCCGGGAGGGACGTCCGAGGTCTTCGCCGCTGTGGGGGTGCGCGGGCGGCGCTGCGGCGAAGACCCCGGCGGTCGGGGCGACGGCGGCCGGGGGGGGGGTGACCGTCGTCGCCGTTCAGGGGGTGGTGGCCGGGACGGCGGGTTCGCGGTCCGGCGTCCGGGCCCGGCGGTGCTCCGTCGTCTCCTCGGAGCTCCGACCGGCCGCTCGCCCGGCGGCCCCCTCCGCCGTCCGTCGCGGTTCCGTCACGGGGACGGCGGTGGTGATCCGGCGTGTGATCTTGCGCCGGCCCGGCGCGGCCGGGACCGCCTTGTGCAGGACGGAGGTGTTGTCCCAGACCAGGACGTCACCGACGCTCCAGCGGTGCCGGAGGACGTGGCTGGGCCGGGTCACCGTCCCGTAGAGGCGGTCGAGCAGACGCCCGCCCTCCTCCGGTGTGCGGCCCGGGATCTCCCTGAGCCAGTGCTCGTTGAGGACGAGGGCACGGCGGCCGGTGGTGTGGTGGGTGGTGACGAGCGGGCGGACGAAGTCGGTGAGTTCGGCGAGCTGGCGGTTCCGCTCGGCCTCGGACAGGGCGACGGTCCGCATGGCGGTCGCGCGGCGCATGTCCTGTTCGGCGATCCGCCGGCAGGGGAAGCCGCCGTCGAGGCCGTCGACCTCGGCGCGCAGGTCGCCGGGGAGCGCCGTGTATCCGGCGCGGAGGTCGGCGAACAGCGTCTCGCCCTCGGAATCCGGCGCCTCGTCGCAGGTCAGTACGCTGACCAGCGGCATGTCGGGGGCGAAGGAGCCGTCGGCGTGCCAGTACTGCCCGCCGGCGTTGGCGCCGAGTCCCCGCACATTGGACTGGAGGCGTACGTGGGGCTGTCCGGGCACCCGGTGCTCGGCGGGGAAGACCGTCCGGGGTTCGCCGAAGCAGCGGGCGAGCGCGGTGAGGGCCTCGGGGTCGCGCGGGAATCCGGTCAGATGGAGCACCCCGTACTCCCAGAGCAGTGCGCGCAGGGTCTCCGGTCCCCTCTCGGGGGTGAAGCCGTCGACGCGCAGTCCCAGGCCGAAGCCGGTGAGTTCCGTCGTTCTCATGACCTCTCCCGGGGAGGCACGCGGATCAGGGTGGTGTGGTAGCCGCGCGGGTACGGCTCGTCGACGGGCTCGTCGTCGACCTCGACCCAGGCGTGGGCGAGGAAGGGCACGACGCGGACGCCGGAGCACCAGGTGGGCCACTGGCCGCGGAGGCGGCAGAGCAGCGCGGTGGCGAGGGAGCGCTGGACGCAGCCCTCCCCGGCGCAGCTGACGCTGACGGCGACGACCTCGGCGCGGCTGCGCGCGGCCTCCTCGGTGGTGGCCGGGCGGGCGCCCTTGCGCAGGAATTCGAGGACGGTGCGGATACGGGCGGGCGGCCGGCGCATCAGGACCCGGGCGGCGGCGACGGCGAGCCACGGCAGGGGGCGCCGGTGCACGGCGAGCCTCGGGCGGTCGACGATGGCGACGGGCGAGCTCATGCCGTCACCAGTCCGGCGCCGCGCAGCTTGTCCACGAGTCCGGCGGCGTCCCGGGCGGCCCGGTCGGCGGGGACGGCTGCCCCGGCGGCGGCGTCGAGGGCGGCCTGCCGGGTGTCCCGGCCGGCGAGCAGCGCCTGGAGGAGGCGTGCGCCGGAGCCGTTGAGCCGCCAGTAGCGGCCGGTGCGTTCGTCGAGGAGGACGGCGCCGTCGTCGGTCTCGGCGATCGACACTCCGTCAGCGAGGCTGAGGGACACGGTGGTTCTCCTCCTGGGTCGGCACGGCCGGAACGGCCGGGGCGCTCGGAACGGTCGGGTGGGCCGCGGCGGGGGCCGGGGCCGCCGGGGGGTGGGGCAGGGCGTGGGCCGGGGCCGGTACGCCGCTGGGCGCGTCGGCCGTGGGCGCGGGCCCGGTCGTCGCCGCTCCGCTCGGCGCCGGCGCGGCGTCGGTGACGGGCGCGGCGTCAGTGGGCGCGGCGTCGGTGACGGATGCGGCGCCGGTGGGTGCGGCGTCGGTGACGGATGCGGCCGTCGTGACCCGCAGGACCTCGTCCGCCGGTGGCAGGTTCCAACTCGACCGCGCCCTGAGCCAGTTCTCCACGGCCATCGTGGCGTCGAGGGCGCCCCACGGCAGTCCCGGCGGATAGGCGGCGAGGGCCATGTGGCGGAGGGTCCCCGTGTCGATCAGGCCGAGACCGGCGAGGAGCGGCTGGTCGAAGAGCTCGGCGATCTGGCCCCGGTGGTGCTGCTGGCCCCGGAAGAAGTCGTCGGAGAACTCGCCCTTGGTGGCCCGCTTGAGGGAGCCCTCGGGCATGGTGCCGCGCATCGCCTCGACCATCAGCGGCTTGTACGTCCACGGGGAGCTGCGCTCCTCGGGTCGTACCGCGAGGCAGGCCTCCAGGACCCGGTCGTCCAGATAAGGGGCCTGGAGGACCGCGCCCGCGCCGGCGGTCACCGTCTCGGCGAGCCGGACGGCGGCGCCGAGCTGGCGGGCCAGGTCGACGGTGGTGTGGGCGGCGCGGGTGGGGGCGTACGGCCGGGCCCCTTCGGCGCGGCGGCGCATCTCGTCGGCGAGGCCGACGGCGGCGTCGCCGGTGACCCACGGCGGCAGCCGCAGCGGGTACTCCCAGCCGAACAGCGGCTGGTTGGCGGGCGGGAAGGCGCTGGTGAGGGCGTCGGCCTCGGCCGTGAGCCAGGTGCCGTAGGGGCGCCGGTCGGCGAGTGCCCGCAGGGTCGCGGTCGTCGACCAGCGGCGCAGGGCCCGCATGCCGGCGAGGTGTTCGCGGGCGAGGGCGGGACGGCGGCGGGTCAGGTCGTGGAGATAGCTGGGCTTGACCGCGAGGACCTCGTCGCCGCCGTGGCCGGTGAGGTGGACACCGGCGCCGACCGCGGCGAGACGGCGGGCGGTCTCGCGGAGCCTGGCCACCGGCCGTATCCAGCGGGTGGGTTCGTCGAGGCCCGTGACCGGCCGGGCCACGTCCTCGAACATGTCGGGGAGTTCGCCCGGTCCGAAGACGGTGTGGGTGATGTGGTCGCCGTCGAGCAGGTCCTGCGCCTTGGCGGCCCAGATGTGGTCGTCGTGGGTGGGGTCGGCCACCCCGATGCGGACGGTGACGAGGGAACCCGCCGCGCGGCCGGTGGCCTCGGCGGCGAGGAAGCTGAGGGGGGTGGAGTCGAGTCCGCCCGAGAGGTCGGAGCCGACGACCGCGTGTGCGCGGACCCGGACGGCGACGGCGTCGGCGAGGGCCCGGGCGAGCGCGGGGCCGCCCTGCGTGCGGTCCAGTTCCTGGGGCGGCGGCCGCCACCACGTGCGGGTGCGGGCCGTGCCGTCGGCGGCGATCAGCAGGCAGGCGTCCGGCGGCACCAGGTCGACCCCGGACCAGACCGGTTCGGTGAGCGAGGACGGGGTCATGGCGAGGAGTCGGGCGGTGAGCCGTACCGGGTCGAGCGGCGCGTCGGTGAGGGCGGCGAGCAGATCGGCCCGGTCGGCGGCGAGGGTCGTACCGGCGAGGGTGGTGGTGAAGACCCTGCGGACACCGGACGCGGTGCCCTGGACACGGACCTCTCCGTCGACGCTCGCCACGAGGTGGGCGCTGCCGGTGAGGGAGGCGGCGAGGGCGTCGAGATCGGCCGTGGTGCGTACGCGGCGGGCCCAGTCGGCGAGTTCGCCCGCGGTCAGGGCGTGCGTTCCGGTGACGAGCAGCGCGGTGGCGCCGTGCCGGGCGGCGACGGCGCCGGCGGCGCCGGTCGTGCCGTCGGGGGCGTTGCCGACGACCCAGGGCCGGCCCGACGCGTGGGTGAGGGTGAATCCGATACGGTCGCGCAGCCGCCGCGCCACCGGGAGCGCGGACGCGCTGTCGGGCAGGGCGACGAACCAGGGCCCGGAAAGGGCCGGGTTCTCCAGCATGTTTCCTCCGCGATTCCGGCAGGACGGCGGCAGGGCGGAATGCGAGGGGAAACCCCGCATTCCGCCGCCGCATGGCATCAACTAATTCATTCGGTCAACAACGATCCCCTGCGGGGATTAGTCGAAGTGAATGAAGAAGTCGGCCAGCGGGAAGCCGACGCCTCGGGTGAGCTCGTCGTAGTCGCCCAGCTCGGAGAGCTCGGGGACCTCGTAGACCTGACCGGTCTCGATCTCCTTCTCCATGACAGACCTCCTGTTGTCGACGGATCTGAAAAGCGTCCGGGCGGTGTTTCGCTCGAACGAGATTCAACGTAGACCCGGCGCAACGGAAAGGAACAGGGATTCCCGCGGACCTGGCAGGAACGGGTCATCGCGGCCGTCGATCCGCCCCTCGAAAGGGTCCGTCGGCCCGCTTCTCCGGCCACTCCTGAACGCGTCCGGCGGTCCGCCGCCGGAGCACGTCCGGCGGCGGGTCCCCGTACCCCGACCCTGCGGAAAACCGCAGGGTCGGAAGTGCGGAGAACACCACCGGGGTGGACGGCAACCCTCATACCGGCGCTGAGCAGCGCTTTCTAAGTTTGAGGAAGAAGAACGGGGCGCCCGCCCCCACCGTCCCCGCCAGCTTGGAGTCCCTGATGAACCTCACCACCATGGCGCTCGCCCAGCAGCCCGCGGACGGCGTCGCCGGCTGGGCCGCCGACCTCGTCGACACCATGGGCGGCCCGGGAGCCGGTCTCGCCATCGCCCTGGAGAACCTCTTCCCGCCGCTGCCCAGCGAGGTCATCCTGCCGCTGACCGGCTTCGCCGCCGGTCAGGGCGTGCTGAGCCTGGCCTCGGCGCTGTTCTGGACGACGCTCGGTTCGGTGGTCGGCGCGGTGGCGCTCTACTGGATCGGGGTGCTCTTCGGCCGGGAGCGGATGCACGCGATCTGGGGGAAGCTGCCCCTGGTGAAGGCCTCCGACCTGGTGCGTACCGAGGAGTGGTTCTCCAAGCACGGGACGAAGGCGGTCTTCCTCGGCAGGATGGTGCCGATCTTCCGGAGCCTGATCTCGGTGCCCGCCGGTGTCGAGCGGATGCCGATGCCCCTCTTCATCATGCTCACCACGCTCGGCAGCCTCATCTGGAACAGCATCCTGGTGATGGCCGGCTACTGGCTGGGCGACCAGTGGGACGTCGTGGAGACCTATGTCGGTGTCCTGTCGAAGGTCGTCCTGGTCATGGTCGTCGTCGCCATCGTCGCCTACGTGGCGGTCCGTGTCCGCAGCCGCAGCCAGGCCCAGCACCGGCGCGCCTCGTGACCCTCGGCTCCCGCCCCACCCGTACGGCACCGCTTCCCGCACAGCCCGGGCGATCTTGCCCGGGCTGTGCGGGCGCACTAGTCTCGGGCCCCGTGCAAGGGGATTTAGCAGGCACCGCGTCCGACCGACCGCCGACGAATTCCGGCGGGGACGGCGCCGGTGAGGACCAGACCGTCACCCGTACGACCACCCCGTCCCGGCCCCGCCGCGGACTGGGGATTCTCCTCGGCTGCGTGACCGCCCTGGTCGGCGCCCTCTACTTCCTCGTCGTCGGCGCGGCCCTCGGACCGTTCCTGCTCTGGCCGCGGACCCGGTCCAGCGCCCTGGAGATCCTGATGGCCGGCGCCCGGCGCCTGGTCACCCTCGAACGGGTCCGCCGCTCCGCCTTCTTCGGCGATCTCTTCCCCGAGCACTACAAGGCCTCGGACCAGAAGATCCTGCGCTACCTCGCGATCCGCAGCTACACCGGACTGCTCTGCGGAGTGGTCATCGGCCTTCTCGTCTTCGGCGGCGTCCTGGCCGGTCTCCTGGTCAACGGCGTGGTGCGGGGCACCCTCGGCTGGGACGAGCTCCTCACCCAGGTCCTGCTCGGCAGCGTGCTGCTCTTCCTCGACGTCCAGGGGCTCTACTCGCTGGCCGCGCTCGACGCCCGTACCGCCCGCGAGTGCTTCGGCCCCTCCGAGCGGGAGCTGCTCCAGCGCCGCATCGACGAACTCGCCACCAGCCGGGCCGCGGTCGTCGAGGCCGTCGACGCCGAGCGGCGGCGGATCGAGCGCGATCTGCACGACGGGGTCCAGCAGCGTCTGGTGGCGCTCGCCATGCTGATCGGCCGGGCGCGCCGGGGCCGCAACCCCGAGCGGGCCGACGCGCTGCTGCTCCAGGCGCACGAGGAGTCCCAGGGCGTGCTCACCGAACTGCGCGAGGTGGCCTGGCGGGTGTATCCGTCGGCGCTCGACAGCCTCGGTCTCGAGGAGGCGCTCGGCGGTGTCGCGGAGCGGTGCAGCATTCCGCTGCGGACCCGTTTCGAGGTCGACTCCCCGCTGCCGAGGCCGGTGGAGACCGCCGCCTACTTCGTGGTGTCGGAGTCCGTGACGAACGCGGCCAAGCACTCCTCGGCCTCGGCGATCTCGGTGGCGGTGGCTCTCGACGGGGCGCGGCTCACCGTACGGGTCGAGGACGACGGCACGGGCGGCGCGAACGAGACCGGCAGCGGGCTGACGGGACTGCGCAGCCGGGTGGCCGCGCTCGACGGCGTGCTGCACATCCACAGCCCCCTCGGGGGACCGACCACCATCACCGCGGAGCTTCCATGCGCGTAATCCTGGCCGAGGACTCGACCCTGCTGCGAGAGGGCCTGGTCAGGCTGCTCGTCGAGGAGGGCCACGAGGTCCTGGCGGCGCTGGGTGACGCGGTGACGCTGCTCAAGGAGGTCGAGGAGCAGCGGCCGGACATCGTCGTCGTCGACATCCGGATGCCCCCGACGCACACGGACGAGGGGCTGCGGGCGGCCGTCGAGATCCGGGAGCGCTGGCCCGAGGTCAGCGTGCTCGTCCTGTCGCAGCACATCGAGCGCAACTACGCGGCCAAGCTCCTCGCGTCCAACGCCGAGCGGGTCGGCTATCTCCTGAAGGACCGGGTGGCGCAGGTCGAGGAGTTCCTCGACGCGCTGGAGCGGATCCACGCCGGCGGGGCGGCGATCGACCCGGAGGTCGTACGCCAGCTGGTCATCCGGACCACGCACGGGGACCCGCTGGCGCGGCTGACGCCCCGGGAGCGCACGGTCCTCGAGGCGCTCGCGCAGGGCCATACGAACACGGCCATCGCGCAGAAGCTGCACATCTCGCTGAGTTCCGTGGAGAAGAACCTCAACACGGTCTTCGACAAGCTGGAGCTGTCCCACACCACCGGGTACAGCCGGCGGATCCTGGCGGTGCTCCGCTACCTGGAGTCGTAGCTCCGGGGAGCGGGCGGAACGGGCCGTCCCCGCCGATGGCGGCGGTGGGGACGGCCCGCGGCACGCCTACGCGAAGGCGTACGGGTTGAGCGCGTCCTCCGGCAGCTGCTCGATCTGGAGGTGGTCCCCCAGCCCCGCCTCGGCGGCGAGTTCGAGCAGGACGTCGAAGGCCACGTGGTCCTCCAGCGCGAAACCGGTGGAGTCGAAGACGGTGATCCCGTCCCGGTGTCCCGCCGCGAGGGCGGGCCGCTCGCACAGCTCCATGAGATCCGGCCCCAGGTCGGATTCGGTCAGCTGCTGGCCCTCCCCCTCGCGCAGGGACTGGCCCCGGTGGTCCGCCGTGACGAACGCCGACGTCAGCACGTGCCGCGGCACCTCGAACTTGCCTATGAGGTCGGCGCCGATGGCGTTGATGTGCACGTGCGGGCGGAGGTTCTCGCCGAGCAGCACCGGGCCGTCGCCGACCGCCACCGAGGTGACGGTGCAGATGATGTCGGCCTCGGCCTCGATCTCGGCGACCGTGGCCACCTTCACGTCGAGCCCGAGGAACTCCACCCGCTCGGCGAAGGACCGCGCGTGCTCCGGCTCGATGTCGTGGACGACGATCCGCTCCAGCGGGAACACCCGGCTCAGCGCGTGCGCCTGGGTCACCGCCTGCGCGCCCGCGCCGACGAGCCCGAGGACCTTGCTGTCCGGGCGGGCGAGGAGTCGGCTGGCGATCGCGGAGGCGGCGCCGGTACGGATCGCCGTCGGCAGGATGCCGTCGCAGACCGCGAGCAGCCGGCCCGTCACGTCGTCGTACCGGGTCATGGTCCCGATGATCGTGGGCAGCCGGAATTCCGTCGGGTTGGACGGCGTGTAGCCCACGGTCTTGATCGTGATCGACTCACCGGGCCGGTGGTGCGGCATCCATTCCAGGATGGCCGTGTCCCCGGGACCCCGTACGAACCCGTCGCGGGCCGGGGTGATGCCCCCGTGGCCGCCCTCCCGGAAGACCTCGCCGAGGCGGGCGATCATCCGGTCCATGAAATCGTCGAATCCCTTTTCATTGACGATCTTGGCAATATGCTGCCGCGTCAGGACAACAGTTTCCATTATTTCCCCTTGACTAACACCACTGGATGGCATTTTCCTGCCGCCGGGCTCGATTTGCCGTGCGGCCCCGAAGGGTGAATCGGAAAATGAAGCTAGCCGCCCGGATTTGCTCAGGTCAAGATTTTGCTCCAGGGCGTTACGGGAAACCGCAGGGTCCCCGTTACGGGAAACCACAGGGCGAAGGCTGCGGAAAACTGGGGCTGCCCAGGCGGTTTACCTCGTGTCCCCGCCCTCCTCCCGTGGCTAGCGTTCTACTCGTCGCAGAACGGCAGCCGCCCCGGCGGTTTCCGCAGCAATGGAAGGAAACAGAAGGTGCGAAAGAAACCCGCAACGGTACGGATCGCACGATGGAGCGCCACGCATCCGTGGTCCGCCATCGGGCTCTGGGTGGTCTTCGTCGCGCTGTGTCTCTTCTTGGGCGGGGCCGCCGGCACGAACAAGATCAGCGACGAGGAGTCGGGGGTCGGCGAGTCCGGCCGCGCCGGCCGGATCACCGCCTCGGGGCACTTCACCGAGAAGCCCGAGGAGAACGTCCTCATCAGCGCCGCGAACGGCGGGAAGCTGGACGTCGCCACCGCGCGGAAGGCGGCCGAGGAGCTCGCCGGGAAGATGAAGGCCCTCCCCGAGGTGGAGAGCGTCGGCACCGCCTTCCCCTCCCCCAACGGCAAGGCCCTGCTGCTCCCCGTCACCATGAAGGGCGACACCGAGAACGCCGATACCCGCGTCCAGCCGCTGCTCGACGCGAGCGCGGCGACCGAGAAGGCCCACGAGGGCATCAGGATCGACCAGATCGGCACCGGCTCCACCGCCAAGGGGCTCGGCGAGACCCTCGGCGAGGACTTCAAGAAGGCCGAGCTGATCAGCCTTCCGCTGACCCTGCTGATCCTGCTCGTCGTCTTCGGCGCGATCATCGCCGCCGGTGTGCCGGTCCTCCTCGCCATGTCGTGCGTCGGCGCCGCCATCGGCCTGTCGACCCTGGCCTCGCACGTCATGCCCGAGACCAGCGCGGTCAGCAACGTCATCCTGCTCATGGGCATGGCCGTCGGCGTCGACTACTCGCTCTTCTACCTCAAGCGGGAACGCGAGGAACGCCACAAGGGCGCCTCGCACCTCGACGCCATCGAGATCGCCGCCGAGACCTCCGGACACACCGTCGTCGTCTCCGGCACCACCGTCATCGTCTCCATGGCCGGCCTCTACCTCGCCCAGGAAGCCACCTTCGCCTCCCTGGCCACCGGCTCGATCATCGTCGTGGCCGTCGCCGTCCTGGCCTCGCTGACCGTGCTCCCCGCCCTCCTCGCCAAGCTCGGCCGCTGGGTCGACCGGCCCAGGGTCCCGCTCCTGTGGCGCCTCACGATGCGCTCCAACGAGTCCCGGCTCTGGCCCGTGCTGCTGCGCCCCGCCCTCGTACGGCCCGTGCTCACCCTCGTGGTCTCCGTCGGCGCCCTGCTCGTCCTCGCCCTGCCCGCCCTCGACATGAAGCTGAAGCAGCCCGGCTCGGACGACCTCTCCCGTGACATCCCGGTCGTCCAGGCCATGGACCGGCTGACCGCCGCCTTCCCCAGCAAGGGCACCGTGCACCAGGTGGCCGTGCGGGCCCCCGCCGAGAAGGCGGGCGAGGTCGAGGCCGCGCTCAAGACGCTGCTGGACCGCACGGACGGCCAGGAGCTGTTCGCCCACGACCAGAAGCCCACGGTCCGGGTCTCGGCCGACAAGCGCGTGCACACCGTCGCCGTCGGAACGCCGCACTCGCCCAGGAGCGACGGGGCCCGGGATTCCCTCGCACTGCTGCGGGCCTGGGTGCCCGAGGCGATCGCCCCCGTCCAGGGCGCCGAGGGCGCGGTCGGCGGCAAGGTCGCCCAGGGGGTCGACTTCACCGGCCACCTGGAGGACCGGATGCCGTGGGTGGTCGGCTTCATCCTGCTGCTGACCTTCGCCACCATGGCCGTCATCTTTCGCTCTCTCGCCGTGGCGCTCTCCGCGATCCTCCTGAACCTGCTGTCGGCGGCCGCCTCCTTCGGTGTCCTCGTCGCGGTCTTCCAGAACACCTGGGCCGAGGGCGTGCTCGACTTCCACAGCTCGGGGGCCGTCGTCTCCTGGCTGCCGCTCTTCCTCTTCGTGGTGCTGTTCGGCCTCTCGATGGACTACCACGTGTTCGTCGTGAGCCGGATCCGCGAGGCCGCCCTCAGCGGGGCGAACGTCCGTGACGCCGTCCGTGACGGGATCACCCGCTCCGCCGGCGTCGTGACCAGCGCGGCGATCGTCATGGTGGCCGTGTTCGCGATCTTCGGCACCCTGAGCATGGTGGAGTTCAAGCAGCTGGGCGTCGGCCTTGCGGCGGCGATCCTGCTCGACGCCGTGATCATCCGCATCTTCGTCCTGCCGGCCCTGATGACCGCGCTCGGCAAGTGGAACTGGTGGCCGGGCGGCCTCTCCGGCGCCCGCCGTGCCCAGCACGCGGCCGGCTCCGACGACACCCGGCAGCTGCGCCTCCCGCAGCCGGTACCGGCCGGCGCCACGCAGTACGCGCAGGGCCAGGGCCAGAGCCAGGGTTACGCCCAGGGGCCGGGGTACCGGCAGGAGCAGACGTACACCCCGCAGAACTCGTACGCCCCCCAGCAGCCGTACGCCCCCCAGGACTCCTACGCCCCGCAGGACCCGTACGCCCCGACGCCGGGGTGGAACCAGCAGGGGCAGCAGGGTCACGACGGCCGGCCCGATCCCTACCAGAGGTAGGCCGGCCCCTCCGACGAGGAGGGAGAAGTGTCTGTCATCCCCCGTCGGGCACCTCTCCCTCCTCTTTCCCTCTCCCTCCTTCGTCCGGACCGCGAACCGCGGCCCGGACGAAGGCGTTTTTCGTCCCCACTCCGGTCGGCCGTCGTCGGCCGGGGCGTCGTAGGCCGGGCTGCCTTCGGCCGGGCCGTGGCCGACCGGGCCGTGGTCAGCCGGCCGTGGTCAGCCGGCCGTCGGTCCGGTGAAGAACCGCACCATCGCCTTGTTCACCGCGGCCGGGTCCTCCAGGTAGCCGTAGTGCCCGCAGCCCTCGATCACCTCGAACACGGCGCCCGGGATCGCGTCGGCGACCTCCCGGCCCAGATGCGGCGGGGTGACCAGGTCGTCGGCGAAGGCGATCACCTGGCACGGCACCCGGATCCCCCGGTACGCGTCGAGCCGGTTCTCCAGCCGGCTCACCTCCATCTGCGCCCGCAGGCCGGGGCCCGCAGGGGGTGCCAGCTCGAACAGGTCGAGCCAGTCGGCCAGTTCCCGCTCGTCGTCGAGGGTCCGCGGCGACAGGAACTTGAGGGCGCGCAGGACGGCGGAGTAACGGGCCGGCAGGGTCACCCCGGAGTCGTGCAGTTCGGTCTCCGCACGGGTGAGCGCGGCACGCAGGGCGTCGGTCCGGCCGCGGGTGGCCATGAGGACGGTCTGCCGGACCAGGTCGGGCCGGGCGAGGGACAGCTCCTGGGCGACGAAGGCGCCCATCGAGGTGCCGACGACACGGACCGGGCCGATAGCGAGTCGCTCGACGAGCCCGGTGACATCGCCGACCATGTCCTGCAGGGTGAAACCCTCGGGGCATTCCGACGTCGGTGGAATGCCACGGTTGTCGAAGGTGATCACCCTGAATCCGGCGGCGGTGAGCGCCGGCACCTGATGGAGCTGCCAGGCGGTGCGCCCGCCGCCGGTTCCCTGGATCATCACCACCGGTTCCCCCTCTCCGGTGTCCTCGTAGTTCAGACGTATTCCGTTGACCGGCACGACCGGCATGTGCTGCCCCTTCCTCTGATTCTTCTGCCCGGCTCTCCGGGGAATGCGCGGAAAAGCGTGTGGCCCGCCCTCCGGACGCCGGTAAGCGCTCGGAGGGCGGGCCACACGGTGGAATCAGGCGGCGTCGGCGCCTTCCATCTCCCGCACCAGGCTCGCGGGGCGCATGTCCGTCCAGTGGGTGTTGATGTGCTCGAGCGCCGCGTCACGCGTGGTCGCCGCCAGGGCGGTGCTCCACCCCTCCGGAACCTCGACGAACGCCGGCCACAGGGAGTACTGTCCCTCGTCGTTGACGAGGACGAGGTAGGTGCCCTCCGGGTCCTCGAAGGGGTTGCTGCTCATGCGGTCGCTCCTTTTCGAAGGATTTTTCTCGAGGATTCTTCTCGTCGGATTCTCATCGCCCCGTCGAATTCCCCCGCGCGTCACAGACGCTCCGCGAGGAAACGTCCGATGCGGGCCATATGACGGGCGTCCGTCATCAGATTTCCGTGGGTCGAGTCTATAGCGCAGACCTCGACGGAACCCCCGGTCAGGGGCTGCCACAAGTGGACATCGAGACGGCTTGACCTGTCGACTTCCGACTTCTTCTCCGCGGACACGAAGAGAAGATCGCCGTCGAAGAACTCCGGCTCGAAACGCCGCATGAGCCGGACATTGTTCACATACACATCCTTGAGCGCCAGGATGTCCTGGGCCTCCAGATGCCGGAGGTTCTGGTTTCCGCTCTGCAGGAACTCACGGAAGCGCAGCAGAACGGCTTTCTGGTCTGCTATGAGCTCCTCCATGTCGAAGGTGAAGCCCATCGCCTGGAGGTTGTGGGCGACGACCTCGTGCTCCACGGGCTCCTCGGTGACGGCGTTCTCGCCCGGCGGGTAGGCGTCGAGCAGCGCGAGGAGTCCGATGCGCTCCCCCTCGGCCCGCAGCCGGGTCGCGAGGGCGTGCGCGGCCAGGCCGCCGAAGGACCAGCCGGCCAGCCGGTAGGGACCGTGGGGCTGGACGGCGCGGATCCGGGCCAGATAGTCCTCGGTCATCTCGTCCATGGAGGCGGGCAGGGCGCCCGAGCCGTCGAGGCCGCTGGCCTGGATGCCGTACACCGGGACGTCGGGGCCGAGATGGCGGACGAGTCCCGCGTAGCACCAGCTGAAGCCGCCACCGGGGTGCAGGAAGAAGACCGGTGCCGCCGTGCCCCGGGTCCGCAGGGGCAGCAGGCCCCTGGTGGCGCGAGGGCCTGCTTCGCCGTCCGCGGTGTCCCCTCCCTCGGCGCCCGCCGACTCGCCGGTCAGGACCCGGGCGAGGCCGGCCGGGGTCGAGGTGTCGAAGACGGCCCGTACCGGCAGGTCGGTGGCGAGTTCCTCACGGACCCGGCCGACGAGCCGCGCGGCGAGGAAGGAGTGGCCGCCCAGCTCGAAGAAGTCGTCGTCCGCTCCCACCTCCGCGACGCCCAGGACCTCGGCGAACAGCGTGCACAGGGCGTGTTCCTCGGGAGTGGAGGCGGGCCTCGACCGGGTGTCGTTGCTCAGGTCGGGGGCGGGGAGCGCGGCCCGGTCGAGCTTGCCGTTGGGGGTGAGGGGCAGGGCGTCGAGGAGGACGAACGCGGCCGGGACCATGTGCTCGGGCAGCCGGCGCGCGAGGTGCTCGCGCAGGGCGGACGGGTGCGGCCGGGTGTCGTCGGCGGGGACCGCGTACCCGGTCAGGCGCCGGTCGCCGGGCCGGTCCTCCCGTACGACGACGGCGGCCTGGGCCACGCCCGGTGCGGTGGCGAGGACCGCCTCGACCTCGCCGGGCTCGATGCGGAAGCCCCGGATCTTGACCTGGGCGTCGCCGCGGCCGAGATAGACGAGCTGTCCTTCGCGGTTCCAGCGGGCGAGGTCGCCGGTGCGGTACATGCGTGCGCCCGCCGGGCCGTGCGGGTCGGCGACGAACCGTTCCGCCGTGCGGTCGGGCCGGTGGACATAGCCGCGGGCCAGGGCGGCGCCCGTGATGTAGAGCTCGCCGGGGACGCCCGCGGGGACCGGCTTCAGCCACCGGTCGAGGAGCCGTACGGAGGTGTTGTCGACGGGTCCGCCGATGGGCGGCGCGCCGGGCGCCCACTCGGCCGGGTCCTCGGGGAGCCGGACCGCGGTGACCACATGGGTCTCGGCGGGCCCGTAGTGGTTGTGCAGCCTGCGGCCGGGGCGGGCCGCGCAGAAGGCCCGGATCGCGCCGTGCGGAGTGAGGGCCTCGCCCGCCTGGACCAGGTCGGTGAGGTCCGGCAGCGGCAGCTGCTGCGCCACGGCCGCCTCACAGACGGCGTCGAGGACGAGGTTGGGGGCGTACAGCTCGTGGACGCGCCGGTCCTCGAGCCAGCGGGCCAGCCGGGCGGGGTCGCGGCGGACGTCCTCCGGGCAGACGACGAGCGTCTTGCCGGCGAGGAGCGCGGAGAGCATCTCCTGGACGGAGACGTCGAAGCTGACGGCGGTGAACTGGGCGACCCGAGTGCCGGGGCCGCCGGGGATCTCGCTCTCGTGCCAGTCGAGCAGATTGAGCAGCGCCCCGGCGGGCATGGTCACGCCCTTGGGGCGGCCGGTCGACCCGGAGGTGTAGATGACGTACGCCGGGTGGGCGGGGTGCGGCGGGGCGACGCGCTCGTGCGGCGCGAGGGCGCCCTCGTCCAGACGGGCGAGGGCGGCGAGGGTGCCGGGGGCGTCGACACGGAGGAGGCGGGGGGCCGGGCCGCCCCGGGTGCCGGCGTCCGGCCGGGGCCGGCCGGAGCCCGCGAGGGCGTCCCCGAGGGCCTCCGGGCCCGCGAGGTCGCTCGTGGTGAGGACGAGCGCGGGGCGGGCGTCCTCGATCATGTACGCGATGCGGTCGGCGGGGTAGCCGGGGTCGACCGGCAGATAGCCCGCGCCGGTCTTGAGGACGGCGAGCAGCGCGGTGACCAGGTCGGCCGAGCGGTGCATGGCCACGGCGACGAGGTCCTCGGGGCCGACGCCCTCGGCGGCCATCAGCCGGGCGAGTCGGTCGGCCCGGGAGTCGAGCTCCCGGTAGCCGACCGCACCCTCGGGCGTGTCGACCGCGACGGCCTCCGGGGCGCGCGCGGCGGCGGCCTCGAAGCGCGCCGCGAGTCCGCCGTCCAGGGCGCGGGCCCGTACCGGTCCCGTGCCCGTGGCGAGCACCCGGTCCTGCTCGGCGCCGCTCAGCAGCGGCAGTTCGCCGAGGCGGCGCTGCGGCTCCGCGGTCACCGCGTCGAGGAGGCGGAGCAGCCGGTCGACGAGGGTCCGCGCGGTGGCGGGGTCGAACAGGTCGGTGCTGAACTCGATGCCGGCGCCGAGCCCGTCGGGGGTGCCGTCGGACGTGTGGCGTTCCGCGAAGGAGAGCAGCAGGTCGAACTTGGCCGAGCCGGTGGCGGAGGGCAGCTGGGTGGCGGTGAGTCCGGGCAGCCGGAGCTCCTCGCCCTCGGTGCCGGGCCGCCGGTCGGTGTTGTTGAAGGTGAGCATCGTCTGGAAGAGCGGGTGGCGGGACTGCGACCGCTTGGGGTTGAGCGCCTCGACGAGCCGCTCGAACGGCAGGTCCTGGTGGGCGTAGGCGGCGAGGTCGGTCTCGCGGACGCGGCCGACGAGCTCCTTGAAGGTGGGGTCGCCCGAGGTGTCGGTGCGCAGGACGAGGGTGTTGACGAAGAAGCCGACGAGGTCGTCGAGGGCGTCGTCGGTACGGCCCGCGATCGGGGTGCCGAGCGAGATGTCGGTGCCGGCGCCGAGCCGGGTGAGGAGGGCGGCGACGGCGGCCTGGAGCACCATGAACGGACTGGCCTGGACGGAACGCGCGAGGCCGCGGACCCGCCCGTACAGCGCCTCGGGCACCTCGTAGAGGACACGGTCCCCGCGGTGGGTGGCGACGGCGGGCCGGGGCCGGTCGGTGGGCAGCGGCAGTTCGTCGGGGAGCCCGGCCAGGGTCTGCTTCCAGTGGGCGAGTTGACGGGCGACCGCGCTGTCCGGGTCGTCCTCGGTGCCGAGCGCGGCGCGCTGCCAGAGGCTGTAGTCGGCGTACTGGACGGGGAGCGGGGCCCAGCCGGGGGCGTCGCCGGACTGCCGGGCGGCGTAGGCGGTGACGAGGTCGCGGGCGAGCAGCGGGACGGACCAGCCGTCGCCCGCGATGTGATGGACGAGCAGCAGCAGGACGTGCTCCCCGGGGCCCGTACCGAAAAGCCATGCCCGCAGGGGCAGTTCGCGGTCGAGGGCGAAGGGGTGGGAGGCGGCCGCGGCGAGCTCCGCCTCGATCCGGTCGGCCGCCAGGACGCCGGGGACGTGGATCAGTTCGGGGCGGGCGTCGGCGCTGTCGCGCACGATCTGGTACGGGCCCTCGGCGTCCTCCGCGAAGACGGTCCGCAGTGCCTCGTGGCGCTCGGCGACATCGGCGAGCGCGGCCCGCAGCGCGGCCGGGTCGAGGTCCCCGGTGAGCTTCATCGCGAAGGGGATGTTGTACGTGGGGCTCGGCCCCTCGAACCGGTGCAGGAACCAGAGTCTGCGCTGGGCGAACGAGGCGGGAACCCGCCCGGGGCGCGGCCGGGCCGCTTCGAGGGCGGGCCGGGCGGCGCCCGCCGTGTCGAGGGCTCGGGCCAGCCCGGCCACCGTCGGGTTCTCGAAGAGCAGGCGCACGGCGATCTCCGCGCCCAGCACCGAACGGACCCGCCCGGCGAGCCGGGTGGCGAGCAGCGAGTGGCCGCCGAGCTCGAAGAAGTCGTCGTCGACACCGACCTGCGGTACGCCGAGGAGCTCCGCGAACAGCCCGCACAGGATGTCCTCCTGCGGGGTGCGCGGGAGGCGCCGTGTCGCGCCGGCCACCGGCGTGGCGTCGGCCTGCGGGAGGGCCCGCCGGTCGACCTTGCCGTTGCCGGTCAGCGGCAGCGCGTCCAGGGTCAGGAACACTCCGGGCACCATGTAGTCGGGGAGCTCGGCGGAGACATGGGCGCGCAGCTCGGCCGGGGTGGGGTCGGCGCCCCGCTCGGCGACCAGGCAGGCGACGAGCCGCTTGTCGCCGGGGCGCGGCTCCTGCACGGTGACGACGGCCTGGGCGACGCCGGGATGCCGTCCGAGGACGGCCTCGATCTCGCCCAGTTCGATCCGGAACCCGCGCAGTTTGACCTGTTCGTCGGCGCGCCCGAGATAGTCGAGGGTGCCGTCGGGGTTCCAGCGGACGAGGTCGCCCGTGCGGTACATCCGCGCGCCGGGCGGTCCGTACGGGTCGGCGACGAACCGTTCGGCGGTGAGTCCGGGGCGCTGCCAGTAGCCGCGGGCGAGGCCCGCTCCGGCGATGTGCAGCTCGCCCGCCATGCCGCGCGGGACGGGGCGCAGTCCGGTGTCGAGGACGAGCAGCCGGGTGTTGTCCAGCGCGGTGCCGATCGGGACCGCCGCCGGGACGGGGCCGCCGGCCGGCATCCGGTGCCGGACGGCGAAGGTCGTCGTCTCGGTGGGGCCGTACCCGTCGACGACGGAGGTCTCCGGGCAGACGGCCATGACACGGCGCACGGCGGCCGCGGGCACGACGTCACCGCCGGTCCACACCTCGCGGACCCCGGCGAGGACCTCGGGGGCCTCGTCGGCGACGAGCTGGAAGAGCCCGGACGTCAGCCACAGGCCGGTCACCCCGTACTCCTCGACGAGTTCGCCGATCCGCGCGGCGCCGAGGTCCCCGGGCGGGGCGACGACGGCGGTGCCGCCGGAGAGCAGTGGCACCCACAGCTCGTAGGTGGAGGCGTCGAAGGCGTGCGGGGAGTGCACGAGGACCCGCCGGTGCGCGGCCCCGGAGAACGACCGGTCGTGGGCGAGCTCCAGCACGGCCCGATGGGTGACGGCGACGCCCTTGGGTGTGCCGGTCGACCCGGAGGTGTGCATGAGGTAGGCGAGGCGGTCGCCGGAGTGGTGACGCGGGAGGGCCGGTGAGGGGCCGCCCGTCGGCACCCCGTCCGCCGCCGGCCGTTCCACGGGCCCCCCGTCCACCGTCAGCCGATCCACGCCCAGTTCCCCGGCGCGGGCGGCGTGCTCCGGGTCCGTCAGGACCACGCGGACCCCGGCGAGGCCGGTGACCTGGCGGAGGCGGTCGACCGGGTCTCCGTGCCGCAGCGGCACATACGCCCCGCCGGCCTTGAGGACGGCCAGCATCGACACGATCAGTTCCGCCGAGCGTTCCATCAGGAGCGCGACGGGGGTCTCGGCCGTCACACCGAGGCCGACGAGCCGCCGGGCCAGGGCGTCCGAGCGGGCGTCGAGGGTCGCGTAGTCGTACGCCGTGGTCCCGCAGCGGACGGCGACGGCGTCCGGGGTGCGCAGCGCCTGGGCGCGGAACGCCTCGGGCAGGCTCGTCTCCGGTACGGGGGTGTCCGCGCCCCGGCCGAGGCCGAGGACGGCCTCCCGTTCGCCGGCGGAGAGCAGTTCCAGGCGGCCCAGCGGCCGACCCGGGTCGGTGGCGACCGAGCGGAGCACACGGACCAGCCGGTCCATCACGGACCGGGCCGTCTCCTCCGGGACCAGGTCGGGCTGGTGGTCGAGGCGGAGCCGCAGTCCGCCGCGGCCGACGGCGACCAGGGCGAGCGGGTAGTGGGTGGCGTCGCGGTTGCGGCTCCCCGTGACGGTGACGCCCCGGATGCCGCCGGGCCGGTCGTTCTCCGCGCCGATGTCGACCGGGTAGTTCTCGAACACCATGGTGGTGTCGAAGAGTTCGCCGGACCCGGCGAGCCGCTGCACCTCGGCGAGGCCGGTGTGCTGGTACGGCTGGAGCCGGGTCTGCTCGTCCTGCACGCGGCGCACGGTGTCGACGAGGGACTCGTCGGTCCGCAGCCGGACCCGTACCGGCAGGGTGTTGATGAAGAGGCCCACCATCGTCTCGATGCCGGGGATCTCCGGCGGCCGGCCGGACACGGTGGTGCCGAAGACCACGTCGTCGCGTCCGGTCAGACCGCTCAGGACGACCGCCCAGGCGCCCTGCACCAGGGAGTTGAGGGTGAGGGCCCGTTCCCGGGCGAGCGCGGTGAGCGCCTCGTACGTGGGGCGGTCCACCTCGGTCTCCAGGCGGCCGGGGACGACCGGAGCCCGCTCCCCGGCCTGCGGGGAGACGAGGGTGGGGCCGTCGAGCCCGGCGAGCGTCTCGCGCCAGGCGGACAGCGCGGCTCCCTTGTCCTGGCCCGCGAGCCACTGGAGGTAGTCGCGGAAGGGGCGGACCCGGGGCAGGGCGCTG
This sequence comes from Streptomyces sp. NPDC017246, assembly GCF_044331325.1. NCBI lineage: Bacteria > Bacillati > Actinomycetota > Actinomycetes > Kitasatosporales > Streptomycetaceae > Streptomyces > Streptomyces sp. NPDC017246. The sequence continues at coordinate 5,778 of NZ_JBIRMW010000018.1, read as the reverse complement.
TCGTCGCCCCCCGAGGCGTAGAGCGCGAGCAGCTCGCGCACGAACATCGGGCGGGACCAGCCGTCGAGCAGGATGTGGTGGTTCGTCAGGACGAAGCGGTGGCGGCCGTCGCCGAGGCGGATGAGCGTGAACCGCATCAGCGGGGGCTTGGCGAGGTCGAACCGGCGTGTCCGGTCCTCCTCGACGGCCCGGTCCGCGGCCGCCGCCCGCTCGGCCTCGGGGAGGCCGCTCAGGTCCAGCTCCTCCCACGGCAGCCGTACCTCGTGCGGGATCATCTGCACGGGCCGCTGGAGCCCCGCGTACCGGAAGGCGGCCCGCAGATTGGCGTGGCGCCGCAGCAGCGCGCGGCACGCGGCCCGCAGGGCCTCGGTGTCGAGGTCGCCGGCCAGGTCGATGGCCTGCTGCACGAGGTACACGTCCGGTGCGGCCTCGTCGTACACGCTGTGGAACAGCAGTCCCTCCTGGAGGGGGGCCAGCGGCAGGATGTCCTGCAGCCCGGAGCGCGGGCCGGACGGCGGCCCGGACGGTGCCCCCGGCCTCGCCCCCGCCGGCGGCCCCGACCGCTCGTTCGTCCGCGGCGCGGGCGTCGTCGCCCGCGTCGTGGCTTGCGTCGTCGCCTGCGTCATCGCCTGCGTCGCCATCACGCGGTCCTCCACTCGTCTTCCAGCAATTCGATCTCGTCCTGGCTCAGCAGACTCAGGGACACGTCCGAGACGGTCAGTCCGCCCGCGTCGGGGCGCTCCACGTGCTCGGTCAGCGCCCGCAGGGCCTGGAACCACAGGTCCGCCAGCTCCTCGACCTCGGCGCGGCCGAGAATCTCCCGCGCCCAGGTCCAGGTGGCCGACAGCTCGGGCCCGGCGGGCCCGTCGTTGGTACGGGCGTTGAGCTCCAGCGGGTGCGCCAGCGGCACCCTCGGGTCGGTGCCGCCCGCTCCGGCTGCGGTCGACAGCACGGTCCAGTCGGGCACGGCGGCGGTGCCCGCGTCCCTGGTACCGGCCGTGGTGAAACGGCCCAGGTAGTTGAAGGCGACCTGGGGCCGGGGCAGTCCGGCGAATCCGGCTGCCGTCGTCGCGTCGAGGTGACGCGTCAGGCCGTACCCCATGCCCTTGTCGGGGACGGCGCGCAGCTGCTCCTTGATCTGCTTGAGCGCCGCGCCGGCGGCCGGGCCGCCGGCGAAGGCGCCGGCCAGATCGGCGGTCGCCGGGTCGAGCCGCACCGGGTACAGGCTGGTGAACCAGCCGACGGTACGGGACAGATCGGCGCCGCCGACCAGCTCCTCCTCGCGCCCGTGGCCCTCCAGGTCGATCAGGGCCGTACCGGCGGGAGTGCCTCGCCAGCGCGCCCAGGCGAGGGCGAACGCGGCCAGCAGCACATCGTTCACCTCGGCCTTGAAGGCGGCCGGCACCCGGGTCAGCAGCAGCTCGGTCACCTCCTCCGGCAGCGTCACCGTCAGGTGCTCCGCCGTCCCGTAGGTGTCCCGCCCCGCGTCGAGCGCCCGCGCGCCGATCCGGGGGTCGCCGGGCCGCAGCACCTGCTGCCACCAGCCCGCCTCCGCGGCCCTGGCCGGCCGCGCCGCCTCCTCGGTCAGCCGCTGCGACCAGCGGCGGAAGGAGGTGCCCACGGCCTGCAGCTCCGGGGTGCGCCCGGCGCTCACCTCCCGGTACGCCTCCGCCAGATCCGGTACGAGGATCCGCCAGGAGACCCCGTCGACGACCAGGTGGTGGACGAGGAGGAGCAGCAGCCCCGGCAGGTCGCGGCCCCGGTCGAACCAGACCGCCCGCACGACGTCGCCGGCGGCCAGGTCGAGCCGCTCGCGGGCGGCCCGGGTCTCACGGCCGACCAGCTCGCGCTGCTCCCGCTCGTCGAGTCCGGCCGCGTCGACGCGGCGCAGGAGCGCGTCCACGTCCACGGCCCCCGGCTCGCGGAACTCCAGCCGCCGCCCGGGCGCCGGGGAGAGCCGGGCCCGCAGGGCGTCGTGGTGGTCGACGAGCGCGCCGAGGGCGGCGCGCAGCTGCCCGTGGCCGAGCGTCGCCGGGACCTGGACGAGCCGCGACTGGTTGTACTGGTCGGCGGGGCCGCCCCGTTCGAGGAACCAGTGCATGATCGGCGTCAGCGGTACGTCTCCGATGCCGGCGCCCGGCTCCTCGACGGGTGTGCCACCGGTCTCCGTGACGACCTCGGCCAGAGCGGCGACGGTCCGCTGCTCGAAGATGTCCCGGACGGACAGTTCGAGTCCGGCCCGACGGGCCCGGCTGACCAGCTGGATCGACATGATGCTGTCGCCGCCGAGGTCGAAGAAGCTGTCGTCGATCCCGGCGTCGTCGAGGCCGAGCACATCGGCGAAGAGGGCGCACAGCGCCTTCTCGCGTTCGGTGCGGGGGCCGCGCCGGTCCGTGCCGTCCCGGTCCGTGCCGTAGGCGGGGGCTGGCAGCGCGCGCCGGTCGAGCTTGCCGTTCAGGGTGAGCGGCAGGACGTCGAGCGTGACGACCGCCGACGGGACCATGTACTCGGGCAGGGCGGCGGCGACGTGGGCGCGCAGGGCGTCGTGGTCGACGTGGGCGCGCGGGGCGTCCTGCTGCCGGTCCTGGTCCGCGAGCGCCGCCGCCGGGACGACGTACGCCACGAGGCGCTTGTCGCCGGGCCGGTCCTCGCGCAGGATCACCGCGGCCTGGGCGACCTCGGGGCGGCCGGTGAGGACCGCCTCGACCTCGCCGGGCTCGATGCGGAAGCCGCGGAGTTTCACCTGGTCGTCGACCCGGCCGAGGAACTCCAGGCGTCCGTCCCCGAGTCGGCGTACGACGTCTCCGGTGCGGTACATCCGCTCGCCGCCGCCCGTGAACGGGTCGGCCACGAACCGCTGGGCGGTGAGACCGCTCCGGCCGAGGTAGCCGCGCGCGACTCCGGCACCGCCGATGTACAGCTCGCCCGCGACACCCGACGGCACCGGCCGGAGCCGGGCGTCGAGCACGTACACCCGGGTGTTCCACAGGGGTCGCCCGATGGGCACGACCGCCTCGGGCACCTCCTGCGGGGTGCGCAGCTGGTTGACCGTGGAGAAGACGGTGGTCTCGGTCGGGCCGTACTCGTTGGCGACGACCGTGCCCGGGCAGGTCTCCAGGACCCGCCGGACCGCCGCCGGGGAGACGACGTCACCGCCGGCCCAGATCTCGCGCACCCCCCGGAAGCACTCGGGCCGCTCCTCGGCCAGCACCCGGAAGAGTCCGGCGCTGACGAAGAGTCCGGTCACCCCGCCGTCGGCGATCGCCGTCGCGAGGTCCCCGGCGTCGAGCCGGCCGGCCGGTGCGACGACGATCGTGCCGCCGGTGAGGAGCGGGGTCCAGATCTCGAAGGTCGAGGCGTCGAAGGCGTACGGCGAGTGCATCAGGACCCGCTCGTGGTTGCCGCCGCGCCAGTACCGGTCGGCCGCCAGGTGGACGACGTTGTGATGGGTGTTGCCGACGCCCTTGGGGGTGCCCGTGGAACCGGAGGTGTACATCACGTAGGCGAGCTGCTCGGCGTCCGTCACCCGCTCGGGGGCGGTGGCGGGCTCGGCGGAGAGGTCGAGGACGCCGACGGTCGAGCCGCCCGCGCCGAGACCGGCCTCCGGCGTCCCGGCCGCACCGAGGCCGGGGCCGACGCGGAGGACCGGGACGTTCCCGTCCACGGCGAACCCGAGGTCCTGCGGCGCCCGGTCGGTGAGCAGCGCCGCCGCCCCGGTGTCGCGCAGGATGAACTCGGAGCGCGCCGCGGGCTGGTTCGGGTCGATCGGCACGTACACCCCGCCCGCCTTGAGGACGGCGAGCGTCGAGACGACCAGCTCCGGCGAACGCTCCTGGAGCACCGCCACCCGGGTCTCGGCACCGACGCCCCGGCCGGCCAGGTGACGGGCGAGCCGGTTGGCCCGCTCGTCCAGCTCGCGGTAGGTGAGCGTGCCGCCGGGGCCGGTGAGGGCCACGGCGTCGGGCCGGGCGGCCGCGTGCTCGGCGAAGAGCACGTGCACCGGCGTCCGGTCGCGGTGGTCCACGTCCGTGGCGTTGCCGTCGACGAGGATCCGGCGCCGCTCGGCCGCGTCGAGGATCTCCACGTCACCGGCCCGGGAGCCGGGGTCGGCGGCGAGCGCGGCGAGGACACGGACGAAACGGTCGGCGATGCCCTGCGCGGTGGCCCGGTCGAACAGCTCGGTGCTGAAGTCCAGGGCGCAGCTCAGGACCGGGGCCCCGCCGGTGGCCGAACCGTGCTCGACGATCTCGAAGGAGAGGTCGAACTTGGCCGAGGGCGCGCCGAGTTGACGACCGGTGACGGTGAGACCGGCGGGTCCGGCGGCCGCTGGTGCGCTGCCGGTTTCCCCGCTCGCGCCGGTGACTCCGATCGTGCCGGTGCCTCCAGTCGTGCCGGTGCCTCCGCGAGCGCCGTTGTCGAAGCTGAGCATGGTCTGGAAGAGGGGGTGCCGGGCGAGGGACCGCTCGGGGTTCACCACTTCCACCAGACGCTCGAACGGGAGGTCCTGATGCGCGTACGCCTCCAGGTTCCGCGTCCGGACGCGGGCGATCAGCTCGGCGAACGTCGGGTCGCCGGAGGTGTCGGTCCGCAGGACGAGGGTGTTGACGAAGAACCCGACGAGGTCGTCGAGAGCGTCGTCGGTGCGGCCCGCGATCGGCGTCCCCAGGGGGATGTCCTCCCCCGCACCGAGGCGGGAGAGCAGCGTCGCCAGACCGGCCTGGAGCACCATGAAGAAGCTGGACCGGTGCTCGCGGGCGACTTCGGTGAGCCGCTCGTGGAGCCCCTCGGGAAGGGCGAAGGTGACGCGGTCGCCCTCGTACGAGGCGGTCGCCGGCCGAGGCCGGTCGAAGGGCAGAACCAGCTCCTCCGGCAGACCAGCCAGGGTCTCCCGCCAGTAGGACAGCTGACGCGAGAGCTCGCTCTCCGCGTCCTCCTCCGCACCGAGCAGCTCGCGCTGCCAGAGGCTGTAGTCGGCGTACTGGACGGGGAGGGCCTCCCACAGCGGGGCCGCGCCTCCCAGGACGCGGGCCGAGTAGGCGGCCGTGAGATCGCGGACCAGGATGCCGCGCGACCAGGCGTCACCCGCGATGTGGTGGGTGAGGAGAAGCAGGGCACTGCGCTCGCGCACCAGGGCGCCGGAGCTCTCCTCTGCGTCCCCGGTCGCCGGGGCCTGCGGGGTCTCCGGGGTCTCCGGGGCCTGCGGGGTCTCCGGGGTCTCCGGGGTCTCCGGGGTCTCCGGGGTCTCCGGGGTCTCCGGGGTCTCCGACGGCAGTCGGACGAGGGTGGCCCGGAGGGGTGCCTCGGCGCCGAGGTCGAAGACGTATCCGGCGGCGCGCCGCATCAGCCGGTCGGCCGTGGCCTCGTCGGCGGCGTGCTCGACGACCATCGGCACCCGCACCTGCTCGGGAGTGAGGACGACCTGGTGGGCGGAGCCGTCGGCGTCCTCGGCGAAGACGGTGCGGAGGCTCTCGTGCCGGGCCGCGACATCGGCCAGGGCCAGACGCAGGGCCTCCTCGTCGACGGGACCGGTCAGGTTCACCGAGACCGGCATGTTGTAAGCGTCGCTCGGCCCCTCCAGGTGCTGGAGGAACCACAGCCGCTGCTGGGCGTGCGACAGCGGCACCCGGGCCGGCCGGACCGCCCGCACCACCCGGCCGCGCGCCTCCGTGGCGGCGTCGAGCACGGTGGCGAGTGCGGCGATGGTGGGTGCCTCGAAGATCTGCCGGACGGCGAGTTCGACGTCCAGGACACTCCGGACACGGCTGACGAGCTTGGTCG
>NZ_JBIRMW010000017.1:0-188445 GCF_044331325.1 Streptomyces sp. NPDC017246 | reverse complement strand
ACACCCCACCGGTACCCCCCGCGCCCGGGTGGACCCGCGGGGGGGGGGGGGGGGGGGGCGGCCGCCCGGCCCCCCCCCCCCCCCCGGCCCGCCCCCCCGGGGGGCCCCCCCCCCCGGGCCGTGTCTCCCGTCCCCTGTGCGGGAGACACGGCCCGGGCGCCCGGCCCGCCGGGTCCCACCGAGCCGCGCGGTCGGCGTGGTCGGCACCGTCAGCGGGGTCGGCACGGTCAGAGCGGTCGGCGTGGTCGGCGCGGTCAGCGCGTGTCCTCCGGCAGGACGAACGTCAGATGCCCGGGGTCGAGCGCGCGCAGGAAGTCCGTCGCGTCGAAGAGGTCGCCCGGGGCACGCGTGCCGGTCCCGGACGCCCGGCCGTCGAGGATGCGGGCTGCCGCCTCCACCACGAGGGGTGCGGTCACCGCGTAGATGTCCTGGCCGGACGCGCTCGCGCGGCGCTCCTCGCCCCCGCGGCGGACGACCACGTCGACGACGAAGGTCTGCGCCGAGCGCCCGTCGGCGTCCACCGCCGTGGGCGCCGGGGTCCCGGGGTCACGCAGGTCGCGCAGGGGCGCCTCGTTGATGAGAACGCGGATCTCCGGGACCCGCACATGGCGGGAGACGGTCACCTGGTCGGCCGTGGTGTACTCGACGACCTTCTGCTCGCCGGTCCCGCGCGGGAACTCCCAGACGGACAGGGCCGGTTCGGCGGCAGGCGGAACGAAGCGGCCGCCCTTGTAGACCACGTGCCCGCCGGCGTTGCTGCGCCCGGTCTTGCGGGTCCCCTCGGTCGGCAGCCAGCTGTCGAGGGCGATCGCGATCGTGATCAGGTCGGCCTCCTCCCAGTCCCCCTTCGCCGCGCCGACGAGGAGGTCGCCCAGACCGCCGTAGAACGCCATCGCCGGGACGACCGCCACGCCCGCTTCCCGGGCCCGGTCCGCATACCGCTCGAACGTCCCCAGGACGGCGGACTGTTCGGCGGCCACGTCGAGGTACGGGACACGGGCACGCAGGGCCGCCTCGACGACGAGCGGCGCGGTGGCGGCGAAGGGTCCCGCGCAGTTGACGACCGCCGCCGCACCCGCAAGCGCGCGGTCCAGGGCGGCGGAGTCGGAGAGGTCCGCGACGCGGGCCTCGGACCCGGGGTAGGCGCGGGCGGCGGCGTCGAGCCTGACGGCGTCGCGGCCGACGAGGAGGAGGCCGAAGCCGCGTCGGTTCAGTTCGGCGAGGACGAAGGCGGCGGTGTGGCCGTAGGCCCCGACGACGGCCACGGTGACGTGGGGGTGCGGGGTGCTCGGCCGCGCATTCGGCTGTGCGCTCGGCTCGGTGTTCATCATGGGGGCATTCCTCACGGCTGGGGCGGGGAAGCGGTTCCTCCGCAGGCCCGACGGGTACTTGGCGTTCATGTCAAAGAGCTGGCGCTGGTTCTTCCTCGCCGCCTTCGTCGTCTGGACGTTCTTCGCGCTCCAGTGGACCGACGTGGGCTGCGACTACCCGGAGGCGTACCTCGCGGTGATCCGCTTCGGCACCCCGGAGGGCCTGGAGTTCCTGCCGGCCTGCGCGGGTTAGCCGCCGGCGGCCCGACCGGATCGACCGCCCGGCCGACCCGACCGGCCGACCCGACCGCCGGACCCGACCGCCGGACCCGACCGCCCGACCCGATCGGCCGACTCGACCGCCCCGGCCCGGCGCACGGCGCGCCGCACAGGCCCCCGCGTGTCTACGATCGGCGTATGACCCCTCGCTGCGGTTCGTCGCTGTCCCTCTGGTCGCGGGACTCGTTCCTGTCCGTCGGCTCGGTCGGATCGGCGCTCTCGATCGGCTCGGTGGGATCGTTCCTGTCCGTCGGCTCCGTCGGCTCCGCCATGTCGGCGGGATCGGTGGGCTCCTGGGCGAGCGTCGGTTCCCTGCTCTCGGCGCGGTCGTGCTGGTCGGTCCTGTCCTGGCGCTCACGCCGGGGCGTGCTCACGGCGGGAGCGGTGCTCGCGGTCACCGGTGCGGTCGTGGGGACGGTCGCCCTGACGGGCGGCGCACGGCGGAACCGCTGACCCCGCCGACCGCTACGCGTCGGCTGATCCCGCCGCCGCGTCGATCTTGCCCTTGAGGGCGCCCAGGAGGCCCTGGAGCAGCTCGATGGTGACCTCGTCGGTGAGGTTGCCGTCGGCGTCGAAGCGCTCGTGCGAGCGGAAGACGTGCACCTCGGGCTTGACCACGACGTCGCTGTCGGTCCACACGAAGACCTGGCGGAGCGCGAGCTGCGCGCGGACGGTGCCGAAGTTGGTGGGCGCCGCGCCGAGGATCGCGGTGGGCTTACGACTCAGGGGCAGGCCCTCGGTGCCGGTCCAGTCGGTGCTCAGCCAGTCGAGGGCGTTCTTGAGGACGCCGGGGATGGAGTAGTTGAACTCCGGTGTGGCGATGAGCAGTCCGTCCGCGGCCGTGACGCGTCGGCGCAGTTCGCCGACGGCGGCCGGGCGCAGCTCGGGGGTGTCGAGGTCCTGCTCGTACGGCGGGATGTCCCGCAGCCCCTCGTAGATCTCGATCTCCGGGCCGCCGGGGTTGAACTTCTGTGCGGCGCGGAGCAGTCGCGTGTTGTGCGAGTCGGCGCGGAGCGAGCCGGAGATGGCGAGGATCGTGGACGCGGTCATGAGGTTCCCCCTGGTGGAACGGCGAGCCGGTGAACGGGCTGGCCGGCGGATCGGCGGGAGGCGGCGAGTGCCGGGCTCCGATGGGCAAGAAGCTAAACCGATCGGTTCAGTCTGTCAACCAAACAGTTCAGTCTTGACAGTGAACTGAATGGTGTAGTTCATTCGGCCCATGCCCGCCACTCCCCCACCCACCGCCCGCACGACCCGTTCCGGGTCCGGTCTGCTGCTCGGCGCCCTCGCCGCGCCCGCCGCGATGGGGGTGTCCGGCCCGAGCCTGGCCCTCCCGGAGGCGGCCCGCGAGCTGGCCGTCTCCCCCGCGTCCGCGGCCTGGCTCATGACCGCGTTCGGGCTCGGCATGGCGGTCGGCACCCCGCTGCTCTCCGCCACGGCCGGGCGGCGGCGCGGCGCGGCCGGGGTCATCACGGCGGGCGCCGCCCTCGTGAGCCTCGGCGCGGCCCTCGTCCTCCTCGCCCCCGGCCTCCCCCTGGCGGTCGCCGGGCGGGCCCTGGAGGCGGCGGGCGCGGCGGGCCTCAACGTCGCGGCCTTCCAGATCGCCGGCCGCGACCGCTCGGGCCGCACCCCCGGCGTCGTCGCGATCGGCAGTGCGGCGGGCGGCACGGCCGGTCTCTTCGCCGGGGCGGCGGTGGCGGGAGTGGCCGGCTGGCGCGGCGCCCTGGTCCTCCCGCTGCTGAGCCTGCTCGTGACGCCGCCGGCGCTGCGGTTGGCGAGGGCGGACGCGGACGCGGAGGGAGCCCGGACAGGAAACCCCGACGACCGGGGAGTCACCCTCCCCCTCGACATCCTGCGCGACCCCGGATTCCGTACCGCCGCCGGACTCATGCTCGCCGTCGCCACCGTCAACTTCGGTCTGTTGTACGCGGCTCCGCGCCGCGTCGCCGCGCTCACCGGCTGGAGCTCCGTGGAGACCGGGGCCGCCGCCTCGGTGGCCGCGCTCGCGGGTGCCCTGCTGTCCTGGCAGCTGGTCCGCGCCGCCCCGGCCCTGGGGCCCCGCCGGGTCCGCGCCCTGCTGGCCGGCGGGTCGCTCGGCGCGGCCGTCCTCGCGGTGACCGCGCCCTGGCCCGTGGCCGTGCTCCTCGCCTCGGGGGCGAGCGCGCTGGTCACGGCCGGCGGCCAGGGGCTGCTCACGGGCGCCGCGACCGGCGGGCTTCCGGCGGCCCGGCACGGGCTCGCGGTCGGCCTGTTCAATCTGGCGTTCCTGATCGGCGTCGCGGCCGGCCCGGCCCTGGCGGCCACCGTCGCGGCCGGCCCGGCACCCGCGCCCACGACCGGGCCGGCCGCCTCCCCCGCCGGCCCGGTCCGCTCCCCGGCCGCCCCCGCCGGCCCTTCACCGACCTTTGCAGACCAAACCGTTCAGTTCATATACTGACGGTCCCGCCACCACAGCTAAGGAACACCCATGGGAGCCGGAGCCGACACGCAGGCCGACGCGATGGACGAGTACGGCATCCCGATCATCCCCGACCCCGCCGACGCCGCCTCGCGCAAGCGCCAGGCGATCATCGACGCCGCGCTCGCCGAGTTCCTGGCCGAGGGCTACTCGGCGGCCTCCATGGACGCGATCACCCGCGGTTCCGGCGTCTCCAAGGCGACGATCTACAAGCACTTCGGCAGCAAGGAACGCCTGTTCCTCGCGGTCATCGGCGGTGTCCTGCCGAAGACGTACGCCGATCTGGAGCCCTCCAACTCCACCCTCGCCGACGCCCCCGACCTGCGGGCCGCGCTCCTCCGGCTGACCACCGACTGGGCCCGCATCCTGCTGCGCCCCGACATCATGTCGCTGCGCCGCCTGGTGATCGGCGAGATCGACCGCTTCCCGCAGCTCGGGCAGCTCTGGTACCGGGTCAGCTACGACATGAACAACGGCCCGCTGATCGAGGCCTTCACCGAGCTGAACGCGCGCGGCACCCTGGACGCGCCCGACCCCGCGCTCGCCGTGCAGCAGCTGGTCGCGGCCACGATGGGCGTCCCCCAGCTCGTCCGCACCTTCTCCCCCGACGCCGAGATCGACGACGCCGAACTGACGCGGGTGATCAGCTCGGGAGTGGATCTGTTCCTGGCCCGGTACGCCCCCGGGTACGCCGTCCGCTCCTGACGCTCCTGGCCCACGCCCAGCCGAGCAGGGCCGCCGCCCACGCCCCGGTGGTGAGGAGCTGGGTGCGGCTCGCCCCGTCGCCGAGCATGAAGAGCAGCACCCCGCCGATCCCCGCGAGCGCGCACACCGCACGCCACGAGGGGCCGTGCAGCCGCAGATGGGAGGCGGCGATCAGCGCCCAGACCAGGAGGATCGCGGCGCCGATGGAGTTGAGCAGGAACGGGAAGACCGTCCGCGGCCAGAGCAGACTGAGGACGACCGAGACGAAGCCGAAGGCGGCGGAGGCGAGCACGGCCCCGTAGGGGACGCCCTCGCGCACCCGCCCCAGGGCGCGGGGCGCGTCACCGCGTCCGACCAGGGCGTACAGCATGCGTGACGAGCCGTAGATGTTGGCGTTCATCGCCGACAGGAGCGCCACGAGGACGACCGCCTTCATCAGGTCGGCCGCGCCGGGGACGCCGAAGCTCGCGATCACGGCGGCGTACGGGCCCTCGGTGACGCCCGGGGCGTTCCACGGGACGAGGGTGACGATGACGGCCATCGAGCCGAGGTAGCAGACCGCGACCCGCCACATCACGGCCCGGACGCCCGTCCGCACCGCGCGGACCGGGTCGTCGCACTCGGCCGCGGCGATCGTCACGGTCTCCAGACCGCCGAACGCGAAGACGGCCGCCACCATGCCGACGGCCACCCCGTGCCAGCCGTGCGGCAGGAACCCGCCGTCGCCGACGAGATGGGCGGTCCCGGGCGAGGGGTGGCCGGGCAGCAGACCCGTGAGGACGACGGCGCCGAGCACGAGGAAACCGCAGATGGCGGCGATCTTCAGGCCGGCGAACCAGAACTCCAGCTCGCCGAAGTTCCGTACGCCCGCCAGATTGCTCACGGTGAACACGCTCATGAAGACCGCCACCCACACCCAGCCGGGCACGGCGGGCACCCAGCCGCCGACGATGTGCGCCGCGCCGACGGCCTCGGCGGCGACGCTCACGACGAGCAGCCCCCAGTACATCCACCCGGTGAGCAGCCCGGCCCACGGCCCGAACGCCCGCCGCGCGTGCTCGGCGAACGAGCCGGTGACGGGGTGGGCCGCCGACATCTCGCCGAGCATCCGCATCACCAGGACGGTGAGGGCGCCGGCGAGCACGTACGACACGAGAATGCCGGGCCCGGCGGCGGCGATCCCGAACCCCGACCCGACGAAGAGCCCGGCGCCGATGGCACCGCCCAACGCGATCATGGCCAGATGCCGCTGCCGCAACCCGGCGCCGAGTACCCGCCCTGTCATGTTTCCCCCCGAATTTCAGACGACCAGCGCAGGAGCTTCCCTGCTGATCCCCTTCGGGAGCAAGCCGGTTCCGGCCATTGAGATATCCCGGGAGGGTGGCCGAGCGCGGGGACGGCGTCCGGTCAGCCGTCCTCCGCGATCCTCTTGATGCTCGCGAGGCGCCGGTCCCAGTCGGCGGCGAGGGCCGACATCCAGCGGGCCGTGGCGTCGAGCGCGGCCGGGCGGACCGCGTAGCGGACCTCCCGGCCGACGCGGGCGGAGGAGACCAGCCCGGCGCCGTCGAGCACGGCGAGGTGCTTGACGATCGCCTGGCGGGAGACGGGGAGCTGGGAGGCGAGCGCGGTCGCGGTCGCCTCCCCGTGCGCGGCGAGAAGGTCGAGCAGCCGCCGCCGGGTTGGGTCGGCGAGCGCGCCGAGCACACTGTCGGCGGAGGACTCGGCCGGCCCCGCGCCCTCCGGCGTCCCTATGGGCTCGGGCGTCACGAGGACGGGGCCTGCTCGGCGCGCTTCCTGAACGCGTCGAGCACCTCCGGCCAGCCACCGGTGTTGTTCTTCACGGCCTGGGCGCGCAGGTCTTCGGAGCCCGGCAGCGCCGCGAATCCGCTCTCGACGACCCGGAGCCGGGTGCCGCCGGCCTCCTCGGTCAGGGTGAACTCGACGAGGGTGGTGTTGTCCTCGCTCAGCTCCTGCCCGGGGAAGGCGCTGGCCCAGCGGTACGCGACATAGGTCGGCGGCTCGACCTTCTCGACGCGTACGGGGAAGTCGCCGTGGACGGAGTTGCTGGCGCGCATCGACTCGCCCTCCCGGGCCACGGTCCCGGCCACGCTCGCCTCGTCGGCCACCCAGAACCCGGGCTGGGCGACGAGGGTCCAGACGCGCTCCAGGGGCGCCTCGATCAGGGTTTCGCGCTCGATCCGGTCCTCGCTCATGGGGGACTCCTTCTTCGCGTAGGAAGCGTCACCAGACAAGTGACCGCAACCCCAGAGTTGCACATGACTCCAGAGTGCGCAACCGATGGGTTGCACTTCAGGTTCACTCGGGGGCGGGCTCGGCCGCCGGTCCCGGGACGGGCTCGGGCACAGGCTCAGGCTCAGGCTCGGGCTCGGGCGCAGGCTCGGCCGCCGGTTCGGACACCGGCCAGGCGATCTCCAGGCGGTTGTCCGGGTGATCCGGCGTGCCGGTCCAGCGCAGGAAGGTCGCGCGGACCGGGCCGGCGAAAGCGAAGCCGTGCCCGGCGATCCAGTTCGCGACGGCGTCGTACGCGGTGAGGATCTCGGGGAAGGCGGTCGCCGCGCCCTCCACCACCGTGCAGGCATAGGTGCACTCCGGGTCGTCCCGTACGGACAACCCCTCGCCCGGCCCCTCCGGCTGCGCGCCCGACTCCCAGAACGGCAGGCACGCCTCGACGAGCGTCTCGTTCTCCTCGTCGCAGAGCCCGTGGTACCGGACGAACGCGGGCCCGGTCAGGGTGAGCGGCCCCCGTCCCGCGACGGCGTACATCTCCTCGTACGCACTCCGCAGGAACGCGTCCAGACGGTGATGGTTCACCGTCGCCGCGCGGACGAGGACGCGCTCGGGGCCGCCCTGGCGGAGGGTGACACGGTGGTTCATCCCGGCTCCTTCGGTCATCCGGGTCAACAGGCCGTGGACGACGGAGCGCTGGACGTCGAGACGGCGCTCGCGCCGGAAGTAGCGGTAACCGCTCTCCGGGTCGACGAAGGCCGGTGTCAGCACACCGCTTGCGTCGTAGTGCCGCAGGGCGGTGACCGAAAGGCCACTGGCCTGCGCGAACTGCCCGATCGGCAGCAGATTCGTCCTGTCCACGCAAGAGACTGTGCCGTCTCCGGTAACCCGAGAGTCAACCGCCTGCGCCGCATCACCCCCGCGCCACGAGTCGCACCGCGAGCACCACGATCAGCGTGCTCGACGCGAGCGCGGTGACGAGCCTGCCCCGCACCCCCGTCAGGGTCCGGCCGAGCAGCGTCCCGCCCAGGGCGAGCAGGAACTGCCAGCTGGCGGAGGCGACGAGGGCCGCCAGGACGAAGGCGGTGCGGTCGGGGAGCGTCGCGGGGGCGGAGGGGCCCGTCGCGAGGATGAGCGCGGCAAAGTAGATCACCGTCATCGGGTTGAGGACCGTGATCCCCAGGAAGGTGAGGTACGCGCGGGCCGGGGTGAGCGCGGTCCCGTCGTCGCGGGAGGCGAGCCCGCCCGTGCGGTACGCGGCGAGCGCCCCGTACGCCGCCCGTACGGCGAGGACCACGAGGACCACCGCGGACGCCCATCGCAGCGGGTCCATGACGGGGGCGAGCAGAGGGACGAGGGCCGAGCCGCCCGCCACGGCCAGCAGGGCGTACACCCCGTCCGCCGTGGCGACGCCGAGGGCCGCGCCAGCGCCCGTACGCCAGCCGGCCCGGGCCGTGACGGCCACCAGGTAGGCGCCGACCGCGCCGACCGGGATCGCGATGCCGTAGCCGGCGAGCAGGCCGGCCACCACCACGGCGGTCACGCGACGGCGGGAATCGCGCCTTCGGGGGAGGCGGGCCGCTGCTGTCGGCGATAGGCCGAGCCGTCCTTGCTCCGGGCCAGGAAGCCGCCGATCACGAGGTAGCGCCGCAGGGCGGAGAAGTCCTCGTGGACGGTGAGCAGGGCCTGGTTGACCTCGGGTTCGCGATAGTCCCGGCCGTCCTCGAAGAGGGTCTCGGCGAGGTGGGCGAGGAGGGCCTCACGGCGGGCGGGCCTGCGCGGGACCGCCTTGAGGCGCCCGTCGGCGGAGAAGAGGTCCGCGACGGGGCGGGCGGGCCGGGAAGGATGACTGGTCATGGCGGAGAAGCCTGGCGGCCACCGGTCCCGCCCCGCAAAGGGTTTTCGCCTCACCCCCTTGCGGGGGCGGGGATTCACGACGACCGGTTCACCACGACGATCACGCCGACGGCGTCACGACGGCTGCACGACGGCTGCACGACGGCTTCCCCACGACGTGCACGACGACCACCTTCACGACGGCCGGTTCACCATGACGTTCACGGCCTCCTGCACGGTGGGCAGGATCGGCGGGAGGCCACCCCGGTCGAAGACCGGCCGGGCCTTCTCCACGAAGGCGAGGAAGGCGTCCTCGGACTCCCAGAAGTCCACGACCCGCCACCCGCCGCTCCCGTCCGGCCCGGCCGCGTGCGCGAGGAACCCGGCCGGCGGCCACCACTCGGTGGCTTCGAGCAGCCGCGTGGTCTCCTCGTACTGCTCACGGGTGCCGCCGGGAATCTCGACGGTGACGATGACAGCCATGACGCCGCTCCTGTACGTGGTGGGCGCACGCGGTGAGGGTGCACCCGGCGGGGGCACGCGGTGGGGGCCGGTGCGGGGAATCCCGACCAGCACACCAGTGGGCGGCAGGCCCCGCACGGCAGCGGATCCCGAACGAGCGACGGCCCCACACGCCCACGCCCGCCGTGGTTTCAGCCGGCCCTCAGGACCTCGACACCCTGCCCCGCGAGCCGCTCGATCACCGGGTCGCGCGGGTCGGCATCGGTGATCAGCCCGCTGATCTCCTCCCAGGGCAGCACCCGGAACCGCGAGGCCGTGCCGATCTTCTCGGACGAGGCCAGGACATAGGTGTCGGCGGCCCGCGCGGCCAGGGCCCGCTTCATCGCGGCCTCCTCTGCGTCGCCGGTGGTCAGCCCCGCGTCCGGGTGCACGCCGGTGACGCCGAGGAAGCAGAGGTCGGCGGAGACGTTCTGCGCGGCCTCGACGGCGGCCGCGCCACAGGCGACCGCCGAGTGCTTGAAGATACGGCCGCCGAGCAGGTAGATCTCCGCCGACGCGTGGTCGATCAGGGCGGCGGCGATCGTCGGACTGTGCGTGATCACCGTGCAGGCCAGGTCCCTCGGAAGGGCGTGGACGACGGCCAGGGCGGTGGTGCCGCCGTCGAGGATCAGTGCACCGCCCGGCCGCACAAGGCCGGCGGCCACCGCGGCGACCTTCCGTTTGCCGTCCGGGGCGACGGACTGCCGGGCCCGGTAGTTCGCCACGGCCGGCGAGACGGGCAGGGCGCCGCCGTAGACGCGCTGACACAGCCCCTCGCTCGCGAGGTCGCGCAGGTCGCGCCGCACGCTGTCCTCGGAAATCCCCAGTTCGGCGGCGACGTCCTTGGCGACGATCTTGCCCTGGCGGGCCAGTAGATCCAGTAGGTGGTCACGCCGTTCGGCAGCCAGCATCCGCACTCTCTCCTGTTCTTGCATGTTTCTGCATGTATCGTAACGCGCCATGACGACCGACAAACCCCTGCTCATCCTCATCGCCGGGCCCTACCGCTCCGGCACCGACGGCGACCCGCGGGCCATGGCCGCCAACCTCGCCCGCCTCGAAGCCGCCGCCTGGCCGATCTTCGCCGCCGGCCACCTCCCCGTGATCGGCGAATGGATCGCCCTGCCCGTCCTGCACTCGGCCGGCGCGGGCCCCACCGACCCCCTCGCCGACCAGGTGCTCTACCCGGCCGCCGAACGCCTGCTCGCCCGCTGCGACGCGGTCCTGCGCCTGCCGGGCGAGTCCGCGGGAGCCGACGGGGACGTCGCCACCGCCCGCCGGCGCGGCCTGCCCGTCTACGACGACCTCGCCCAGATCCCGCACCGCACCGTGCGGCAGGACACGGAGACCCGCACCCCCCGGGCGGACGCGTGAATCCCCGCCCCGGCGTCGACTCCCCCGACCACCGCGGCCGGACCGGCCTCGACCGCGCCGGACGGGACCTCGACCGCAACCCCGACGTCGTCGTCCGCGACGTCGAACTCACCTCCCGGGGCTGGCACGTCCTGCGCCGGACCACCTTCGACCACCGGCGCCGCGACGGACGGTGGGTCACCCAGCAGCGCGAGACCTACGACCGCGGCAACGGCGCGGTCGTCCTCCCCTACGACGCCGCACGCCGCGTCGTCCTGCTCACCCGCCAGTTCCGCTACCCGGCCTACGTCAACGACCACCCCGACGGCATGCTCGTCGAAGCCGCCGCGGGACTGCTGGACGCGGACGACCCGACGACCGCCGTCCGCCGCGAGAGCGCCGAGGAACTCGGCGTCACCCTCGGCCCCCTCACCCATGTGATGGACGCCTATATGAGCCCCGGCTCCGTCACCGAACGCCTCCACTTCTTCGCCGCGCCCTACACGCCGGCCGACCGCACCGGGCCGGGCGGCGGACTCGAAGAGGAGGGCGAGGACATCGAGGTCCTCGAACTCCCCTTCACCGACGCCCTCGCGATGACCCGGGACGGCCGGATCACCGACGGCAAGACGATCATGCTTCTCCAATGGGCCGCCCTGGACGGCCCGTTCGCTCCCGGCGCTCCGGCACAGACCGTGCCGTGACACCCGGCGGACACCCCGCACCCCGGCCCGCCGCCCCGCCCTGCGGACGGCCCCCCGGAAAGCCCCGGGGACGGCCTCGCGCAAGGCCCCGCGGACGGCCCCGCGGACGGCCCCGCGGCGTCTGGGCCGGATGGAGCATCGGGCAGGCAGGTCCCGACGGCGCGCCCGATGCTGAGGCGGACCGGGCGCCCCTCCGCCCGGCATCACCGTGAAGGAGACCCCGTGTCGGCACGCCCTGGCATCCGTTCCCGTGCGGGCGCACGTCTGCGCCTGTCCGTCGCCGCCCTGGCCGCGTCCGCGGCGCTCGTCGCCCCGGTCCACCCCGCCCAGGCCACGGGGACCCCGCCGCCGCACCCGGACAAGGCCCTGCAGAAGCAGCTGGACGACCTCGTCCGTACGGCCGGCGGGCCACCCGGGGTGATCACCCTGCTGCGGCGGGGCGACCGGTCGGAGACCTACCGGGCGGGCGTCGCCGACATCGGGACGGGACGCCCGCCCCGTACGACCGACCACATGCGGATCGCGAGCGTCGCCAAGGCCTTCAGCGGAGCGGTCGCCCTGCGCCTGGTGGACCGGCACAAGCTGGACCTCGACGACACGATCGGCGAGCGCCTGCCGTCACTGCCCACCGACTGGCACCCGGTGACGCTCCGCCAGCTCCTCAACCACACCAGCGGCCTGCCCGACTTCTCGTCGGCGCCCGCGTTCCTCGCGATCCTGCAGGCGGATCCCCGGCACCACTTCGACTCCCGCCGACTGCTCGACTTCGTCGCCGACGAGGACCTGGCGTTCCCCCCGGGATCGGCGTACGCGTACTCGAACTCCGACAACATCGCCGTCGCCCTGATGGCCGAGGCGGCGACGGGGCAGCGCTACGAGCGGCTGCTCGACCAGCTCGTCTACCGGCCCCTCGACCTGCGGCAGACCGGCCTGCCCCAGGGCTACCGGCTGCCGCGGCCGTACCTCCACGGTTACGACGTGACGCCGCCCGCACCGCCGGAGGACATCAGCGAGGTCCTCAGCGCCTCGGGCGTCTGGGCCTCCGGTGGCATCGTCTCGACTCCGAAGGACCTCAACGCCTTCGTCCGCGCCTGGGCCGGCGGCCCCGGCTACCTGTCGAAGGAGACCCGCCGAGAGCAGCGGACCTTCATCCCCGGCGCCGCATCGGAGCCCGCCGGCCCCGGCGTCAACGCGGGCGGTCTGGCGATCTTCCGCTACACGACGCGGTGCGGCACGGTCTACGGCCACACCGGCAACTTCCCCGGCTACACCCAGCTCGCGGTCGGCACGGCGGACGGCAAGCGGTCCCTCACCTTCTCGATCAACACCCAGACCAGCAAGAGCCTCAAGCCGGACCTCCTGGCCAAGGTCCGCGCCGTCCAGGAGAACTTCGTCTGCGCCCTGCTGCGGCACTGACCCGTATCCGCACCGCCCCGCATCGGCACCGGACCGTACCGGCACCTGCCCGTCCCGACGACGACGCGACAGGCAGGTGTGAGGGTGGAAAGAGGGGGCAGGCGGAGGGTGAGCGCGTGGGACCGCTCACCACGGCCTGCGGTCTCCCCCGTCCAGCAGGCCCGTGGACCGGTCGGACGGCCCGCACCAGGCAGGTGTGCGGGCCGTTCGGCACGCCGTGGGCCGCTCGCCGGGCGGCCCCTCAGGTCCGGGACTCGTAGAACGGCTTGTCCGGGGCGTGGTTGCGTGAATGGACCGTGACGTCCTCGCCCCTGAGATACGCCAGCAACCAGTCGCCGAACGTCATCTCATGGAGCACGAACTCGAAGCTGTCCATCTCCTGAACGCCCACGGCCCACGGCTCCGACGGCCCTCCCGGCACGCGCAGGAAGATCCACTCGCCCGTGACCGCCGAGGCGATCGGCAGCAGCTCTCCGGGGCCGGACCCGGCCCGGCCGGGCAGGATCTCCGCCTCCTCCTCCTCGCGCCAGTCCTCGATCGACTCCCTGATCCGTGCCCCCAGGTTCCTGACCGGATGACCGGGGTGGTCCAGATACACCTGGTTGTTGATCACCACTGGACCGTAGGCATCGGTCACCTCCCGGAAGTCGGCGGGAAAGGAGACCCCGAGCTCCTCCTCCAGCCGGTCCCAGGGACCACGGTCCGACCACTGGAAGCGCGGCTCGCCCAGGAGTGCCCGGATCTCCTCAAGTGCCCCCATCCCTCTCCCCTTCCACCACCCGCACGAGAACGTGTCCGCAGGCTACGACCCCCCACTGACACCCGCGCCGGCGGTGACGAGGCACTGCCGGGACGCGTCAGTCGGCGAGCGCGGCGCCGACCGTCGCCTGGATGTACGGGAGCGGATTGCCCGTCCCCGTCTCCTTCGCGTTCAGGGAGTAGACGACGCGGTGCCGGAGGTCCCTGGTGGCGAAGAAGCCGCTGTCCCAGCCGGGGCGGGAGCCCGTCTTGCCCCAGGCGACCTTCCCGTCCGCGAGGTTGTGGCGCATGAGTCCGCCGACGCTGTAGCAGGCGTCTCCGCCGAAGCAGTTCTTGTTGCCCGCCGCGCTCTTCACCCGCGGCACGTCGAACACCAGCTTCTGCTGCGCGGGCGGCAGCAGACGGCCCCGGAACAGCGCGGTGAAGAAGCGGTCCAGGTCGGCGGCGGTGGAGATCATGCCGCCGTCCGCCCACGGATACGCGCTCTGCTCCGTCACGTCCTGCCCGCCCACGTACACCGTCGCGTGGGGCGCGGGGATGCTCAGGTCGTCGGCGTCGGGAAGGCTCGTGTGACGCAGCCCCAGTGGCCGGATGATCCTCCGCTCCAGCTCACCGGCGAAGGAACGGCCCGTGACCTTCTCGACGATCAGACCGAGAGCGAGGGAGTTGAGACCGTTGTACTGCTGCTCCGAGCCCGGTGCCGGCGGCGCCTCGCCGGCCGCGGCGAACGACTCCCGCAGCGTGTCCTTCGGCGTCACCGACACGAACCGCCACCCCGGGCCGTCGGCCGGGCTCGGGGTCCTGGCGGGCCTGGGCAGGCCACTGGTGTGGTCGAGGAGCTGCCGCACGGTGACCCCGCCGTACGCCTCCGGCACGACCTCGGGGAGGTATCTCCGCGCGGGAGCGTCGAGTTCTATCCGGTGTTCGGCCACGAGCTGGAGCACGACGGTGTGGGTGAACGTCTTCGTGACGCTGCCGATCCGGAAGTGCGCGTCGGCGGTGACCGGCCCGGCGGTGACCGCCTCGCCGTCCCGTCGGACGAGCGCGCCCGCGATGTTGTCGTCGGGCAGGCGGCCGAGGATGTCGTCGACCGTGAGGGGGTTCGCGGCCGCGGGGGCCCCGGCGGCGGGCGCGACGAACACCACCGGCGCAACCCGGGTGCCCGAGGAGGCGACCGGGACGGGGACGGGGGCGGCGACCGCCGCGGTCAGGCCCGCGCCGGCGGTGACGGCCGTGGCCAGAGCGAGGGTGGTGGCGGCGAGAGAAAGGCGCATGGACGTTCTCCGGAGCGGTGTGGACGCGTGACCTGCTGACACCTCGACTCTGCTCCCCACGAGGGCCGCAGCCCATCGGTGATCACCCTGACCGCACCCTGGCATCCCCCCGGCGCGCCCCCGAGAGCCGCCCCTGACAGAACACCCGCCACCGGGGACGCGGCGGGACCCGACGAGGACCCTGCGGCGACGGCCGCGCCCTCAACGACCCACTGTTGAGCGTGCGTTGCTCGCCCGTTGGGCCTCGCTGACAGCCTCGTGGCGTACCGGGAAAACCGGTCCACGAGAGACGGAGCAAGCAATGAACATCAAGCGTTCCCTCGTCGCCCTCGGCATGGCGGCAGGCGTCGCCCTCGGTGCGGCGGCCGTGGCGCCGGCCGCGAACGCGGCCCCCTCGGGCTGCGCCAGCGGCGGGCTGTGTGTGTACTGGCAGGCCTACTACGCGGGCAGCGTGCAGACGGTCTACCAGGACAACACGAACCTCACCATGTACACGAACTTCCAGACCGCGAAGGACGGCTCGGTCTTCAACAACGGCAACAGCTGCAACGTGACCATGTGGAAGAGCACGGGCTACCAGGGCACGGGCTGGCGCCTGGACCGCGGTACCGGGTTCGACCGCATCGGCGACAACCTGAGCACCATCGGCTCCAACAAGTGGTGCACGTACTAATTCGATGAGCACCAGGAGACGGTCCACCGCCGTGGCGCTGCTTCTGGGTCTCGGTGCCGCCGGATGCTCGGCATCCGGCGGCACCGCCGCGCCCGGCCCCGCGCCCCGCCCCGCACCGCGCCCGTTCCAGGGCGTCACCTACTACTCCGCACCGCAGCGCGCGGCCCTGCACACCGCGGAGGAGGAGCTCGTCGCCGCCTGCATGAAGCGGCGCGGCTTCACCTACCGCCCCCAGCGGCCGGTCACCGGAGACCGCACCGCCGACGCCAACCCGTACGGGCTGCTCACCGTCGCGCAGGCGACGCACGACGGCTACGGCATCACGAGCACCGCGCTGGAAGCGAAGCCGCCGGTGGACGCCAACGCCCGCGAGGGCGCGGACAGGCGATGGCGGGATGCCCTGGTGGGCACGCCCGCGCACCGCGTCGATCTGCCGATGCCGCTGGGCGGGACGTTCTTCCACCACGCGGACTCCTGCGTCTCCGACGCCAAGTCCCGGCTCTTCGGGCCCGACTACTACAAGCTCTACAACTCCTTCCAGGTTCTCGGCGACGCGGTGATCGAGAAGGTCCGGACCGACCGCCGCTATCTCGCGGCGCAGGCCTCCTGGAGTGCCTGCATGGAGGACGCGGGAGCGAAGGCGGGCGGGTTCGGCGAGCCGCGGACCGCGGTGGACCGGCAGCTCCGGCAGGCCGGGCAGGACTCGGCCAAGGTCCACGCCGTCGCGGGCGTCGAGCTGCGGCTGTCCAGGGCGGACGCCGGCTGCCAGGCCGGGATCGGCCTCTCCGCCGTCGTCTCGGCGGCGCAGTACGACGCGGAGAAGACGCTGGGCGCCGGGTACGCCGACGAGCTCGCCGCGCTTCAGGCCCTCCGGCGGAAGGCGCTCGCGTCGGCGAACCGGTCCGTCGCCCCGAACCGTTCCGTCGCCCCGAACTGAACCGGGGCGGCGGATCACGGCCCGGGAGGAGCGAGCGCTTCCCGGCCGGGGCCCTACTGCCCCAGCCTGTACCGGATCTTCTTGACCAGCTCCTTCAGATCCGGCTGACGCAGCAGGCTGTAGTGGTCGGCGTCCAGCTCCACCACCGTCGGCGGGCGGGTCGACCAGCCCGTCGCGTTCTCCAGGAACGAGTAGTCGTCGCCCTCCGCCTTGAAGAGGGTCACCGGGCACGCCACCTGCCGCTCGGCGAGCTCCCGGAAGGTGTACGTGAACTCGAAGGTCTCCTCGACGATCGCGACGATCCGGCCGATCAGCTCCGGGTCCAGGGACGGGAGGTCCGCCGCCACCCGTGCCACGAACGCCTCCCTGTCCTTCGCCTCCACCGTCGGGTCGACGAGGCCCGCGAACACCGAGTACAGGATCGCCACGAACGCCGGATTCCCGTACGAGGCCCCGTCCGCCTCCGACGACGCCCGGACCTTCGGCGAGCCCGGAGCGATCAGGAACAGGTTCTCCACCTGCTCCCCCGCCGCCTCCAGCAGGTGCGCCGACTCGAAGGCCACCCGGGCGCCGAAGGAGTAGCCCCAGAGCGTGTACGGGCCGGTGGGCTGGCGCCGCCGGATCGCTTCGACGTCCGCCGCCGCCATCTCGCGGATCGTCGCGTACGGCTCCTCCCCCCGGTTGATCCCGTACGCCTGCACCCCGTAGAAGGGGCGGTCGATGCCGATCTCCTCCGCCAGGTGCCGCAGGTTCATCGTGTAGCCGCCGAGCCCCGGCCAGCAGTAGACGGGCGGCCGGCCGCCGGCCGCGTGCAGCCTGACGAGACGGGAGGCGGGGGTCGCGGCCGCGCCGTCCAGCCGATGGGCGAGCTTCTCGACCGTGGGACGGTCGAAGAGGATCTGGAGCGGCAGCCGCGCGCCGAACTCCCGGTTGATCCTGGTGACCAGCGCGACGGCGATGAGGGAGTTGCCGCCCGACTCGAAGAAGTCGTCCAGGACCGAGACCGCCTCGACCTCCTCGTACTTCAGCGCCGACGCCCAGATCTCCGCGAGCCTGCTCTCCGTACGCGTACGGGGCGGGACGTGCGGGCGGCCGTGCAGACCGGCGTTGACCACGGCCAGCTCGCCCAGCGCCCTGGTGTCCACCTTGCCGTTCGCCGACAGCGGCAGCCGGTCCAGGACCACGACCCGGTTCGGGATCATGTAGTCCGGCAGGTGACGGACGAGGTCGTCGCGGATCATCTCCGCGGGGCCCTTCATGTGGACCGTGTCCTCGTACATGCCCTCGCTCAGCCGCTGCTCCTCGCCGACCCGGCCGCCGACGAAGAAGTACGAGGGGCCCGTCGGCCGGCCCGCCGCCGTCAGGATCTCGTCCATCCGGCAGGCGGCGGGGAGCGGATGCCCCGACTTCGAGCTGTATCCCGAGGCCATGAACCCCAGCCCGTGATCGCCGAGTTGGAGCCGCTGCAGGACTCTTCCCAGGTCGATGTACGCGCGGCTCGTGTCGGCGGTGCGGCTGATCACCGTGATGCCGAGCGAGGCCCGCTCGTACACCGCCTGATTGATCGCGATCACATGCTTCTTCTCGACGAGCGAGGGGGCGATCTGCCGCAGGGCGCCCGCCTCGTAGGCGTACTGGGCCGGTGGAAGGTCCGCCACCCCGCCCGGGTGCGCCTGGACGTAGACGTCCACCTCCGGGTCCGTGCGCTCCGCGCGCGACTCCTCGTCGTACGGGACCACCTCGAAGGCCGACTCCCCGTACGGCCTGATGTCCAGGCCGTACCCCGGCAGGACCTCCTCGAACAGGCCCACCATGTGGCCCGTCTCGATCTCCAGGACCTCCTGGATGTTGTTCCTGTAGACCGGTTCGATCACCGACCGCCGGCCCCGGAACGCGAGACGGAGGTACGGGTCGCCGCCCGCCGTCGCGCCCTCCGTGCGGTACAGCTGGTGCCGGACCGGGTGGTAGTAGTAGGTGCCCGGGTCCAGACCCGCGATCCCGCGCAGCTCCACATACAGCCGGGTCGCGTACAGCGCCCCCGGCGAGGCGTAGCCGTACTTCGGGAGCAGCCGCTCCTCGCTCGTGAACTGACCGAACCAGCGCAGCAGTTCCCCCAGGTCCGCCGCCGTCAGGCTGCCCACCGCCCGGGAGCCGATGCCCTCCGGGCGGCGGGCCAGTGCCGCCAGGACGTCCGCGCGGGTGACCTCGCCGCCCTCGTAGAAGCGATAGGTCTTGCGGGCGAAGACCGTACGGCGCATCCGCTCCGTGGGTGTGATGCCGGGCAGGGCGACGGCGGGGAGGCCCGCCAGCTCGGTGTCCGGGAGCGTGCCCGCGTTGGAGAGCTGCGCCCTGACCTGGAGCTTGGACTCCTTGGACTGGTGATGGGCGCCGTGGTTGCCCTGGTCCATCAGCGCGGCCTCCTTCGGGGACAGCTCCACACAGGCGACCAGGTTCTGGAAACCGGTGCGGGGCTCGTCCTTCACGATGACGGCCGCGTTCTTGACCCAGTCGTGGTTCTCGACCGCCAGCGCGATCTCGTCCAGCTCCACACGGAAACCGCGCAGCTTGATCTGGTTGTCGGCGCGGCCGGCGAACTGGACGGTGCCGTCCTCGTTCCGATGGGCCAGGTCGCCGGTGCGGTAGAGGCGTTCGCCGGAGTCGGTGGTGAGGAAACGCTCCGCCGTCAGCTCCGGCCGGTCCAGGTACCCCCGCGCCACCTGGACCCCGCCGATGCACAGCTCGCCGTCGCGTATGTGGAAGGTCGTGTCGTACGCCGGTCTGCCGATGGGTATCGCGGCGGGGGCGGTGACATCACCGGCGGCCGCGGCGACCGCGGCACGGTCGACGGTGTGCGAGGAGGCGTTGATCGTGCACTCGGTGGGGCCGTAGAGGTTGATCAGCTCGGTGTCCGGGAGCTCCGCCAGGAGCAGGGCCGCGAGGTTGCGGGAGAGGATCTCGCCTCCCGAGTACACGCGGCGCAGCGTGGTGCAGGTACCGAGGCGCTCGGTGTCCACGAGGGCCTGGAGCAGGGTCGGGACGCCCTGGAGCATCGTCGCGCCGTGCGCGCGGACGGCGTCGACGAGACGTTCGGGGTCGCGGTAGACGCCGGGCGGGCCGACGGCGACCCGGGCGCCGACGGCCGGAGCGAGGATCTCCCACTGGGCGGCGTCGAAACTCGTCGGGGTCTTCTGGAGGACGACGGCGGAGGGGCCGAGCTGGTGCTCCGCCCTCATCCAGCGCATCTGGGCGACGATCGAGCGCTGCTCGATCATGACGCCCTTCGGCCTGCCCGTGGAGCCCGACGTGTAGATGACGTACGCGAGGTCGCTCTCACCGATGTCGTACGCCGGCGTCTCCTCCGCCTCGGTGCGCCCGGCGTGCCGGACGGCGTCGCCGAGGGTGACGACGGTCGTGCCGGGCGGGGCCAGATCCGTGACGCGGTCGCGGAAACGGTCCTGGGTGACGACGATACGGCTGCCGCTGTCCTCGATCATGTAGCGGACGCGCTCCTCCGGGTACTCCGGGGAGAGCGGGACGTAGGCGGCTCCCGAGCGGAGAACGCCCCAGGTCCCGAGGACGAGTTCGAGCGACGGGTCGACATGGACGCCGATACGGTTGTCCGCGCGCGCGCCGAGCGAGCGGAGGTACCGGCCGAGGACCAGGGCGCCCTCCGACAGCTCCCGGAAGGTGAGGGTCTCGCCCTCGAAGACGACGGCGGTGGCGTCGGGACGGTGCAGGGTCTCGGTGTGCAGGAGCCGGTCCAGCGTGCGGGGCATGAGGGTCCCTTCGGGGTCGGGTCGGCCGGTCGGCCCGCCGGTCGGCCCGCCGGTCGGCCGGGGCCGCGGGGGCGCCGGGGGCGCCGGCCCCGGGGGCGAGGTGTGCCCACCCGTGCGAGGCCCACGGCTCTGGCAGTGAGGGGGCCGGCGCACGCTACGAGCCCCGGCCCCGGGCCGCTGCCGGAGGGGGGCCGGGCAGGGGCGGGGCCGGGGTGTCGCGGGGGCCGGGGGCGGCACGGTTCTCAGCGGTAGATCAGGAGCTCGTGTTCCGTCGCGCCGGTCAGTTCGTAGCGGGTTCTCACCAGGGGGCGGCCCGCGTAGATGCGGATCAGGGTCGACGCGTCGCCCTCGAAGGTGGCCGCCGGCCGGCCTTCGATGGCGTTGCCCAGGGACACCCGGGTCGTCGCGCGGTCCTTCAGGACCCCCACCAGGCGGGGGGTCTCCCGTTTGCGGCTCGTCACCGAGAGGAGCGGGAGGGCCAGGTCCAGGCTCGGGCCGCAGTAGGCGTGCGGTTCGCCGAAGGCCTCCCGTACGTCTCCCGCGTGGACCCATTCGCCGAGCGCCACCGCGTCCAGGCGGCCGTCCTCCCGCCCGGCGATGACCGGGCCCGCTTCGGTCAGGCCGCGTTCCAGTTCGTCGAGGATCCGGCCCAGCGGCCAGTCCTCGCGCTCGGCCACGTCGTACGCGTTCGCCTCCGGCAGGAACACGCCCTCCTCCAGGCGGTCCTCGACGATCCTGACCAGGGCCGCTCCGCAGTGCGCGAGGACCTGCCTCGCCGTCCACCCGGGGCACGCGGTGCGGAGCTCGTACGCCTCCTCCGGTGTCCGGCGGAGGAGGGGCATCAGCAGGTCCCGTTCCGTCCTCAGGAGCCGGTCGGGGAGCCACGGGTCGCGCCCGTCATCGTTCGTACACATCAGTAGCGGTAGTGGTCCGGCTTGTACGGGCCGTCCACCGGGACCCCGATGTACGACGCCTGCTCGGGACGCAGGGTCGTCAGCCGGACGCCGAGGGCGTCCAGGTGCAGCCGGGCGACCTTCTCGTCCAGGTGCTTCGGCAGGGTGTAGACGCCCACCGGGTACTCCGCGGGCTTGGTGAACAGCTCGATCTGCGCCAGCGTCTGGTCGGCGAAGGAGTTCGACATCACGAAGGACGGGTGGCCCGTCGCGTTGCCGAGGTTGAGGAGGCGGCCCTCGGAGAGCACGATGACGACCTTGCCGTCCTCGAACGTCCAGGTGTGGACCTGCGGCTTGACCTCGTCCTTCACGATCCCGGGGATCGCCGCCAGGCCGGCCATGTCGATCTCGTTGTCGAAGTGGCCGATGTTGCCGACGATCGCCTGGTGCTTCATGCGGGCGATGTCGGACGCCATGATGATGTCCTTGTTGCCGGTGGTCGTGACGAAGATGTCGGCCGTCTCCACCACGTCCTCCAGGGTGGCGACCTGGTAGCCGTCCATCGCCGCCTGGAGCGCGCAGATCGGGTCGATCTCGGTGACGATCACCCGGGCGCCCTGGCCGCGCAGCGACTCCGCCGAGCCCTTGCCGACGTCGCCGTAGCCGCAGACGACGGCGGTCTTGCCGCCGATGAGGACGTCGGTGGCGCGGTTGATGCCGTCGATGAGGGAGTGCCGGCAGCCGTACTTGTTGTCGAACTTCGACTTCGTCACGGCGTCGTTCACATTGATCGCCGGGAAGAGCAGCGCGCCCTCGCGGTGCATCTCGTACAGGCGGTGGACGCCGGTCGTGGTCTCCTCCGTCACGCCGCGGACGGCGGCGGCGATCGTCCCCCAGTCGAGGGCGGTGTCGCCCAGCAGCTCCAGGATGACGCGGAACTCGTCGTTGTCCGCGGTCGACGGGTCGGGCACGGATCCCGCCTTCTGGTACTCCACGCCCTTGTGGACGAGGAGGGTGGCGTCCCCGCCGTCGTCCAGGATCATGTTGGGGCCGTCGGCGCCGGGCCAGGTCAGGGCCTGCTCCGTGCACCACCAGTACTCCTCCAGGGTCTCGCCCTTCCAGGCGAAGACCGGGATACCGGCGGCGGCGATCGCGGCGGCCGCGTGGTCCTGCGTCGAGTAGATGTTGCAGGACACCCAGCGGACCTCCGCGCCCAGCGCGACCAGGGTCTCGATGAGGACGGCCGTCTGCACGGTCATGTGCAGCGAGCCGGTGATCCGCGCCCCCGCGAGGGGCCGCGTCGCCGCGTACTCGCGGCGGATGGACATCAGTCCGGGCATCTCGTGCTCGGCGAGGGTGATCTCCTTGCGGCCGAACCCGGCGAGGGTGATGTCGGCGACCTTGTAGTCCGTGAATACGTCAGACATGGACAACGCTCCTTGCGCTCATGATGGTTCGGTGGATTTCCAGGGCCGCCGTCGACTTGTTCAGCGTGATGTAGTGCAGGCCCGGCGCGCCCTCGTCGAGCAGCCGCAGGCCCATCGCGGCCGCGTGCTCGACGCCGGTCCGGTACGCCGCCGCCGGGTCGTCCTTCGCCGCCTCCAGGCGGTGTGCCAGGTCCTCGGGGAACGCGGCGTCGCTCAACTCGGCGAAGCGCCTGATCTGGCGTACGTCGGTGGCCGGCATGATCTCCGGGATGATCGGGGTGTCGCAGCCGGCGGCGGCGACCCGGTCCCGCAGCCGCAGGTAGTCCTCCGGGTCGAAGAACATCTGGGTGATGGCGTAGTCGGCGCCCGCCCGGCACTTGGCGACGAAGTGCGCCAGGTCGTCCGACGGACCGGCCGATCTCGGATGGCCCTCGGGGAAGGCCGCCACGCCGATCCGGAAGTCGCCCAGCGAGCGGACCAGCTCGACCAGCTCGTAGGCGTACGTGAATCCCCTGGGGTGCGGGGTCCACGCGCCGCGCGGGTCGCCCGGCGGGTCGCCGCGGAGCACGAGCACGTCCCGCACTCCCGCGTCGGCGTACGCGCCGATGATCGCCCGCAGTTCGGCCACCGAGTGCCCGACGGCCGTCAGATGGGCGACGGGCCGCAGGGTCGTCTCGGCCGCGATCCGCTTCGTGACCTCGATGGTCCGGTCGCGGGACGAGCCGCCCGCGCCGTACGTCACGGAGACGAAGTCCGGCGAGAGGGCCTCCACCCGGCGGATCGCCTCCCACAGGGTCCGCTCGCCCCGGTCCGTCTTCGGCGGGAAGAACTCGAACGAGAAGGTGGGGTTCACAGGCGTCGGCCTCCCGCGTTGAAGTAGCTCGCCTCGGGGTGGTGGACGACGATCGCGTCCGTCGACTGCTCGGGGTGCAGCTGGTACTCCTCCGACAGCTCCACGCCGATCCGCTCCGGGCGGAGGAGCGCGGCGATCTTCGCCCGGTCCTCCAGGTCGGGGCAGGCCGGGTAGCCGAGGGAGTAGCGGCAGCCCTGGTACTCGGTGCGCAGCATCCCTTCGATGCCGGCCGGCTCCGAGGCTCCGGCGATGCCCCATTCGGTGCGCACCCGGGCGTGCCAGTACTCGGCGAGCGCCTCGGCCAGCTGGACGGACAGGCCGTGCAGTTCGAGATAGTCCCGGTAGGCGTCGGCGGCGAAGAGCTTCGCCGTCGCCTCGCCGATCCGGGAGCCGACGGTGACCACCTGGAGGGCGACGGCGTCGATTTCGCCGGAGTCCTCGGAGCGGTGGAAGTCGGCCAGGCAGAGGCGGCGGCCCCGCTCCTGGCGGGGGAAGGAGAAGCGGGTCCGCTCGCCTCCGTCCTCGTCCAGGACGATCAGGTCGTCGCCCTTGGACACACAGGGGAACCAGCCGTAGACGACGGCCGCTTCGAGGAGGTGGTCCGTCTGGAGGCGGTCGAGCCAGGCGCGCAGCCGCGGCCGGCCCTCCGTCTCGATGGTCTCGGTGTCCTTGAGGCCCCACTGGCCCTTGAAGAGGGCGGTCTCGTCGAGCCAGGAGGCGTACTCGGCGAGCTGGATGCCCTTGACGACCCGGGTCCCGAGGAAGGGGGGTTCGGGTACGGGGTTGTCGGCGGCGACGTCGGAGCGGCCGGCGGGCTCGGGCTCGCGTGCCTGTGTGACGAGGGCCGGGGTGTCCCGCTTGGGGACGCGGCGCGGCTTCAGCGGCGGGAGTACGGCGCCGGGGACGCCGCGCTTGACGCCCATGAGGGCGTCCATGAGGCGCAGGCCCTCGAAGGCGTCGCGGGCGTAGCGCACCTCGCCCTGGTAGATCTCGTGCAGGTCCTGTTCGACGTAGGCCCTGGTGAGGGCGGCGCCGCCGAGGATCACGGGGAACTTCGCGGCGAGTCCGCGGCCGTTCAGCTCCTGGAGGTTCTCCTTCATGATCACGGTGGACTTCACCAGGAGACCGGACATGCCGATGACGTCGGCGCGGTGCTCCTCGGCGGCTTCGAGGATCGCGGAGACCGGCTGCTTGATGCCGATGTTGACGACGTTGTAGCCGTTGTTGGAGAGGATGATGTCGACGAGGTTCTTGCCGATGTCGTGGACGTCGCCGCGGACGGTGGCGAGGACGATCGTGCCCTTGCCGTCGGCGTCCGTCTTCTCCATGTGCGGTTCGAGGTGGGCCACGGCGGTCTTCATGACCTCGGCGGACTGGAGCACGAACGGAAGCTGCATCTGGCCGGAGCCGAAGAGCTCACCGACCGTCTTCATGCCGTCGAGCAGGATCTCGTTGACGATCTCCAGGGCGGGGCGGACCGTCAGGGCCTCGTCGAGGTCCGCCTCCAGACCGTTCTTCTCACCGTCGACGATCCGGCGCTTGAGCCGCTCGTCCAGCGGCAGGGCGAGAAGCTCCTCCGCCTTGCCGGCCTTCAGGGACTTCGCCGTCGCCCCCTCGAACATCTCCAGGAAGCGCTGGAGCGGGTCGTACCCCTCCCTGCGGCGGTCGTGGATCAGATCGAGCGCGACCTCGACCTGCTCCGGCTCCAGGCGGGCGATCGGCAGGATCTTCGAGGCGTGGACGATCGCCGAGTCCAGGCCCGCCTTCACGCACTCGTCGAGGAAGACCGAGTTGAGGACGATCCGCGCCGCCGGGTTCAGACCGAAGGAGATGTTGGACAGGCCCAGCGTCGTCTGGACGTCCGGGTGGAGCCGCTTCAGCTCCCTGATCGCCTCGATCGTGTGGATGCCGTCCCTGCGGGACTCCTCCTGACCCGTGCAGATCGTGAACGTGAGGGTGTCGATCAGGATGTCCGACTCCCTGATCCCCCAGTTCCCGGTGAGGTCCCCGATGAGCCGCTCGGCGATCGCCACCTTCTGCCCGACACTCCGGGCCTGGCCCTGCTCGTCGATCGTCAGCGCCATCAGCGCCGCGCCGTGCTCCTTCGCCAGGGCCGTGACCTGCGCGAACCGCGACTCGGGTCCGTCGCCGTCCTCGTAGTTGACCGAGTTGACGACCGCGCGGCCGCCGAGCTTCTCCAGACCCGCCCGCAGGACCCCGACCTCGGTCGAGTCGAGCACGATCGGCAGGGTGGACGCCGTCGCGAACCGGCCGGCCAGCTCCGCCATGTCCGCGGTGCCGTCCCGGCCCACGTAGTCCACACACAGGTCGAGCAGGTGCGCGCCCTCGCGGATCTGGTCCCGCGCCATCTCGACACAGTCGTCCCAGCGCCCGTCGAGCATCGCCTCGCGGAACTTCTTCGAACCGTTGGCGTTGGTGCGCTCGCCGATCGCCAGGTACGCGGTGTCCTGCCGGAACGGCACATGGCTGTAGAGGGAGGACGCGCCCGGCTCCGGCTCGGGACGCCGGTCGAGGACGGCCGCGCCCCGCACCCGGTCCACGATCTCCCGCAGGTGCTCCGGGGTCGTACCGCAGCAGCCGCCGACCAGGACGGGCCCGTACTCGCGGACGAACGTCTCCTGCGCGTCGGCCAGTTCGGCCGGCGACAGCGGGTAGTGGGCGCCGTCGGAGGTGAGGACGGGCAGGCCGGCGTTCGGCATGACCGAGATCGGGACACGGGCGTGGCGGGACAGGTGCCGCAGATGCTCGGCCATCTCGGCCGGGCCCGTGGCGCAGTTCAGTCCGATCATGTCGATGCCGAGCGGTTCCAGGGCGGTGAGCGCCGCACCGATCTCCGAACCGAGCAGCATCGTGCCCGTGGTCTCCACCGTGACCTGCACGATCACCGGCAGGTCCACCCCCACCCAGTCCAGGGCGCGGCGGGCGCCGATGACGGCCGCCTTCGTCTGGAGCAGGTCCTGCGAGGTCTCGATGAGCAGCGCGTCCGCGCCGCCCCGGATCAGGCCCTCCGCGTTCTGCTGGAAGGCCTCCCGCAGCGGCTCGTAGGTGACATGGCCCAGCGTCGGCAGCTTCGTACCGGGGCCCATGGATCCGAGGACCCAGCGGGGACGCCCGTCGGCGGCCGTGTGCGCGTCCGCCGAGGCGCGGGCGATCCGGGCACCGGCCTCGGACAGCTCGTACACCTGGTTCTCGATGCCGTACTCGGCGAGCGCGGCCAGGTTCGCCCCGAAGGTGTTGGTCTCGACGCAGTCCACACCCACCGAGAAGTAGGCGTCGTGGACGGAGGCGACGATGTCGGGGCGCGTGAGGTTGAGGATCTCGTTGCAGCCCTCGAGATTCCGGAAGTCGTCCATGCTCGGGTCGGCGGCCTGGAGCATCGTGCCCATCGCCCCGTCGGCCACCACGACCCGGGTCGCGAACTCCTCCCGCAGCGACCGCCGTGCGGTACTCACGCCGGCCCCCGCGATGCCCTCATGACAGCCCCCTCAGATGAGTGACGAGCGTGGCCGTGCAGCTCGTCCCGTACGTCGTCCTGATCCGGTCCAGAAGCGGATCCCGGTGCAGCCGGTACTCCTGCGTCCCCACGTAGTCGAGGACGGTCGCCGCGACCGCGCAGCCCAGCTGCGCCGCGCACCGCTCCGGCACGCCCCACAGCCAGCCACCGAGGAACCCGGACCGGAAGGCGTCCCCGACCCCGGTCGGGTCGACGACGGCCGCGACCTCCACCGCCGGCACGGCCAGCGGCTCCCGGCCCTCGCCCCGGATGCGGACACCCGCCTCGCCGTGGGTGGTGATCCAGGTGCCGACCCGGCGCAGCACGTCCGCCTCCGCCCAGCCGGACTTCTCCAGGAGGAGCGCCGTCTCGTACTCGTTGGTGAACAGGAAACGCGCCCCGTCCACCAGCTCCCGCACCTGCGCCCCGTCGAGCCGCGCCAACTGCTGCGACGGATCGGCGGCGAAGGGAATCCCCAGCTCACGGCAGGTGCGGGTGTGCCGGAGCATGGCCTCGGGGTCGTCCGGGGAGACCAGGACCAGTTCCAGCCGGCCGGTCCGCGCGACGACCTCCCTCAGGTCGATCTCGCGCGCCTCGGCCATCGCCCCCGCGTAGAAGGTGGCGATCTGGTTCTGCGCCCGGTCGGTCGTACAGACGAACCGGGCGGTGTGGAGCGACTCGCTGACGCGCACCGAGTCGGTGTCCACACCGTGGTCCTTCAGCCAGACCCGGTACGGCTCGAAGTCGGCGCCGGCGGCGCCCACCAGTGTGGGTCGGAGTCCGAGGACACCGAGTCCGAAGGCGATGTTCGCTGCCACTCCGCCGCGCCTGACCTCCAGGTTGTCGGCGAGGAACGACAGCGAGACCCGGTCGAGCCGGTCGGCGAGCAGCTGCTCGCTGAACCAGCCGGGGAAGGTCATCAGATGGTCGGTGGCGATGGATCCCGTGACAGCGATGCGCATGTCCCTCAGACCCCTTCTCCCGGACGGACCGCCTTCTTGAGGGCCTCCACGCGGTCCGTGCGCTCCCACGTGAACTCGGGGAGCTCACGGCCGAAGTGGCCGTACGCCGCCGTCTTCGCGTAGATCGGACGCTTGAGGTCCAGGTCGCGGATGATCGCCGCCGGGCGCAGGTCGAAGACCGCGCTGACGGCCTCCTGGATCCGCTCGTCCGGCAGGGTGCCCGTGCCGAAGGTCTCCACGAAGAGACCGACCGGTTCGGCCTTGCCGATCGCGTACGCCACCTGCACCTCGCAGCGGCGGGCGAGACCGGCCGCGACGACGTTCTTCGCGACCCAGCGCATCGCGTATGCCGCCGAGCGGTCCACCTTCGACGGGTCCTTGCCGGAGAACGCGCCGCCGCCGTGCCGGGCCATCCCGCCGTACGTGTCGATGATGATCTTCCGGCCGGTGAGTCCGGCGTCGCCCATCGGGCCGCCGACCTCGAAGCGCCCGGTCGGGTTCACCAGGAGCCGGTAGCCGTCGGACTCCAGGCTGACGCCCTCCTCGACGAGCTCCTTGAGGACGTGCTCGACGACGTACTCGCGCACGTCCGGGGTGAGCAGGCCCTCGACGGAGATGTCGGCGGCGTGCTGCGAGGACACCACGACCGTGTCGAGGCGGACCGGGCGGTCCCCGTCGTACTCGATGGTGACCTGGGTCTTTCCGTCGGGCCGCAGATAGGGCACGGTGCCGTTCTTGCGGACCTCGGTGAGCCGGCGCGAGAGCCGGTGGGCGAGCGCGATCGGCAGCGGCATCAGCTCGGCCGTGTCGTCGCAGGCGTAGCCGAACATCAGGCCCTGGTCGCCGGCGCCCTGCGCGTCGAGCTCGTCGCCCGCGCCCTCGACCCGGGACTCGTACGCCGTGTCGACGCCCTGCGCGATGTCCGGCGACTGGGCGCCGATGGACACCGAGACGCCGCAGGAGGCGCCGTCGAAGCCCTTCGCGGAGGAGTCGTAGCCGATGTCGAGGACGGCCTCGCGCACCAGCTTCGCTATCGGCGCGTACGCCGAGGTGGTGACCTCGCCCGCGATGTGCACGAGACCCGTGGTGATCAGGGTCTCCACCGCCACCCGTGAGGACGGGTCCTCGGCGAGCAGGGCGTCGAGGATGGTGTCGCTGATCCGGTCGGCGATCTTGTCGGGGTGTCCCTCGGTCACCGACTCCGAGGTGAAGAGGCGGCGGCTCATGCCTGGACCTCCGCCGGGGTCTTGAAGAAGTGCTGCTCGATGGCACCGAGGGTGCGGATGGACTCGACCTCCAGGGTCTCCATCTGGATCGCGGTGCCGCTCTCCTGCTCCAGGAGGAAGACGAACTCGACGAAGGACAGCGAGTCGATGAGCCGGTTCTCGATCAGGTCGAGGTCGGACGCGATGTCGTCGCGCTCGGGGTGACGCTCGAGGATCCAGTTCTTCACCGTCTGCAGGCCGTCGGCCATGGTTGCTCTCCTTTAGCTGCTGCTAGCTACTGCTGCTGGATACGGAAGGGGTGGGGGCGTACGAGGGGGTGGGGGCGATGATCGGAGCGGCCACCGCCACCGCGTAGTCCACGTCGTGGCTGATGGACACGGTGATCTCGGTGATGCCGGACTCGGCGGCCATCTCGGCGGCCGCGCGGTGCAGCTCCACGAGCGGCCAGCCGCCCTCGGAACGCCGCACGACGATGTCCGGCCAGGGCAGGAACCTGCCCCTGACCCGTAAGGTCTTGAAGGCCGCTTCCTTGGCCGCGATCCGCCCGCACAGGCTCAGTACGTCGAGCCCGGAGGAGGTACGGCAGTCGGCGAGCTCGCCGGGGGTGAGCATCCGCTCGAAGAACCGCTCCCCGTACTGGGCGAGGAGCCTGCGGACACGGTTGACGGACACGATGTCCATGCCGAGGTTCGCCCACCCCAGGCCGCCCGCCGGCGGGGCGGCGGGACGGGCCGGCACGTCAGATCACCGGCCCGGCCGCGCCACTCGCATCGGCCCGCGTCCGGGCGTTCGCTTCGAGCACCGCCTCGGTGGCGGACTCCCAGCTGCCGTGGCGTCGGGTCAGTGCGGACAGCCATCGTTCGAGGCCGAAGGCGACGCAGCTGGTGAAGGCCGGTCCTCCGGTCGACTCCAGGGTGATGTCGCACCGGTCGCCGAAGAAGTTCCGGTGGGTGTTGACCGAGGCGATGGCCAGGTCCTCGTACAGGAACTCGTACTTCACCGGGGTGAGCCGCTGGAGGAGCGCCTTCGAGCTGCCCTTGTCGAAGAAGGGGTCGCAGGCGGCCTCCCTGCGCAGCGGCAGGTCGAGCGCCGCGGCGAAGGCCTGGATGCGGGTGGTGAAGTCGGCGAGGTGCGTCTCGGCGTGCTCGCGCGCGCCGATGGCGACGATCTCCCGCATGCGGAAGCCGAGTTGGCGCCGCATGCCCTCGTAGTGGGTCTCCTTGCGGAAGCACCAGGAGCAGATAGTGACGAGGGTGTCGTCGGCGACCCGGGTGCCCCGGTGGTCGAGGTAGACGGCGTAGCAGGACGCCGAGGGCAGTCCGAGCGCGGCGGGTTCGAGTGCCTCGCCGGGGAAGCGGCCGGTGTCGGCGGAGAAGGGCGCGTCCGTCCGGCGGTCCAGGTCGAGGGCGGTGGCGACGACCGCCTGGTGGGGGAAGTTGTCGTAGTAGTCCAGCTTCGCCAGGTCGGCGGCCGGCAGGAGCGGGGGCATGGTCATCGGGCGGGCGCCCGCGGTCACTCCCCAGCTCTCGAAGGTGTCGTCGAGGAGCCGCAGGAGGCGGGTCCCCTCGGGGCCGAGCGAGGGGAGGCCCCTCGTCGAGCCCGCGTTCTCCCCGGCTTGCGCGGGGGTCGTCACGGTCATGGTCTCTTCACCTCTCGGGTGGGAGGTCTCGCGGGCCGCTCAGACGACGGGCAGGGTGTCGTCGGAGAAGATCCCGGTCTTCAGGAAGAAGGCGAGCGGCTTGCGGACGGCCTTGCGCTCGTGGGCGCGGCGGCTCGGGTCGGCGACCAGCGCGTTGCGCAGGGCCAGCGGGTCGGCGATGCCGGCATCGCGGTACACGTGGGGGTTGTAGAGGGAGTTGATGCTGTAGACGACGTACCGCTTGAGGTACGCCTCCACCTCGCGGACCCGCTCGGCGCCGACCGCCTGGCACATCCGGCCGTACAGGAGGGAGACCAGCTCGCGTCCGAAGGCGATGTGGCGGGACTCGTCCTGGTGGTGGATGCGGTTGACCTCGCGGATGGTGTGGCAGAGCGAGGTGTCCTTCGCCATCCGGGCGTTGTAGTGGTCGACGAGCTCCTCGAAGAAGAGGATGCGGGTGAAGACCAGGAAGTTCTCGACCTCCGGCTCCCAGGCGGCGTCGGCGCGCATGCCGGTGGAGCCGTAGATCTTGTTTCCGTAGCGGCGGCAGAACTCGGAGAAGAACCACATGTGTTCGTTCTCCTCGCCGATGAAGTGGTGGAAGAAGTCCGAGGGCACTTCGAAGCCGGGCATGTGGATGCGGCCGACGACCTCGATGAGGAGTTCGCGGATGCCGTGCACGTTGAGGCTGTAGAAGTTGACGGACTCCCACTTCGACAGGCGCTGAAGCGTTTCCTCACCGAGGGTGTCGTAGTGTTCGGTGCCATAGACGGTGAGCAGCTCCGGAGTCATCCAGAAACGGTTCTCCTCCAGCGTCTCGGGCCACTGGAAGGTCTGGTACGGGTTGTAGTAGTCCTCGACGGAGCGCTCGCTGAGCCGCTCCAGGACCTCCATGAACCGGTCGGTGACGGGCAGGGGGGCGGTGGCGCCCATGATGGTTCCTCCAGGCTTCGGGGTGTTCAGGGCCGGACTTCGTAGACCGCGTTCACCGGGGTCTCCGTGGCACGCCGCCAGCGGGTGAAGCCGGCCTCCTCCGCGATGGCCCGGAAGGCCTTCTCCCCGGAGTGGTTGCCGAGCGCGTGCGGGCCGCGCTGGGCGACCGCGACGGGCAGGCACATGACGGCGGACAGGGCCATGAACATGCGGGCGGCGGGCGTCTGGGCGTCGATGTCCTGCGGGGACACGTTCGACTCGACGAGCATCCAGGTGCCGTCCGCGTCCAGGGACTTGTGGACGTGCTGCGCGGCGGCGACCGGGTCGCCCATGTCGTGCAGGGCGTTGAAGAAGCACACCAGGTCGTAGCCGGAGCCCGGGTAGTCGTCGGCCGAGGCGACCTCGAAGACGACCCGCCCGGAGAGTCCCGCCTCCTCGGCGAGCTCCCGCGCGATCGAGATGGCCTCCTCCGAGTAGTCGAAGCCGTGGACGGTGGCGTTCGGGAAGGCCCTGGCGATGAGCAGCGTGGTGTGGCCGACCCCGCAGCCGACGTCGGCGACGGTGCCGCCGGCGTCCAGCTTGCCGGTGACCTCGTGGAGGGCGGGCAGCCAGTCCGGGACGAGCTTGTGCTCGTACGTCGGCTGGAAGAAGGAGCCCATGCCGGTGTCGAGGGCGGCGTCGTGCTCGGCCCAGCCGACGCCGTCACCGGTGCGGTAGGCCTCGACGAGCAGGTCCTCGGTGGCGTACAGCGCCTTGAGGGCGGTGAAGAACCCGGCGGCGTACGTGACGGCCTTCGGGTCCGCGAGGACCGCCACGTGGTCGGCGGGGAGCGTGTACGTGAGGGAGCTCGGGTGCCGCTCGACGTACCCGGCGGAGAGCTGGGCGTGCAGCCACTCCTCGATGTACCGCTCGTTCGTGCCGGTCGCCTCCGCGAGCTGCACGGAGGTGAGCGGGCCCCGCTCGGCCAGCGCCTTGTAGAGGCCAAGGCGCTCGCCGAGCGCGACGGTCAGACCGCGGACGGCCGCGCCGGCGTCGGTGATGACCCGCTGGTGGAAGTCCTGGGCGCTCATGCCGCCGCCTCCTCGAAGCCGTGCGTGCCCGGAAGGTCGCAGGTGAACAGGAAGGACCGGGGCACGCCCGGGACGGAACGGGCCGGCACCGGGTAGGGCCAGCGGTCGAAGTCGGCGCCCTCCTCACCGGGCTGCCTGACCTCCCGTACGGCCCAGCCGCAGTCGGCGAGCAGCGCCTCGGGCTCCTCGGTGCCGAAGAGCCACGGGTTGCCGTCGTCCTTCAGGGCGGAGAGGAAGGTGCGGGCGAGCGGATTGACCAGGGCGGCCCTCGAGATGACGTCGCCGAGCAGCACGGAGCCGGGAGCGGCGTGCGCGGAGAGCGTCGAGATGAGGGTCCGTACGGCCTGCTCGGGCAGGAAGAACAGCAGTCCCTCCACCACCCACAGGACGGGCTCCTCGCTCTTCCAGCCCGCCTCCTTGAGGGGGCCGGTCCAGTCCTGCGTCAGGTCGACGGGGACGGTGATCCGGGTGCGGCCGGCGGGCTGCGGCTCGTCCTTGAGCATCTCGGCCTTGGCCTCCAGGAGGGCCGGGCGGTCGAGCTCGTAGACGGTGACGCCGTCGGGCCAGGGCAGCCGGAAGAAACGGGTGTCCATGCCGGCGGCGAGGAAGACGACCTGGCGGATGCCCCGCTCCTCCACCGCCTTGACGATGGCGCGGTCGAGGTAGGTGGTGCGGATCGCGAGGAACGGCACGGTGCCGCCCCCGGCGTAGCGCTCGAGCAGTTCGAAGCCGATCCGGTCGGCGACGGTGCGCGCGTAGGGATCGGCGAACAGCCGGTCCTCGCGCTCGGTCTCCAGGGCGCGCGCGGCGGCGGTCCACTGGGCGGTGCGGGATACGGCCTCCACAGGAGGTCCCCCTTCACTTCGGTGGATGTACGGGGCTTCGGACGGGTCCGTGCGTACGGAGGGGTCCGGTCGCGCGGACGGGTCCGGGTGTACGGACGGCCGTGTTCAGGGGCCCGACGAAGGACGGCTCGTCAGGCGCTCATGACCGGGACACAGGTCTTGGCCGGTCGCACACAGGCGACGGGGTCCTCGGCCGCGGGCATCGACGACAGATGGTCGGCCTCGGAGTCGGCGGGGCGCCGGCGGAAGATGCTGTGCAGGATCATGCTGAACACGGCCGTCCCGTCGGGGGCCACCAGGGTGCACCGCGGTTTGACGGTGCCGGTGGCGGGGTTGAACGGCGACGGGGTGGAGCCGAGGATCTCGACGCGCGCGGCGAGGACGTCGCCCGGCCGGACGGGCCGCAGGTAGCGGACCTCGTCGATGCCGGGCGAGCCCATACAGGCGCTGTAGGCGAGCAGTCCGTCGACGTAGCGGCGCATGAACATCGCCTGGGTGTGGAATCCGCTCGCGATCAGGCCGCGGAACTGCGACCGCTCCGCGAGCGCGGGGTCCGTGTGGAAGGGCTGCGGGTCGAAGCGCCTGCCGAACTCCAGCACCTCCTCCGCCGTGACGGTGACGGCGCCCAGCTCGTGGACGTCGCCGGGCCGGAAGTCCTCGAAGTAGCGCATCGCGCGTCCCCCTTGACCTAGGAGTGGTCTTTCCCTGGCACACACCAATCTACGAATCGACCATTTATTTTGTCAACCCAAAAGAAGGGTTTCAGAGAGGTTGTCCGAGGGCCTGTTCGACATCGGCCCAGAGGTCCTCGACGTCCTCGATGCCGACCGACATCCGCACCAGGCCGGGCGCGATCCCCGCCGCGCCCAGAGCCGCCTCGTCCAGCTCCCGGTGCGAGGTGGACGCCGGATGCGTCACCAGGCTCTCCACCCCGCCCAGGGAGAGCGCGAGCCTGGCCACCCGTACGCGCTCGACGAAGGCCCGGCCCGCCTCCCGGCCCCCCGCGAGCTCGAAGGAGAGCAGCCCGCCGCCGCCCGAGAGCACCGTGCGGGCCCGGTCGTACGAGGGATGGCCGGCGAGCCACGGATAGTGGACGGCCGTGACGCCCGGATGGCCGGCGAGCCGCTCGGCGAGGGCGGCGGCGTTGGCACAGTGCTCACGCATCCGCAGCGGCAGGGTGGGTATCCCGCGCAGGGTCAGCCAGGCGGCGAACGGATCCGCGCAGGCTCCGAGTTCGACCGTCCGGGGCCACACCCGGCGGCGCAGCCCGTCGTCCGCGAACACGGCGGCGCCGCCGAGGACGTCCGAGTGCCCGGAGAGGTACTTGGTGGTCGAGTGGACCACGATGTCGGCGCCGTGCTCCAGGGGACGGCACAGCACGGGCGAGGCGAGCGAGTTGTCGACGACGCTCGTCACCCCGAGCGCCCGGGCCACGGCGAGCAGCCCCGGCAGGTCGGGCACCTGCCCGGTGGGGTTGGCGACGGTCTCCAGCACGAGCAGCCGGGTGGCGGGGTGCACGGCGGCGGCCTCGAACTCGGCGGGATCGTCGCCGGATATCCGTACGACCTCGATGCCGTACCGCTCGGCCAGGTCCCCCAGGACGGCATGGGTTCCGCCGTACAGACAGCGCTGGGCCACCACCCGGTCGCCGGGCCGCAGCAGGGCGAGCAGCACCCCGCTGATCGCCCCCATGCCGGAGGCGAAGGCGATGGCCCCGGCGCCGCCCTCCAGGCCCGCGAGGGTCTGCTCCAGGGCCCGCACGGTCGGATTGCCGCGGCGGCTGTAGACGTACCGCCCGTCGGGTCCCGCCATGGCCTCGGCGAGCTCGGCCGCGGACTCGAAGGCGAAGGCGGAGGATTGCACGAGAGGCACGGAGAGCGGCCGACTGCCGCTCGGAAAGGGTTCGTTGACGACATGGACGGCACGGGTGTTCAGTTCCACGGTGTTCCTCTCCCGATACGGGAAAGGGGCCGCCCGACGTCCTGGTGACGGACATCGGGCGGCCCCTTCGGGGCGGTTCAGACGGAGACCTTCTCCCCCTGCGGGGCGGCGGCGGCCTCGGCCGCGACGGCCTTGTCGCTCTTCATGACGAGGAGGGTGATCACACCGCCGAGGGCGGCGACGACCGCGGCGCCGATGAAGGCGGCCGAGAACCCGTCGGTGAGGGCGGGCAGGTTGCCGAGCTGGTCGGCGCCCTGGGACATGGCGACGGCGGTCAGCGCGGCGAGGCCGAGCGCGGAGCCCACGTTGTACGTGGTGTTGACGATGCCGGAGGCGAGACCGGCCTGCTCCTGCGGGGCGCCGGACATCGCGGCGATCATCGCCGGGATGTAGGCGAGGGACATGCCGAGCGCGGCGACCAGCGAGGCCGGCAGGACGTCGACGACGAAGGTGCCGGTGGGCGGGACGGCGGCGAGCCAGACCAGACCCGCGGCAAGGACGAGGAGACCGCCGCCGATGAGCGGCTTGGCGCCGAACTTCATCATGAGCCGGGCCGTGATGGCCGTCATGAAGACCATCAGGAGCACGGTCATCGGGAGCAGCGCGGCACCGGACTCGAAGGCGCCGAAGCCCAGGACCTGCTGGAGGTACAGGTTGAGGAAGTACCACATCGGGATCCAGGCGGCACCGAGCAGCGTCATCGCCAGGTTGGCCGAGCCGAGGCGCGGGACCCGCCAGACACTGAGCGGCATGAGCGGCTCGCCGATGCTCTTCTGGATCACGAAGAAGAGGACGAGGAGAGCGGCGGCGCCGATCAGCTGGAGGATCGTGCCGGTGGAGCCCCAGCCGACCTCGGGGGCGCGGACCACGGCGAAGACGGCGAGCGCGAGACCGGCGGTGACGGCGACGGCGCCGAGGACGTCGACGGAGCCGCGGCGGGATTCGACGTTCGGGAGCAGCTTGGTGGCGGCGAGGGTCGCGAGACCGATCGGGATGTAGATGATGAAGACCCACTGCCAGCTCATCCACTCGGTGAAGACACCGCCGAGGAAGACGCCCGCGGTACCGCCGGCGGGGGCGGCGGCGCCGTAGAGCGCCATCGCCTTGCCGAGCTCCTTCGGGTCGTGCATGAAGAGCATCATCAGCAGGGTCATGGCGGAGGGTGCGATGAGCGCACCGCCGACGCCCTGGACGGCGCGGCCCGCGATCTCGACCCAGGCGGTCTGCGCGGCGGCGGCCAGGACCGAGCCGGCGATCATGACGGCCCAGCCGGCGACGAAGATCTTGCGCGCCCCGACGAGGTCGGAGAGACGTCCGCCGAGGAGCAGGAGCCCGCCGAAGACGATCACGTAGGCGTTGAAGATCCACTGGAGCTCGCTCTGCGAGAAGCCCAGGTCCTTCTGCATCTCGGGGAGCGCGACCCCGATGATCGACGTGTCCATGATGACCATGAACTGTGCGGCGGCGAGCACGACAAGTGCCCACCAGCGCCGGGGATTGACGGTTGACATTGCCCTGACCCTTCGCTCGCTGCGACCCCCGAGCGGTCCCGACCGGGACTCGGGGCATACCCCTAGGGGGTACCTGTGCGCAGCACCGTAGCATACCCATGGGGGGTATGTAAGAGTGAGGGGAAAGCGCCACCGGAGACACGGGGGAAGCGAGCCTTCCGGCCCGCGCGCCGGGCAGAATGCCCTCATGACCGCCGAGGAACACCCCGAGCTGCTCCAGCGCTGGAACTCCACCCTGCACGCCGCCCGCGCCGGCCGCGAAGGCCCCGACCCCACCCCCTACGGCCACAACCTGCTGGCCCGCTGGGCCGAGCCGCAGCGCCGCTACCACACGGTCGACCACCTCCGGGCGGTCCTCACCCGCATCGACGAACTCGCCGACCAGGGCGGCGAGGGCGGGGAGTTGGAGCTCGTACGGCTCGCCGCCTGGTTCCACGACGCGGTCTACCGCCCGGAACGCTCCGAGAACGAGGAACGCTCGGCCGTCCTCGCCGAGAAGGCCCTCACCGAGGCCGGACTCACCCCGCACGAGGTCGCCGAAGTCGCCCGCCTCGTCCGCCTGACGATCACCCACGACCCGACCCCGGGCGACCTGAACGGCGAGACCCTCTGCGACGCGGACCTCGCGATCCTGGCGACCGACCCCCCTACCTATGAGAGGTATGCGGCAGCGGTCCGCGAGGAGTACGGCTTCGTCCCCGACGACGCCTTCCGCCAGGGCCGCGCGGCAGTCCTCCGCCAGCTCCTCGGACTGCCCCGCCTCTTCCGTACGCCCTACGGAGCGGCGGTCTGGGAGGAGAGGGCCCGAGAAAACCTGGAACGCGAACTCACGGAACTGACGGACACGCCCGGAACCGCGTGACGCGCAGCCGCCGTAGGCAGGGAGGACGCCCCGAACGCCGGCGCGCGCCACGTCATGCGCCACCGGCCGTAAACAGGCCCCGACCTGCACCGTCCCATATCCCGAGATCTCCGGCGAACCGGGAATGACAGGCACAAACCCCAGGTTGACGCATGTCATGCCGTCTTCCTCCGCCGAGCCCACGACACCCGCCGCCGAGCACCCCGCGCCGATCGCCGAAGCCGCCCCCACCGGCACCCGCATGCCGCTGGCCGTCTACATCCTCGGCCTGTCCGTCTTCGCACTCGGCACGAGCGAATTCATGCTCTCCGGGCTCCTCCCGCCCATCGCGGAGGACATGAACGTCTCCATCCCCAGCGCCGGGCTGCTCATCTCGGCCTTCGCCGTCGGGATGGTCGTCGGCGCACCCCTGCTCGCCGTCGCGACGCTCCGGCTCCCCCGGAAGACGACCCTCATCGCCCTCATCACCGTCTTCGGCCTCGGCCAGATAGCCGGCGCCCTCGCCCCCAGCTACGCCGTCCTCTTCGCGTCCCGCATCGTCAGCGCCCTCGCCTGCGCCGGCTTCTGGGCGGTCGGAGCGGCCGTGGCCATCGCGATGGTCCCGGTCGGCTCCCGCGCCCGGGCCATGGCGGTCATGATCGGCGGCCTGTCCATCGCCAACGTCCTCGGCGTCCCCGCCGGCGCCTTCCTCGGCGAGCACCTCGGCTGGCGCTCCGCGTTCTGGGCGGTCGGCGCCGCCTCCGCGATCGCGCTCGTCGGCGTGGTGACCCGCATCCCCCGCATCCCGCTCCCCGAGACGAAGCCCCGCCTCAAGCGGGAGATCGCCATCTACCGCGACCGCCAGGTCCTCCTCTCGGTCGCCGTCACCGCCCTCGCGGCCGGCGGTGTCTTCTGCGCCTTCTCCTACCTCGCCCCGCTGCTCACCGACGTCTCCGGGCTCGACG
Source organism: Streptomyces sp. NPDC017246 (assembly GCF_044331325.1). Lineage (NCBI taxonomy): Bacteria > Bacillati > Actinomycetota > Actinomycetes > Kitasatosporales > Streptomycetaceae > Streptomyces > Streptomyces sp. NPDC017246. Next base: position 149,597 of record NZ_JBIRMW010000017.1, on the reverse strand, counting down.
AGGCCTGGGTCTCGGGCGTCCTCGGACTCTTCGGCATCGGCGCCGTCGTCGGGACGGCCATCGGCGGCCGGGTCGCCGACGCCCACCTCTTCGGCGTCCTCCTCACCGGCATCGCCGCCTCCACCGTCTTCCTGGTCGCCCTGGCCCTCTTCGCGTCCAGCCCGGTCGCCACGATCGTGCTGACCTTCCTCCTCGGCGTCTCCGCCTTCTACACGGCCCCGGCGCTCAACGCCCGCATGTTCAACGTCGCCGGCGCCGCCCCCACCCTCGCGGGCGCCACCACCACCGCCGCCTTCAACCTCGGCAACACCGGCGGCCCCTGGCTCGGCGGCACCGTCATCGACGCGGGCCTCGGCTACGCCTCGACGGCCTGGGCGGGCGCCGCGATGACGGCGGTCGGCCTCGGAACGGCCGCCGTGGCCCTGAAGCTCCACACGTCCCCGTCCCGCGTGGTGACGTCCGGCACCCCGCGGACCGAGAAGGCCGTATCGTCCCGCTGACGTCCACCAGTCACCCACGGGGGGGAAACCGTGACCACCGGCACCAGCCACACCGCGACCACGAGCAGCGGCACCGCCGCGGCCATCGGCGACAGCACCACACCCACCGGCGGCCCCGCCGTCACCGTGCTCGCACGGCTCCGGGCCGCGCCCGGGCGGGAGGAGGCCGTTCGGGAACAGGCCCTCTCGCTGGTCGGCCCGACGCTCCAGGAGCCCGGCTGCCTGTCCTACCGGCCGTACGAGGACCCGCTGGAGCCCGGCTCCTGGATCGTCGTCGAGGAGTGGGTCGACCGGGAGTCCTTCGAGGCGCACCTCAGGAGCCCCCACCTCGCCGCCGCGATGGCCGCCGGGCCCGAGCTGCTCAGCGGGCCGCCGCAGGAGACCGTGCTGGTCCGCGCCGGCTGAAACCCGCTGCGTACGGTGTCGTCACCGCCGTACTGTGACGCGGTGACGACACAGATGATCATCCTCAACGGCGGTTCCAGCGCGGGGAAGTCCGGCATCGTACGGTGCCTCCAGGCCGTACTGCCCGACCCCTGGCTGGCGTTCGGGGTCGACTCCCTGATCGAGGCGATGCCCCTGAAGATGCAGAGCTCCGACGACGGCATCGAGTTCGACGCCGACGGCGGGGTGAACATCGGGGCCGAGTTCCGCGCCCTCGAAGGCGCCTGGGCCGAGGGCGTCGTCGCGATGGCCCGCGCGGGCGCCCGGATCATCGTCGACGACGTCTTCCTGAGCGGAGCCGCCGCCCAGGAACGGTGGCGGAGGTTCACCGGCGACCTGGAGGTGCTGTGGGTCGGCGTCCGGTGCGAAAGCGCCGTCGCCGAGGGCCGCGAGATCGCCCGCGGCGACCGGGTCGCGGGCATGGCCGCGAAGCAGGCGGAGACCGTGCACCAGGGCGTGGTCTACGACGTGGAGGTCGACACCACCCACGGCGAATCACTCGACTGCGCGCGCGCCATCGCCGCCCACATCGCCTGACCCGTACGCCGCACGCGTCGCCCGCCCGTACGCCTCTCGCCCTTACGCCCTTACGCCCTTACGCCTCAGGAGGCCGGTCGGCCCTTCGGGCGACGAAGGCCCGCCTCCGTGAGACGGCGCAGCAGCTCCTTGGACCCGACCTCGACCGCGCCGCCGGCCACCGCGTCGGCGTACCGCTCGGAGGGTATGTCGTAGTGGTCGCGCTCGAAGGCGCGGGGCGGGGCTCCGATCGAGGCGGCGAAGGCGTGCAGCTCCTCGAAGGAGACGTCGCTGACCAGGTGCGACCACATACGGCCGTGCCCCGGCCAGGTCGGCGGATCGATGTAGAGGGTCACTTCAGGCCGCCCACCGGTGCGACCACGACTCCCTGCTTGCCGCAGACCCAGTGCGGGTCGGGCCCCAGCTCGGGCTCCACGTCGAGGGCGTGCGGACCGCCCGTCGAGCAGACCGGGCAGAGCGGCCAGCGGCCGTACCGTTCGAGCAGGGCGTCCTGGACGTCCTGGGCGACGAGACCGGCGACGTACGTCAGGCCCTCGGGCCACTGCTCGACCCACCAGCGCCGGTGGGTCACCGCGTCCTCCACCATCGACACGACCTCGGCGGCCGCGACCTCCCGCGCCACCAGGTCGGCCATTACCAGCGCGCGAGCGGTGTGCAGCGCCTGCTCCACGGGGTCGATGTCGTCCATGGACTCATTGTCACCCGTTCGGCCCCCACCACACGAAAAAGGGCGAAGGTCCTGCCCGGATCCGGGACCGATGGGGTCTTGTCGAGCCGACGGCCCGAAAGTATCTTTCAGATGTGACCAATGACGTGAAGGAAAGTTTCATGGGCGACGCTCCCCCCGCTCCCGCCGCCCTCGCGGCCAAGGTGCGGACCCTCGCGCCGTCCATGACCCGCTCCATGCAGCGGGTCGCCGAGGCCGTCGCCGGCGACCCGGCCGGCTGCGCCGCGCTCACGGTCACCGGACTCGCCGAGCTCACCGGCACCAGCGAGGCGACCGTCGTCCGCACCGCCCGCCTCCTCGGCTACCCCGGCTACCGCGACCTGCGGCTCGCCCTCGCCGGACTCGCCGCCCAGCAGCAGTCCGGCCGCGCGCCCGCCGTCACCGCCGACATCGCCGTCGACGACCCGATCGCCGACGTCGTGGCCAAGCTCGCCTACGACGAGCAGCAGACCCTCGCCGACACCGCCGCCGGACTCGACACCGTCCAGCTCGGCGCCGCCGTCGCCGCCCTCGCCGTCGCCCGCCGCATCGACATCTACGGTGTCGGCGCCTCCGGCCTCGTCGCCCAGGACCTCGGCCAGAAACTCCTCCGCATCGGCCTGATCGCGCACGCCCACAGCGACCCGCACCTCGCCGTCACCAACGCCGTGCAGCTCCGCTCCGGCGACGTCGCCATCGCCATCACCCACTCCGGCTCGACCGGCGACGTCATAGAACCGCTCCGGGTGGCCTTCGACCACGGGGCGACCACGGTCGCGATCACCGGCCGCCCGGACGGGCCCGTCACCCAGTACGCCGACCACATCCTCACCACCTCCACCGCCCGCGAGAGCGAACTGCGCCCCGCGGCCATGTCGTCCCGCACCAGCCAACTCCTGGTCGTGGACTGTCTGTTCACCTGCGTGACGCAGCGCACGTACGAGACGGCGGCCCCTGCCCTCGCCGCCTCGTACGAAGCCCTCGCCCACCGTCACTCGCCCCGCACCCGCTGACCCTCACAGCGCGCCGCTGAGACCACAGCACCCGCTGACGACCACAGCACCGAAAGAGCCGCACGTGTCTGCTACGTACTCCGAACTCCGCGCCCAGCTGGCCACCCTCACCACCGAGGCGTTCCGTCCGGAACTGGCCGAGATCGACCAGCTCCCCACCGCCGAGATCGCCGCGCTCATGAACGGCGAGGACGCCACCGTCCCCGCCGCCGTCGCCCGGCAGCTCCCGGCCATCGCCGCCGCGATCGACGCCACCGCCGCGCGCATGGCCCGCGGCGGACGGCTCATCTACATGGGCGCGGGCACCGCCGGCCGACTCGGCGTCCTCGACGCCAGCGAGTGCCCGCCCACCTTCAACACCGACCCGAGCCGGGTCGTCGGCCTCATCGCGGGCGGCCCGTCCGCCATGGTCAAGGCCGTCGAAGGCGCCGAGGACTCCAAGGAGCTCGCGGAGCAGGACCTCACCGATCTCGGCGTCACCGCGGACGACACCGTCGTCGGCATCTCCGCCTCCGGCCGCACCCCGTACGCCATCGGCGCCGTCGAGCACGCCCGCGCACGCGGCGCGCTCACCATCGGCCTCTCCTGCAACGAGGACAGCGCGCTCGCCGCCGCCGCCGAACACGGCATCGAGGTCGTCCCCGGCCCGGAACTGCTCACCGGCTCGACCCGGCTCAAGGCGGGCACCGCCCAGAAGCTCGTCCTCAACATGATCTCGACGATCACGATGATCCGGCTCGGCAAGACCTACGGAAACCTCATGGTCGACGTCCGCGCCTCCAACGAGAAGCTCCAGGCCCGCTCGCGGCGGATCGTCGCCCTGGCCACCGGCGCCCCGGACGAGCAGATCGAGGCCGCCCTCACCGCAGCCGACGGAGAGGTGAAGACCGCCATCCTCATGATCCTCGCCGACATCGATGCCAAGACCGCCGACCAGCGCCTCACCCACTCCCAGGGACATCTGCGCGCCGCCCTGCACGCGCAGCCCTGAACCTCCCCGCCCCCGCACAGCAAGGCACCACCGCACCATGAGCACAGACGACAAGAACCGCGCCATCGCCGCCGCGATCCTCCCCCTCGTCGGCGGCGCCGAGAACATCTCCTCCGTCGCCCACTGCATGACCCGCCTCCGGCTGGGACTGCGCGACCGCTCGCTGGTCCGGGACGAGGCCCTCAAGGCCCTGCCCTCCGTGATGGGTGTGGTGGAGGACGACACGTACCAGATCGTCCTCGGCCCGGGCACCGTCGCCCGGGTGACCCCGGAGCTCGAAGCCCTGGTGGCGGCGGCCCCGAAGCCGGCCCCCACGGCGGCGGCGCACGACGCGGACGACCTGGCGGCCCAGGGCGCGGCTCTCAAGGCGGCGCGGAAGGCGAAGAACGCCACCCCGTTCAAGCTCTTCCTCCGCCGGATCGCGAACATCTTCGTCCCGCTGATCCCCGCGCTCATCGGCTGCGGCATCATCGCCGGCCTCAACGGCCTGCTGATCAACCTCGGCTGGCTGCCCGGCGTCACCCCCGCCCTCGCGGCGATGGCCAGCGGCTTCATGGCCCTGATCGCGGTCTTCGTCGGCTACAACACGGCGAAGGAGTTCGGCGGTACGGCGATCCTCGGCGGTGCGGTCGCCGCGATCATCGTCTTCCCCGGCGTCGCCAAGATCGACGCCTTCGGCCAGACCCTCTCCCCCGGCCAGGGCGGTGTGCTCGGCGCGCTCGGCGCGGCGATCCTCGCGGTGTACGTGGAGAAGTGGTGCCGCCGCTGGGTGCCGGAGGCCCTGGACGTCCTCGTCACCCCCACCCTCACCGTGCTCATCTCGGGCCTCGTCACCATCTTCGGCCTCATGTTCGTGGCCGGTGAGATCTCACAGGCCATCGGCGACTTCGCCAACTGGCTCCTCGCGAACGCCGGAGCCGGAGCCGGTCTCGTACTCGGCGGGCTCTTCCTCCCGCTCGTCATGCTGGGCCTGCACCAGGCGCTCATCCCGATCCACACCACGCTCATCGAGCAGCAGGGCTTCACGGTCCTCCTCCCCATCCTCGCGATGGCGGGCGCCGGCCAGGTCGGCGCGGCCATGGCCGTCTACCTGAAGCTCCCGCGCAACGGCTCGATCCGCCGCACCATCAAGTCCGCCCTCCCGGCCGGCTTCCTGGGCGTCGGCGAGCCCCTGATCTACGGCGTCTCGCTGCCGCTGGGCCGCCCGTTCGTCACGGCCTGCGTGGGCGGCGCGGCCGGAGGCGCGTTCGTCGGCTTCTTCAACATGCTGGGCGACAAGGTCGGCTCGACGGCGATCGGCCCGTCCGGCTGGGCGCTGTTCCCGCTCCTCGACGGCAACAACGGCCTGGGCGGGACGATCGCGATCTACGCGGGCGGGCTGCTCGTCGGCTACCTGGCCGGGTTCGTGGCCACGTACTTCTGGGGCTTCAGCAAGGAGCTCCTGGAGGAGTTCAACGTGGACACGGAGACGGAGGCGGCGGAGGTGACGGTGGCGACGGGCGGCGGCACGCCGCCGAGGAACCCGGAGACCGAGCCGGAGCCGGCCAAGGTCTGACGCATCGCGTACGGGGAAGGGCCCGGTCGGAAGGTTCCGACCGGGCCCTTCCCCGTCCCGGCTACTTGCAGAGGACGTCCTCGGCCGGCCGCACGCCCTCCGTCAGGAAGCGGGTCACCGCCCGGTCCCCGCACGCGTTCCCGTTGCCCAGGTAGACGCCGTGCCCGCCGTGGTCGACGGAGACGAGTCGCGCCCGCTCACCGAGGGCCGCGCGCATCCGCAGACCCATGGAGTACGGGGTGGAGGGGTCCCGCAGGTTCTGGATCATGAGGATGTCGGACGGTCCCCGGTCGGTGATACGGGCCGGCTTCTCGACGGCCCCGCCCTTCCAGTACGCACACGGTGTGACGTTCACCGGGAAGCCCCCCGTCAGCGGGCGCCGCACCCGGTCGGCGGCGACCGCCCGCTCGAAGCTCCGTACGGACGCCCGGGGCCAGTCGACGTCGTTGCAGATGACGCCCACGCTGACGGCGGCGGCCTCGTCGGGCATCGGGCCCGCGAGCTCGGGCGGCAGCACGGGCTCGCCGTTCGGATCGAGCGCGGCCGAGACCAGCCGGGCGAGGGGCTCGAAGGAGTTGTCGGAGTAGAGCGCCTGCTGGAGGGCCTGGAGCAGCATCGCCCCCGTCAGGGGCACGCCCGGCGTGTTCGACGGGTGCGGCTCACGGTCGAGCCGGGCGGCGAGACCGAGCACCAGGGGCCGTACGTCCTCCGCCCGTGGGGCGAGCCGCAGCCCGTCCTCAGCCCGGTCCGGGTGCGCCGCCCAGGCGGCGAAGTCGGGGAAGCGGTCCTCGGCGCCCCGCGCCATACCTTCCAGCCAGCCCCGGGCGACCCGCTTGGGATCGGGGTCGTTGCTGCTGTCGAGAACCCAGCGATCGGTGCGCCCGGGAAACTTCTCGGCGTATACGGCGGCCACGTAGGTCCCGTAGGAGACCGCCCAGGCGGACAGCTTCCGCTCGCCGAGCGCCTGGCGCAGCCGATCGAGATCGCGCACCTGATTGGCGGTGGTCAGCCCGCGCAGCATCGCGCCCCCGTTGCGGGCGCAGGCCTCGGCGATCCGCTTGGACCGGGCGATGTTCTCGTCGATCCGCCCGTCCGCACCGGGCCAGGAGCGCAGGGTCACGAGCCACCGGTCGTCCTCGGCGAGCCCGCACCGGGCCTTCGCGGAGCCGCCGATGCCACGCGGGTCGAAGGCGACCAGGTCGTAGGCCCCGTTCATCTCGTTCGCCAGGGCGGCCCCCTTCTGCGAGAGCCGCTGCACACCGGAACTGCCGGGCCCGCCGGGGATCACCATGAGCGTGCCGCGCCGCGCGTCGGGCCGCGTGCTCGGAAGGCGGGAGACGGCGAGCCGGATCTGCTCCCCGTCGGGATCGGCGTAGTCGAGGGGTACGGAGAGCTCGGCGCACCGCTGCCCGGGCAGGGGCTTCACCTTGGGGTCGCAGTCGCCCCAGGTGAGCCCGGCGGCAGCGGCGGGGGCGACCCCACCGCCGGTGAGGGCGAGCCCGGCCACGGCGGCGGCGGAGAGGGTGAGCAGCAGGGTCTTGCGACCACGGTTCGTCGTCATGGGCACAGCCTCGCGAAAGCGGACGGGCCGGCCCATCCGGCAGGCACGCGGGTCGGGGGTGGGGGCAACCCCCTTGCGGGTGGGCGGCGTTGGAGGCCCAGTAGGCGGCGGGCGCTGCTCGGGGCGGGCGTCTCCCAGGTGCTCCACCGCTCTCGGCCCCGCCCCCGACCCGACCCCGACTCCGCCCCCGCCCCCGCCCCTAACCGGAATCCCATATCCGATGGCGCCTCCCCCACCCCTGGGAGATCATCCCCGGCATGACCGTCACCACAAGCGAGACCAGCACCAAAGAAACCGGCACCCCCGCCGCCAGCGCCGCATCCACCTCCCCCTCCCCCTCCGCCGCCTCCGGCACCTGGACCCTCGGTGACCTCACCGTCAACCGCGTCGGATTCGGCGCCATGCGGCTGCCGCAGCGCGGCGAGGCCCTCGTCGAGGACGCCGTCCCGCGCGACCGCGACGAGGCGATCGCCGTGCTGCGCAAGGCCGTCGACCTCGGCGTCAACCACATCGACACCGCCGCCTTCTACTTCTCCCCGCTGCGTTCCGCCAACGAGCTGATCCGCAGCGCCCTCGGCGGTCCCTACCCCGACGACCTCCTCATCGCCACCAAGGTCGGCCCCGCGCGTGACACGACCGGTGCCTGGAGCGAGCACGCCCGGACCCCGCAGGCCCTGCGCGGTCAGGTCGAGGAGAACCTCCGCCAGCTCGGCCGCGACCACCTCGACGTGGTCAACCTCCGTATCGTCGGCACCGATTCGATCGCCGACCGCTTCGGCGCCCTCGCCGAGCTCCGCGAGGCCGGCCTCGTCCGCCATCTCGGCGTCTCCAACATCACCCCCGACCAGCTCGCCGAGGCGCAGGCCATCGCCCCCGTCGTCTGCGTGCAGAACATGTACGGGATCGGGGTCCGCCCCGAGTACGAGGACTTCGTGCGGCACTGCGGCGAGCAGGGCATCGCCTTCGTGCCCTTCTACGCCATCGCCGCCGCCGGCCGCCAGGGCGGAGCCACCGCCCCCGAGAGCCCCGAGGTCCTCGCCGTCGCCGAGGCCCACGACGCGAGTCCCGCCCAGATCCGGATCGCCTGGACCCTCCACCAGGGTCCGCATCTGCTCGCCATCCCCGGCACCGGCGACCCCGCCCACCTCGCCGCCAACGTCGCCGCCGGTGCGCTCCGGCTCACCGACGACGACCTCTCCCTCCTGAACGAACTGCACCGCCGCGAGCCTGCCTAGACTCCGTCCTCATGACGATCACTCCGAGCTCCGCTCTCGCCGCCGACCTCGCCCCCACCGGCACCCTCCGTGCCTCCGTGAACCTCGGGAACCCGGTGCTCGCGCAGGGCACCCCCGAGGCCCCGTCCGGGATCACCGTGGATCTGGCGCGGGAGATCGGGGCGCGGCTCGGGGTGCCGGTCGAGCTGCTGTGCTTCGACGCGGCGCGGAAGTCGTTCGAGGCGATGGCGGACGGCCGGGCCGATCTCTGTTTCCTCGCCGTGGATCCGGCGCGGGAGAAGGAGGTCGCGTTCACCGCCCCGTACGTCGTCATCGAGGGGGTGTACGCCGTCCCGCAGGGCTCCGCCCTCGCCACCGTCGAGGACGTGGACGCGCCCGGCGTCCGGATCGGGGTCAAGCAGGGTTCCGCGTACGACCTGTTCCTGTCCCGGTCCCTCGCGCACGCGACGGTCGTGCGCGGGGACGAGGGCGTGGACACGTTCCGGGCCGAGGGTCTTGAGGCGGGCGCGGGCATCCGCCAGCCGATGACCGCGTACGCCGCCGCTCACCCCGAAGTCCGTCTGATCGAGGGCCGGTTCATGGAGATCCCGCAGGCCGTCGGTACGACGGTGACCCGCGCGCCGGAGACCGTCGCCTTCCTCCGTGCCACCGTCGAGGAGCTGAAGGCGAACGGCTTCGTCGCGGACTCCCTCCGCCGTGCCGGGCAGGACGCCGGGCTGCTCGCCCCGTCCGCCTGACTCTCCTGGGCGGCCTCAGCCCACCACGTCCGCCGGCGTCAGCGGCTCCCCCGGGATCAGGATCCGGTCCCGGGGCCCGTACGGGACGAGCTCGTCCCACCATCTCGCCGCCGGGTCGAAGCGGGCGTACGCCACGGTGCCGGCCAGGGCGGGATCGCGGGCCCGGAGCGCGCGGAGGGCGAAGGCGGGGCCGGGCCGGAGCCGGACGATCCCGTCGACGGCGAGCGGGCCCAGCTCCGTGGACATCACCGGGCCGCTCACCGGGACGCCCACCGGGCTCCCCGCTGTCGGCGCGAACCCCTGGACCCGCCGTACCGCCTCCGCGTGGATGGCCAGGACCGTGGCCAGCGGCAGACGGAAGCAACGGCGCGCGCCCGCGCCGCGCTCGACGAGCATGCGGTACGGGACGAGACCCAGTCCGGCCTGTTCCCGCCACATCCGGGCCCAGACTCCGGCGTCGTCGTTGACGTTCCGGAGGACCGGGGACCGCGTACGCAGCGCCGCACCTGTGGCGAGCAGCCTGCCGACGGCTCGGCGGGTCGGTTCCGGGTCGAGTTCCCGGGGGTGGGAGACGTGCAGGAGCAGGGAGAGATCACGGCCGGCCCCGACGATCCGTTCGAGGACGCGGAGGAGGCCGTCGGCGGTGGCCCCGTCGGGGGCGTCGGCTTCGGCGAGGAAGCGTTCCGGGGAGTGGGTCACCGCCCTCGTGTCGATGCGGATCGTCCGTACGTGGGGACGGTCGAGGAGCGCTGAGACGTACGCGTCGAGCTGTGCGGTCCCCATGGCGAGCGGGTCCTCGCCGCCGAGGACGACGTCGGTGATCTCCGGGCGCCGGGCCAGATACGCGGCCATGGCCTCGGGTCCGCCGTCCGTCCGTCGGCGCGCCGGGTCGCCGGTGAAGCGGGGCCAGCGGAAGCAGGACGCGCAGTGGGTGGGGCAGGTGCGGCCGTGGGCGGGGAGGACGAGCAGTGTGTCCGGGTACGTGCGCCGGACGCCCGCGCCGTCCCGGCCGGCCGGGTGCGGGTCGAGCCGTTCGCGCAGGCCGTCGACGACGAGCCGTAATCGGTCCCGGTCTCCGTCCCGCAGGGTCTGTTCGACGGCGGCGAAGTCCGCGGGGGCGAGCAGGTCACGGTGGGGCATGGAGAGCCGGTAGAGGGGGTCGTCGGGGGCGCGTGACCAGTCGACGAGTTCGTCGGCGACGTGGGCCGTGACCCTGAAGGGCAGCACTCGGCCGACGACGTCGGCGTCGTGGGCGAGGGCGGGCTGCCCGGTGCGGTCGGCGATGAGTCTGCCGAGGCGGTGACCGGTGAAGACGTTCACCCGTGCCCCGCCATCGGAACGTCGGTCGTCTGCACGGTCGTTGCCTCCCGGGGGTCGGTGCGGCACGCACCTCCGGACGATGATGGGGAGCGCGGCCCGGGCCGCCAATGGCGCTAGCGGTGGCCCGGGGCGGGGGCAACCCGGGAGTCCGGCCAATCGCCCGCGGCACGTACCGGACAGCGCCGCGCCGAGAGGTCGCCCGGTCCGGACCGATACGACCCGGTTCGCACCCTGGGCCTTTCGGCCGCCGCGTGGCGGCGGGGCGCCTGTCAGGTTGACGCCTTTCCTGCGGCTCGCGAGGGGGCTCGGGGCGCTCGGGGCGGGTCCGTGCGGGTGCCCCCGTGGACCGGGCGAGTAGCCGTCCAGGCCCCTTGGAACCCTTCCGGAAAGAGGCCTGGACGGCGGCCGGGAAGGCCCGTTCCCGGCCGTGGAGGCGGCCTTCCGGCGGATCCGGCGCCGAGCCCCTCACCGGCCCTCACGGCGCGCGCGAGGGGCCGCGAGGGCCCCGTACGACACCTCAGCACACCACCTCTGACCTGGGCTTTTACCCCTCCGACCTCTATTCTGGAAGCAATTCGGAGGGGAGATCCACATGGATCGGAACGACCGCGGCATCCGCACGATCGACGACGTCCTCACCCTGCTCGACAGGCTCTTCGCGCCCGGCGCCGATCGCTGGACGGACAGCGGGACCGACAGTGGCGCCGACTGGTGGGACGGCTTCTACGCCGACCGGGACAAGCCCGTCCCGTTCTTCGTCGCCAAGCCCGACGAGAACCTCGTGTCGTACGTCGAGCGGGGCCTGCTCCCGGCCGGCGGGCGGGTCCTCGACCTCGGGTGCGGGCCCGGGCGGAACGCCCTGTACCTCGCGTCGCTCGGCTACCGGGTGGACGCCGTCGACCTCTCCGCCACCGCGATCCGCTGGGCGGAGGAACGCGCCCGGGAGGCCGGGGCGACCGGGGTCCGGTTCGTCTGCGGGAACGCCTTCGCGCCCGGCACCGCCCTGGAGGGCCCGTACGACCTCGTCTACGACTCCGGCTGCTTCCACCATCTGCCGCCGCACCGCCGCGTCAGCCACCTCGCGCTCCTCGACCGACTCCTCGCGCCCGGGGGGCACTTCGCGCTCACCGCCTTCGCCGCCGGGGAGGGCGGCATGGGCTCCGAGCTCCCGGACGCCGACCTCTACCGGCAGGGAAGGCTGGACGGCGGTCTCGCGTACACGGACGCCTCCCTCAGGGCCCTCTTCCAGGACCTGACAGAGATCGAACTCCGGCGCATGCGCGACGAGTCCGCCGATTCCCCCGCCTTCGGCGAGTCCTTCCTCTGGACGGGCCTCTTCCGCCGCTGACACCGGCGGCACCGGCGACGCCGCCGACCCGGGGCGGAGCCGCCACCGGCGGCACCGGCGGAGCCACTCGCCCCCGGGCTACATCGTCTTCAGGTGCTCCGCCAGCCGGTCGTACTGCTCCCGCACCCCCGCCTCCATGCCCGCCGCGAGCGCCTGGTCGCGGATCTCGTTCGAGGGCCAGAAGGACGTGCTGGTCAGGGCCGTGCCGCCCTCCGGTGTCGCGTCGAACGTGAGGATGACGCGGACCGGTTCGCCGTCCGGCATCTGCTCGAAGACCTCCGTGTAGTCGAGCCGCTCGACCGGGACGACGTCCTCGTACTCGCCGGAGAAGACGATCTCCTGGCCGTCCGGAGCGGCCTGGCCCCAGCGCCAGGCGCCGCCCGTCCGCAGGTCGATGTCGACGACGGTCGTGGTCAGCCCGGACGCGCCGTACCACTCCCGTACGTGCTCGGGGACCGTCCACGCCTCCCAGACGAGGGCCGGCGGGACGTCGAAGGTGCGGGTGATGACCAGCTCGCGGTCGGCCGGCGTCGTCAGGAGGGTGACCATGGTCCGTTCCCTTCACGAAAGGGGCCCTTCCGGGACTCTTCCAGGATCCCCCCGCCGCTCCCGCCCACGCACTTCCGGCCGAATAAGTGAACACGTTCAACACCGGGAGCGCTACAGTTCTGCCACGCGGCCGCCCCGACCATGGCGCAGCCGCCGTCTTCAGACCTGTGGGGGGTCCCCTTTGCCGCGCTCCACGCGCAGGCTCCCGCACGCCCTCGTGCGTGCCGCAGCCGTATTCGTTCTCTCCGCGGGCATCACCGTGCCCGCCCTCGTACACGCCCCGGCCGCCCACGCGGCCGACGTGTCCGCCACCTACACCACCGACGACGCCAGGCTCGGCGTCCAGATCGCCGGCAACCCACTGTGGATCAAGGTCAGCGTGCTGGCCTCCACCGCCCCCGGCGCCGCCGTGCTCGCCTCGACCGACGCCCTGAGCTGGCAGACCGGCGACACGGACACCGGCCTGCCCTACGGGTACACCACCGACACGGCGCCCCGACTGCCCGAGGGCACCCCGTACGGCACCTACCCGGTCCTCGTCGAGTACCGGCAGCCCGGCGGCACCGTCCAGCGGTGGACCGGCGGCTCGTACGTCCACAAGCTGCACACCGGGGTCTCCCAGGTCTCCTTCGACCGGAAGACCACGAGCCTCACCGACCGGAAGGTCGTCCTCTCCGGTACGGCCACCACCTGGGACCCGGTCACCGGCACCGTGACGCCCGCCCGCGCGGGAACCACCGTCAAGGTCAGCCTCAGCACCTACACGGACCAGTGGAAGGAGCTGACGGGCACGGCGACCACCGGCGCGAACGGCACCTTCTCGCTGCCGTTCACGCCGAACGCCGAGATCAGGAGCGGCACCGCGACCGTCGTCGCGCCGGCCGCCGACACGGCGCCCGGGCTCGCCACGCGCGTCCCCGGGGTCGGGCTGGACAAGGTCACGTACCGGATCAGCGCCACGCTCGACAAGTGGCGCGTCCAGGCGGGCACGAACGTCACCGTCTCCGGCCGTGTGGAGCGGCTGACCCCGGACGGCTGGAAGCCGTACGCGGGCGCGCCGCTCATCACCACGTCCTCCGAGCCGTCCCGTTCGTCCCTGTCGTTCTACGGGCTCATGGGCAGCAGCAGCTCGGCGGCCGACGGCACCTTCTCCTACCCGGCGCGCGCCGCACACGCCACCCAGGTGTACACCTCGCTGGTGCCCTCGGTGTACTACGCGTCCCGTGCCTACGACGAGGGGGCCATCACGGTCCCCCAGCCGTTCTCGTACACCGACTGGCGCATCTCCCTCGACGAGTACGGCAGGGTCCGGGGCAGCGGCCGGATGACGACCCAAGGCTCCTGCTCCGACGAGCCCGTCTACCTCCAGTCCTCCGTCGACAACGGCCGCACCTGGCGCAACCTGGCCAACGTCAGGGCGGGCGGCGGCTTCTCCGGCTACTGCCCCTTCGACGTCTCCGCCCGGGCCCACGTCAACGCGCTCTACCGGCTGCACCACTACGAGTCGGACCGGATCGTCAACAGGTCCACCGGCGGTGTCCGGCTCGGCCGCGTCCCGACCCGGTTCTCCGCGTTCGCCATCAGCCCCACCCGGCCGTACGCGAATTCCAAGATGACCGTCTCCGGCACTCTCCAGCAGCAGACCGGCGGCACCTGGAAGCCCCTCAAGGGCGCCAAGGTCACCCTCCTGTTCAAGCCCAAGAACGACTCGCAGTGGTACTGGGTGACCCGGAACGTCACGACCGGCGCCAACGGCACGTTCAGCTTCCGCGCCACCAACTACGGCGACGGTTCCTGGGCGCTGGTGAAGCAGACGGCCACCGGCTACTTCTACAGCGAGACGAAGGCGAAGTACATCGATGCGCGCTGACCTCCGCCGGGCCTCCGCCCCGCTCGCGAGGCCCCTGGCCACGGCCCTCACCACCCCGCTCGCGACGGGACTCGCCACCGCCCTCGCCGCGGGGCTCCTCCTCGGCGCCGCCGCGGCTCCGGCGGCCGCCGACACCCCGTCCCCGATCGGCATCGGCCCCGCCGTCACCGACTCCTACCAGCGCGGGAACTTCCAGGTGAGCGCCTGGACCGACACCCCCGGTGTCACGGTCGCGACGGTCTCCGCGACGCTCCGCAAGGGCGACACCGTCGTCGCCGAGCTCCCCTCGGTCCCCGAATACCCGTGGATGAAGGGGCGCTTCGGACTCACCGACCCCCTGAAGCTGGCCGAGGACGGCGGCACGATGCCCGCCCTCGGCCGGTACGCCATCGACGTCACGGCCACCGACTCGCGGGGGAACACCCACACCCGTACCGACGCCGGCGTCCTGGACTTCACCCTCAAGCCGCAGCTGGGATTCGGCCTCACCGCCCCCGGCTGGGACGACCGCACCACGATCCCCGGCGGCACCCTGACCGGGGTCCAGCCCGGCTCGGGGGACGTCGTGCCGCTCGCCGGCCGTGCCGTCGACATCCAGCGGATCACCCCCCTGGAGAGCCCTGTGCAGTCGCCCGTCACCACGGAGACGGGCACCTTCACCGGCGAGGCCTACCCGGACGTCAGGCCGGGCGACGAGTTCCGGGTCGCCTACGCCGAGGAGAGCGACGAGGTGCACGGCAGCGTCTCGTACCGGCACTCCCTCTACGAGTACCGCCCGCACGTCGTGACCGTGAAGGCGAGCGCCGACCGGCTCCGGGTCCTGCCCGGCCAGGCGGCCACCGTCACCGGCCGGATGACCGATCCGCAGAACGGCAACGCGCCCGTCGCGGGCCAGCAGGTCCGCGTCGGACCCGGCTCGGCGTACTCGGTCGACGCCGCCTTCGCCAAGGTCGTCACGACCGACGCCGACGGACGCTTCACCGCGAAGATCCCCGCCCTCCCTGGGCTGTACGTCTCCGGCTGGGCGGCCGTCCCTGTCGACCCGTACCAGCGCTTCGACAGCGGGGTGAGCGGTCCCCTCGCGATGCCGCAGGAGGCGAGGATCGTCCTCGGCTCCCGCGCCCTGTCGAACGAGGGCAGGGTGACCGCCACCGGCACGCTGCGCGCCACCTACGACCGCACGGCCTACACCAGCGGGCAGGCGGTCTACCTGGAGGTCTCGGCCGACGGCCAGACCGGCTGGCGGAAGGTCGGCTCCGCCATGGCGGACAACTCCTACCCCACGACGGTCGCGGCCACGAGCCGGGGCGGCTGGTACCGGCTGCGGCACCCGCAGTCCGACGCCTTCGCCGAGGCCGTCAGCGCCACCTTCCGCCTCGTCCGCACCGAGGCCCGGATCATCGGCATGAACGCCGGTCCCGAGCCGGTCCGCAAGGGCGCGTACGTCACCGCGACCGGCACGCTCCAGCACCACACGAGCGGGGCGTGGCGGGCGTACGGGAACGGGGCCGTGGCCCTGCAGTTCCAGGCCAAGGGCTCGACGACCTGGCGTCAGGTCGCCACCGGGCGCTCCGCCGCCAACGGAAAGATCACGCTCAAGGCGAAGGCGACCGCCGACGGCACCTGGCGCCTGCGCTACTACGGGGACTCCACGCACTTCCACGCGCCGGTCCCGTGGGCCGACTACGTCGACGTGCGCTGATCGACCGGCTTGACCGGCTCGCCTGACCGGCTCACTTGACCGGCTCGCTTGACCGGCCCCTCCGACCGGCCCGCCTGATCGACCCCTCCGACCGACCCCTCCGACCGGCCCGCCCGGTCGGAGGGAGTGGCCGGCTCCCGACAACGCCCGAGGGCGGCACCCCGGTGGGGGTGCCGCCCTCGTTCGTCGTCTCGCGTTCGGCTCGCGCCTTCCGCGATGAACCACCGATCCCGGAGGATCAGAAGTCCATGTCACCGCCCGGCATGCCGCCGCCGGCCGGCGCGGACGCCTTCTCCGGCTTGTCGGCGATGACGGCCTCGGTGGTGAGGAACAGCGCGGCGATCGACGCGGCGTTCTGCAGCGCGGAGCGCGTGACCTTCGCCGGGTCGATGATGCCCTCGGCGATGAGGTCGACGTACTCGTTGGTCGCGGCGTTCAGACCGTGACCGACGGGCAGGTTGCGGACCTTCTCCGCCACGACGCCGCCCTCGAGGCCGGCGTTGACCGCGATCTGCTTCAGCGGGGCCTCAAGGGCCAGCTTCACGATGTTCGCGCCCGTGGCCTCGTCGCCCGCGAGGTCGGCCTCGAGCTTCTCGAAGACCGAGGAAGCCTGGAGCAGGGCCACGCCGCCGCCGGCGACGATGCCCTCCTCGACGGCCGCCTTCGCGTTGCGAACGGCGTCCTCGATGCGGTGCTTGCGCTCCTTGAGCTCGACCTCGGTCGCGGCGCCGGCCTTGATGACCGCAACACCGCCGGCGAGCTTCGCCAGGCGCTCCTGCAGCTTCTCGCGGTCGTAGTCGCTGTCCGAGTTCTCGATCTCGGCGCGGATCTGGTTCACGCGACCGGCGACCTGCTCGCTGTCACCGGCACCGTCGACGATGGTGGTCTCGTCCTTGGTGATGACGACCTTGCGGGCGCGGCCCAGCAGGTCGAGGCCCGCGTTCTCCAGCTTCAGGCCGACCTCCTCGGAGATGACCGTGCCGCCGGTGAGGATGGCGATGTCGTTCAGCATGGCCTTACGACGGTCGCCGAAGCCCGGGGCCTTGACCGCGACGGACTTGAAGGTGCCGCGGATCTTGTTGACGACCAGGGTCGACAGGGCCTCGCCCTCGACGTCCTCGGCGATGATCAGCAGGGGCTTGCCCGACTGCATGACCTTCTCCAGGAGCGGGAGCAGGTCCTTCACCGAGGAGATCTTGGAGTTGACGATGAGGAGGTACGGGTCGTCGAGCGACGACTCCATGCGCTCCATGTCGGTGGCGAAGTACGCCGAGATGTAGCCCTTGTCGAAGCGCATGCCCTCGGTGAGCTCCAGCTCCAGACCGAAGGTCTGGGACTCCTCGACGGTGATGACGCCTTCCTTGCCGACCTTGTCCATCGCCTCGGCGATGAGCTCGCCGATCTGGGTGTCGGCGGCGGAGATGGAGGCCGTCGAAGCGATCTGCTCCTTGGTCTCGACATCCTTCGCCTGCTCGAGCAGGGCGCCGGAGACGGCCTCGACGGCCTTCTCGATACCGCGCTTGAGGGCCATCGGGTTGGCACCGGCGGCCACGTTGCGCAGACCCTCGCGGACGAGCGCCTGGGCGAGAACGGTGGCGGTGGTCGTACCGTCGCCGGCGACGTCGTCCGTCTTCTTGGCGACTTCCTTGACCAGCTCGGCGCCGATCTTCTCGTACGGGTCCTCGAGCTCGATCTCCTTGGCGATGGAGACACCATCGTTGGTGATCGTGGGGGCGCCCCACTTCTTCTCGAGGACGACGTTGCGACCCTTGGGGCCGAGGGTGACCTTGACGGCGTCAGCGAGCTGGTTCATGCCGCGCTCGAGACCGCGCCGGGCCTCCTCGTCGAACGCGATGATCTTGGCCATGTGAAGTGGTCCTCCCGGACATGGGGTGGATAACGCTCCAGGACCGCGCCGACGCCCGCGACGGACGGCCTCCGCAGCTCCGCGTGGTTCCTTGCCCCACCCGGCCGGCGGCCTCGTCTGCCCGATCCTCGTAGCACTCTCACCTTCCGAGTGCTAACGCCAATGATTAGCACTCGCCCTAGGAGAGTGCAAGCGACTCTCGAGTTTCGGGAGGTGGACGGAGGGGCGTGAGGGGGCGCGGGAACGCGTGAGGGGCCCGCTTCCCCTCAGGGATGCGGGCCCCTCGACGGCGTTGCGTCGGTGGCCGATCGCGCCGCGCTCAGACGGCGAGCTTGACCATGTCCGCCTGCGGACCCTTCTGGCCCTGCGAGATCTCGAACTCGACTCGCTGTCCTTCTTCGAGGCTGCGGTAGCCATCCATCTGGATCGCGCTGTAGTGGACGAAAACATCCGCACCACCGTCGACCGCGATGAAGCCGTAGCCCTTCTCCGCGTTGAACCACTTGACGGTGCCCTGAGCCATGCCTAACTCCCCTATTACTGTGGCCCTTGCGCGGGACCGCACTTCGCGGACCCGGGTCAGACCCTGCGCCGGAACGCGTCGACCGCCGCTGAATGTATCTGCCCAACTGCCCTCTGCAACAGGTCAATCGAGCGAGAATTCTGGGCGTCGCGGAAAGGCGAATTGGGGAGAATCCCTTGAATCACGGGGCAAGTCGGGCCCGGCAAAGCGTGCAGAGGGTACACATCGCACACGCACTTTGGCTGCTTCTTGTCGCGCGGGGACGCATTCTCATATGCGTCCGGCATGAGCAGCGGAGGGGACTTCCCCAACTCTACCGCGCTCAACCATGCAGAATTGCCCCCTCCGCTTATAGACGCGGAAGGGGCAATTCAAGAAAGACGGGACAAGCGGTGGGGCGGAAGGTGCGGCGGAGGATCGACTCCCCCGCCGGCACCCTGCCCGGCGCTCAGCCTCCGGCGACGGCCGGGATGATCGAGACGCCGGCGCCGGCCGGGGTGGCCGTCTCCAGACCCTGCTCGAAGCGCACGTCGTCGTCGTTCACGTAGACGTTGACGAAGCGGCGCAGCTTGCCCTGGTCGTCCAGGACGCGGGCGGCGATGCCCGTGTGGTTCTTCTCCAGGTCGGCGATGACCTCGGCGAGGGTCGCGCCCTCCGCCGGGACCTCGGACTGCCCGCCCGTGTAGGTGCGGAGGATGGTGGGGATGCGGACGTTCACGGCCATGTCTTCGTAACCTTTCAGAGGGCCAGGCCGGCGTCGCGGAACGCGTCGAGGCTCGGGCGGATGGTGACGGTCGCCTGAGAGGTGTCGGCCACCGCGTCCAGGGTCTTGAGTCCGTCGCCGGTGTTGAGGACGACAGTGGTGAGGTTCGGGTCGATCAGCCCGTTCTCGACGAGCTTCTTCGCGACGCCGACGGTCACACCGCCCGCGGTCTCGGCGAAGATGCCCTCGGTCTGCGCGAGCAGCTTGATGGCGTCCACGACCTGCTCGTCGTTCACGTCCTCCACGGCGCCGCCGGTGCGGCGGGCGATGTCGAGGACGTACGGGCCGTCGGCCGGGTTGCCGATCGCGAGCGACTTGGCGATCGTGTTCGGCTTCTGCGGGCGGACGACGTCGTGGCCGGCCTTGAAGGCGACGGAGACCGGGGAGCAGCCCTCGGCCTGGGCGCCGAAGATCTTGTACGGCTTGTCCTCGACGAGGCCCAGCTTGATGAGCTCCTGGAGGCCCTTGTCGATCTTGGTGAGCTGGGAGCCGGAGGCGATCGGGATGACCAGCTGGTCGGGGATGACCCAGCCGAGCTGCTCGCAGATCTCGTACGCCAGCGTCTTGGAGCCCTCGCCGTAGTACGGGCGGAGGTTGACGTTGACGAAGCCCCAGCCCTCGCCGAGCGGGTCGCCGATGAGCTCCGAGCAGAAGCGGTTCACATCGTCGTAGTTGCCCTCGATGGCGACGAGGTCACCACCGTAGACACCGGCCATGACGACCTTGCCCTGCTCCAGGTCGTGCGGGATGAACACGCAGGAGCGGAAGCCGGCGCGGGCGGCGGCGGCGCCGACGGCGCCGGCCAGGTTGCCGGTGGAGGAGCAGGAGAGGGTGGTGAAGCCGAAGGCGCGGGCGGCCTCGATGGCCTGGGCGACGACCCGGTCCTTGAAGGAGTGGGTCGGGTTGCCGGAGTCGTCCTTGACGAAGAGCTTGCCGGGGGCGACACCGATCTCGCGGGCGAGGTTGTCGGCCTGGACGAGCTTGGTCCAGCCCGGGTTCAGGTTCGGCTTCTCGGCGACGTCGGCCGGGACGGGCAGCAGGGGGGCGTAGCGCCAGATGTTGGCGGGGCCGGCCTCGATCTGCTTGCGCAGCGCCTCGGGGTCACCGGTGGGGAGCTCGTAGGCGACTTCGAGCGGTCCGAAACAGAGTTCACAGGCGAAGATCGGGCCGAGCGGGAAGAATTCACCGCATTCGCGACAGGAAAGACCGGACGCGGGTCCGAGGTCGACGGTGGTCGCGGGGGTAACAGTCTGAACAGCCATGGAGGCGAGGCCCTTTCTCCTCATCTTTCGCATGACGAATTTTTCGCCATGCGACGGATTTGGCACCTTCCCGAGTCGGGGACCTCGCTGGAGGACGAGTAACCGACTGGAGGGTTGCCGGGGCTTCAACGGGCCGTTTCCCTCTGCCCCTCTGGATGAGCGGTATTCGATTGTGAAGCGCGGTGAACTTCGTTCCTGCGCTCCGACGCGGTCGGCACCCCGACGTGCATCGGGCATCCGCGTTGTTCAAGACTGTAACCGAAGGCCCGGACGCTTGGACCGGCCGTCCGAACCGCGAGATGGAGATCACGTGCTGGAAGAGGTGGAGCGCTGGCTGGACCGGCGGTCCTGGTCCGTGACGGATCGACCGCTGGAGCGGATCCTCGCCGCGAAGCGTTCGACGAGGGTCAGCGTGGTGCTGCCCGCGCTGAACGAGGAGGCGACGGTCGGGGACATCGTCACCGTGATCCGGCGCGAGCTGATGTCGGAGGCGGTGCCGCTCGTCGACGAGCTGGTCGTCATCGACTCGGGCTCCACGGACCGCACGGCGGAGGTCTCGGCGGCGGCCGGAGCCCGGGTGGTCGCGCGGGACGCGATACTCCCCCGGATACCGGCCGTGCCGGGCAAGGGCGAGGTCCTCTGGCGGTCACTGATGGTGACCAGCGGGGACATCATCTGCTTCGTGGACGCGGATCTGCGGGACTTCTCCGCGGACTTCGTGACGGGGATCGTGGGCCCGCTGCTGACCGAACCGGACGTCGACTTCGTCAAGGCGATGTACGACCGGCCCTTCGGCCCCGAGTTCAACGGGCTCACCGGCGGAAAGACCGCGGGTCAGGGCGGCCGGGTGACGGAGCTGGTGGCGCGTCCGCTGCTGAATCTGCACTGGCCGCAGCTGGCCGGTTTCGTTCAGCCGCTCGGCGGCGAGTACGCGGCGCGCCGGTCGCTGCTCGAACGGCTGCCCTTCCCGGTCGGTTACGGAGTGGAGCTGGGACTGCTCGTGGACGCGCTGCACACCGTGGGCCTGGACGCGCTCGCCCAGGTGGACGTCGGGGTCCGCAAGCACCGGCACCAGGACGGGCTGGCGCTCGGCCGGATGGCGGCGGCGATCTACCGGACGGCGCAGCTGCGCCTCTCGCGGGGGCATCTGGTGCGGCCGCGGCTGACCCAGTTCGAGCGGGGCGAGAAGGGCTTCGAGCCGCGGACGTACGCGGTGGACACGGAGGAACGGCCGCCGATGGCCGAAATCGTGGAGTACGCGCGCCGCCGCGTGGCGTAACGCCCCATGATGATCCGTTTTGCATACATTGCCCTTTTATGCGCTTCAGACAACATCACCTGGGCAGGGTGCTCGCGGTCATCGGACTGACGGCGGGCTCGCTCGCGTTCACCACGGCGGGACCGGCCGCGGCGGACGTGGTCGAGCCCTTCGGCAAGCGGTACGACGCATCGCTGTACGGGGACTTCACGACCATCGGCAACACGGTCATGGGCTGCCCGGCCGCCCCGGCCGACCTGGCCGCCCGCTGTGCGACCGCGGCGAGCGGCCAGGGCTCGGACGACAACAACACCTTCGTGATGCAGCGCCTCGACGCCGCGGGCACGGCCACCGGCGGGACGGTCGACTTCGGCTCCAGCACCGGCCACGTGAAGATCCCGGAGGGCGCCGAGGTCGCGTACGCCCGGCTCTTCTGGGGCGGCAACGACGGCACGTACACGGGGCCGAGCGGAGCGCGGCTGAAGCGCTGCGACATCTCCGGCACGGATGCCGGGACCTCGCCGGGCGACCCGACGACCACCACCCCGGTGATCAAGGTCGGCGCGGGCGCGGCGACCCCCGTCTCGATCGACAGCATGGTCGCCGACCCGGCCGACACCAACGGCCCGCACTACTACACGGGCGAGTCGGACGTCACGGCCGCCTTCGCGGGCGTCACGGGGACGGACGCGCGGGTGGCGGTGGGCAACATCTGGGCGCCCGACGGCAAGGGCTGCGTGGCGGGCTGGTCCCTGACCGTCGTCCACAGGTTCCCCGGCCCCGACCCGGTCCGCGCCCCCGTGCGGCGGAACGTGTACGTGTACGGCGGCCATGTCCTCCAGCGGTCGGCCTCGCCCGCCACCACGATCACCGTGGACGGCTTCCGCCGCGGCGGCGGCACGGCGCGGGCCGGTGTCACGGCGTACGAGGGCGACCGGAACACTCCCGGCGACACCTTCCTCGTCGACGGCGAGAACGTCACCGGGGCCCACACCGGCAACGCCGGCAACTTCTTCGTCGGCGAGGACGACGGCGCCGTCGCCCCCGGGCTCGTCGACAACCTGAGCATCGACGCCAAGACCTTCGAGATCCCCGACGGGGCCGTCCCCCAGGGCGCGACCTCGGCCGATCTGACTTTCTCCACCCGCGGCGACACCTACGTGGCCTCCTCCCTCGCCTTCTCCGTACCGGTCCCGGACCTGGAGATCACCAAGACGGCGAGCTCCCGCACGGTGAAGCCGGGCGACACCCTCACGTACACGATCACCGCGAAGAACATCAGCGGCCTCGACTACCCGAACCTGACGTTCGGCGACGACCTCACCGGAATCCTCGACGACGCCACCTACAACGGGGACGTCAGGACCAACCTGGGCAGGGCCACCTCCACAGCACGGAAGATCGGGTACGTGGGGACCGTCCCGGCCGGGAAGACGGCGACCGTCACCTACTCGGTGAAGATCAAGAACCCGGCGACCGGCGACGGACGGCTCCGCACCAGGGTGGTGGTGGAGACACCCCGCTCCACCTGCGGAAACGGCAGCGAGGACCCGGCCTGCGAGGTGACGCCGGTGCTCGACAGGCCTCAGCCGAAGCCGACCCCCACCCCGACGCCGACGCCGACGCCGACCCCGGCGGACCCCACGCCGACCCCCACCCCCACGCCGACCCCCACCCCCACGCCGACTCCCACCCCGGCGGACCCGACCCCGGCCTTCGCCGAGGCCCCTCCCGCTCCCCCGGCCCCCGGACCCCGAGGGAACAGCGGGAACAGCGGCTCGATGGCCGAGACCGGCAACAACGGCGAGCGGCTGTGGCTCCTCGGCGCGCTCGGACTCGCCCTCGCGGCGACGGGCCTGGTCGCGAAGGCGGCGATGCGCGGCCGGCGCGAGCCCTGATGCCCCGCTGACCCCCACTGCCCCTTCGCCGACCTCCCGCCGACCCCCACCGCCCCGCCGCTGACCCTCCGTGGCCGGATCAGCCCGTCTTGTATACGTACGTTTGAGCGTTTACGGGACGGGCTAGGTTCGCCCCATGGCTTCTGTTCTTGTGGCATCCAATCGAGGCCCCGTCTCGTACGTGCTCGGCGAGGACGGTGAGCTCTACGCCCGCAGGGGCGGCGGCGGCCTGATCTCCGGGCTGAGCGCCATCTCCCCGCAGGACAGCCTGTGGGTGTGCGCGGCGCTCGGCGCGGGCGACCGGGAAGCCGTCCGGCGCGGAACCGGCGAGCCGGGCGTACGCATGCTGGACATCGACCCCGAGGTGTACGCCGACGCCTACAACGGCATCGCGAACTCGGTGCTGTGGTTCCTCCACCACCATCTGTACGACATCCCGCGCGAGCCCGTCTTCGACGCGGAGTTCCGGCGCCACTGGGAGGCGTACCGCGCCTACAACCGCGCCTTCGCCGAGACGCTCGCCGCCGAGGCGGACGAGGGCGCGGCGGTCCTGGTGCAGGACTACCACCTGGCGCTGGTCCCCGGAATGCTGCGGGAGCTCCGCCCGGACCTGCGGATCGGGCACTTCACCCACACGCCGTGGGTGTCCTCCGAGTACCTGCGGATGGTGCCGGACGACATCGTCGAGGAGCTGCTGTGGGGCATGCTCGGCGCGGACGAGCTGGGTTTCCACACCTGGGGATGGGCGTCGTACTTCATCGGCTGCTGCTCCCAGCGGGACGACGCGACCGGCGTGGCCGAGGGCGTGTGGCCGAGCGGTGACCCCTGGCACGGGGTGAGGTGGCGCCGCCACGGCGTCGGGAAGGGCCGCACCCGGGTCAGGGCGTACCCCCTCGGCGTCGACGGCGACGAGCTGCGGGCCCTCGCGTACCGCCCCGAGGTGGACGAGCGGCTGGCCCGGCTCCGCGAGGAGGCCGGCGGCCGGAAGACCATCGTCCGCGTCGACCGCACGGAGCTGTCGAAGAACATCCTGCGCGGCCTCCTCGCCTACCGCGAGCTGCTCACCACCCACCCCGAGTGGCACGACCGGGTGGTTCATCTGGCCTCGGCGTACCCCTCCCGGCAGGACCTGGCCTCGTACCGGGAGTACACGGCCTCGGTGGTGGAACTGGCCGAGGAGATCAACGCCGAGTTCGGCACGGCCGACTGGCAGCCGGTCGTCGTCTCCGTGGAGGACGACTTCACCCGGTCCCTCGCCGCCTACCGCCTCGCCGACGTGGCCCTGGTGAACCCGGTGCGCGACGGCATGAACCTCGTCGCCAAGGAGATACCGGTGGTCTCGGAGGCGGGCTGCGCGCTCGTCCTGTCGACCGGCGCGGGCGCGTACGAGGAGCTGCGGGAGGACGCGCTCACGGTGAACCCCTACGACGTGTCGCAGACCGCCGAGGCCCTCCACACCGCCCTGTCCATGCCGGCGGCCGAACGCGCCGACCGCTCGAAGCGGCTCGCTGCGGCGGCGACGGCCCTGCCCCCGCAGCGCTGGTTCCTGAACCAGCTGGAGGCCCTGCGGGAGGAGGGCTAGACGACCGGCGGGCGCCGGCCGGCCCCGGCGGCCCGGGCGCCCGCCCGTTCCCGCCCCCACGCGGCCAGCGGTTCGAGGGCCGCGTTGAGCCGGACGCCGTCCTCGGTCAGCGAGTACTCGACGCGCGGCGGCACCTCGTCGTACGAGGCGCGGTGCACGATGCCGTCCGCCTCCATCTCCCGCAGATGCGAGGCGAGCACCTTCTCCGTGATGCCCGGGACGAGCCTGCGCAGCTCCCCGAACCGGCGGTACGGCTGCTGGTCGAGCGCCCACAGGATGAGCACCTTCCACTTGCCGCCGATGACCTCCATCGTGGTGTCGATCCCACAGACGTGTCCGTCCGGCTCGTCGGGCCGGTTCAGCGTCGCCATGCCCCCACCCTTCCGACCTGCTGGCTTCCCCCGGGGTAACCACCCACTCCGAAGTGCGTACTTGATCACCTCCGGGCCCTGGAACCAGCCTAAGGGGCATGACGACGACCCCTTCGGCACAGACCGCCCTCACCCCCCTCACCCTCCTCGGCCTCGGTGCGATGGGCACCGCCCTGGCCCGCACCTGGCTCGCCGCCGGCCACCCGCTCACCGTCTGGAACCGCACCCCCGCCCGCGCCCTGCCGCTCGCCGCCGAGGGCGCGAAGACGGCCGGCAGCGCCGCCGAGGCCGTCGCGGCGAGCACGCTCGTCGTCGTCTGCCTCCTCGACGACGCCTCGGTCGAGGAGACCCTCGCCGGCGCCGACCTGACCGGCAAGGACCTGGTCGACCTCGTCACCGGCACGCCCGCCCGGGCTCGCGCCCGCGCCGCGTGGGCCGAGGAACGCGGCGCCCGGTACCTGGACGGCGGCATCATGGCCGTCCCGCCGATGATCGGAGTCCCGGAGGCCGGCGGCTACGTCTTCTACAGCGGCTCGCGGGAGCTGTTCGAGGAGCACCGGGAGACCCTGGCCGTCCCCGCGGGCACGACCTACGTCGGCGAGGACGCGGGATTCGCGGCCCTCCACGACGTGGCCCTGCTCAGCGCCATGTACGGGATGTTCGCGGGAGCGGCGCACGCCTTCGCCCTGATCCGCGAGGAGGACATCGACCCCGTCGCCTTCGCCCCGCTCCTCGCCGGCTGGCTCACCGCGATGGCCCCGTCCGTGCACGGCACCGCCCGGCGGCTGAACAGCGGCGACTACACCAAGGACGTGGTGTCCGACCTGGCGATGCAGGTGGCCGGCACCCCGACCTTCCTGGCCACCGCCGAGGAGCAGGGCGTCAGCCCGGAGCTGATCCGGCCGTACTTCGAGCTGATGCGCCGACGGCTCGCCGTGGGCGACGGCGAGGAGGACCTGACGGGCCTGGTGGACCTGCTCGTACGCAAGGGCTGACGGGGTACGGACCGGCCGACGGTCACGCGGAACGACCGGCACGGGGTACGGACGCGGTCGGCCCTCCCGTACCGCGCGAGGTGTGGACCCGCTCAGCTCTCCCGTACCGCCCGCGCGAGCGCCGCGAGGAGGTCCACCACCTCCGGCGGGCCCGCCACCGCCAGATCGGCGCGTTCGGCGAGCTCCGGGACCTCGGTGGAGCCGCTGCAGACCAGCAGGCCCGGGGTGCCGTCCGAGCGGAGCTTCTCGACGGCGGCGAAGGCGGGGAGATCGCCCAGGTCGTCGCCCGCGTAGAGCACGGACCCGGCATCCACCTCGCGCAGGTACTCCGCGAGCGCGACACCCTTGTCCATGCCCGGGGGCCGCAGCTCCAGGACCATGCGGCCGGGTTCCAGGACGAGGCCGTGGTGGGTGGCGAGGTCGCCCAGGGGGCCCTTCAGCGCCTCGAAGGCCGCCTCGGGGTCGAGCGCGCGGCGGGTGTGGACGGCGACCGCGCGGCCCTTCTCCTCGATCCAGACGCCCGGCCAGGCGCCGGCCCGGTCGAGGAAGCCGGGGAGTTCGGCGCGGACGGAGGCCACGCCCGGGTGCGGGGCGGCGGCCCGGACGGTGCCGGTGACGGCGTCCCAGCGTTCGGCTCCGTAGTGGCCGAGGACGACCAGGTGCTCCAGACCGGGGACACCGGCGAAGCCGCCGTAGCGGACGGCTACCCCGGCGGGGCGGCCGGTCACGACGGCGATCGAGGCGACCTCGGGGGCGAGGGCGGCGAGCGCCTCGACGGCCCCGTGGTGGGCGCGGGCCCGTTCGGGGTCGGGGACGATCTCGGCGAGGGTGCCGTCGAAGTCGAGGGCGACGACGGCCTTCTCGGGCCGCGCGAGAAGCGCGGCCAGACCGTCGCGGCCGGCGGAGGTGGTCGGGTGCGGGAGGCTGCTGACCATGCTCACGACCCTACCGACGCGGGGCGCCCGCGTCAGGGGCACGAACGAGACGACGAGGAGAACACCGTCCCCGGGCGTCCGACCGCGGCCCCGACCGGCCGGCCCGGACCCGCCTGGTCCGGACCCGCCTGGTCCGGATCGGCCGCGGCCCCGGACCGGCCTCCGTGAGGCCCGGGCCCCGGCCTCAGCGTCGCCGCTGCCTCTCCTCCCGCACCCGGCGGAGCCGGTTCACCGTCACCGGGTCGTGGGCGAGGGCGCGCGGATCGTCGAGGAGGGCGTTGAGGAGCTGGTAGTAGCGGGTCGGGGAGAGCCCGAGGCGCTCGCGGACCGCTCGTTCCTTGGCGCCGGGGCCGGGCCAGGAGCGGCGCTCGACGGCGAGGAGGGCCTGCTCGCGCTCCCCGAGCCCGCCCTCGTCGACTGCCACGTCCTGCTCTTCGGTCATACGACCAACCTATTACTCGGCGTTCTCCGCCGCCGTGGCCGCCCGCCCGATCGAGCCCAGGACCTCGGCGGGGCGCCCGGCCGGGGTGACGGCCTTGCCGATGTTCTGCTTGACGTTCTCGCTGACCTTCGCCCAGGACGTCTTGCCGACCGGCGGGAGCTGGCTGTCCGGGAGCGTCTTGAGGAAGACGCGCAGGTTGGCGTGCTCGGGCTCGGTCTCCATACGGGTGGAGGCGCTGACGGTGACCGGCAGGAGGTCGTTGTCGCCGGCGAACTTCAGGACGTTCTCGTCGCTGAAGGCGAAGTTGAGGAAGTCGCCGATCTCCTTGCGGTGACCGTTCTGCTTGAAGCCCATGATCCAGTCGGCGACGCCCATGGCGGCCTTGGCCTGGCCGTCGACGCCGGGGAGCGGCACCTGCCCGACCTTGACGCCCTTCTTGGCGGCCTCCTTGAGGAGCGAGGGGTGGCCGTTGAGCATGCCGACCTCGCCGCTCGCGAAGGCGGCGAAGGCGGCCTTGCGGTTGAGCTTGCCGGGGGCGACGGGCCCGGTGAGGCCCTTGGAGACCAGGTTCTTCTTGAGCCAGTCGAAGGTCTTGATGTTGGCGTCGGAGTCGACGGCGTAGTGGTCGGTGCCGTCGGTCCAGCCGCCGCCGCCCGCGAGCATCCACATCAGGGCCTCGGCCTGGGCCTCCTCGGGGCCGAGCGGCAGGGCGAACGGGGTACGGACACCGTTGTCCTTCAGCTTCTCGGCGGCGGCCGCGAGCTCGTCCCAGGTGGTGGGGGCCTCGACGCCGGCGTCGTCGAAGAGGGTCTGGTTGTAGAAGAGCGGGCGCGTGGAGGCGACGAACGGCAGGCCGTACTGGGTCCGCTTGTGCTCGCCCGCGGCGACGAGCGGGGCGAGGAAGTTGGCCTGGACGGGTATGGAGAGGAGCTCGTCGGCGGCGTAGAGCTCACCGGCGGCCGCGTAGTCGGCGTAGGCGCCGATCTGCGCGATGTCGGGGGCCTTGTCGGCCTTGACCATCTCGGCGACCTTGCGGTCGACGTCGTCCCAGGACTCGATCTGCACCTCGACCTTGACGCCGGGGTGCTCGGCCTCGAAGGCGGCGACGAGGTCGGTCCAGTACTTCTTGGTGGTGTCGCCACCGGTGAGGTCGTAGTCGGCGGCGACCAGTCTGAGGGTCACGTCGCCGGAGTCGCCCCCGAGGGAGCCGCAGCCGGCGACCGTGGCGGTCAGTCCGAGTGCGGCGGCGGCCGCGGTCAGTCCAAGGAATCGTCGCCGCTCCACGGCTTCATCCACCTTTTGCTCGTCGTTGAGCTGCATCGAGCCGCACGTTTGCTCTGCGCAGGGCCGTAAGTCTCTCCTGCGGCCGGGTATGAGGTCTACACCACTCGGGTATCACTTCCGCAACGTCACGGGGACCATGGGCCCATGACGGGTCCCGAATTTGTATCCGTACGCAACAATCCTCGGCAGTGGACTAGACCTTTTGGGTCTCCGCGCGCCAAACTGTCACCCGTGAGACACGTCATCGCCCTGGATGTGGGCGGCACCGGTATGAAGGCCGCCCTAGTCGGGGCGGACGGCACCCTGCTCCACGAGGCCCGCCGCGCCACCGGGCGCGACCGCGGCCCCGACGCCGTCGTGGAGACGATCCTCGGCTTCGCCGAAGACCTCCGCGTCCTCGGCCAGGAGCGCTACGGCGAGCCCGCCGCGGCCGCCGGAGTCGCCGTCCCCGGAATCGTCGACGCCGAGAACGGCATCGCCGTCTACGCCGCCAACCTCGGCTGGCGCGACGTTCCCATGCGCGAACTCCTCAGCCGGAGACTCGACGGCATCCCCGTCGCCCTCGGCCACGACGTCCGCACCGGCGGCCTCGCCGAAGGCC
This sequence comes from Streptomyces sp. NPDC017246, assembly GCF_044331325.1. Taxonomy (NCBI): domain Bacteria; kingdom Bacillati; phylum Actinomycetota; class Actinomycetes; order Kitasatosporales; family Streptomycetaceae; genus Streptomyces; species Streptomyces sp. NPDC017246. Next base: position 119,748 of record NZ_JBIRMW010000017.1, on the reverse strand, counting down.
GAATCGGCGCGGGCAACGGCGCCGACCGCTTCCTCTTCGTCCCCCTCGGCACCGGCATCGCCGGCGCCATCGGCATCGGCGACCGCATCGAAGCCGGCGCCCACGGCTACGCCGGCGAGATCGGCCACATCGTCGTCCGCCCCGGCGGTACGGAGTGCGGCTGCGGCCAGCGCGGCTGCCTGGAGCGGTACGCCTCCGCCTCCGCCGTCTCCCAGGCCTGGGCCGAGGCCTGCGGCGACCCGAAGGCCGATGCCGCCGACTGCGCCAAGGCCGTCGAGTCCGGCCACGCCACGGCCCTCCGGATCTGGCAGGACGCCGTCGACGCCCTCGCCGACGGCCTGGTCACGGCGCTCACCCTGCTGGACCCGCGCACGCTCATCATCGGTGGCGGACTGGCCGAGGCGGGGGAAACCTTGTTCACACCACTCCGGGCCGCGGTGGAGGAGCGAGTCACGTTCCAGAAGCTGCCCGCCATCGTCCCGGCGGCCCTCGGGGACACCGCCGGATGCCTGGGCGCGGGCCTCCTCGCCTGGGACCTGCTCGCCGAACAGCGCCCCACCGACTCGGAGGTTTCCGCCTGATGGCCGATCACAAGGTTCTCGCCGGCGCACACGTCGTGCTGCCCACCGGAATCGTCGAGAACGGACGCGTGATCGTCGCAGGCGACCGCATCGCGGGCAGCTCGCCCGAGGGCGCCCCCGGCATCGACCTGACCGGCCACTGGCTCGTCCCCGGCTTCGTCGACATGCACAACCACGGCGGCGGCGGCGCCTCCTTCACCTCCGGCACCGTCGACGAGGTCCTCAAGGGCGTCCACACCCACCGCCTGCACGGCACCACCACCGTCGTCGCCTCCTTCGTCACCGGCGAGATGGACTTCCTCACCCAGCGGGCCGGACTCCTCTCCGAACTCGCCGAACAGGGCGAGATCGCCGGCCTCCACTTCGAAGGCCCCTTCATCTCCCCCTGCCGCAAGGGCGCCCACGACGAGACGCTGCTGCGCGACCCCGACCCCGCCGACGTCCGCAAGCTGATCGACGCCGCCCGCGGCCGGGCCAAGATGGTCACCCTCGCCACCGAGCTGCCCGGCGGCCTCGACTCCGTACGGCTGCTCGCCGAGCACGGCGTGATCGCCGCCATCGGCCACACCGACGCCAGCTACGAGCAGACCGTCGAGGCCATCGACGCCGGCGCCACCGTCGCCACCCACCTCTACAACGCGATGCCCGCCCTCGGCCACCGCGCCCCCGGCCCGATCGCCGCCCTCCTGGAGGACGAGCGGATCACCGTCGAGCTCATCAACGACGGCACCCACCTCCACCCCGCCGCCCTGGAGCTCGCCTTCCACCACGCGGGCGCCGAGCGCGTCGCCCTCATCACCGACGCCATGGACGCCGCGGGCTTCGGCGACGGCCGCTACATGCTCGGCCCCCTGGAGGTCGAGGTGAAGGACAGCGTCGCCCGGCTCGTCGAGGGCGGCTCCATCGCCGGCTCCACCCTCACCCTGGACCGCGCCTTCAAGCGCTCCGTCACCGTCGACGGCATCCCCGTCGAATCCGTCGTCCAGGCGATCTCCGCCAACCCGGCCCGCCTGCTCGGCGTGTACGACCGCGTCGGCTCCCTCGAACCCGGCAAGGACGCCGACATCGTCGTCCTCGACGCCGAGTTCAACCTCAAGGGCGTCATGCGCAAGGGCGAGTGGATCGTCGACCCGACGAGAGGCACCGCCGCCTGACCAGGAGTCACTCCGATCAGGCGTCATCGGACGTCCCGTGCAAGGGCGGTGGGCCGAGGGGCTGGGCCTACCGCCTTTCGTTTGGCATGATCAGGGCCCGTCGGAACGAGCGTTCCCACAGACTTCACACGGAGTACGGGGGTCGGACAGGTGATTCTCACAGTCACCCTCAACACGGCGGTGGACCTGACCTACCGGGTCCCCGCCCTCACCCCGCACGCCTCCCACCGCGTCACCCAGGTCATCGAACGCCCCGGCGGCAAGGGCCTCAACGTCGCCCGCGTCCTCGCCGCGCTCGGCCACGAGACCGTCGCGACGGGCTTCGCGGGCGGTGCCACGGGTGCCGTGCTCCGCGAGCAGCTGGCCGCGACCCCGGTCCGGGACGAGCTCGTCGAGACCGCCGGCCCCACCCGCCGCACCGTCGCGATCGTCGACACCACGACCGGTGACACCACCCAGCTCAACGAACCGGGCCCCACCGTCACCGCCGCCGAGTGGACCGCCTTCCGCGTCCGCTTCACGGAGCTCCTGGACGGTGCGCGGGCGATCGCGCTCTGCGGCAGCCTCCCGCCGGGCATCCACGTCGGGGCGTACGCGGAACTCGTCCGCCTCGCCCGTACGGCCGGAGTCCCCGTCCTCCTCGACACCAGCGGCGAACCCCTGCGGCGGGGCATCGCCGCCCGCCCGGACCTGGTCAAGCCGAACGCCGACGAACTCGCCCAGCTCACCGGCTCCCGCGACCCCCTGCGCGCCACCCGCGAAGCCCGCGGCCGGGGCGCCCGCGCGGTCGTCTCGTCCCTGGGCCCCGAAGGCCTGCTCGCCGCGACCCCCGAGGGCCTGTGGCGGGCGACCCCGCCGGCGGCCGTCAAGGGCAACCCCACGGGCGCGGGCGACTCCGCCGTGGCGGGCCTGCTGTCCGGCCTGGTCGACGACACCCCGTGGCCCGACCGCCTGGCCCGCGCGGTAGCCCTCTCGGCGGCCACGGTCCTCTCCCCGGTGGCCGGCGAGTTCGACCCGTCGGCCTACGAGGAGCTGCTGCCCCGGGTGAAGGTCGTCGAGGAACCGGACCGGCCGTGACTACTGCGGCGGCGTGACTTCCAGCCAGTCGAGCAGCACGTCGCACTGATTGCCCGCCTCGCACGAGATCTTGATCTCGTTGTCGCCCTTCTGGAGAGTGACCGGCGCCCAGGTGGTCTGCCAGTTCTTCTCCAGGTTCGGGTCCGAGGAGTGGATGAAGTTCTTCAGTCCGATCGGCTGCGAGTTCGGCTTGCCGTTGACCGTCAGGGTGGCGTTGGCGTCGACGGCGGGGATGGCGTAGCGCACAGTCAGGCGGTACTTGCCCTCCGTCGGCATGTTCGCCTTCCAGGTCACCGAGGATCCGGCCTGGTTGAAGCCCGCCACGTACGTGCCGTCCGAGCCCTCGGCTCCCTTGACGTCCTTCGCGAGGCCGGCGTTGCCGCCCAGCTTCAGCGTGGCCGCGTCCTGCTTCGGGAGTTCGGCCGGGGTCTTGTCGTCGCTCGGCTCGGTGGTGGGCTCCTCGGAGACCGTGGACGGGGCCGTCGGGGTCGTGCCGCCGCCGGCCTGCTTGTCCTTGTCGTCCTTGTTGCCGCTGTTGGAGATCACGGCGGCCGTGATGCCGATCACCACGACCGCGACGACCGCGACCGCGCCGATGAGGATGCCCTTGGTGTTGGGGCCGCGGCCCGAGCCGCCGCCGTGCTGCTGCGGCGGGACCTGCCGGGTCGGCGGACCGCCGTAGGTCTCCGGGGCGGCGTACTGCGCCTGCGGCTGGCCGTACGGGGCCTGCTGCTGCGGCGGCACGTACGGCTGCGCGTGCTGCTGACCGCCGTACTGACGCTCGCCGACCGTTCTGACCTGGTTGTACGAGGTCCGGGGCACGCCGGGCTGAGCCTGCGCGGGGCCGGGGTAGCCGTAGCCGCCCCCGCCCGGGGGCTGGGCACCCGCGGCCTGACCGTCCTCGTACAGGTAGCCGAACGGGTCGTCGTTCTCGGGCTTGTTCGCGCCGTCGTTACCGGCAGCCATCCGGGTTCCTCTCCATGCTCGCCAGCCGTCGCCGACCGGCCGAGCCTACCTCGAACGGACCAGCCCCCGAAGCGGCCCGGGGCGTGTCAGGAGCCTCAGCCGGCGCGCCGGTGCACCTTGGCGCGGGAGCGCTTCTCGACGTACATCCGCTGGTCGGCGGAGTTCAGGACCTCTTCCACGGACATCCCGCATTCCGCCCAGCCGATGCCGAAACTCGCCCCGACCCGGACCGCCCGCCCGTCCACCCGGATCGGCGGAATGATCGCGTTGCGCAGACGTACGGCCAGGTCGGCCGCGTCGGCCGCGCCGAGGCCGTCGGCGAGGACGACGAACTCGTCACCGCCGAGCCGGGCGACCGTGTCCCCGTCGCGGACCCCGGTGGTGAGCCTGCGGGCGACCTCGATGAGGACCGCGTCCCCGGTGTGGTGCCCGAAGCGGTCGTTGATCGACTTGAAGCCGTCGAGGTCGCAGAAGAGGACCGCGAGCCCCTTCGTACCGTCGTCGACGTCACCACCGGTGGGGGCCACGATGTGGACATGGTGGTCGTACGGGCCGGCGCCGCCCGCCGGCTCGAAACCGAAGCCGTGCTCGTGCTCGTGCTCGTACGTCGTCTCGTAGCCGGAGTGGCCCGGGTTCCCGGAGGGGTTTCCCGAGCCGTAGCCGGGGCCGGCGGCGTGACCGGAGACGTAGGCGGAGGGAGCGGAGCCCCGGCCCGTGTCGTAGCCGCCGTCCCGCCCCGACTCGTAACCGCCCCCGTACCCGGCGGCCTGCTCGGCCGCGGCCTGCGCCGCCGGGCGCTCGCAGAGCCGGGCGGAGAGCCGGGAGCGCAGCTCGGCACTGTTGGGGAGGCCGGTGAGGGCGTCGTGCGAGGCACGGTGGGCGAGCTGGAGCTCGTGACGCTTGCGCTCCTCGATGTCCTCGACGTGGGTGAGGAGGAAGCGGGGCCCGTCGGCGGTGTCGGCGACGACCGAGTTGCGCAGGGACACCCACACATAGGTGCCGTCGCGCCGGCCGAGCCGCAGCTCGGCCCGGCCGCCCTCGGCGGAGGTCCGGAGCAGGGTCCCTATGTCCTCGGGGTGGACGAGGTCGGCGAAGGAGTAGCGCCGCATCACGGAGGCGGGCCGGCCGAGGAGGCGGCACAGGGCGTCGTTGGTGCGGAGCAGCCGGCCGTGCTGGTCGCCGCCCATCTCGGCGATGGCCATGCCGGAGGGCGCGTACTCGAAGGCCTGCCGGAAGGATTCCTCGCTGGCGCGCAGCGCCTGCTGCTCCCGTTCCAGCCGCACGAGGGCCCGCTGCATGTTGGAGCGGAGCCGTGCGTTGCTGATGGCGATCGCCGACTGGGAGGCGTACATCTGGAGCGCTTCCTGGCCCCAGGGGCCGGGGTGCCGGCCGTTGCGCGGGCGGTCGACGGATATGACGCCGAGGAGCTCCCGGCCGGAGCCCGACGCGTACATCGGGGCGTAGAGGCGGTCGTGCGGGTGCCACTCGTCCTCGAAGCGGGGCGCGGGGCCGTCGGTGTGCCACTGGGGGACGTCGTCCTCCATGAGCACCCAGCCCTCGGTGTGGGGTATGAACCGCAGGTCGCCCCAGGCGGTCGCCATGGTGAGGCGCCGCTCCCAGGAGGCGCGGGAGCCGACCCGGCCGGTGATCAGGGCCTCGGCGGCGGAGCTTCCGGCGAAGGCGGCGACGACGAGGTCACCGTCGGGGCGTACGAGGTTGACGCAGGCCAGCTCGTAGTTGAGACCGGCGACCACACCGTCGGCGACGGTCTGCAGGGTGTCCGCCAGGCTGCGCGCAGTGTTGAGGTCCGCCACGACCTGATGCAGCTGCCGCAGGGTCGAGAGACGGACGTACGGCTCCGACTCGGTCTCCATCGCTCGCTCTCCCCGAGACCTCGACAGCAACTCCAGGGTTCTCATCGGCTTTGTGTTGCACTGTCACCGCCACTGAATCACAGCGAGCTGCGCACCCGGTACACAGGGTCAGCAAATACTCGGCTCTGTGACTCAAGTCACAGCAGGTCATGGCGGGTCGCGTGCTGCTCCCGACACCCGCCTGCCCCGGCGCCCCGGAGACGGCCCGGGAGCCGTCCCGGAGACCGGCCGAGGGCGGCCCCCGAGACCCGCGGGGGCAGCCCCGGAGACCGCCCGAGAGCGTCCCGGAGATCGCCTCGGGCCCGTCCCCGGGGGCCGCCCCCGAGGCCTGCCGGCCCGCGGGTCCCGCCCCGGGTCCTAGGACCGGCGGGGGTGGCCGACTGGTCCCCCGGCCCGATGCGGCACCCGCGGGGACCGGACTAGCGTGCGAGTGTGCTGCAGAAGACCCCCGCCTCGCCCCCCGTGTCCGATCTGGCCATCCCTCATGCTGAGGGGGTGAGCAACGACGAGTTCCGGGCGGCGATGTCCCGCCTCGCGGCCGGTGTGGTCCTGGTGACCGCGCACGACCCCGACGACGGCCCCCGCGGCGAGGACGTCGGCATGACGGCCACCGCCTTCATGTCGGTCTCCCTCGACCCGCCCCTGGTCCTGGTCAGCCTCCGCAACGGCTCCCGCATGGACGACCTGCTCACCGACGTGCCCGTCTGGGCGGTGTCGCTCCTCGCCGAGAACCAGCGGCACATCGCGGGACGCTTCGCCATGAAGAACCGCGTCAGCGACCGGCTCCTCTTCGCCGACCTGCCGTACGCCCGGGGCGAGGAGAGCGGCGCCCCGCTCATGGGCGGCGCGCTGGCGGCCCTGGAGTGCCGTACGGAGAGCCGGGTCGTCGCCGGTGACCACACGCTCGTCGTGGGCCGGGTCCTGACGGTCGGCGCGCTGTCCCCCGAGGGCGGCCCGCTGACGTACTACCAGGGGAAGTACCGGCACCTGTCCTGAGCGTGCCGCACGGGGCTCAGCCCCAGTCGCGGGACTGCCGTGTGCGCTTGGTCTCCGAGCGCTGCTTCTTCTCCCGCAGCCTGCGTTCGTTGATACCGCGCGGGATCTTCGTCGGCCGGCGGGGCTTCGGCGGCGGGGCCGTCGCCTCGGCGAGGAGTGCGGCCAGCCGGACCGCCGCCGTCTCGCGGTTGCGCCACTGGGAGCGGTGCTCCGAGGAGCGGACCGTCACCACACCGTTGACCAGGCGGGTGGCGAGCCGCTCCAGGGCGCGGGCCTTCCACACCTCGGGCAGCGCCTCGGTGGCCGCGAGGTCGAAGCGGAGCTCGACCTGTGAGTCGCTGGTGTTCACATGCTGTCCGCCCGGGCCCGACGAACGCGAGAAACGCCAGTGGAGCTCGGCCTCGGGAAGCGAGACGGAGCCGCGGATGGGATACGGACCGGCCATGCCCCCCATGTTCCCCGCAGGGGGCCATCGGAGTCATCCTGTTTTCGCCCGGAACCCAACGGGAACCGCTGGAGGTGCCTGCGCGTTTCTCCAGGCGACGACACCACGATGAAAGGGACTTTCCATGGCTGTGAGCCTGTCCAAGGGCGGCAACGTCTCTCTGACCAAGGAGGCCCCGGGCCTCACCGCTGTCACCGTGGGCCTCGGCTGGGACGTCCGTACGACCACCGGCACCGACTTCGACCTCGACGCCTCGGCGATCGGTGTGGACGCCGCCGGCAAGGTCGCGTCCGACGCGCACTTCGTCTTCTTCAACAACAAGTCGACGCCGGACCAGACCATCGTCCACACCGGCGACAACCGCACCGGCGAGGGCGGCGGCGACGACGAGCAGATCAACGTCAACCTCGCGGGCCTCCCGCCGACCGTCGACAAGATCGTCTTCCCGGTCTCCATCTACGACGCGGTCAGCCGCTCGCAGAACTTCGGCCAGGTGCGCAACGCGTACATCCGCATCGTGAACCAGGCCGGCGGCGCCGAGCTCGCCCGCTACGACCTCTCCGAGGACGCCGCCGTCGAGACCGCCATGGTCTTCGGCGAGCTGTACCGCAACGGCGCCGAGTGGAAGTTCCGCGCGGTCGGCCAGGGCTACGCCTCGGGCCTCGAGGGCATCGCCCGCGACTTCGGCGTCAACCTCTGACGTACGGCGTCGACCGCTGACGCCGGCATCGTCCTGCGGCGTCGGCGTCGACCGCCGACGTGTCCGCTCCTACGGAGCGCCGAGCCCCGGCCGGGATTCCCCGCCGGGGCTCTACCCTTTCCGCGTGATCGTCGAAACCCTCGCGCCCAAGGCCCTGGAGGACGGTGCGGCCCTCCCCGGCCCGCTGCTCACCGAACTCACCGCGCTGTACGCGTCCAACGAGGAGTTCCAGCAGCTCAGCGGCGACTTCCCGGACCCGTCCGACATCCGCCCCGAGCAGGTCGCGGCCGCCCTCGCCGACGAGCTCGCCGAACCCACCGCCGAGGTCCTCCTCGCCCGCTCCGAGGGCCGGCTCGTCGCCGTCGCCGTGACCCTCGGCCGGCACCCCGACCCGGCGGAACCCGAACCGTGGCTGGGGCTCCTCATGGTCCACGGCGACAAGCGCCGGGCCGGTCACGGACGCCGGCTCGCCTCGTACGTCGAGGACCGCTTCCGCGCCGAGGGCCGCACCGGTCTGCGGCTCGCCGTCCTGGAGAACAACCCGAAGGCACTGGCCTTCTGGACCTCCCTCGGATACGAGGAGACCGGCCGCCGCCCCGACCTCGCCCACGGCCGCCCGTGCGTCGTCCTGCGCAAAGGCCTCACCCCCTAGGGTCTGTCGTCACATTCCCGTCGTCGCCCGCAGGGCGGCCCTGCGGCGTCTGGTGCGTGCTCTCGGCGTGCCGGGGGGGAAGTGCTCGTACTGGACGTACTCGCACTTTCGCCCGGTGCGGCGAGAGTGCGTGCCAGGCGTCGCGGGGCAGACGGGAATGTGACGACAGACCCTAGGGCGCGCCCGGCTTCCCCTCGCCGAACAGCCAGACGTCCCACAGCTCGTCGAGATCCCGGCCGGCCACGGACTCCGCGTAGGCGGTGAAGTCGTCCGTGGAGGCGTTGGCGTGCCGGTACTTCGCGGGCCAGCCGCGCAGGATCTCGTCGAAGGTGCGGTCGCCGACCGTCTCGCGCAGCTTGTGCAGGACCATCGCGCCCCGCTGGTACACGGGCGGGTCGAAGAGGTTCTCCGCGGCGGGCGGGGCGGCCGGCGGGAAGGCCCAGTTGGCCTCCTGCGCGAAGGCCCGCTCGAAGTGCGTCCGCGCGGGGACGTGCTCGTACTCCTCCGTGTACAGCCACTCGGCGTAGGTCGCGAACCCCTCGTTCAGCCACAGGTCGCGCCAGGTCGCGGGGGACACCGAGTTCCCGAACCACTGGTGGGCCAGCTCGTGGACGAGGGTCGTCCGGTCGAAGGAGGCGGCGGGGAAGACGGGCCGGGTCTGGGTCTCCAGGGCGTACCCGAGGGACCCGTCCTCGGTGACGATCGCCCCGGCGGCGGAGAAGGGGTACGGGCCGAAGCGCCGGATCTGCCGGGTGAGGATCCCGGGGATCTCGCCCCGCAGCGCGGCAGTGCTCGCGACGACGGACCGGTCGGCGGCGGTGAGGACGGGGACCGGGGCGGGAGGCGCCGATCCCGTGCCGCCGGTCCTGCCGACGTGCTCGTCCGTCTTGTACCGGCCGATCGCGACCGTCGCCAGATAGCTGGCCATCGGCTCGGTCGCCCGCCACTCGGTGGTGACACGGCCGTCGGCCTCCGTCCGGCGGGCGGTCCTGACACCGTTGGAGACGCCTTCGAGCCCGGCCGGGACGGTGAGCGTGATCGTGTAGGCGGCCTTGTCGGAGGGGTGGTGGTTGCCGGGGAACCAGGTCGTCGAGCCCGCGGGTTCGCCGACCGCGACCGCCCCGTCGGCGGTCCGCAGCCAGCCCTCCCGCGAGCCGTCGGCGTCCGTGATCGACTCGGGCACGCCCGCGTACGTGACGGTGGTCCGGAACTCCGCGCCGTCCCGGATCTCCTCGCGCGGCCGGAGCGTCAGCTCGTTCCCCGCCCGGTTGACCGCGGCGGGGGCGCCGTCGACGGCCGCCCCGGCGACCGTGAGACCGGCGAGGTCGAGGTTGAAGGCGCTGAGGTCCTGGGTGGCGCGGGCGGTGATCTCGGCGGTGCCGTCGAGCCGCCCGGTCCCCGGGTCGTAGGCGAGGGTGAGGGCGTAGCGCCGGACGTCGTAGCCGCCGTTGCCGAGCTTCGGGAAGTACGGGTCGCGCAGCCCGGCGGCCCCGGGGGTCCCCCGGACTCCGCCGGTGGCCCCGGTGCAGCCGCCCGCGAGCAGCGTGAGGGCGGTGAGGGCGGCGGCCAGGCCGCCCGCGGCTGCTCCGGTCCGGTTGCGCGAGGTCACGTACCGATCCTAAGCAGGGCGGATGGGGAAAAGGCGACGGCGCCCGGCGGGGGATCCGGGCGCCGTCGCCGGCTGTGGGTGGCCGGAGGCCACGGCCGTGCTACTTGCCGAGGGAGGCGACGCCGGCCTGGGCGAACTTCTCGTCGAGGTCGCCGGAGGGGGCGCCGGCGACACCGATGCCCGCGATCGGGGCGCCCTTGGCGGTGACGGGGGCGCCGCCGGCGAGGAAGAGGGTGCCGGGGATGTCCTTCAGGTTCGGGGCGTTGGTGAGGCGCTTGGCCAGCTCCGAGGTCGGGGCGTTCCAGGAGACGGCGGTGTAGGCCTTCTTGACGGCCGACTCGTAGGACTGCGGGCCGGCGCCGTCGCCGCGCAGGGTGACGACGGTGTTGCCGTTGCGGTCGACGACGGCGACGGAGACGCGCTGGTTCTCCTTCTCGGCGGCGTCCAGGGCGGCCCGCGCTGCCTTGGTGGCGGCCTCGATCGTCAGATGCGTCGACTGCTGGAGGTTGTCGTTGCCGGCGTCGGCGCGGACGACGGCGGCGGGGGCCGCGGCCGGGGCGGAGGCGTTCGCGGAGACCGCGCCGAAGGTGCCGGCGGCGAGGACGGCGGCGGCGGTGGCACCGAAGAGGATCTTCTTCATGAGGAACTCCGTGAGGTGAGGGGAGGGACGGGGAGGGGGTGGTGAGGAGGTCGGCCGAGCGGCGGGGCGGTGTACGCCGCTCCGTGCGGTGCGGTGTGCCGCTCCGTGCGGTGCGGTGTGGGCCGCTCCTTCGCTCTGCCATCCATCCTGTGGCCGCCACCCGGGCCGTACGGTCCACGGTCCGGCTGCCCTCCTCACGCACACTGGAGGACGGCCGGGTCAGCCGATCGGCTGATGCCCTCGTGGTCCCTCCGGGCCAGGATGGACACATATGCCCAGGTCAGGAAGGTGAGAATGTGACACGGCCGCCGACGGAGACGGACCAGGACCCGGACGCCCCCCGGCTCGCACGGGTCATGCACATCGCCTTCTTCCTCCTCCTCGGCGCCTCGCTCGCCCGCTTCCTGCTGCGCCACCCCTGGGAGGACCGCAGCCCCTGGATCGTCGCCCTCTCCGGCGCCCTCGCCTCCCTCTATCTCCTCGGCCCCGTCGTCGGCACCCGCGCCGCGCCCCGCCGGATCGCCTGGCTGAGCACCGTCGTCGCCGTCTGGATCCTCCTCGTCGTCCTCGCGCCGAGCTTCGCCTGGTGCGCGGTGCCGCTCTTCTACACGGGACTGCGCACCCTCCCCGCGCGGGCCGCGCTCGGCCTGGTCACCCTGCTCACCGCGTTCGTGGTGTTCGCGCAGGTTCAGCTCGCGCACGGCGGCTGGGACCCGAACCTGATCGTCGCCCCGCCGGCCGTGGCCGCCATCGCCACCGGGGTCTTCGTGTACTCCGACCGGCAGGCGGCCCGCCAGCGGGCCCTCATCGACGACCTGATCCGCACCCGGCGCGAACTCGCCGCGATCGAGCGCCGCGAGGGCACGCTCGCCGAGCGCCAGCGTCTGTCGATGGAGATCCACGACACCCTGGCGCAGGGCCTGTCGAGCCAGCAGATGCTGCTCCAGGCGGCCGACCGCACCTGGGACAGCGATCCGGCGACCGCGCGCCGCCATGTCCGTACGGCCGAGTCCATCGCCGAACGCAACCTCGCCGAGGCCCGCCGTTTCGTGCACGACCTGGCGCCCGCCGACCTCGCCGAGGGCGGCGGCCTCGAAGAGGCGCTGCGCGGTCTCGCCGCCCGCGAGTCGGCGGCCTTCCGGGTCGACGGGGCCGCGGTCCCGCTCCCCGAACGGGTGCAGTCGGCACTCCTCCGGATCGCGCAGGGCGCCCTCGCCAACATCCGCGAGCACGCCGGCGCCGACGCCGCCGCCCTGACCCTCACCTACCTCGACGACCAGGTCGTCCTCGACATCGCCGACGACGGCCGGGGCTTCGACCCGGTGGAGAAGCCGGGCGGGGTACGCGGTCACGGGCTGCCCGCGATGCGCGTGCGGGCGCAGCAGCTGGGCGGCACCCTGACAGTCGAGTCCACCCCGGGCGAGGGCACGGTGCTCTCGGCCGCGATCCCGCTCTCCCTGGAGTCCTGATGTCCGTACGGATCCTCCTCTGCGACGACCATGCCGTCGTCCGCGCCGGACTGCTGGCCCTGCTCGGCAGCACCCCCGACATCGAGGTGGTCGGCGAGGCCGGCAGCGGTGAGGAGGCCGTCGCGATGGCGGCGAAGCTGCGGCCCGACGTCGTCCTGATGGACCTTCAGCTGGGCGCGGGCATCGACGGCGTGGAGGCGACCCGGCTGATCGCGCCCACGGGTGTCCATGTCCTCGTCCTCACCACGTACGACACGGACGCCGACATCACCCGGGCGATCGCGGCGGGCGCCACCGGCTATCTCCTGAAGGCCGAGCGGCCCGAGGAGCTCTTCGCCGCCATCCACGCGGCGGCCCAGGGCCGCACCGCCCTCTCCCCGCCGGTCGCGAGCCGGGTCATGGACCGGATGCGGGGCGCGGCGGGCCCGAGCCTCACGGACCGGGAGCGGGACATCCTCGGCCAGCTGGGGCACGGTCTCGGCAACCGGGAGATCGCGCGGGCCCTGTTCATCAGCGAGGCGACGGTGAAGACCCACCTCGGCCGCATCTACGCGAAGCTCGGCGTCGACACGCGCGCGGGCGCGGTCGCGGTGGCGAAGGAACGACGCCTGCTGCCGTAGAACCGCGCTTCGCGCGTACCCGGGGCCTCACCACTGCTACTGTGCGTTGCCGTTCGACAGCACGGTGTCATGCCTCAGGCCCGGTCAGTTCCAGTGGGAGCGCACGTGAAGCTCGCGATCGTCGGCGGCGGTCCCGCCGGCCTCTACCTCTCGATCCTGCTGAAGCGGCAGGACCCCGCCCATGAGATCACCGTGTACGAGCGGAATCCGGCGGGCTCCACGTACGGCTGGGGCGTGACGTACTGGGCCGGGCTGCTCGACAAGCTCCGCGCGGGCGACCCCGAGTCCGCGGCCGCCGTCTCCGACGCCTCCGTGACCTGGACCGACGGGGTCGCCATCGTCCGCGACGAGCGGACCGTCCACCGGGGCGACGCGGGCTTCGGCATCGGGCGGCGGCGGATGCTCGCCCTGCTCGCCGACCGGGCCGAGGAGCTGGGCGTACGGGTCGAGTTCGAGCACGACATCCCCGGCCCGGACGCGCCCGAACTGGCCGAGGCGGATCTGGTCGTCGCCGCCGACGGCGTCAACAGCGCGCTCCGCGAGGCCCACGCCGACCACTTCGGCGGCACGGTCACGAGCGGCCGCAACCAGTACGTCTGGCTCGGCACCACCAAGGTCTTCGACTCCTTCAGCTTCGCCTTCAAGGAGACCGAGCACGGCTGGATCTGGTGCTACGCCTACGGGTTCAGCGGCGAGCGCTCCACCTGTGTCGTCGAGTGCTCCCCGGAGACCTGGACGGGCCTCGGCCTGGACACGCTCGGCGAGGCCGACAGCCTCCACCTCCTGGAGAAGCTGTTCCACGACCTCCTCGACCGGCACGAGCTGATCGGCCGCGACCGGGCCGACGAGCCCGCCCAGTGGCTGACCTTCCGCACCCTCACCAACCGGGTCTGGCACCGCGGCAACCTGGTCCTCCTCGGCGACGCCGCGCACACCACGCACTACTCGATCGGCGCGGGCACGACCCTGGCCCTGGAGGACGCGCTCGCCCTCGCGGACGCGCTGCGCTCCGGCGGGGACCTCGACACCGCGCTCACCACGTACGGGAAGCGGCGCCGGGCCGAGCTCGTCTCCGCGCAGAGCGCGGCCCGCTACAGCGCCCAGTGGTACGAGAACCTGCCCCGCTACATGCGCCTGGAGCCGGCCAGGATGTTCGCGCTCCTGGGCCAGCGCCACTCGCCGCTGCTCCCGCACATCCCGCCGCAGCTCTACTACCGGATCGACCGGGCCGCCGAGCAGCTGGAGCCGCTGCGCCGCCTCAAGCGCTGGCTGGGCCCGCGCGTGGCCCGCGCGGTGCACGGCCGCCGCTGACCGTCCGCTCCTCGCCCGGGCCGGTCCTCACACGTCCCGGCGGTGGACCGCGACCAGGGCCACCGCCACCGCGGCGAGCGACCAGACCGCGTACACCGTCCACGCCCCGCCCGCCGTCCACGGGAACTCCACCGGCACCGGCGAGTCCCCCACCTCCGTCAGCCGCTTCCACGCGCCCTGCGGCAGGGCGTGCAGGACCGTCGCCGACCAGCGGCTGCGGCCGTCGACGAGCGCGGGCAGCAGGAGCAGGACGCCGGTGAGGGTGACGATCGTCGTCGCCGTGTGCCGCAGCAGCGCCCCGAGGCCGAAGCCGACGAGCGCGCACACGGGGGCGAGCAGCGCGGACGCGGTGACGGCGGTCGCCGCGCCCGGGTAGTCGATCGGCATGCCGACGTCCCGGCCGGACAGCACCGCCTGGGTGGCGGCGAAGGACACTCCGGCGACGAGCGCCCCGTACACGAGCATGACGCCCGCCAGGACGATCGTCTTCGCCGCGATCACGGCCCGCCGGTCGGGCACGGCGGCGAAGGTCGTACGGATCTGCCCGGTGCCGTACTCGCCGACGATCACGAGCGCCCCGACGGCACCGGTCGCGAGCGTGAACACCATGGCCCCGCCGAGCGTGAACGCGTCCCGCATCGCCCAGACGGGCACGAAGAGTTCGCGGATGCCCTCGGGGTAGCCCGGGTAGTTCCGGTAGTCGGCGAGGGTCGCGTTGAGGTTGACGCAGAGGACGGCGAGGGCGCCGACGCCGAACGCCCAGGGGGTGGAGCGCAGGGACCACAGCTTCATCCACTCGCCGGCCAGCAGATCACGGAAGCGGGCGTTCACCGGGCTCCTCCCCGCTGCCGGTACTCGACGCTGTCGGCGGTCAGTTCCATGAACGCCTCCTCCAGGGACGAGCCGCGCGAGGCCAGTCCGGCGAGCGGGGTGCCGTGCCGGAAGGCGATCACCCCGATCCGGTCCTCGCCAAGGCCGGTCACGCTCAACGTCGCTTGCCCCTCCTCCGCCGTTCGTACGGTCGCCCCCGCGGCGGCCAGTGCCGCGGCGAGGCCCGGCCCGGCCGCCGGGTCGGCGGTCCGCACGGTCACGGTCGCCCCGCGGCGGGTGCCGCGCGCGGCGAAGTCCGCCAGGCTCTCGGCGGCGATCAGCCGTCCGCGGCCGATGACGACGAGGTCGTCGGCGGTGTGCTCCATCTCGCTCATCAGATGGCTGGAGACGAACACCGTGCGCCCCTCGGCGGCGAGCCGCCGGAACAGCCCGCGCGCCCACAGCACCCCCTCCGGGTCCAGGCCGTTGACCGGCTCGTCGAAGAGCAGCACGGGCGGGTCGCCGAGCAGCGCGGCGGCGATCCCGAGCCGCTGCTTCATCCCGAGGGAGAAACCGCCGATCCGGCGGCGGGCCGCCTCGGCGAGACCCACCTCTTCGAGGACCTCCCCGGCCCTGCGTCGCGGGATGCCGTTGGTGCGGGCGAGCGCGGCGAGATGCCCCTCGGCGGTCCGGCCGCCGTGCACGTCGTGCGCGTCGAGCAGCGCCCCGACGTGACGCAGCCCCCGGGGCAGCTCCCGGAACCGCCGGCCGCCGACGGTCGCGCTCCCGGAGGTGGGCTCGTCGAGCCCCAGGATCAGCCGGAGGGTCGTGGACTTCCCGGCCCCGTTGGGCCCGAGGAACCCGGTCACCCGCCCGGGCCGCACGGTGAACCCGAGCCGGTCGACGGCCAGCCGGCCGGGGGCGGGGTGGTCGGCGGCGGGGTGGTCGGCGGCGGGGCCGCGGCCGGCGGCGGGGTGGTGGTGGTCGGCGGCGGCGGCGGGGTGGTGGTGGTCGGCGGCGGCGGGGTGGTGGTGGTCGGCGGCGGCGGGGTGGCGGTCGCCCGCCGTGCCGGACTTCCCGTCGGCGGGGCCGAGCGGCGTCGGTGGGCCGAGCGGGCCCCGCGGGCGGATCAGCCACTGCGGGCGGATCGACCGCAGCGGGCCGATCGGCCGGCGGCCGTAACGCTTGGTCAGTTCGTGGACTTCGATCACCCGGTCCACGCTGCCGGGACCGCACCCCCGCCGGCATCGGCCCGCCGGCGGCAAACGCGCGGCGACAGTGGCCCCCGGGCGTACGCCCGGAGGCCGATGCCCGGCCGCCCGCCCACACCTACGATCGGCCCATGCCCGCCACCGCCCCGCCCACCGGCACCTCCGCGCCCGCCCCCGCCCCCGGCGGGCGGGGCTCCGCGGTCCTGGCCTGGTGCGCGGCCGCCGCGCACCCGTTCGTCCTCTTCGCGGGGGTGCAGGCGGGACCGTACCGCTCCACCGGGCTGCGGCTCTTCCTCACCGCCGTCGGCGTGGGCCTCCTGCTGCCCCTCGTGCGGCGCAGGCCCGAGGTGGCGCTCGGGCTGCTCCTCGTCGGCCTGTTCGCCGGGGCCACGACCCGGCCGGAGGCCGAGCTGACGTACCTTCCGGTGCTCGCCGCCGACGTCTGCGTCGGATGGCTGGCGGCCCACCGTCCGCTCCGGGTGACGCTGCCCGCCGCCGCGGTCACGCTCACCGTGCAGATCGGCGCGGCGCTGTACGTGACCTCCGGCCACAACATCTTCGTCACCACGGTCGTGGCCCTGGCGCTCGCCCTGCTCACCGCCGGGCTGCTGGGTCACTCCACCCGTGAGCGGCGCACGCACGCGGCGGAGCTGCGTGCCCGGACGGCGGCCGAGGCCGTCACCGCCGAGCGGCTGCGGATCGCCCGCGAGCTGCACGACGTGATCGCGCACAGCATCGGCGTCATCGCCATCCAGGCGGGCGTCGGCCGCCGGGTCATCGAGACGCAGCCCGCCGAGGCCCGCAACGCGCTCGCCACCATCGAGACCACAAGCCGGGAGACCCTGGCCGGTCTGCGCCGCACCCTGGGCGCGCTGCGGGCCTCGGCGAAGGACACCCCCGGACAGGCCTCCGGGCAGGGCTCCGGACAGGGCTCCGGGCGCGCCGCCGGACACGGCCCGGGGCACGGGTCCGCTCCGCTCGGCCCGGCGCCCGGCCTCGCCGACCTGGACCGGCTCACCGCCTCGACGGCGGACGCGGGGGTACGGGTCGAGGTCCGGCACCTCGGGAACCCGGAGCGGTCGCTGCCGCCGGAGGTCGATCTGGCCGCGTACCGGATCGTCCAGGAGTCCCTGACCAATGTCGTACGCCACGCGGGCACGCCCACCTGCCGGGTGACCGTGGAACGCGGCGAGGACGCCCTGCTCGTCGAGATCACCGACGACGGCCCGGCCGGCCCTGGCACCGGGCCCGCCTCCCCCGGCGGAACGGGCTACGGCATGGTCGGCATGAGCGAACGGACGGCGCTCCTCGGCGGACGTTTCTCCGCCGGCCCGCGCCCCGGCGGCGGCTTCCACGTGACCGCCGTCCTGCCCCTCCCCCACCCGACTCCGCCGACGCCTCCACGCACGCGCACGCGCCCGTCTCTCCCGGCCCAGGAAGGAACCCCCACCCCGTGAGTGCCGCCCCCATCAAGGTCCTCCTCGTCGACGACCAGCCGCTGGTACGGGCGGGGCTGCGCGTCCTGATGGCGGACAGCCCCGACCTCGCCGTGGTCGGCGAGGCGGGCACGGGCGCCGAAGCGGTCCGGCTCGCCCGCGACCTGCGGCCGGAGGTGGTCGTGATGGACGTGCGGATGCCCGGCATGGACGGCATCGAGGCCACCCGGATCGTCACGGCGGGCCCCGGCGCACCCCGGGTCCTCGTCCTCACCACCTTCGACGACGACGAGTACGTGTACGGCGCGCTCCGCTCCGGCGCGAGCGGCTTCCTGGTCAAGGACATGGCCCTGGACGACATCCTCGCGGCGATCCGGGTGGTCGCCGCCGGGGACGCCCTGATCGCACCGGGCGTCACCCGCCGTCTGATCGAGGAGTTCGCCGCCCGCCCGGAGCCCGGCCGGGCCGGGTCCGGGCGTCCCGGGCCCGCGCCCCTCCCGCCGCCCGCCCTGGCCGGAGTCACCGCGCGGGAGCGCGAGGTGCTCGCCCTCGTCGGCCGCGGCCTGTCGAACGGCGAGATCGCGGAGCGGCTCCACATCAGCGCGGCCACCTCGAAGGCGCACGTGGCGCGCCTCTTCACCAAGCTGGACGCCCGCGACCGGGTGCAGCTGGTGATCCTCGCGTACGAGGCGGGCCTGGCGCCGTGACACCATCGGTCCCGTGCTCGACATCGGCTACTCCCTCTCGCGTCGCTTCCCCGACCCGCCGCAGACCGACTACCGCCGCGCGGACGTCCACGCGCTGCGCCACGACCTGTTCTGCGGGGACGTGTACCTCGCCGACACCAAGACGGACCGCGAGGTGTCCACAGCCTGGGGATGGGTGCCGGTGCTCGACTTCGCCTGGGCCCTGTGCGACATCGTCGAGCAGCTGGACCAGGACCCGCGCGGCAACCGCTCCGCCAAGTCGCAGTACGCCGAGCTCGACTTCACCGAGTCGTCGGACCGCATGCTCTTCGAGCGCCGCTTCGGCTGGGTGGACGTCGAGGCCGACTGGATGCCCGGCGACGAGCCGCCGGTCACCTTCAACCACTCCGCGCTGCGCCGCGAGTCCCGCGACTTCCTGCACGACCTGATCGCCGACCTCACGGACATGCACGAGGGCCTGGGCGACAACCCGGCCATCTGGTCCCTCCAGGCCCGCTTCCCCCGCCTGCCCTGACCCGCGGCCCGACCACCGCAGCACCGCGGTCCCCCGGCCGCGACCGCCCTCGGGCCACCCGCGCGTCCGCTCCCTCCCGCTCCCTCACTCCTCCACCCGCACCCCCAGCTGCGCCGCGAGCACCGGCGCCAGGTCGAGGAGCTGGGACATCGAGATCACGGCGCCCGCGAGGGACTCCACCCCGCGCGCGATCTCCAGACGCTGGGCCCCCCTCAGATCCACGTCCTTGAGCCGCGCCCCGCCGAAGTCCGCCCCCGTGAGGACGCAGTCCACGAACTCCACCCGTTCGAGCGAGGCGCCCCCGAAGTCGGGCTCGCTCAGCACGCACCCCTCGAAGACGACGTCCTTCAGCTTCGCCGCCCGAAGGTTCAGGTAGTCGCTCTTCCCGCCCCGGACGACGACTCTCTCCAGCACCGCCCCGTGCAGCTGCGCCCCGCCGAGCCGCGCGTCCACGACCTCCACGTCCCGCAGCTGCGCCCCGGCGAGAACCGTGCCCACCCCCCGAACGCCGGTGAGCACCGAATCGAGGAACCGCGCCCCCGTCAGCCGCGCCTCGTCGAGCCGGCAGTCCCGCAGCGCGCAGTCCAGGAACCGCGCGCCCTCCGCGGACCGGCCCGTCAGGTCGAGCCCGGTCAGCTCCAGGCCGTCGTAGTCCCCGTCCGGCTCCAGACCGCCCTCGTACACCTCCAGGGGAGGCAGTCGCACCTCCGGTCGCCGGGCCCCCGCCACCTTCTTCTTCCGAGTCGTCGCCATGACCCCATAGTGAGGTACGCCACTGACAACGCCCCCGATGTCACACGCGCACCCCCGTCCGCCGTCTCCCGTTCAGGACGGGACAAGCAGGTACGCGAGGGAGACGGACATGCGGAAGCTCACGATCATCGGCGGCGGCTTCGCCGGACTGACCGCGGCCATCACCGCCGCCGAGGCCGGCACCAGGGTGACCGTGCACGAGGCGCACCGGACGCTCGGCGGACGGGCCCGCACCGCCGAGGGCACGTACGGCACCAACGAAGGACCTCACGCGCTCTACGCCGGTGGCCCCCACTGGACCTGGCTCAAGCAGCGCGGCCTCCTCGGACCGCTCGCCCCGCTGCCGGCCGCCGAGGCCCTCCGGCTCCGTTTCCACCGCGCCGGCGTCCTGCGCCGCACCCCGCCGCTCGGGCTGCTGCGCCAGTCCCTCCGTACCGCCGAGAAGGCCCCCGCGGACCTCGACTTCCACACCTGGGCCACCGGGCTCGCGGGCGAGCGGGCCGCGCGCGAGGCCGCCGCGTACTCCGCGGTCGCCCTCTTCCACCACGACCCCGGCGCGCTCTCGGCCCGCTTCGTGCAGGAGCGGCTCCACCGGGCCGCCGCCCTGCCGCCCGAGGCGCACTCCATCCGCGGCGGCTGGGGCGAGCTGATCGGGCGGATGGCGGCGCGCGCGTGGGAGATGGGCGTACGGATCGAGACCTCGTCCCGGGTCGACAGCCTGCCGGTCGGTGAGGGTCCCGTGGTCGTCGCGACCGCGCTGCCCGCCGCCGCCCGGCTCCTCGGCGACCCGTCGCTGACCTGGGAGAGCGGCCGTACGGTCCTGTTCGACCTGGCGTTGCGCACCCGGAAGGGGGACCCGTTCGCGATCTCGGACCTGGACGCGCCGGGCTGGGTGGAACGGTTCACCGCCCAGGACCCGGCGCTCGCCCCGGCCGGTCAGCAGCTGGTCCAGGCCCAGCTGCCGATCGGGCCGGACGCGACCAGGACGGACGGCGTCGCCCACGCGGAACGGCTCCTCGACCTGGGCTTCCCCGGCTGGCGAGAGCGGACGGTGTGGCGGCGGGAGTCGGTGTCCCAGGGGCGTACGGGAGCGGTCGACCGGCCCGGTACGACCTGGCGCGACCGGCCGGCCGTCGACCGGGGCGACGGGGTGTATCTGGTGGGCGACCAGGTGGCCGCGCCGGGCGTGCTGTCGGAGGTGTCGTTCACGAGCGCGGTCGAGGCGGTGTCGCTGGCGCTGCGCGCGGAACTCCCCTCCCTCAGGAAGGGACTTGACCTCAAGCATGCTTGAGGTCGGAGGCTGCTCCCTGTCACCGCATCGCACCACGGCTCACGACGACAGGGGAAACCGCCATGCACGCCATCCGCCTCCACGCCTTCGGCCCCGCCGAGAACCTCACGTACGAGGAGACCTCCGACCCCGTACCGGGCCCCGGCCAGGTCCGCGTCAAGGTCGCGGCGGCCGGCGTGCACCTCCTCGACACCGCGCTCAGGCAGGGCATGACGGGCCCGTTCCCGGCCCCCGCCGAACTCCCCACCGTCCCCGGCCGCGAGGTCGCCGGCACCGTCGACGCCCTCGGCGAGGGCACCGACCCGGCCTGGCTCGGCAAGCGGGTCGTCGCCCACCTCGGCATGGCCCCCGGCGGCTACGCCGAGCTCGCCGTCACCGACGCCGCCCGCCTCCACGCCCTGCCCGACCACCTCGGCGAGGCGGAGGCCGTCGCCATGATCGGCACCGGCCGCACCACCCTGGGCATCCTGCGGTTCACCGCACTCGGCCCCGACTCGGTGGCGATCGTCCCGGCCGCGGCCGGCGGCATCGGCACCCTCCTCGTCCAGTACGCCAAGAACGCCGGCGCCACCGTCGTCGGCCTCGCCGGCGGACCCGCGAAGGTCGCCCTCGTCCAGGAGAACGGCGCAGACCTGGCCGTCGACTACAAGCAGCCCGACTGGCCGGAGAAGGTCCGCGCGTACCTGGGCGGGCGCGCCGCCACCGTCGTCTTCGACTCGGTCGGCGGAGACACCGGCAGGGCCGCCGTCGGCCTCCTCGGCAAGGGCGGACAGCACCTCGTGTTCGGCTGGTCGGGCGCCGGCCTCCACGACGGCGCGCCGCTCACCTTCACCCCGGAGGAACTCGCCGCGCGCGGCATCACCTCGGAGTCCGTCCTCGGCCCCGTCATGATCCAGAAGGCGGGCGGCGACATCCGCAACCTCGAACTCGCCGCCCTCGACGCGGCGACCACGGGCACCCTCCGCCCGGCGGTCCACCGCTTCCCGCTGGCGGACGCGGCGGGCGCCCACCGCGCCCTGGAGACCAGGGGCACGACGGGCAAGGTGGTCCTGATCCCTTAGAAGGGCCGTCCCGCGGCTCCCCCGGAGAGGTCGCCGCACGGAGTTCCTCAGGGGGCCGTCCCGCGGCTCCCCGGCGGGACCCTCAGGGGCTCAGACCCCCATCACGTCCCAGGAGTGCGCCTTGAACTCCTTCAGGAAGTCGGGGTGGTCCTCCCACATCCGGGCGATGGAGCGCAGCACGTCCCAGTTGTGCTCCAGCGCCTGGTCCACCACCTGCCGCAGCTCCGGCGCCGACTCCCGCTTCTCGACGAGCCCGTTGACGGCGGAGGCGGCCTGCACGGTGTAGCGCGTGGCGCGCAGGGCCCGGGAGGTGTCGTCCATGCCGAAACCGTGGTCGCTGCCGTTCGCCGGGTCGAAGAGGGGCGTCAACCGCGCCTCGACGAAGGCCGTGATCCGCTGAAACCGCTGCTCAATGTCCGTATCCATGGCACCTTCCTACACCCCGCGCCGACCGGGCCCGTCACCGCTACCGGTTCTCCCGCGGGACCACCCGTATGTCCCGGAGGCCCCTGCCGGCCTCCCCCTCCCGGACGAGCACCCGCAGAGGAAGCCCCGGCGCCAGGCGGTGCCCAGGCGGAGTCCAGCGCCGTGTCAGACGGCCCGGCCGGCCGCGCCCAGTTCGGCCAGCGCCCCGTCCGTCAGGCGGTAGACCGTCCACTCGTCCTGCGGGCGGGCGCCGAGGGACTCGTAGAACCGGATCGACGGCGTGTTCCAGTTCAGTACGGACCACTCCAGGCGCTCGTACCCGCGCTCGACGCAGATCCGGGCCAGTTCGCGCAGCAGCGCCTTGCCGTGGCCGCCGCCGCGCGCCTCCGGACGGACGTACAGGTCTTCCAGGTAGATGCCGTGGACTCCGCGCCAGGTCGAGAAGTTGAGGAACCAGATCGCGAAGCCGACGACCTCGCCGGCCTCGTTCTCCGCGATGTGCGCGAACGCGGCGGGGCGCTCGCCGAAGAGCGCCTCGTGGAGCTGCTCGGGGGTCGTACGGACTTCGTCGAGGGCCTTCTCGTACTCCGCGAGGTCGCGGACGAGGGAGTGGACGGCGGGGACGTCGGCAGGTGTGGCTGTACGGATCATGGGGCTAGCCTGCCCCGGGCGGACCGGTCCTGGCCAGGTGGTTTCGCACGGTCCGACGCCGACCCGCCCGTCCTGCCCCGGGGACTCACGCCCTCGCCGCCCGCAGGATCCGCGCGACCTCCACCTGCTCCGCGTCCAGCCCCTCCTCGCCGTCCTCCACGTCCCACAGGCCGTTCTGCAGCACGCGCCCCAGCGTCCACGCCACCGCCCGCTCCCGGTCCCCGACGACCTCGGCCGGCAGATCGAACCTCCACAGGACCTCGTCCGGGTCGAAGCGGTCCAGCAGCGCCGGCAGCAGGTCGAAGCCGGGGTCGCCCGCGAGCGGCTTCGGGTCGATCGCCAGCCAGGGTTCCCGCTCGGCCGCCAGGATGTTGCCCAGGTGCAGGTCCCAGTGGAGGAGCCGGTCGCCCGGTTCGCCCGCGACCTCCCGTACCGCCGCCGCGCAGTCCCGCAGTACGGCCGCGTCCTTCGCGTCGAGCCGTTCCGCGGCCCCCGGCGCCTCGGCGAGCATCCCGGCCGCGATGTCGCCGAGGCCGCGCAGTCCCCCGGGCGCCGGAACCGCGACCAGCCAGGCGAGCAGCCCGGCGACGACGCCGAGCGCCTCCCCGGTGCCGGCGACGGACGTCAGCGGCCGGGCCTCGTCGAGCCGTTCCAGGAGCATCGTTCCCGTGGCGGCGTCGTGGTCGAGGAGCCGCACCGCGCCGGCCCCGTCCCAGACGCGCAGGCCGAGCGGTTCGCCCTCGGTCTCGTCGTCCAGGAGCTGCATCTTCAGCGCGGCCCGCTACCGTCCGCGGTCCGCCGGACGGGCAGGACCAGGGAGGCCACCCCGTACATGGACGGCCCCGTGACCCGTAGCCCCCACCGGCCGAGGAAGTCCTCGGCCCGCTCCGGCAGCGCGGCAATGAACGCCCGCCCCGCCTCACCGTTGTACTTCGCCTGCGACGCGGCCAGTTCGTCCGGTACGTGAATCACTCCACGAGCCTAGACACCGGCGTCGCGCACCGCCTTCGAGAATGCGGCGGCGCCGTACAGGCCGCCCCGCCGGGCAGCGCGGCCCCGTCCACTCGCCGCCCCGACGACGACCTTCGTACCGTCCACGGCCGCAACGGAATCCGCACCTGACACACCCGTCGGGGACACCCTCGAACCCAGGCCCGGCCCCGTCGCGGAATCGCCGCCGAACGGCCCGTATCCACGGGACCAAGCCCCCGGGTAACCTCCGCCCACGCACCCGGAAGAGGGAAACACATGAGTACGGTCAACGGCGGCATCTCGTTCTGGTACGCGCAGGACGGCGCCCCCGATCCCCGCGAACCGCTCCCCGGCGACACCACCGCCGACGTCTGCATCGTCGGCGGCGGCTACACGGGCCTGTGGACCGCCTACTACCTCAAGAAGGCCGTCCCCTTCCTCAACATCACCGTCCTCGAAGCGAAGTTCTGCGGGTACGGAGCCTCCGGGCGCAACGGCGGCTGGCTCTACAACGGCATCGCGGGACGCGACCGCTACGCCAAGATCCACGGCCACGAGGCCGCCGTCCGCCTCCAGCAGGCCATGAACGCCACCGTGACCGAGGTCCTCGACGTCTGCCGGACCGAGAAGATCGAGGCCGACCAGCACCGCGGCGGCGTCCTGGAGGTCGCCCTCTCCCCCGCCCAGCTCGCCCGCCTCAAGGACTTCCACGCCGTCGAGACCGCCTTCGGCGAGACGGACCGGGAGATGTACGGGGCCCGCGAGACCTCCGACCGCATCCGTGTCACCGGCGCCGTCGGCTCCTCCTGGACCCCGCACGGCGCACGCCTCCACCCGGTGAAGCTCGTCAAGGGACTCGCGGCCGCCGTCGAGGCGCTCGGCGTCACCATCCACGAGTCGACCCCGGTCACCGAGATCAAGCCCAAGCACGCGGTCACCCCGTACGGCACCGTCCGCGCCCCGTACGTCCTGCGCTGCACCGAGGGCTTCACCGCCTCCCTCACCGGCCAGCGCCGCACCTGGCTTCCCATGAACTCCTCGATGATCGCCACCGAACCACTCACCGACGCGCAGTGGGAGTCGATCGGCTGGAACGGCCGCGAGACCCTCGGCGACATGGCGCACGCCTACATGTACGCCCAGCGCACCGCCGACGGCCGCATCGCCCTGGGCGGCCGGGGAGTCCCGTACCGCTTCGGCTCCAAGACCGACAACGACGGCCGCACCCAGCCACAGACGATCGAGGCGCTCCGCGAGATCCTGGTCCGCTTCTTCCCCCAGCTGGCGGGGGTACGGGTGGACCACGCCTGGTCCGGCGTCCTCGGCGTCCCGCGCGACTGGTGCGCCACCGTCACCCTGGACCGCTCGACGGGCCTGGGCTGGGCGGGCGGTTACGTGGGCTCGGGCGTCGCCACGGCGAACCTCGCGGCCCGCACCCTCCGCGACCTCATCCAGCAGGACTCGGGCCAGTCGGGCCCGACCGACCTCACGGCCCTCCCCTGGGTGAACCACAAGGTCCGCAAGTGGGAACCGGAGCCGCTGCGCTGGCTCGGCGTCCAGACGATGTACGCGGCCTTCCGGGGCGCGGACCGGCGCGAGGCGACGGGCCACACGGCGGCGACGGACAGGGTGGCGGTCCTGGCGAACCGCCTCAGCGGGCGCTGAGGGACGGGGCGGACCTCACCGGCCGCTGAAGGACGGGGGCGGACCTCACCGGCCGCTGAAGGACTGGGGCGGACCTCACCGGCCGCTGAAGGACTGGGCAGCCGCTGAGGGACGGGGCGGGAGAGGCGGCGGGCGTACGGGGCCCGCCCGCGCACCCGCCCCCTCCCCCGCACACACCCCGCCGCACCCGGCTCACTCCACCTGGATCCCGAAGTCCCCGACGAGCTCCTCAAGGCCGCCCCCGTACCCCTTCCCGCCCAGGACGAAGTCCCAGTCGCCGCCGGCCCGCCGCCGGAAGGACCCGAGGACGAGCGCGGTCTCGCCGGGCCGCCCGTCGGACACCACCAGCCGGTCGAGCTCACCGCCGGAGTCGTCGCGGAGCCGGATACCGGCATCGGTGAAGCCCCCGAGATCCGCGTCGGGGTTCACCTCCGGGTCGACGGCCGCGACGAGCACCAGGCGGTCGGCCCGGGCCGGCAGCGCGTCGAAGCCGACCCGTACGGCGGCCCGGTCGCCCGGCGGGGCGGCGACCATCGACACGGAACCGTCCGGCGTGGAGGGGTTGTTGAAGAAGACGAACCATTCGTCGCCGAGCACCCGGTTGCCCGCGCAGACCAGCGCGCACACATCGAGCGCGGCGCCCCCGGACCAGTCCATGCCGAGCAGATTGAAGCCGGCGTCGGCCTCGGCCGGAGCGGCGGCGACCTCTGCGGCGGCCGGGATCCCGGACCCCAACCGCCCCCGCAGGCCGTGCTGGTGGAGCAGATCGACGAGCTCGGTACCGGAGATCAGGGTCAGCGGCTTGCCGTTGGCGAAGGTGTACGAGCCGGGACCGAACTTGGAGGTGGTGACGAGGACCCCCTTGTTGGCCCCGGCACCCTGCACGGTCCCGAAGAGATCGCGCACGGCCGACGGAGGCACGGTGTTCCGGTACCGCTTCACCTGGACGAGGATCGACCCGCCGCTGATGGGATCGGGGTCGAGCGCCTCGACGTCCACGCCGCCATCGTTGGAGCGACGGGTGGTGAGGGCCTGGAGCCCGCGGGCACGGAACAACTCGGCGACGAGCCCCTCGAAGGCGATGGGGTCCATGGCGAGCAGATCGGGCTCCTCCCCGTCCCCCTGCACGACCACGTCCGAGCCCACCTGATCGGGGGTCGTCATCGGCGGGACGGCCACCCGCTCGTCGGGCTTGGCGGAAAGACGCCCGTCGAGGGCGCCGGTCAGACACTCCACGGCTCCGACGAACGCGAGGTTCAGCCGCTCGAAGGCCTCCCGGCCCACGACGACGGAGGCCACGCACACCCGCGAGGGAAGCCCGGTGGCGGGATCGACACCCCCCACGTACCCGTTGAGCGCGACCTGTTGCAGGGCACCGAACCGATCGGCCGCGAAGAGCTCCCGTACGGCGAGCAGCACGCTCTGCGCGAGGACGTCCCGGTAGAGCGCCCGCCGCTGTGTGACGGGCCGGGGGACCTCCTTCTCCTGATCGGTGCTCGGCAGGTACTTCACACCCTTGGCCTCGGGAACGACCTCGTACCCCGGCAGGTCCCAGTCGAGAACGAGCCCGCGCCCACCGTGCTCGTAGGCGGCGGACAGCTCCCGGGGAAAGCCCTCGGGCCACGCCGTGGAGGCGAAGAGCACGGCGGAGAAGAACTCCACCACCGTCGCGGCCTCACCGGCGCGCAAGGCCTCCTCGGTCCCCGCGAGCCCGGCGTTGTGCGCCCTGATCTCGGCGAGCCGGGCGGCGGCCCAGGCGTCGTACTCCCGCCGGTAGGCGGCAAGTCGCTCGACCCGCCGGGCCTCCGCGGCCTGCGCGGCGTACCAGTCCCGCTCGAACCGCGCCCGCGCGTCCCGCTCGGCCTGAGCCCGCCCGGAAGCGGTCCAGGAACCACCCTGAGGCTGATAGAACCGCTGATCGGGCATGGGTACGGGCTCCGCCAGCGGACCGGGAGCGAACGCCTCGACGTCCTCGGCCCGCCGCAGGGACGCGACGGAGAAGACGGGAGCCCGGCACCCGGCCGCCAGCAACCCTTCGAGCGCGGTCACGCGCGCGTCCAACTCCTGGGTCCGCCGCAGGGCGTCGGCGTCCCGCTGCTGCCGATAGGCGGCCCGCTGCTCCCGCCGCATCCGGGCGACGTCCCGCTCGTACGCCCGCTGTGCCCGCTCCGCATCCCGCTGCTGCCGCAACACCGCCTGGTGCTGCCCCTCCCGCTGGCGCTGCGCCACCCGCTGCTGCTCGGCCCAGACCCCGATCAGCCCACCGGAACGCCGACTCATCCGCGCACCCCTCCCCACCACACCCCACACCACCTGTACGCCCCCGTAACGCACAAGTGTCCCGGACCACCACGCCCCAGAACACAAGAACGCCGGACCTTCCTCGGCGTTCGCCCGCGAACGACGCGGGGATCCCTCCCGCTCGGCGCCCCCGGGCCGAGCCACGCCCCCGACAGACGACCCGTCACTCTCCGAACTCGCCCCACCACGTACCGCTAGGATCGCGGGCGTTGCCGCAACACCGCGACGAACCGAGACAGGGGCACTCCCATGGCCATCATCGTCACCTTCGACCTCCCCGGCGCCGGGCAGGAGATCTACGACGCGGTCATCGACCGCGTGACCGACGGGCGGGGTTTCACGCGGTTCGCGGACCTGCCGAACACAGGTCTCGTCTCCCACGCGGCGGGACCCGTCGACGGAGGATTCCGCGTGACCGAGGTCTGGGAGAGCGCGGAGGCCCTCGAACACCACGCGAAGACCTTCGGCCCGATCCTGGCCGACCTCGGCCACGCCGACCTGCGGCCCACGATCATCCCGGCGCACAACGTCGTGGTCCGGTAGGCCAGATCCAGCCCGCCCCCACCGGCGCCGGCGGCCGAAGGGTCAGACCTCCAGAGCGGCGAGGTCCCGACGGAGGACCGTACGGGCGCCCGGGTCGCGTCACCGTGAGCCTGCCTGGCGGTCTGGTACTCCTCGGAGCCAGAGTCATCCCAGACCTGGAGTACTAAGCGCAGATGCGCTTGAAGGCACTCGCGCCGGGCCGGGCACGGAACTTCACCTCATGCCCGGCGTCGTCGGTGAACACGGCCTCCGTCTCGGACGTCAAGGTCATCGTGCCGCGCTGGGTCGGGTTGTCCCACCCGTCGGGCGGGTTCCCCGCGCCACCGGAGAGCGGGGTCTCCGCTTCGAAATACGTCGAACCGACACGGGCCTCGTCGATGCCGCAATGCGTATAGAGCTCGAAGGGAATCGCCCGGACGGACGGCGTCGCCCTGACGGACGGATCGGCCCGGACAGCCTCGGTCCCGCCGCCGGCCTTGGCACAGCCCGTGAGCACCCCGGCAACCAGCACGAGGGCGCAGATCATCTGTCCAGCTCTCTCAGCCATGGCCCTTCGACGTCCCACTCAAGCCGCCGGTTCCACCCCTCACGGCCACAAGCCACCCGAAGAACGCCGCGCAACAACACCCACAGACTCGACTGCCCAACTGGCACAGCCCGGAGCATGCACCGCAGCTGCTCCCGAGTCCCCGTGGCCACCCCGCCACTTCTGGCACGGATGTGGCACGGCCGCCCGAGTCCCGGGCTGCGCCGGTGGCCTGCAAACGATGCCCAGCGTGCATGGAGCATCATGTCCGACATGCTGCTGACCCTCGGTTCCGACCGCCAGACGCGCGACTTCACGTGCGACTGCTGCGACGCCCCCATCAAGCGGGCATGGGACTTCATCCACGCCGACGGCTCTCCCCACGCCGTGTACTTCGCGAACTGCTACCACCACGCCGGCCAGGACGACGACGTGTGGATAGACGTGATCTTCGGTACGTGGGGTGCCGGACCGGACGAGTGGACAGATCACGTTGCTTTCGCGTGCCGTGTCGGGCCTGTGGCCGGCCAGACCTCTCCGGCCTCCACACTGGTGACCGCCGGCCTGGCCAACCCCGACGGACCGCTCTTCGGGCTCAAGCTCGACCGCGAAGCCGCCTTGAGGCACCCGCTGTTGAAGGAGTTCTGGCAGGTCGCGGACTTCGTCTTGGAGAACGATCATCTGGTGCGGGCCCACGTCTACGGCCACTAGAGGAACCGACGCCTCACCACCGCTCACCCCCAGCTCCCGTACAGAGCCCCCGTCATCCCGAGTCCGAGCGCCCCGCAGGGGGCATCTCCCTGACCCGAGGTTCCCCTCAGGCGCAGCATGCTTCGTCGCCTACCGACTCGAGCCGCCATGCGTCCGGACAGTGGCCGGGCTGGAGCGCGGTGCAAGATCAGGAACGCACCCGAAAAGCCGTGGCCACCGCTCTCCAGGGCACTTACCCTCACCGTCACCAAGGAACCCGGGGGAGGCGGCGTGGATGAGGCCGGAGACGTCACCGAGTACTTCACGCTGACCTGCGACGAACCGCCCTACGCCGTCGTACTCCTCGATTGCGGACCGCGCGAGACGGACGTGGTGCGGGCCCTGTGTGAGGTGACAGGGCTAAGCCTCTGGCACAGCAGAGTGTTGACGCGGCGGACCCCCGTCGCCGTCCTTGAGGGACGGCCCCAGGACATGGCCGACGAGGCGGTCGCAGTGCTTCGGGGCGCCGGCGCCCAGGCAGAGACTCGGCAGGAGCCGGAGCCTAAACGTTCCGCGGCCCCTGCGCCCTGGCGGCCCGCAGGCGGATCCACGGCATGAAGGAGCCCCCTCCCGGCGGAGAAACCCCGGGTCGGGAGCTCCTTCGCGCGTGAGGGAGTCCGCCACCTGCAACGGCAGATCGCTTCAGGCGCGGGACGTGGGAGTGAGGGCGAAGGGACGCCGCACGGTCCACGCCATTGAGGGCGGCGCGTGAATCCGTCGTGACACAGACAGTCGTACGAGGCGCCGCCTCGGCGAGCCGGCCCAGAGATGATCCGCCAGGCCAGGCCGGGCAGCGATCCACCGTAGGTGGCACGGCCGTGGTCATGCGAAAGGGCCGGCGCCGGGGAAACATGCCCCTGAGCCGGCCCTTCACCTGGAGCCCCCTGTCGGGTTCGAACCGACGACCCCCGCTTTACAAGAGCGGTGCTCTGGCCAGCTGAGCTAAGGAGGCAGCGAGTGCAGTGTAACCAACGACGTCCCGGCGGCGGTCGGAAATCTCACTCGCTGCGGAGTGCTGACAGATCGGGCGGCGCCAGGTAGCGTCACGTGGAGTTCATCCAGGTGGACTAGACCTCAATCCTTCCTTTACTCGGATCGTCCGGCACGTTCCTGCCGGTGAAGGGACACATCACCATGGCTTCCGTCACTTTCGACAAGGCGACCCGGGTGTACCCCGGTTCCACCAAGCCCTCCGTCGACCAGCTCGACATCGAGATCGCCGACGGCGAGTTCCTCGTCCTCGTCGGGCCCTCCGGCTGTGGCAAGTCGACCTCCCTGCGCATGCTCGCGGGTCTCGAGGACGTCAACGCCGGCTCCATCCGCATCGGTGACCGCGACGTCACGCACCTGCCGCCGAAGGACCGGGACATCGCGATGGTGTTCCAGAACTACGCGCTGTACCCGCACATGACCGTCGCCGACAACATGGGCTTCGCGCTCAAGATCGCCGGTGTCAACAAGTCCGAGATCCGCGCCAAGGTCGAAGAGGCCGCGAAGATCCTGGACCTCACCGAGTACCTCGACCGCAAGCCGAAGGCGCTCTCCGGCGGTCAGCGTCAGCGTGTCGCCATGGGTCGCGCCATCGTGCGTGAGCCGCAGGTCTTCCTCATGGACGAGCCGCTGTCGAACCTCGACGCCAAGCTCCGTGTCTCGACCCGTACGCAGATCGCCGGTCTCCAGCGCCGTCTGGGCATCACCACGGTCTACGTCACCCACGACCAGACCGAGGCCCTCACCATGGGCGACCGTGTCGCGGTCCTCAAGGACGGCCTGCTCCAGCAGGTCGACTCCCCGCGCAACATGTACGACCGGCCCGCGAACCTCTTCGTCGCCGGCTTCATCGGTTCGCCCGCCATGAACCTGATCGAGGTCCCGATCACCGACGGCGGCGTGAAGTTCGGCAACAGCGTCGTCCCGGTCTCCCGTGACGCCATCGCCGCCGCTTCCGCCAACGGCGACACCACCGTCACCGTCGGCGTCCGCCCCGAGCACTTCGACGTGCAGGGCCCCACCGGCAAGGACGGCCTCGCGGTCACCGTCAACGTCGTCGAGGAGCTCGGCTCCGACGGCTTCGTGTACGGCTCCACCCGCGTCGACGGCGAGGACAAGGACCTGGTCGTCCGCGTCGGCGGCCGTGACGTCCCCTCCAAGGGCACCACGCTGCACGTCGTGCCGCGCGCCGCCGAGCTCCACGTCTTCTCGACGTCGACGGGCGCCCGCCTCAGCGACTGAGCCACGACGGCTCCCTGTATGGCCGAACGGCCCCGCATCCTTCGTGGATGCGGGGCCGTTCGTCTCAGTGGGGGTGCCCGTAGGGGTTTATCGCCGAAAACCCCGGCATTCCGGGCCCGACCCCACCCCCGGCGTCAACACGGGATTCGAAAAGCCACTTCGAACCATCCCCCGCGAGAGTGACTAAATGTCGCCATATCACTACCGGCCGCTACGCTCGCCTGCGTGACGCACACTGCCCGCCGAATCGGCCGCTCTCTCGCCCTCGTCCTGCCCGTCGTCCTGGTGCTCTCGGGAACGCTCGCGGTGTCCGCCGTACCGTGGGCCGGCCAGGATGCCGGGACCCAGCTCACGGCGTCCTCCTCCGAGGTCTCCGTCCGGGCCAAGTCCCGTGCCCCGCAGGACATTCTGCGCGACCAGCTACTCGCCGAGCTCCAGGAGAAGGACCCCGGCACGGCTCTCACCCACCTCCAGCGCGAGGTGGAGAACCGGCCCTCGCTCGCCAAGCACTGCATGTCCATCGCCCGCTCGCTCGGCCGCGCCGCCGTCGAGCAGTACGGCCCCTCCCGCGCGCAGTCCTTCTCCCGTCCGGTCTGCGACACCGCGTACGCGACCGGCGTGATGCGCGCGAGCTGAACAGCCGCACACTGAGCGACGTCGCGCGTCCGGAGCTCTCGCGTACGGGGCGCCTATCGTTCCCCCTATGCACACCTCTCCGACGCAGGCCGTGGTCCTGGCGGGCGGCCAGGGCTCACGGCTGCGCCCCTACACCGACGACCGCCCCAAGCCGATGGTCGAGATCCCGGGCACCGGGACCCCGATCATCGGCCATCAGCTTTCCTGGCTCGCCGCCGAGGGCGTGACCGACGCCGTCGTCTCCTGCGGTCATCTCGCCGAGGTGCTCCAGGAGTGGCTGGAGAGCGCCGACCTCCCCCTCAAGGTGACCACGGTCGTCGAGAGCGAGCCGCTGGGCCGCGGCGGCGGCCTGAAGTACGCCGCCGCGCGTCTGCCCGCGCCGGACCAGCCCTGGTACGCCACCAACGGCGACATCTGGACCCGTTTCTCGCTGCGCGAGATGGCCGCCTTCCACGCGGAGCGCGACGCCCTCGCCACCCTCGCCCTGGCCCGCCCCCGGATCCCGTGGGGCGCCGTCGAGACCGACACCTTCGGGCACATCACCGACTTCATCGAGTCGCCGCCGTCGCCGTTCCTCATCAACGCGGGCGTGTACGTGTTCTCCGCGGCCTTCACCGAGCTGCTGCCCGACCTCGGTGACCACGAGCGCACCACCTTCCCCCGGCTCGCGCGTGAGCGGCGCCTGGCGGGCTTCCCGCTGCCCCAGGGGGCGTACTGGAGGGCCATCGACACCGCGAAGGACCTCACCGAGGCCGCGAAGGAACTCGCCACCCAGAGGGGCTGAGCACGGGCGGGCACACGGGGAAGAGTGGCAAGGGAGCGGGGACAAGGGAGCAGCGACAAGGGGAGGGCGGCACCGCGTCATTTCGACGTGGTGCCGCCCTCTTCGCATTCCGTGGCCGTGGCCGGCTGCCGTCGGCCCCTTACCCGCGGTGCCGTCAGCCCAGCAGGCCGCCGATCGGGTTCCTCGCCCCGCCAGATGTCGAGCCGCTCTCCGACGGCGTGCCGGGCGAGCCGGTCGAACCGCCGCTGGAGCCGCCGCTCGACGTGCCGCCCGTGCTGGTCGGGCTGTCGCTGGTCGACGGCGGCGGTGCCGGCTTGGACTGGGTGGGCGTACGGCTGCCGCCGCCGGTGCTGCTGCCCTGCGTGGCCGTCGGACGCTGCTCCTGGGTCCGGGTGGACTCGCGGGTGGTCTCGGTGGGACGGGTCGCCTCCCGCGTCTCCTCGCGCTCCGCCGGGGCCTCGCTGGTCGCGGCGGGGGCGGGTGCGGTGGACGCGGCCTGGGAGGAGGGGGCGCGGCGCTTCGGCTCGGTGGGGAGCGGCTGGCCGGGGAGGTGGTTGATCGGGTCGTCGTTGGGGCCGGGGACGGTGACCATCTCGGTGGAGCGGACGGCGCCGCCGAGGACGGATCCGATGAGCAGGGTGAGGCCGACGACGACGGAGGCGAGCAGGGTGCTGCGGCGCACGACGCGCCGGCGGAGGTCCCAGAGGTCGGCGCGGGGGCCGAGGGTGCGCCAGGCCTCTCCGGCGAGGCGGCCGTCGAGCGAGTAGACCGGGGCGCCGGCGATGATCAGCGGGGACCAGGCGGCCAGGTAGATGATGTCGGCGGAGTCGTAGACCGGGACGGTCTTCCAGCTGACGGTCAGGATGAGCGCGGCGGAGAGCATGGCGCCGACGACGGCGGCGACGCGCTGCCAGAGTCCGAGGACGGTCAGGACGCCGACGACGACCTGGAGGAAGGCGACGGTGAGTCCGGCGCCGACGGGGTGCTGGAGGGCGAAGTCGCGCAGCGGTTCGGCGAGGGCCCAGGGGTGGAGGGAGTTGAGCCACTTCACCATGGAGCCGCGTTCGCCGCCGTCGAAGTAGACGGGATCGCAGAGCTTGCCCATGCCCGCGTAGATGGAGATGAAGCCGAGGAAGACGCGGAGCGGGAGGAGGACGACGCCGAGGTTCATCCGGCGGCCGGGGTAGTAGGCGTGCCGGACGGTGTCCTGTCCGTGGCGCTGTGCGGCCCGGCCCTCCGTCGTCCCGTTCTCGTACGCGCCGGTCCCGTCGTTCTCGGGGCGGAGCTCGTACACCTCGTCGTACGCGCCCTCGGCGCGGCGCATCGGCGGCAGCAGGGGTCCGGAGTCGGCGGTCACCACGGGGGTGGGCATGGTGTCGTCGAAGCGCGGGATGGCCTGGGTGGCGCCCCCGTCCGGACGCGCGTGGCCGCCCGGGCCGACGGCCGGGTCGAGCGTGGAGACGGAGGACTCGCGTACGGCCTGGAGGAGGCCGGTCGCGCCCGGTGAGGACTTTCCGGTCCACACGACGGGACGACGGCGCGGTCCGCCCGCTCCTGCCGCGGCCCCGGACAGGGCTGCGACGCGGGCGCCGGCGCCGATCTTCGGCTGCGGGGCGGGCGCGAGCCGCACACGGAAGCTGGCGTGGTTCACGATCACCTGGGCGGGATCGGAATCCACCTTGACCATGCTCAACGCGGGCTGATCGTCGAACCCCGGCCGGGGCGTTCTGGTGTCCACACTCATCTAACCGAGTGATCTGGGTTTAGGACACTGCCTTGACGGATGGGAAATGTCCGAGACCCGTCAAGATCACGCCACGGCCGGGAGTGACCCGTTCGGGTCAGGCCATCCGGCGGCGAGCGGCCTCGTAGAGCACGACGCCGGCGGCGACACCGGCGTTGAGCGACTCGGCGCCGCCCGGCATCGGGATGCGGACGAGGAAGTCGCAGGTCTCGCCGACGAGGCGGGACAGGCCCTTGCCCTCGGAGCCGACGACGATGACGACCGGACCGCCCAGCTGCTCCAGCTCGTGCACGTCGCGGTCACCGTCCGCGGCGAGGCCGACGACCGTGACACCGGCCTTCTGGTACTGCTCGAGGCAGCGCGTCAGGTTGGTGGCGCGGGCGACCGGCGTACGGGCGGCGGTGCCGGCCGAGGTCTTCCAGGCACCGGCGGTCATACCGGCGGCGCGGCGCTCGGGGACGACGACACCGTGGCCGCCGAAGGCGGAGACGGAGCGGACGACGGCGCCGAGGTTGCGCGGGTCGGTGATGCCGTCGAGGGCCACGATCAGCGGGTCCTCGTGGTCGTCGAAGGCGGCCGTGACGAGGTCCTCGGGGTGCGCGTACTCGTACGGCGGGACCTGGAGGACGAGGCCCTGGTGGTTGAGGCCGTTCGTCATCCGGTCGAGCTCGGGGCGCGGCGCCTCCATGATGTTGATGTTGCCGCGGCCGGTGGCGAGGTTCAGGGCCTCGCGCACGCGCTCGTCGTTGTCGATGAACTGCTGCACGTACAGGGTCGTGGCGGGCACGCCGTCGCGCAGGGCCTCGAAGACCGGGTTGCGGCCGACGACCATCTCGGACAGGCCCTTGCCGCCGCGGCGGGCGACGGGCTTGCGCTTGGCCGCGTTCCGGGCCATGGCGTTGGTGACGCGGTATGCCTTGTGGCCCTTGCGGGCCTCGGCCTTGGGTGTCGGGCCCTTGCCTTCGAGGCCCTTGCGCCGCTGGCCACCGCTGCCGATCGTCGCACCCTTCTTGTTGGACGTGCGACGGTTCCTGCGCTGGCTGTTCCCGGCCATGACTACTCTCATCCTCGGTGTTGCGTACGAAGGCGTACTCGGCCCACGTACAAGGTCTGTAACTGAAGTGTGCCGCCCGGAGGCCCGAGCGGCACGTCTTCTAACGGTTGCCCAGCGTCCAGCGGGGGCCGTCGGGGCTGTCCTCGATGGCGAGGCCGGACTGGTTGAGCTGGTCGCGGATCGCGTCCGCGGTCGCCCAGTCCTTGCGCGCCCGGGCCGACTCGCGCTGCTCCAGCACGAGCCGTACGAGGGTGTCGACGGCGCCGTGGAGCTCTTCGCCGCCACCGGTCTCCTCGGCCCAGTGCGGGTCGAG
The DNA here is from genome assembly GCF_044331325.1 of Streptomyces sp. NPDC017246. NCBI lineage: Bacteria > Bacillati > Actinomycetota > Actinomycetes > Kitasatosporales > Streptomycetaceae > Streptomyces > Streptomyces sp. NPDC017246. The sequence goes on along the minus strand of NZ_JBIRMW010000017.1, from coordinate 83,274 downwards.
CGGATCCAGGCCGAGGACACCGAGCATGGCACGGACCTCGGCGAGGCGGGCGACGGCCTCGTCCTTGTCGTCCGCCGCGAGGGCGCTGTTGCCCTGGCGGACGGTGGTGTGGATGATCGCCAGCGCGTGCGGCACGCCCAGGTCGTCGTCCATGGCCTCGGCGAAGGCCGGCGGCACCTCGGCGGCGGGGGCGACGGTCGTCCCCGCCTTCTCGGTGGCGCGCTGGACGAAGCCCTCGATACGGGCGAACGCCGACTCGGCCTCGCGCAGGGACTCCTCGCTGTACTCGATCATGGAGCGGTAGTGCGGGGTGCCCAGGTAGTAGCGGAGCACGATGGGGCGCCAGTTCCGCACCATCTCGGACACCAGCACGCTGTTGCCGAGCGACTTCGACATCTTCTCGCCGGCCATGGTGACCCAGGCGTTGTGCACCCAGTACTCCGCGAACGTGTCGCCGAAGGCCTTGGCCTGGGCGATCTCGTTCTCGTGGTGCGGGAAGATCAGGTCGAGGCCGCCGCCGTGGATGTCGAAGGCGGAGCCCAGGTACTTGTGGGCCATGGCCGAGCACTCCAGGTGCCAGCCGGGGCGGCCGCGGCCCCACGGCGTCTCCCAGTCGGGCTCGCCCGGCTTGGTCGCCTTCCACATCGCGAAGTCGCGCGGGTCGCGCTTGCCGGTGATGCCGTCCTCGGTGGGCTGGCGCAGGTCGTCGATGTCCTGGTTGGACAGCTCCAGGTAGCCGGGGAAGGAGCGCACGTCGAAGTAGACGCTGCCGTCGGCCTCGTACGCGTGACCGCGCTCGATGAGGCCGCGCATCATCTCGATCATCTCGGGGACGTGCCCGGTGGCGCGGGGCTCGTACGTCGGCGCGAGGCAACCGAGCGCGTCGTAACCCGAGTTGAACGCGCGCTCGTTCTCGTAGCCGATGGACCACCAGGGGCGGCCCTGGTCCGCGCCCTTGGCGATGATCTTGTCGTCGATGTCGGTGACGTTGCGGATGAACGTGACGTCGTAGCCGCGGTAGGCGAACCAGCGGCGCATGATGTCGAAGTTCAGCCCCGACCGGATGTGCCCGATGTGCGGGGCCGCCTGGACGGTGGCACCACAGAGGTAGATCGAGACCTGGCCCGGCGTGAGCGGGGTGAAGTCACGGATCTGCCGGGCGCTGGTGTCGTACAGGCGAATAGTCACCACTCCAGGGTAGTGGGCGTGTGGTAGTGCCCCGATACCTGTTCCCCTTCTCCGACGACGTTTTTCACCGGTACCGGTGGCGGCCGGTACCGGTGGGGGTGATGACGTGCCGCCGGTCCTGAGCCCCGCGGACCCGACGGGTCGCTCCGGACCTCCGGAGGTCCGTGGACCCCGACGGGCCGCTCCGGACTTCCGGGGATGTCCGCGGACCGCTACGGGCGGCCGCCGACCGCGTACACGAGAGCCGTCGCGAGCGCCGCGAGGCCTTCGGCGCGGCCCGTCAGTCCGAGGCCGTCCGTCGTGGTTCCGGAGACGGAGACCGGCGCGCCGGCCGCCTCGCTCAGCGCCTTCTGGGCCTCGTCGCGCCGCTTGCCGACCTTGGGGCGGACGCCGATGACCTGCACCGCGATGTTGCCGATCTCGTACCCCTCGGCGCGGACGATCCGGGCGGCCTCCGCGAGGAGGGTGACGCCGGAGGCGCCGGACCACTCGGGGCGGGAGGTGCCGAAGTGGGCGCCGAGGTCGCCGATGCCGGCGGCGGAGAAGAGCGCGTCGCAGGCGGCGTGGGCGGCGACGTCGCCGTCGGAGTGCCCGGCGAGGCCGTACCCGTCGTTCTCGGAGGCGTCCCAGAGGAGGCCCGCGCACCAGAGTTCGCGGCCCTTCTCGAAGGCGTGGACGTCGGTACCGATGCCGGTACGGGGCAGCACGGGGATGTCAGAAGCCATCGTTGGCCCTCCTGCGGGCGAGTACGGCCTCGGCGAGGACGAGGTCGAGGGGGCGGGTCACCTTGAAGGCCTCTTCGTGGCCGGGCACGACGACGACGGGCGCGCCGAGCCGCTCGACCATGCCGGCGTCGTCGGTGGCGCCCTCGCCGGTGAGGGCGATGGTGGCGTGGGCGTCGACCAGGGTGTCGTGGTCGAAGCCCTGCGGGGTCTGGACGGCGCGGAGCCGGGCCCGGACGGGGGTGGCGACGACCTGCTCGGGGTCGCCCGGCCGCTCGGCCGGCTCGACCTCCTTGACGGTGTCGGAGACGGGCAGCGCGGGGACGACGGCGACGGCCCCGTCCCGTACGGCCTCGATGACGGCGTCCACCGTGTCGACGGGGACGAGGGGGCGGGCGGCGTCGTGGACGAGGACGGTGGTGATGCCCTCGGGAAGCGCGTCCAGCCCGAGGCGTACGGACTCCTGGCGGGTGTCACCGCCGGGGACGACGAGGTAGTCGGTCCGTTCGGGGAGGGCGTGGGCGTCGAGGAGGTTCTTGACCTCGGCGGCGCCGTCGGAGGGGGCGACCACGACCACGAGCGAGACCGCGCGGGAGGCGGCCATCGCGCGGACGGCGTGGATGAGCATGGGGGTGCCGTTCAGCGCGCGCAGCGCCTTGGGGGCGCCCGGGCCGAGGCGTACGCCCCGTCCGGCCGCCGGGATCACCACGGCGGTACGAGAAGGACGCGCTTCGTCTGACATCGGTTGCACTCCGGCAGGTTTGTTTCCGCGGCCGACATGGGTATGGCCTCACCGTGCCGGACGCTCCGCCTTGACCGGGCCCTTTCCGTGACGACGGTCGAGGCGTTGCCGCCCCAGCACAGGAGTTCGGACGTGAGCAGGTAAGAGGGGGATGGGGACGTACGTACAGGACCACGCGTACGTACACGTGACGGTACGTATCCGAGCATGCGTACGTGACGATGCGTACATGAATATGCCGCAGCGCCCGACGGCAGCGCTGTGTGGATCACAGCACGCCAGCGGGCACCGCGGCATTGTTTCACTTGGTAGCGCGCTCGGATGTCGTCAGAGCACGCTCAGGACGCGAGGACCTCGTCGAGGAGAGCCTCGGCCTTGTCCTCGTTCGTGTTCTCCGCGAGGGCCAGCTCGCTGACCAGGATCTGCCGAGCCTTGGCGAGCATGCGCTTCTCACCGGCGGAGAGACCGCGCTCGCGCTCGCGCCGCCACAGGTCGCGTACTACTTCGGCGACCTTGATGACATCGCCGGAGGCGAGCTTCTCGAGATTTGCCTTGTAGCGACGAGACCAGTTCGTCGGCTCTTCGGCGTACGGTGCGCGCAGCACCTCGAAGACCCGGTCCAGCCCGTCCTGACCGACTACGTCGCGAACACCGACGAACTCCGCATTGTCCGCCGGCACACGAACCGTCAGGTCGCCCTGCGCGACCTTGAGCACCAAGTAGGTCTTGTCCACGCCTTTGATCTGGCGAGTTTCGATGGCCTCGATCAGCGCGGCCCCGTGATGGGGATAGACCACGGTGTCGCCAACCTTGAACGTCATGTGACAGGTACCCCTTCCGTGGCTATCCAGGGTAACACGGATACGGCTTCTTCTGAATGGCGTTTTCGCAGGTCAGGGCATATCTCGGGGCTTGACAACAGCGACACGGACGTGCTGCGGCGGCCTTCCGGAAGGCGGTATTCGCAGGTCGGAGCGGCTGTGCGGACGGAGAGAAACGCGCACGTTACACCTACCCGAAGCTCCCCAAGGGAGGTGCGATGCCCCGTTTTGTCGGCTTCAGAGCACTCTACTTCACCTACTCCGTTCGAGGATCGGTCACCCGTACGGATGCATCGCGGGGTGATTCCGTAATTGATCAGCCGACCCGGCTCCGGGATTTTCCGGAGGTGCGGCTCCGGGGAATGCGGGACGGCCCTCGAATTGATCAAGGCGGTTATGTGAACAACAGGTCAATGGGTCGTGATCCAGCCACGACGGCCGACACCAGCCGGCGAGTGGGGCCGCCCCCGGAAGCCCCCGGGAACCGCCCCCGAGACGCCCGAGGCCGGTTAGGGGCGGGTCGGGTGCGGGACGGAGAGTGCGGCTCGGTAACCTAAGCGCGCTGACGCACCTTTAGTTCGCCCTTGGTTCCGAAGGTTCCGAAGGTTCCAAAGGCTCCGAAGCCTGTCCTTAGCCTGTCCGTACGTCCTAGGAGATGCCGCCGCCGTGAGCCGCAGCCTTCGACGCGGCGCCCTCGCCGCCACCGCCATCGTGTTCTCCATCGCCGCGCTGTCCGCCTGTGGGGCGGGCAACGACGCGCAGACGCTCGGCATCCGGCCGGACAACGCCGCCGTCACGGTGGACGACGTCAAGATCCAGAACGCCCTTGTGATCACCCAGCCCCTGGACGTGGCCAAGGGCCCGGCCGCGGTCTCGGCCACCGTCTTCAACAACGGGAGCCAGCCGCAGACGATCGAGTCCATCAGCCTGCCCGGCAGCCGCGCCGCCGTGACGCTGAAGGCAGCCTCCGGCGCCGGCCCGATCGTCGTCCCGGCCGGCGGCTCCGTCGTCATCGGCGGCGAGGGCAACGCCTCCGCCGTCGTCGAGAACGGCAGCGAGGCCACCCGCGACGGCGACGCGCAGCAGGTCGTCTTCAAGCTCAGCAAGACCGGCGACGTGAGCCTGAGCGCGTTCGTCGTCCCGGCGACGCACTACTTCAAGGACTTCGGCCCGAGCATCCTCCCGGCTCCCCCGGGCGCCACCCCCACCGCCACCGCGTCGCCCTCGGGCGAGGCCGAGGGCGAGCACGGCGGCGAGGCCTCCGGCGAGCCGTCGGGCGAGGCGAGCCACGCGGCCGGTCACTGACCGCACGCACGTATGTGAAAGGGGCGCCCCCGTCGGGGGCGCCCCTTTCACGCGTTCACCGCTCGTCGCGGCTCTCCGGAAGCTCCGGAAGCCCCGGAAGCCCCGGAGGGCCCTCTACGACCGTCCGCGGCCCTCCACCGCTCTCTACGGCTCGAACTTGTAGCCCAGGCCTCGGACCGTCACCAGGTAGCGCGGCGCGCCCGGGTCCGGTTCGATCTTCGCGCGGAGGCGCTTGACGTGGACGTCGAGGGTCTTGGTGTCGCCGACGTAGTCCGCGCCCCAGACCCGGTCGATGAGCTGCATACGGGTCAGCACCCGGCCCGCGTTGCGCAGCAGCATCTCCAGGAGGTCGAACTCCTTCAGGGGCAGGTCGACCTTGCCGCCCGAGACCGTCACCACGTGGCGGTCGACGTCCATCCGGACCGGGCCGGCCTCCAGGGCCGCGGGCGTGACCTCCTCCGGCTCACCGCGGCGGCGCAGGACCGCGCGGATGCGGGCGACCAGCTCCCGCGAGGAGAAGGGCTTCGTCACGTAGTCGTCGGCTCCTATCTCCAGCCCGACGACCTTGTCGATCTCGCTGTCCTTGGCGGTCACCATGATGACCGGGACGTTCGAGCGGCCGCGCAGCTGGCGGCACACCTCGGTGCCGGGCAGACCCGGAAGCATCAGGTCGAGGAGGACGAGATCGGCCCCGTTGCGCTCGAACTCGTCGAGGCCGTCGGGCCCGGTCGCCGCCACGGCGACCTCGAAGCCTTCCTTGCGGAGCATGTACGACAGGGCGTCGCTGAAGGATTCCTCATCCTCGACGACGAGCACTCGGGTCACGGAAGGACCTCCGGGGCAGGAAGCGGTTCGGTCATGAGATCAGGGGTGGGGGACGAGGCGGATCGGCGGTCCCGTACGGCGCCCGCCTCGGGCAGCCGCAAGGTGAAGGTGGAGCCCTGACCCTCGGTGCTCCAGACGGTGACCTCCCCGCCGTGCGAGGCGGCCACGTGCTTGACGATGGCCAGGCCGAGTCCCGTACCGCCGGTGGCACGGGAGCGGGCCGGGTCGACGCGGTAGAAGCGCTCGAAGATCCGCTCGCGGTCCCGCTCGGAGATACCTATGCCCTGGTCGGTCACGGCTATCTCGATCAGGTCCCCGCCGGGCGCCGCGATGTGGCGGGCGGCGATGCCCACCCTCGTACGGGCCGGTGAGTAGTTGACGGCGTTCTCGACGAGGTTGCCGAGGGCGGCCGCGAGCTGGCCGCGGCTCCCCCAGACATACAGGTCGGCCGCGCCCCCCGACACCATGGTGATCTGTTTGGTGGAGGCGGGCTGCCGGGAGCGGTCGATCGCCTCGGCGACGAGTTCGTCCACGGACACGGGCTCGGAGTCTTCCAGCGGGTCGTCGTTCTGCACGCGGGAGAGGTCGATGAGCTCCTGTACGAGGTTGGTGAGGCGGGTCGCCTCGATCTGCATGCGGCCGGCGAAGCGGGTGACCGCCTCGGGGTCGTCCGAGGCGTCCATGACCGCCTCGGAGAGCAGGGACAGCGCACCCGTGGGGGTCTTGAGCTCATGGCTCACATTGGCGACGAAGTCGCGCCGTACCGCTTCGATACGACGGGCCTCGGTGAGGTCCTCGACCAGGAGGAGCACCAGCCGGGAGCCCAGCGGGGCGACCCGGGCGGAGACGGCCAGGGCCTCGCCGCGTCCGGTGCCGCGCCGGGCCAGGTCCAGCTCCACCTGGCGTATCTCTCCGTCGCGGCGGGTGTCACGGGCCATGTTGAGCATCGGCTCGACGGCCAGCTTCCCGCCTCTGACCAGGCCGAGGGCGTACGCCGCCGAGCTGGCCTTCACCACGGAGTCGCTCTCGTCGAGGACGACCGCGGAGGAGCGCAGCACGGACAGCACGGTGTCGACGCCGGGCGGGAGCACGGCGTCGGTGTGCAGTGAGGTTCGGGTGGGTCTCGCCTGGTCGCGCTCGCTCCACCGGAACGCCAGCATGGCGATCACGCCGGTGCACACGCCGGCGATCGCGGCCAATGCGGCGACCGCCGCGTTCACGTCCATGCCTCAAGGTTATGCGGGCTGGTGGACACTCTCCCAGCCGTCCGAGTGGCTGCTCGAACACTCGTCGCCCAGAGTTCACCGTGAAGACGGGGCCGGTTCATTTGTCCCGATGGGCACGGTGGCGCGTGTCGCCCAGAGTTCACCTTGGTGACGGTGCCGGTTCATGTGAGGGGGTGGAACCGGACGCGTAGGGGGCCGAACGTGGGAGCGTGGGGGTCCGATGCCCCACCCGGACCCCGGAGCTTTGCCTAGAGAGGGACATCCATGCGGGACGCGTACCACGAGGAACTGGACTCGATCGGTGAGAGCCTGGTCGAAATGGCTCGACTCGTCGGGTCGGCGGTCGGGCGCGCCACGACGGCCATGCTCGACGCGGATCTCAAGCTCGCGGAGAGCGTGATCGCCGCGGACCAGAAGGTCGACGACCTCCAGCACGACCTGGAGGCCCGGGCGATAGCACTGCTCGCGCGGCAGCAGCCGGTGGCGACGGATCTGCGGATCGTGGTGACCTCGCTGCGCATGAGCGCCGACCTGGAGCGCTCGGGCGACCTGGCGCAGCACGTGGCGAAGCTGGCGCGGCTGCGGTTCCCCGAGTCGGCGGTGCCGCGGGACCTGCACGCGACCATCCTGGAGATGGGTCAGCTGGCGCAGCGCCTGATGGCGAAGGCCGCGGAGGTCATCATCACGAAGGACGTCGACCTGGCACTCCAGCTGGAGCAGGACGACGACGAGATGGACCTGCTGCACCGGACGCTGTTCCAGCACCTGATCGACGACCGCTGGAAGCACGGCATCGAGACGGCGGTCGACGTGACGCTGCTCGGCCGCTACTACGAGCGCTTCGCCGACCACGCGGTGTCGGTGGCGAAGCGGGTCGTGTATCTGGTGACGGGTGAGCACGCGGACGAGCTGCAGGCGGCGGACTCTCCGGTGGACGGCGCGTAGGACCGGTCCGGCCCCGGGTGCGGGCGTCGATGCGCCGTTGATGCGCCGGTCCGAGTGGGCATGCAATGGGGGGAGGCGATGTGCGCCTCGAAAGGGAGGGACCCTCATGGCCGAATCCCCCATGACGACCGACTCCGGGGCGGAGGCGCCGCGCGGGACGGTGTTCCTGCCCGTACTGGGCGGCTGCGGCTGCGGCTCGGGCTGCGGCTGCGGCTGCCAGTCGGGCGGCCCGTGCCAGTGCGGCGGCTGCTCGGGCTGAATCCGTACGGCGTAGGGGGTGGGGTGCGGCTGCTTCGCCGCACCCCACCCCCTGTCGCATGCCCGTCAGATGTCGAGTACGCCGACGGTCTGGTCGCCGCTGGTCTCGCCGGTCGCACGGAAACCGAGCCGCTCGTAGAAGGTGCCGGGGCCGTCCTCGCCGGGTTCCCAGGTGACGTACAGCTTCTGCTCGCCGCGTCGGCGCAGTTCGTCGCGTACGGCGTCGACGGCGAAGCGCCCGTAGCCCCTGCCCTGTCCTTCGGCGGCGATGTTGAGCCGCCAGAGGCCGCTGCGCCGGTCGGTGGGGTCCTTCTTCTCGTTCCAGGGAAGGTCGAGGAAGGCCATCAGGAATCCGACGAGCCGGTCGCCGTCGAAGATCAGCCGCGGCCAGGCGGCGTCGCCGTAGGGGATTACCGGCCGGGGCGGAACGACACACCCCCCGCGTCTCGGGACGTCCCGGAGGCCGTCAGGGCTTCGATGGGACGCGGGTACAGGCAAGACTCCCCTCGACCGGGGCGGATCCCGCCACCGCGAGAGCCAGGGGGAACCATGTCCATCAGCATGCGTGGCATCACGGCGAAAGCACTGACCGCGGCCGCCATGGCCGCTGTCGTCGTGACCGGAACAGCGGGAAGCGCCTCGGCGGCGCACGCGTACGCGGAGAAGCTCGTGAAGGGCGAGTACCTCGGAGCCGGCGACTACATCGAGCGCATGACGTACTCCGGAGACGGCTACTTCAGACTGATCATGCAGTCCGACGGCAACCTGGTGCTGTACCGCGTCAAGTACTCGAACGGGGACCGGAAGGTCTGCTGGGCTTCGAACACGCAGTACATCGGCGGGGGGAACTACGTCACCTACCAGCAGGACGGCAACTTCGTCATGTACCCGAGGTGGAGCAACACCGCCGTGTGGCACAGCAACACCTACGGCGGCGGCGGCAGCACGGTCGACATCAACAAGTTCGGCGTCCTGTACGTCGGCACGACGCAGATCAGCTCCCAGGCCGCCTGCACGACGTTCTAGGGCCCGGAGCATGACGATGCCCCTGATCCGCGCCATGGGCGCAGGTCAGGGGCATGATCGCTGTGCTTACTTCTTCTTGCCCTGGTTCTTGACCGCCTCGATGGCCGCCGCGGCGGCGTCCGGGTCGAGGTAGGTGCCGCCCGGGGTGAGGGGCTTGAAGTTCTCGTCGAGCTCGTAGGCGAGCGGGATGCCCGTCGGGATGTTGAGGCCCGCGATGTCCGCGTCCGAGATGCCGTCGAGGTGCTTGACCAGAGCGCGGAGGCTGTTGCCGTGGGCCGCGACCAGGACCGTACGGCCCGTCAGGAGGTCCGGGACGATCGCGTCGTACCAGTACGGGAGCATGCGCTCCACGACGTCCTTCAGGCACTCGGTGTCCGGGCGCAGCTCCGGCGGGATCGTCGCGTAGCGCGCGTCGTGCGCCTGCGAGTACTCGCTGTCGGCCGAGAGCGCCGGCGGCGGGGTGTCGTACGAGCGGCGCCACAGCATGAACTGCTCCTCGCCGAACTCGGCGAGCGTCTGCGCCTTGTCCTTGCCCTGGAGGGCGCCGTAGTGGCGCTCGTTCAGGCGCCAGGAGCGGTGGACCGGGATCCAGTGGCGGTCCGCGGACTCCAGCGCGAGCTGGGCGGTGCGGATGGCGCGCTTCTGGAGGGAGGTGTGCAGCACGTCGGGCAGCAGACCGGCGTCCTTGAGCAGCTCGCCGCCGCGCGTCGCCTCCTTCTCGCCCTTCGCGGTGAGGTTCACGTCCACCCAACCGGTGAACAGGTTCTTCTCGTTCCACTCGCTCTCGCCGTGGCGGAGGAGGATCAGCTTGTACGGTGCGTCGGCCATGCGTACGAGCCTAATAGACCGCTGACGATTGACGCGCGTCGTCAATTGGCTGGCGTCCGACACATGAGATGCGTAAGTTACGGAAGCCGGAAGCAGGGCTTACGCAGACCAGGGGGCCGCCACACATGTCCATCGACTCGCTCAGACGATCAGCCCGGGCGACGGTCTCCGGACTCCCGCAGGGCTTCTGGTGGCTCTGGCTGTCGACCTTGGTCAACCGGACCGGGGCCTTCGTCCTGACGTTCCTCTCCCTCTATCTGACGGTGGAGCTCGGGCACTCGGCGTGGTTCGCCGGACTCGTCGTCGCCCTCCACGGTCTCGGCGGCGTCGCCGGCTCCCCGCTCGGCGGCACGCTCACCGACCGCTGGGGCCGCCGCCCCACCATGGTCACGATGCACCTCGCGGCCGCCGCCTGCGCCGCCGCCCTCGCCGTCGTCACGAGCGCCTGGGCCATCGCCGCGGTCGTCCTCCTCATGGGCGTCGCGATGCAGGCCGTCCGCCCCTCCATCAACGCCACGATCGCCGACATGGTCCCCGCCCACGACGTGCGCCGGGCCTACGCCCTCAACTACTGGGCCCTCAACCTCGGCTTCGCCATCGCGTCCATCGGCGGCGGCGCCGCGATCTTCCTCGGCTACCGCACCCTCTTCCTCGTCGACGCCGTCGCCACCGTCCTGTGCGCCGTCATCGTCTTCCTGCGCCTTCCCGAGACCCGCCCCGAGGCCCGTACCGACACCGCGGGCGAGCCGGTCGTCGAGGACAAGGTCAGCATGCTGACCGTGCTGCGCGACGCCCCCTTCCGCACCCTCGTCCTCCTCAACCTCCTCGTCTGCCTGGTCTTCACCGCCCCCTGGATCGGTCTGCCCCTCACCATGGCGGACCAGGGCCTCTCCCCCTCCTCGTACGGCGTCGTCATCGCCGTCAACGGCGTCGTGATCGTCGGCTTCCAGCTGCTCGTCAACAGGCTGACCGACAAGCGCTCCCCCGTCCTCCTGCTGAGCCTCTCCTCGCTCCTCTTCGCCTTCGGCACCGGTGCCACCGCCCTCGCCGGCTCGTCGGTGGCCTTCGCCGCGACCGTGATCGTCTGGACGGTCGGCGAGATGATCCACGTCCCGACGAACGCCGCCGCCACCGCCCGTCTGGCCCCCGAGCACGCCCGCGGCCGCTACCAGGGCGTCATGGGCATGTCCTGGGCCGTCGCCGGCTTCGTCGCCCCGATCGGCGCCGGCGCGATCGTCGACGGCCCCGGCCCGAGCGTCCTCTGGGCCGCGACCTTCGCGATCGGCATCCTCGCCGCCGTCGGCTACACCGTGCGGCTCCGCAAGGCCCTCGTCGACAGCGGTGACACCGAAGGCGAGGGCGTCGTCGTCGAGGGTGAGGGGGTCGTCATCGTCGAGGGTGAGGGGGTCGTCATCGTCGAGGGTGAGGGCGGCGTCGTCGTCGAGGGTGACGTGGCCGGGGGCTCCGCCGGCAAGTCCTCCGTCAACGCCTGACCCGGAAACCGCTCCCCTCCCTGCGCACTTCGGCGATGCCGGATCCGCCGAAGTGCGCCGGCACGACCAGCTCCCGCTCGTCGGCGGCCCGTTCGAGGATCCGGCGGCGGCTCGTCGCCGCCCCTGCCGCGTCCAGGCAGAAGCAGCTGCTGTGCGCGGGGTCGAGGATCTGCACGGGGCTGTGCAGGAGGTCCCCGACGAAGACCGCCCGCTCCCCGCCCGACGCGAGCCGCAGCACGGCCGAGCCGGGCGTGTGGCCGGGCGCGGACTCCAGGGTGAGGTTCTCGTCGATGCGGTGGACGCCGTCCCAGAGCACGGTCCGCCCCGCGCGGTGGAGGGGCGCGACGCTGTCCTCGTAGACGAGCCGGTCGTCCTCGGTGCGGCCGCCGCCGTAGGCGTTGTCCGGCCCGAAGTGGGCGTCGTCCGCCGCCGGTACGAGGTACTGGGCGTGCGGGAAGGTCGGCACCCACTCGATGCCGGTCCCGCCGACACCGTCAGCCGCACCGGCCCCGTCAGCCCCACCGGCACCGCCAGCCCCACCGGCCCCGTCGGCGGCTCGGGTGTTCCAGCCGACGTGGTCGGCGTGCAGATGGGTGTTGACCACGACGTCCACGTCCTCGGGACGGACGCCGGCCCGTTCCAGCAGGCCGAGGAAGTCCCCCTGCCAGTGGTGGAACTGCGGTGAGCCGGGCCGCTCCCGCCCGTTGCCCACCCCCGTGTCGACCAGGATCGTCCGGCCCCCGCTGCGCAGCACCCAGGTCTGCAGCGCCATCACCGCCCGGTCGCCCTCCGGCTCCCAGTGGTCGGGTGCCAGCCAGTCCTCGTTGTCCTTCCACGTCTCCGCCCCGGCCGTGGGGACGAGCTCGCGGGTGGCCGCGAACGGCCCCTGCCACTCGACGACCCGGATGATCTCCACGTCTCCCAGCACCGTGCGCTGTGCGCTCTCCTGTGTCATGCAGTCGACGTTAGGGAGCTCGATTGAGCCTCTCAATGCCCGCACGGCTCCCCTGGATACGCGTACGTCTCACCGTCGCGTCGCCGGGCGGGGCTACGCTGGCGCGATGGACGTGGTGAGCGACGCGATCTCGGCCGTACGGATCGGGCGGCCCTCCTCCCAGCGGGTGCGGGTCGCCGGGAGCTGGTGCACCCGCCTCGCCCCGTACGAGGGGGCGGGCTTCCATGTCGTCCTGGAGGGGCGCTGCCGGCTGCTGCCCGACGGCGGTGATCCGGTCGAACTCGGTCCGGGCGACGCCGTCCTGCTGCCGCACGGGACCGGGCATGTGATCGCCGACGGGTCCGCCGACGCGGCGAGGCTCGCGCGGGCAGTGCCCTTCGAGCGCTGGCAGGACGGGACCGGGTCGCGGCCGGCCCCGCCCGTCGCTCCCGGGGACGGCACGGCGGTCGAGATGCTGTGCGGCAAGTACCGGCTCGACCGCAGCCACGTCCATCCGCTCCTGGCGGAGCTCCCGCCGGTCGTCCATCTGCCGCACCGGGGCGACGGCGCCGACTCGGGACTCCGCTCCGCCATCGACCTGCTGGGCCGCGAGGTGGGGGAACGGCTCCCCGGCTCCGGAGTCGCCCTCCCGAGCCTGCTCGACCTGCTCCTCGTCTACATGGTCCGTTCCTGGACGTTCGCGAACGTCTCCGCGGGCGCCCCGGCGGGTGCCTCCGTGGGCGCCCCCGCGGGAGCTTCCGGGGGCCCGGTCGGGACCTGGCCGGCGGCTCTGGGCGATCCGGTGACCGCCGCCGCGCTGCGGGCCCTGCACGCCGACCCGGCCGCCCCCTGGACCAACGACCTGCTCGCGGCGGAGGCGGGTGTCTCGCGCCCCACCCTGGCCCGCCGGTTCACCTCCCTGGTCGGCCGGCCCCCGATGGCCTACCTCACCTGGTGGCGGCTCACCCGCGGCGCCGCGCTGCTGCGGGACACCCGGGACCCGCTGGCCTCCGTCGCCCGGCGCGTCGGCTACAGCACGCCGTACGCCTTCTCGCACGCCTTCCGCCGCGAGTTCGGCACGACGCCCGGGCTGTACAGGACCGCTCTCGGCGCGGCTATCGCCGACTGAGCGCGCGCTGTGCCTCGTACAGGTTCACGGGGCGCACGGATCCCGGGCTTCCGTACGCCTCCACGCGCGCGTGGAGGTCGCCCGTGAAGTCGGGGACGTCGGTCTGGTCGAACTCCCGGACCTCGCTGATGCCCACGGTCGCGCTGTACGGGGCGATGGTGTCGATCTTCACCAGACCGGCCCGGCCGTTGGTCACCGTCACGTTCCAGTGGGCGAACCGGGCTCCGTAGAGCGGGCCCGCGGAGGCGTCTCCGCCGTGCCGGCCGTTGTTCTCGACCGTGATCTCGGTCCGTACGTTGGCGAAGGGCATGCCCCGGTGGGTGTCGAAGGTGCCCATCTCCATCACCCCGCGCGACCAGACGTTGTGGCTGGACAGGCCCTCGACGTTGATGCCGTGGAGCTGGGTTCCGGCCGGGGCGGGGACGGTACGGGCCGCGATGCGGAAGTCCTCGACCAGGTTGTCGTGGGCGCCCTCCCGGCAGAAGTACGGGTGGTGGGAGCCGCGTCCCTCCACGCGTGTGCGGCGCAGGGTGCAGGCGGAGGCGGCGACGAGTCCGAAGCCGTTGTCGACGTGCCGGACCACCACGTCCTCCGCCCAGCAGTCGTACGCGCACTGGAAGGTGACGCCGTTGTAGCCCTTGTCCAGGAGGTGCGGGGACTGCGGGGTCTCCACGGCCTCCAGGGTCAGGCCCACCACCCCGGAGCCGGTGAGCGGCGCCGCCCCGGAGACGAGTCGGGGGTCCCACTCGGGGCGGGCGTCGAGCGGCAGGGGGCGTTCCAGGGTGACGGTCCGGCCCCGTACGGCGGTGATCCGTACGGGCCACTCGTAGGGGACGTAGCTGGTCAGCTTCGTCTTGTCGTCCCAGGTGTACGTCTCCGGGCCCGGGCCGCCGCCCGCCATGTGCTCCAGGAGGGTGTGCGCGGGGTCGTCGGCGAGGCGGAGGACGACGACGCGGCCGGGCCGGAGGCCCGTGGGGTCGTCGACCGTGACCGAGCGGTCGCCCCGCCGGGCCGGGCGGACGGTCGTCAGCGTGGTCCACTCGTCGCGCCGGTTGCCGGTCCAGCCCTCGAAGGGCCAGGCCCGGTCGCGTATCGCGGCGACGAGGGAGGCGTGCCGGGCGTGCGGGGAGAGCCAGATCAGACCGCCCGCCCAGGACCAGGACGACTTGTCGCCGCCGTAGCGGGAACCGTACGGGCCGATCAGTTCGGTGAGGTTCCGGGTGGCGAGCAGGGTCGTGCGGCCGGAGCCCGCGCCGCGCAGGACGACGCCGCTGTGGCCGATGCGGAGGTAGTCGTCGATCCGGTACGTGCCCGGCGGCAGGAGGACCGTGCCGCCGCCGCGCTCCCCCGCCTCCGCGAGGGCGCGGTTGATCGCGGGCGCCGCGTCCGCGGAGCCGTCGGGGGTGGCCCCGTAGGTGAGGGCGTTCGCCACGACGGGTGGGCGGGGGGAACGACGGGCGCCCGCGTGGGCGCCGGCCCGGCCCACGTAGGGGATCTGGGGGTGGGCGTAGGGGGCGGCTGCGAACTCCCGCCAGAGCGGGGTGGAGCGGGCGGGTGGGGTGAATCCGGTGGTACCCGCGGCTCCCGCCACCGCCACCGCGCCGCCGACGAACTGCCTTCTGCTGAGTGCCATACCCCTGAACCTTTCATGTATATGAACGGTGTTCAGATGTGCGCCGGGCGAGAGCATGGCACTGGAAGCCCCGTACGGGAAGAGGTCAGTTGAGAGGTTCTGCGGCGCCCGAGGAGTCGGCTACTCGGCGGGCTTCCGGGTCAGGCTCTTGAACGCGTCGAGGTTCCGGGTCGATTCGCCGCGCGAGACCCGCCACTCGTACTCGCGCCGGATCGCCGAGGCGAAGCCCAGCTCCAGGAGCGTGTTGAAGTCGCCGTCCGCCGCTTCCAGGACCGAGCCGAGGAGCCGGTCCAGCTCCTCGGGCGTGACGGCGGAGAGCGGCAGCTTGCCGGCCAGGTAGATGTCGCCGAGGCCGTCGACCGCGTAACTCACCCCGTACAGCTTGAGGTTGCGTTCGAGCAGCCAGCGGTGGACGCCCGCCTCGTTCTCGTCCGGGTGGCGGACGACGAAGGCGTTGAGCGAGAGCGAGTGGCGGCCGACGCGCAGCGAGAGCGTCGTGAAGAGCTTGCGCGTCCCGGGGAGTTTGACCACGTAGGAGCCCGGCTCGGGGGACTCCCACTCCAGTTCCGCGTCCTTGAAGGTGTCCTCGACGATCCGCCGAACGTCCTCGGTCTCAGCCATGGTGGGAGCGTACGCGACGGCGGTTGTCGCGCAGCCGATGGTCGTGCATGGCGGCCGTGTACACATCCGCCGTGCCCGAGGCCGCCGTGTCCCAGCCGAAGGAACCGGCGTGCAGGGCCGCCGCCGCGCCCATCCGCGCCGACAGCGACGGATCCGCCACGAACCGGCCCAGCGCACGGGCGTAGTCCACCGGATCGTGCCCCTGGACGAGGAAGCCGGTCACGTCGTCCCGTACGGCGACGGGCAGACCGCCCACCGCAGCCGCGACGACCGGCGTACCGGCCGCCTGCGCCTCTATGGCGACCAGACCGAAGGACTCGCTGTACGAGGGCATGACGAGGACGCTCGCCGCGCGGAACCAGTCGGCGAGGCGGTCCTGGCCCACCGGCGGGTGGAAGCGCACGATGTCCGCGATGCCGAGCCGGGCGGCCAGCTTCTGCAGCCCCTCCGGCTTCGCGAGACCGCTGCCGCTCGGGCCGCCGACCACGGGAACGATCATGCGGGAGCGCAGCGAGGGGTCCCGGTCCAGGAGCTCGGCGGCGGCCCGCAGCAGGATGTCCGGGGCCTTCAGCGGCTGGATGCGGCCCGCGAAGACCGGGATGAAGGCCTCCTGCGGCAGCCCGAGCCGGGCCCGGGCCGCGGCGCGGCCGTCGGCGGGCCGGAAGTGGTCGAGGTTGACGCCCGGGTGGACGACCGCGATCTTGCCGGGGTCCGCCTCGTAGAAGCGGGCGAGCTCGTCGGCCTCCTCGGCCGTGTTGGCGATCAGCCGGTCGGCGGCCGAGACGATCTGAGTCTCGCCGATCACGCGGGCCGCGGGCTCGGGCGTGTCCCCCGCGGCGAGCGCCGCGTTCTTGACCTTCGCCATGGTGTGCATGGCGTGGACGAGCGGGACGCCCCAGCGCTCGGCGGCGAGCCAGCCGACGTGCCCGGAGAGCCAGTAGTGGGAGTGGACGAGGTCGTAGTGGCCGGGGCGGTGGCCCGCCCACGCCTGCATCACACCGTGCGTGAAGGCGCAGAGCTGGGCCGGCAGCTCCTCCTTGGCCAGGCCCTCGTAGGGGCCCGCGTCGACGTGCCTGACGAGGACGCCGGGGGTGAGCTCGACGACCGGGGGGAGGCCGCCGGTCGTGGCCCGGGTGAAGATCTCCACCTCGATGTCGATGGCGGCGAGTCGTTTCGCCAGCTCGACGATGTAGACGTTCATACCGCCCGCGTCGCCCGTGCCCGGCTGATGCAGCGGGGACGTGTGGACACTGAGCATGGCCACCCTGCGTGGGGTGCGGTTCCGGCCGGGAAGCCGGAGTCGCGTCGGTGCCGGGTGCCGGTGCCGGGTGCCGGCGAACCGGGACACGTACTGGCTCACGTCGGCGGTCCTTCCGCTCGGGGGGCTGAGCTCGGGCGCCGTGGGCATGACGGCGGGAGGGCGTGGTGCGCCCTCCGGCCCGGACAACACCGGAATGGACCCTTTCATTTCCATCGCGCACGGCGCTTTGCCAATTCATTGCCGGGGCGGGCGGGCAGCCGCCCGGACGAGCGCCCCCACGGCACCCACCCCTTACGCTCTTCGCATGGCCCCGCGCACCACCCGCCCCGTCGGCACCCCGACCCGCGGGACCACGAATCCCAACCGTCTGCGCCGCATGGACCGCTGGATCGCCGACGTCCACGGCCCGGCCCTGCGCCGCTCCACCGAACCGCCGCTCGCCGTGGACCTCGGGTACGGAGCCGCCCCCTGGACCGCCGTCGAACTCCTCGCCCGGCTGCGCACCGCCGAACCCCGCACCCGCCTCTACGGCATCGAGATCGAACCCGCCCGCGTCGAGGCCGCGAAGCCGTACGAACACGAGGGCCTCTCCTTCGTGCACGGCGGCTTCGAGGTCCCCGTGCCCGGCCGGGTCGCCCTGATCCGGGCGGCGAACGTGCTGCGCCAGTACGACGAGGAACAGGTCACGGCCGTCTGGCGGCGTCTGTGCGGACGGCTCGCGCCGGGCGGACTCCTCGTGGAGGGCACCTGCGACGAGATCGGGCGCCGGCACGTGTGGGTGGCCCTCGACGGGAGCGGGCCGCGCACGGTGACCTTCGCGACCCGGCTCGGTTCGCTGGAGCGGCCGTCGGACCTGGCGGAGCGGCTGCCGAAGGCGCTGATCCACCGGAACGTGCCGGGCGAGCCGGTCCACGCGTTCCTGCGGGACTTCGACCGGGCGTGGGCGGCGGCGGCTCCGTACGCCTCGCTCGGCGCGCGGCAGCGGTGGATCCGCTCCGTCCGCGACCTGGCGGCGGACTGGCCCCTGACGGACGGTCCCCGGCGGTGGCGCCAGGGCGAGGTGACGGTGCGCTGGGAGGCGCTGGCGCCCCGGGGGTGAGGGGCGGGCGGGGAGCGGCGGCGCCTGAGTCCGAGGGGCGGACCGGGCGGGAGCGGGGGCCGGCCGGAGACGGGGACTAGGTGCCTCTTTTCCCAACTCCCGCCGAATTTCCCGTACGCCGGGAACGCCCCGCGCGAATCACTCGTCCCCCGTGGGGGGAGCAGGCCCGACAGGCCCCGGTTTCCCCTGTTGCTTTCCGGTTTCGCATGGCACTATCGCCAAGGTCACCACTAAGTTACTGACGGTAAATCAGATTTGGTCACTCGAGGGGGAGCTCGTGAACCGACGCCGCCACGCCACCGCCGCGATCACCGTGATCTGCGCCTTGACCGTGCTGGCCTCGCCCGCGCTGACCCTCCAGGCCGCGGCCGCGCCGCTGCCTCCTCCGCCGCCGAAGAAGAGCCTGGAGGAGGTGCGCAAGGAGATGGACGACCTGTACCGGCAGGCCGCCGTCGCCACCGACGCGTACAACCTCGCGGAGGAGAAGACCAAGGAGCAGTCCGCCGAGATCGTCCGGGTCGCCCGGATGATCGTGGAGGGCCGCGAGAAGATCGAGGACCTCAAGGCGAAGGCCGGCGCCGCGGCCCGCGCCCAATACCGCAACGGCGGGCTTCCCGAGGACGCCAAGTTCGTCCTCACCGACGACCCGCAGCTCTTCCTCGACACCGCCGGACGCCTCAAGGCCGGGGCGAAGGCCAGCACGGACCTCCTCGGCGAAATGACGCGGACCCAGGCGCAGTTGGACGTCTACGCCAAGGACGCCGGCGTCAACTGGACCAAGCTGGAGGCTCACCGCGTCCGGCAGGCCCAGGCGAAGAAGGAGATCAACGACAAGATCACCGCCGCGAAGCAGCTGGAGTCCGCACTCGCCGCCGAGGAGCGCGAGCGGCTGCGCCGCCTCGAGGAACAGGCGCGGGACAGGGCCCAGACCAGCTGGCTCGGCACCGGCGTCCTCGCCGGCCTGAAGGCGGACACCTCGCCTGCGGCGAAGAAGGCGATCGAGTTCGCGACCGGCCAGATCGGCAAGCCGTACGAGTGGGGGGCGGAGGGTCCGAGCTCCTTCGACTGCTCGGGACTGACCCAGAGCGCCTGGGGCACCGCGGGCCTGCCCATCCCGCGCACCTCGCAGGAGCAGTGGCGCCTGCTGCCGCGCGTCGACATCAAGGACATGCGGCCGGGCGACCTGATCGTCTACTTCAAGGACGCGAGCCACATCGGGATGTACGTCGGGAACGGCAGGATCGTGCACGCGCCCCGCCCCGGGCGGAACGTGACGCTCGCGGGTGCGGGCTCCATGGAGATCCTGGGAGTCGTCCGCCCGACGTGACGGAGTGCACTCGCGGAGCGGGAACCGGACGGACCCCGCCCGGCGTGACGTTTCTCATTGCCTTCGGACGCTCCCACGCGGCGTACGAGGGCAAGTACCTCCCCTTCCGCGGCATATGCCAATAACGACGCGGCGGCCCACCCGCTGATCGCCATTCCACTGCGCACCGCCCTACCGCTATGGTCCGGGACGGGCGGGACGCCACCCGGCGCCCTGCGCACCCTCGGGGGAGGGAAGGAACCCGGACCGATGCCCGTATCCGTACCGCGTCAGAGAATCGTCTCTGCTGCTGCGGGACCCGGCGACGCCACCGCTATGGACGCCACCGCTATGACAGGCACAGTCACAGGCACCGACCGCACCGATCTCACCCTCCTGGTCGTCGAGGACGACCCGGCGGGTGTCCTCGCCGTACCCGAACTGCTCGACGCGGCGGACGCCGCCGGCACCCGGGTCCGTATCCGCACCGCCCGCAACCTCACCGAGGCCGAGCGGCTCCTCACCGACGACGTGCACTGCGTCCTCGTCGACCTCTCCCTGCCCGGCCCCCGGGCCGCCGCGGGCGACGACCCCCTCGCCCCCCTGCGCCACATCCTGCGGCTCGCCCCGCGCCACGCCGTCCTCGCGCTCGCGACCTCCGCCGACGCCGAGCTGGCGGCCGAGGCCGTACGCGTCGGAGCCCAGGACCACCTCTTCCGCGAGGAACTCGACGGACGCCTGCTCAGCCGCGCCATCCGGTACGCCGTCGAGCGCAAGCGCGCCGACGCCGTCCAGGTGAAGCTCGCCGAGTCACGGCTCCGGGCGCAGGAGAACGCCCGCCTGGAGCGCGGACTGCTCCCCACACCGCTCCTGGAGGGCTCCGACCTGCGGTTCGCGGCCCGCTACCGGCCCGGCCGCGAGCGCGCGCTGCTCGGCGGCGACTTCTACGACGTGGTGCGCACGCCCGACGGCACCGTCCACGCCATGATCGGCGACGTCTGCGGACACGGCCCCGACGAGGCCGCGCTCGGCGTCGAGCTGCGGATCGCCTGGCGGGCCCTGACCTTCGCCGGTCTCTGCGGGGACGAGCTGCTCTCCACGATGCAGCAGGTCCTGGAGCACGAGCGGGAGAGCGAGGAGATCTTCGCGACCCTCTGCACCGTCGACATCGCACCCGACGGACGCCGCGCGGGCCTCTGCCTGGCCGGCCACCCGTCGCCGCTGATCGCCCGGCAGGGGCGGGCGGCACGGCTGCTCCCGTACGAGGACGGCGGCCCGGCCCTCGGTCTGCTGCCGCGCGCCCGCTGGCCGCGCCGACAGGTCGAGCTCGGCGGCTCGTGGAGCCTGCTCATGTACACGGACGGACTGATCGAGGGCCGCTCGGCCGGACCCGGCTCGCCGCGGCTCGGCCAGGACGGGATGGTCGGGATGATCAACCGGCAGCTGGCGTCGGGCCTGCGGGGCGAGGAGCTCCTGGAGGCGGCGGTGACGGAGGTCCGGTCCCTGAACGGCGGCGAGCTCACGGACGACGTCGCGGTCCTGGCCCTGGAAAGGGAAAGGACCCGGGGATAGTCCCCGGGCCCTGCCCGTCGTGTCCTCGGGCCTGCCGTCGTGTCCTCAGGCCCGACCTGTCATGTCGCCGGCCGTCCGGCCGTCCGGCGGTCGGCCTTGACCGCTGCCCGCGGCGGCCGCGCCGCCACCGGCCGGTCGTCGCCGGTCGGCTACCGGCCGCCGTTGTAGGGGCCGTACGGCCCGTCGCTGCTGGAGCCACCGCCCCGACGGCCCCGGCCGCCGCCGCCCGACACCTGCGCGAGCGCGGGGCGGACGTCCACCATGAAGACGATGGCCGCGATCACGCCCGCGATCTGCAGGAACAGCATCGGGAACAGCAGGTTCAGGGCGAGGTTGATGCCCAGGACGATCAGCCAGAACTTCTTCGTCTGCTTCTCGGCGGCACGGTACGCGTCCTCGCGCGCCATGGCGGCGAAGACGAGCGCGGCGACGGCGAAGCCGGTGAAGATCAGGAACATCACCAGAGAGAGAAGGGAGTCGAATCCCGCGCGCAACATGCTGAGCACCGCCTAGAGAAGAGGGAAAGAGCGCCTCGCGGTCAAGGTACCCGGTTCAACGCACCGGCTACCCGAATTGGTGCCCGGCCCTACTCCTTCTCGGCGGCGACGGCCGCCTTCTTGGCGGGGGCCTTGCGCGCGGTGGTCTTCCTGGTGGGCGCCTTCCCGGCCTCGGCGGACGCCTCGGCCTTCGGCTCCCCGGCCGGCTCGTCCTCGGCCTTCGTCTCCGACGGCTCGACGACGACGGCGATCTCGACGATCTCCTCGGCGGCCTCGCCACGCCAGGCCTTGACGGCCTCCTCGCCGTGGGCGGCGACCTCCTCGTACTTCTCGCGCGCCTTGACGGCGTACTCGGCGGCGACGCCGACACCGCGCAGGGCGAGGTCCTGGGCGGTCTCGCCGAGCTTCTTGAGGTCCGTGTCGAGACCGCCGACGACATCGGCGAACTTCGACTGCACGGTGGCCTGGGCCTCCTTGGCCTGGGCGGTCACCTTCTCCTGCACGGCCTTGGGGTCGGTGTTCCGCACGGCCTCGATCCGGCCGGGCGCCTCGGCGGCGAGCTGCTCGATCAGGCCGGGAACCTTCTTGGCCTGCTGCACCGCGAGGTCGGCGGTGCCGGCGGCGAAGTAGAGAGGGGTACGCAGTTCGTCGATGATGGCCATGCTGGTGGTCCTCCCGGGTGTGACGTTCGAGCGAGTGGATCGAGCGAGTGGATCAGGGAATCAGGGGTTCTTCGGCATCGGGCGCGCCGGCCGGCCGGGGGGCTGCGGCCTCGGCGGCCGCTGCTCCGGCCTCGGCCCGGGGTCCGGCCTGGGCCTGGGCTTGCGCCTGGGCCTGAGCTTGCGCCTGGGCCTGAGCTTCGGCCTGGGCCTCGGCGGCGTTCTCCTTGCGGAAGGAGTCGTAGATCTGGAGCAGCACCTGCTTCTGCCGCTCGTTGATCGAGGGATCGGCCAGGATGACGGCGCGCGTCTCCAGCTCGTCCCGCTCCTTCTCGTCGAGAATCCCGGCCCGTACGTAGAGCGTCTCGGCGGAGATCCGCAGGGCCTTCGCGACCTGCTGCAACACCTCGGCGCTGGGCTTCCGCAGCCCGCGCTCGATCTGACTCAGGTACGGATTCGACACCCCGGCGGCGTCGGCGAGCTGCCGCAGGGACAGCTGTGCGGTCCTCCGCTGCTCGCGGAGGTACTCACCGAGATTGCCGACGTTGAGCGATGCCATGCCCCGACCATGCCAGCCTTTGCTAACTATTGCAAGCACCCGCTTGCATCTGCATGCAGATGCGGACGGAGGGCACCCGCTGCCATGCTGGTGGGCGTGACGCTGGAGGACCTGGTACGGCTGCGCCGGGCGCGGGACGTGATGGATCGCGACTACGCGCTCCCGCTGGACGTTCCCGCCCTCGCCGGAGTCGCCCTCATGTCGACCGGGCACTTCGCCCGCAGTTTCCGCGCCGCCTTCGGCGAGTCCCCGTACAGCTACCTCATGACCCGGCGGGTCGAACGCGCCAAGGCGCTGCTCCGGCGGGGCGATCTGAGCGTCACGGACGTCTGCTTCGCCGTCGGGTGCACCTCGCTCGGGTCGTTCAGCTCGCGCTTCACCGAACTCGTCGGCGAGACTCCGTCCTCCTATCGGGCCCGTCGCCACGAGGACGGCGCCGCCATCCCCGCGTGCGTCGCCAAGGTCCGGACCCGGCCGGTCCGGAAGAGCTGACCGCGGACGTACACCGGCCGGAAGTGTCGGCCTCGGGCCCGTACCGGATCCCCAGGCCGGGCCCGACGGCGCGCCGCCGAACGGTCAGGATCGGAGAAGCGGAATCCGGCGCCCGGCCGTAGCGTCGACCGCATGAACGTCAAGCTCTCGCAGTGCTTCATCGCCGTCGACGACCACGACAAGGCGCTCGCCTTCTACCGCGACGCCCTCGGCCTGGAGGTCCGCAACGACGTCGGTTTCGAGGGGATGCGCTGGGTGACCGTCGGTTCGCCCGCGCAGCCGGACGTCGAGATCGTCCTCGAACCGCCGCTCGCCGACCCCAACGCCTCCCCCGCCGACCGCCAGGCCGTGGCCGAGCTGCTCGCCAAGGGCATGCTGCGCGGCGTGATCTTCTCGACCGAGGACGTCGACGCCACCTTCGAGCACGTCCGGGCGGCAGGCGGCGAGGTCCTCCAGGAGCCGGTCGACCAGCCGTACGGCGTCCGCGACTGCGCCTTCCGCGACCCCGCCGGCAACATGCTCCGGTTCACCCAGCCCCGTTCCGCGTAACCCTTCCCGGCCCCTGCGGCGCTTCCCCCGGCCCATGCGTCCCTTCCCCTGGTCCGCGTAAGCCCGCGGCCCTACCCCCGTCCGGCCGAGCCTCCCTGTCGACCTTCGCCGTGCCACCATGTGGCCAAGGTCAACAGGGAGGTTCCACATGCCAGTTGAATGCATTCGGCGCCCCGTACCGCCGCACGCCGGGGAGAGCGTCCCCGCCCCCGGGAGCGGTGAGCAGCCGTGGTGAGCGGTCGGCAGCGCCGCGGGGACGTCCTCGACGAGACGGGCAGCGCCTCGCCCCGGCGCTTCTCCGGACCCACGGCCGGTGGGGAGCGGGCGATGCTCGCCGGGTTCCTGGCGGACCAGCGGGCGACCCTGGTCCTCAAGTGCGCGGGCCTGGACGAGGTCGAGGGAGGGGCGGCGATCGCCCGCCGGGCCGTCGAACCGTCCACCCTCTCGCTGCTCGGCCTCGTCCGGCACCTCACCGACGTCGAGCGCCGCTGGTTCCAGGCGGTGCTCGCCGGGCAGGACGACGCCGGTCCGCTCTGGTCCTCCGCCGAGGACCCGGACGGAGACTTCGACGGCGCCTCGGCCGACCCCGCGTCCGTCGACCTCGCCTGGAAGGCCTGGCGGGAGGCGGTGGACTTCGCCGAGCGCTTCGCCGCCGACGCCCCCGACCTCGACGTCTCGGGACACGACGGCTGGCGCGGCACGGTCTCGCTCCGCTGGGTCCTCGTCCACATGATCGAGGAGTACGCCCGCCACAACGGCCACGCGGACCTCCTGCGCGAGCGGATCGACGGCGCGCGGGGCGTGTAGGCACCCGTCCCGCGGGTCGGGGGCGGGTAGGCCCCCGCTTCGCGGGTCCCCCGCGGTCCGCGCGCGGGGGACCGTCACGGACGCCTGCGGATCCCCCGGGTCCGCTCACCCCGCCCAGGCCGCGAGCCACTCGTAGTCCGCGTCCGTGAGCCCGCGGCCGGGGTCCACCCGGTGGAGCAGCGCCGGGCCCGGGTGGTGGGCGGCGACCCAGGCCCGGTCGGCGGCACCGATCTCGTCGTCCACCCAGGCGAACGGCCGCCCGGCCGCCCACGCCACGAGCTCCGGCGTCTTCCAGTGGAGTCCGGGCGCGAGGGCGGGCCCGTCGCCCGGAGGCCACGGCAGGAGCGGCAGTACGGGCAGCCCGAGTCGCGGGGCGACCCAGGTGTTCGCGTCCTCCTCCCAGGTCGTCGCCCAGACGAGTTCGTACGGCAGTGCCGCGAGCCGTGGCCCGTGCGCGGGGTCGAGCCGTGCGAGCAGCGGGCTCACGGACACGGGCGGCGTCGGCGGGTACGTCGGGTACTCCCGGCCGTTCGCCGCCCCGAAGGGGATCAGCGGGCCGTCCACGTCCAGGAAGAGCAGGGGAGACGGATCCGTCATGCCTCCATCGTGGCCCCGCGACCTCGTCCCCTTCTCGATAATCCGTTACGGATCGATTCTCGTTACCCTGACAGGCATGACCGCCATGGCGCCCACCCGCACCGAGCCCGACCTCTCCTACCTCCTCGACCACACCAGCCACGTCCTGCGCACCCGGATGTCCGCCGCGCTCGACGCGATCGGTCTCACCCCCCGGATGCACTGCGTCCTGGTCCACGCCCTGGAGGAGGAGCGCACCCAGGCGCAGCTCGCGGAGATCGGGGACATGGACAAGACGACCATGGTCGTCACCGTGGACGCCCTGGAGAAGGCCGGGCTCGCCGAGCGCCGGCCGTCGAGCACCGACCGGCGCGCGCGGATCATCGCCGTGACCGAGGCGGGGGCCGAGGTCGCCCACGAGAGCCAGAAGATCGTCGACGGGGTGCACGAGAGCGCCCTCGCCTCCCTCCCGGACGACGAGCGCACCGTTCTGCTGCGCGCCATGAACCGGCTGGTCACCGGCCATCTGGAGACCCCGGTCGAGAGCCCGAGGCCCGCCCGCCGGGCGCGTCAGCGCGGCTAGGGGCCGCCCGGACCGGGCCCGCTGACGCCCCGGCCCCCACCCCCACACGCACTCCGACCCCTCTCCCCACCCCACCCCAAATCCGTTCCGTAAAAAATAGTCTGCAACAAAACCTTCTGTTAATGTCACTCCTGTCGGCTCCACCGAACAGGAGTGATCCCCGTGCCCACCTCCGCCCGCATCCCCTCCCGCCGGCTCGCCCTCGGCGTCCTCGCCACCGGCATGCTGATGACGATCCTCGACGGCAGCATCGTCACCGTCGCGATGCCCGCCATCCAGAGCGACCTCGGCTTCACCCCGGTCGGCCTCAGCTGGGTCGTCAACGCCTACCTGATCGCCTTCGGCTCGCTCCTCCTCCTCGCCGGCCGCCTCGGCGACCTGATCGGCCGCAAGCGGATGTTCCTCGTCGGCACCGGGATCTTCACCGCCGCCTCGCTCCTCGCCGGAGTCGCCACCTCCCCCGGCGTCCTCATCGCCGCCCGCTTCCTCCAGGGCGTCGGCAGCGCGATGTCCTCCGCCGTCGGTCTCGGCATCCTCGTCACGCTCTTCACCGTGCCGGGGGAACGCGCCCGCGCCATCGCCGTGTTCAGCTTCACCGGCGCCGCCGGCGCCTCCCTCGGTCAGGTCCTGGGCGGTGTCCTCACCGACGCCCTCGCCTGGAACTGGATCTTCTTCATCAACCTGCCCATCGGCCTCGCCACCCTCCTCGTGGCCCTCCACGCCCTCCCCTCCGACCGGGGCCTCGGGCTCGGGGCCGGCGCCGACGTCCTCGGCGCGCTGCTCGTCACCGGTGGGCTCATGACCGGGATCTACGCGGTCGTCAAGATCGAGGAGTACGGGGCCGGTTCGGCGCACACCCTCGGCCTCGGCGCCCTCGCGACCGTCCTGCTCGCCGGGTTCCTCGTCCGTCAGGCGAAGGCCGCGAACCCGCTCATGCCCCTGCGGATCCTCCGCTCGCGCAGCGTCTCCGGCGCCAACGCCGTCCAGATGCTGATGGTCGCCGCGCTCTTCTCGTTCCAGATCCTCGTCGCGCTCTACCTGCAGAAGGTCCTCGGATACGGCGCCGCCGAGACCGGCCTCGCGATGCTGCCCGCCGCCGCCGTCATCGGCGCCGTCTCGCTCACCGTCTCGGCCCCCCTCATCGCCCGCTTCGGCGAGCGGAACGTCCTGCTCACCGGCCTCGTCCTGCTCCTCGGCGTCCTCGGTCTGCTGACCCGCGTCCCCGTCCACGCCTCCTACGCCACCGATCTGCTCCCCGTGATGCTGCTCGCCGCCGGATTCGGCCTGGCGCTCCCCGCTCTCACCTCGCTCGCCATGTCCGGTGCCGAGGAGAAGGACGCGGGCCTCGCCTCCGGCCTCTTCAACACCACGCAGCAGATCGGCATGGCCCTCGGCGTCGCCGTCCTCTCCACCCTGGCCGCCGCCCGCACCGAGTCCCTCACCCGGGCCGGCCGGCCCGCCGCCGAGGCCCTGACCGGCGGCTACCACCTGGCCTTCGCCGTCGGCGCCGGTCTCCTCCTCGCCGCCCTGGCCATCGCCTTCACCGTCCTGCGCCGCCCGGCCGCCCGCCCGGAGCAGGAGGCGCCCGAGGAGGCGAAGGCCCCGGCGACAATGGCTCCATGAGAGCCGACCGACTCGTCGCCGCCCTGCTCTTCCTGCAGACCCGGCAGCGCGTCACCGCCGCCGAACTCGCCGCGGAACTGGACGTGTCCGAACGGACCGCCCGCCGGGACCTCGAAGCGCTCGCGAGCGCCGGGGTCCCGGTCTACTCCCAGGCCGGCCAGGGCGGCGGCTGGTCCCTGGTCGGCGGAGCCCGTACCGACCTGACCGGCCTCACCGCCCCCGAGATCCGTGAGCTGTTCCTGCTGACCGGGCCGGACGCCGGCGCGAGCCCGCAGACCCGGACCGCGCTGCGGAAGCTCGTACGGGCCCTCCCGGCGACGCTCCGCGAGGGCGCGGAGGCCGCCGCCCGCGCGGGGATCTCCGACGGCACCGACTGGGCGGGCACGGAGACGGAGGAGGCCCTGCTCGCCCCGCTCCAGCGGGCGGTGGTCGAGGCCCGGGAGGTCAGGATCGGCTACGCCCGCCCCGGCCGGGAGCCGAGCGAGCGGACCGTCCAGCCGCTCGGGATCGCCGCGAAGTCCGGGGTCCGCTATCTCGTCGCGGACACGGAGCACGGGCTGCGGACGTTCCGGATCGGCCGGGTCACCTCCGTGACCGGGACCGGCGCCCCCGCCGTACGCCCCGAGGGCTTCGACCTGCCCACCGCCTGGCGTGCGCTGGCCGCCCGCATGGAGGACCGGATGGTCGCCGCGACGGTACGGGGCCGGGCCGCCCCCGGCACGGAGCCGGTCCTGGAGGCCGTGATCGGCGGGCGGATACGGTACGGGACACGCACCGGGGACGGCTGGACGCCCTTCGAGGCGGACGGCCCCTCCCCCGAGGTGATCGCCGCCCGGCTGGCCGGTCTCGGCGCCCGCGTGGAACTCCTCGACCCGCCCGAGGCGCGTACGGCCCTCGCCCGCATCGGAGCCGAACTCACCCTGCTCTACGAGCAGTCGGCGCCGTCAGCCATTCCGGAAGCTCCGCCGCGTGCACCAGCGTCAGCCGGGACACGGCCCGTGTGAGCACCACGTACAGCCGGTTCGGTCCGCGCGCCCCGGCGGCCACGATCGCGGCCGGCTCGACCACGACGACATGGTCGAACTCCAGGCCCTTGACGAGGCTCGCGGGCAGCACGGTCACCCGCTCCCCGCACCCGTGCAGTGCCTCCGCCACCCGGCCCGCCGGGCCGTCGGCCGTGATCACCCCGACCGAGCCCTCCGACGCGAGCGCCTGCCGTACGGCCTCGCGCGTGGCGGCGAGGAGGTCCGTCGCCCGGCGGAACGTCACCTCGCCGTCCCCGCGGACCGATCGGCCCGCCGGTACGTCCGCGCCCAGGTGCGGAAGGAGCCGGTTGGCGAGGTCCACGATCGCCGCGGGGACCCGGTAGCCGAGGGTGAGGGGCACCACGGGCGCCCCGGCCTTGCCCAGGTGGGCGAGTTGTTCGTGCCAGTCGCGGGCCGCCCACGGCGTGGTGCCCTGGGCCAGGTCGCCGAGGACGGTGAGCGAACCGAAGGCGGTGCGGCGGGCGATCGCCCGGCACTCCATGGGCGAGAGGTCCTGGGCCTCGTCGACGACGACGTGGCCGTAGCTCTCGGGCCGTTCGATCAGGCCCGCGAGTTCGTCGAGGAGGACGAGGTCGGCGGCGGTCCAGCGCGCCGAGCGGAAGGACCGCGGCGGCCGTTCCCAGCGGATCGCCGCCCGCTCGGCCCCGGTCAGGGCCGGGTCGGCGGGGTCCGTGAGGAAGTCCGCGAGCACCTCCTCCGGGGTGGTCCTCGGCCAGCACGCGTCGAGGAACGCGGTCAGCGCCCCGGCCCGTTCGATCCGCCGCGCCCAGGCCGCGCCCATGGGGCCCCAGCGGCGTTCGGCACGGAGCTGGAGGGCCCGGACGATCCGGGCGCGGACCCGCTCGCGGCCGGTCGCGTAGGGCGGCGCCTCCTCCCGTACGTCCGCGACGATCTCGGCGAGCCGGGCGGCCGGCAGCCGCCAGTGGGACGAGCCGTCCGGGACGGCGAGGTCGTCCGCCGGGGCCGGGTCGACCCTGCCGTACAGCGCCCGGTGCAGCACCCCCGCCATCCGCGCGTCGTGCTTGATCCGGGCCGCCGCCCCGCCGTCCTCGGCGCGGACCGGGTGGCGGGCGATCTCCTCGTCGAGGGTGGCCTGGCGGACACCGGTCTCGCCGAGCGAGGGCAGCACCTCGGCGATGTAGGAGAGGAAGGCCCGGTGGGGGCCGAGGACGAGGAGGCCGGAGCGGCGGATCCGCTGCGGATGGGTGTAGAGGAGGTACGCGGCCCGGTGCAGGCCCACGGCGGTCTTGCCGGTGCCGGGCGCGCCCTGCACACAGAGGGAGGCGGCCGGGTCGGAGCGTACGAGATCGTCCTGCTCGGGCTGGATGGTGGCGGCGATGTCCCGCATCGGGCCCACCCGGGGGCGCTCGATCTCCCCGGCGAGCAGGGCGCTGACCGTCACCGCCCCGCCGGCCGTGAGCTGTTCGTCCTCCAGTGCGGTCAGGTCCTCCGAGACGCCGCCGCTGTACGGGGCCCAGCCGAAGCGGCGGCGCCGGAGGACGCCCTGCGGGTCGTGGGCGCCTGCCTGGTAGTAGGCGCGGGAGACGGGCGCGCGCCAGTCGACGACGAGCGGCGGGGCGGCGGGGTCCTCGCCGATCCGGCGGCGGCCGATGTGGTGGATCCGCCCGTCGTCCAGGTCGAGGCGCCCGAAGAACAGCGGCCCCGGCGGCTGCTCCCTCATCTCCTTGGCGCGGCTGCGCAGGTGCCGGCCGAGCGCCTCGGCGTCGGCGCCGGACGCGGCGGTGTCCTCGCCGGTGACGACCTGTTCGGCGACGTTCTCGGTCATGCGGATCAGGGCGGCGCGGCAGGCGTCGTGATGGGAGCGTTCGCGGGCGAGCTCAAGGTCCAGTTCCGTCATTCCGGCAAGCCTAACCGAAAACGTTACTGGGTTACATTTTTTACTTGTCTACGAGCGGTTTTCGGGCGGCACACCGGAGCGGCCCCTCGTACGGGTCCTGGCCGGGCTCAGTACGGGAGCCCCTCCCGCAGCGCCCCGAAGGCGAGACCCGCCGCCGCCACCGCCTCCGCCTCCAGCCCGTCGGCCGTCTCCCCGCCCGCGATCCTGGCCGTGTTCTCCTCCGCGAGGACCCGGAGCACGGTCACGATCTGCCCGGCGGCGAGCCGCGCCAGGAGCGGGTCGCCCGGGCCGGCGGCCAGCGCGTCCGCGAGGGCCGCCTCCGACCTCACCCGGTACGCGTGGAGGCGGCCGACCAGGGCCGGCGTGCCGTACAGGAGCCGGAGGTACGACAGGACCGACGGGTGGTCGCAGAGCCCGGTGACCGGATCGCGCCGGGCGAGGCCGTCGAGCAGGTGCGCGTACAGCGCGTCGAGGGGCGCCGTACCGGCACGACGCCCCTCGGCCACCACCCGGGCCGACTCGTCCTCGTGATCGGCGAACCGATGGAGGACCAGGTCCTCCTTGGCGGGGAAGTACCGGAAGAGGGTCGGCTTGGAGACCTCGGCGGCGGCGGCCACCTCGGCGACCGAGACGGCGTCGAAGCCCCGCTCCAGGAAGAGCGCGACGGCCGCGTCCGACAGGGCCTGCCGGGTGCGCTCCTTCTTCCGTTCGCGCAGCCCGGGAGCGGCGGCGCCGCGGTCCGAGGTCATGAGGCACGCCCTTCCACCAGCACGGCGACCCCGTCCAGGATCCGGGTGAGTCCGAAGCGGAACTCGGTCTCGGGGTCGTCGGCGACGTCCATCACCCCCGAGGCCAGCACACGCGCCACCTCCGGGTACCTCTCCGGGTCGGCGAGCCGCCGCAGGGTGCGGCCGTAGCGGGCGAGGACCTCCTCCGGGCTCGCGCCGCCCGTGGCGATGACGGCGGCGAGGTCGGCCATGACCAGGGCGTCGCTCCGGACGAAACCGCCGACCAGCAGGGTCACCGAGATCTTGCGGCCCGCGTCGAGGCCGGTGCCCTCCAGGGCGACGAGGGCCTTCTCCCACCAGGCGACCAGATGCGGTGTCGCGGGCGGGCCCGAGACGGGGAGCCGCAGCATCCAGAGGTTGCGGATGTAGACCTCGCGCAGCGCCCAGGCCCAGGACTCCAGCGCCTCGCGCCAGCCGGTGCCGGGCGGGAAGAGCTCGGGCGGGGCGCCCGTGGCGGCCTCCCGCATGAGGACGTACAGCTCGCTCTTGGCGGAGACGTACCGGTAGAGCGACATCGTCGAGGCGCCGAGCTCCTTGGCGACCCGGCCCATGGAGACGGCGCCGATCCCCTCGGCCGAGGCGAGGGAGACGGCCGCGTCGACGATCCGGTCCAGGGTCAGGCCGGGCTTGGGCCCCTTCGAGGGGCGCTCCCGGAGCCCCCAGGCCGCCTCGATGCTCGGCGGCAGAAAGCTCCCGCCGCCCCCGGCGCCACCGTCGGCCTCCGCGCCGCCGCCCGCACGTTCCTCGCCGTTCGTCACAACCCGCCGCCTCCCGGCCACCTCGCACGCTTGACGCCCATCCTAGTAATGCGTAACCCTTACGCAGTAACGCGTATGGCATACGCAGTACGCCGACGGGTGCCAGTCCACACGGTCGCACCGGGTCCACCGATGCGCGGGGCAGCCGTGCGCGGGGGCCGGCCGTGCGCGAGGTGAGCCATGCGCGGGGCCGGAAGGCTCCCCGGGATCAGAAGATGTCGGGCGAGAACGGGCGCAGCGAGGTACGGAACAGCAGGTCGGCGCGGCCCGCCGCGCCCGCCGTCAGCTCCTCGATCCGCCCGAGCCGGGCGAGCCGTACCGCCGACTCGTCGCCGAAGACGAGCGTGCCCAACTCCGCGATGTCGAAGGCGAGATCGGCGGACTCCGCCGTACGGACACAGGAGACGCCGTCCGGGGAGGCGTCCAGGCGATAGCGCCCGCCCGCGAGCCCGTCCCCGTCCCGCAGATCGAGCACCAGACCGTCCGCCACCGGGTACGTCCGGCTCTCCAGGACCCGGACGACGTCGAGGACCCGCACCCACAGCATGTCCGCGTGCGTCAGCACCTTCGCGGCACGCGGGTCCGGCAGGAGCAGCGGCAGCGGATCGTCGGTGGCGCGGTAGCCGGAGCGGACCGTGGTGATCCAGTCGACGGAGCAGAGGTAGTGCCAGAGGGCGCGCTCCGCGGCCGGGGTGACCGCGATCAGGTCCCGTACGGTCGCCGTGTTCAACGGCTGCTTGGCGTCGTCCCACTTGTCGTCGGCCGTGTAGGCCACGAACCCCTCGGCCTCGCCGGACTCCGCGCGGTAGATCGCGTAGAACGGCTCCTTCCACGGCTCGCTCCGCACACCGAGGCCGGTGCCGACCGCCCAGTCGCGCGGGGACCGGTCGGTGACCGCGGCGCGGACACCCCCGAGCCGGCGGTGCACCTCGGGGCCCACCTTGCGGATCTCCTCGGCGTCGCTGAGGTCGATCCGGCCCCCGTCCTCCGGGCGGCCCGAACGGCGCGGGTCGAGACCGGCCCGGCGCACGTCCACGCTCCACTCGGCGGCCCAGCTCGCCGGGCCGAAGCCGAACCGCCCGTAGATCGGGTACTCGGCGGCGATCAGGGTCGCGATCGCGTCGCCCCGCTCCTTGGCGGCGGCCAGGTCGGCGGTCATCATCCGGCTGAGCAGCCCACGCCTTCGATGCGTCGGGGAGACCGTGACCTGGGTGATCGCGTCGGCCGTGAGGCTGCCCCCGCCGACCGTGCTGACCTCCTGCCGGAAGGACCGGAAGGTGGCGACGATCCGGTCCCGGTCGAAGGCCCCGAGCGTCCGCGCGAGATCGGCGTGCGCCAGCCGGTCGGCGGTCTCGGCGTCGGTCACGACCGGCGGGCGGAGGAATCCGGTGCGCAGGGCGCGCTGCCAGCCGGAGAACTCGGACTCCGCCACCGCGCGTACGTCGACAGTCATCCTTCGACCCTACGCACGGCCCCGGCGCACCCGCACCCGAGTTTTCCCGCACGGCGAAAGGGCGGCTCCGGGCCCCGACACGGTCACGCGAGCAGGTCGTCGACCTGCGCCTCGCCCTCCCGGTAGCGGCGTGCGATCTCCGCGCTGCAGTCGTCGGCGGTCCGCTGGAGGTGCTGCCGACGGCGCGAGATCTGCTGCTCGTACCCCGCGAGCCGCCCCATCCCCGTGTGCAGCTCGTCGTCGGTCCGGGCCGTCAGGTCCGACAGCTCGACCTCCGACAGCATCTCGGTCGCGAGCCGCCGGTACTCCTCGCTGCGTGGCGTCGACAGCGTCACGTGCCGGGCCGAACTGCGGTGCCGGGAGGGCACGTCGGCGAGGATCTCGGAGAGCCGGTCGAGGACCGGGGACTCCGGATCGGTACGGCGTGCCAGCTCGGCCCGCAGGATGTCGATCCGGCCCTGGAGCATCCGCCTCACATAGCTCAGGTCCGCCTCGTCGCTCTGCGCCTCCCGGCGCAGCGCGCGCAGCTCCGGCAGCCGCAGCGCGCCGAGGTCCGGCTGCGCCCGGTCCGGCAGGGCGGGCTCGGCGGTCCGCTGCACGGGTGGTCGCGAGGCCGGGCCTCCGCCCGGTCCACCACCCCGGGTTCCGGAGCGGATCAGCGGTACGGGGCCGGACGGCGTCGGCCCGGTGCCAGGTGCACTCATGAGAATCGTCCCCTCGACCGGTGCGGAGCCGCACCGCCTGACACGCATGGTGCCACTCCTGCACGCACGCGTGCAGGCGCTCTGCACCCGTTCGGCCCCTCATCCGCCGGACTGGCGGCCGCTCGGTAGGTTGGGGCGTATGCGTGCAGTGGTGCAGAGGGTGGACGGCGCGAGTGTCGTCGTCGCAGGGGAGACCGTCGGTGAGATCACCGGCAAGGGCTTGTGCGTGCTGGTCGGGGTGACCCATGACGACACCCCGGAGAAGGCCGCCCAATTGGCCAGAAAGCTCTGGTCCGTCCGGGTACTGGACGACGAGAAGTCGTGCTCGGACGTGAACGCGCCGCTGCTCGTCATCTCCCAGTTCACGCTCTACGGAGACGCCCGCAAGGGCCGCAGGCCCACCTGGAACGCGGCGGCGCCCGGCACTGTCGCCGAGCCCCTCGTCGACGAGGTCGTGCACCGGCTGCGGGAACTGGGCGCGCACGTGGAGACGGGCCGGTTCGGAGCGGACATGCGCGTCTCGCTCACGAATCACGGCCCGTTCACGGTCCTGATCGACGTCTGAGAGGCCGGGGCCCCGGCCTGCGGCCTACGGCTCGACGACGGTCTCCTGGGCCGCCGCCGTCGTCCCGGCGACCAGCGGGGCGTCCACCGGCACGTTCCGCTTCACCAGGGCGAGGGCGATCGGCCCCAGCTCGTGGTGGCGGACGGAGCTCGTCACGAAGCCGAGCTGCCGGCCCTCCTCGCCGTCCGCCGCGAGGCGGATCGGGGTGCCGTGACCGGGCAGCAGCACCTCGCTGCCGTCCAGGTGCAGGAAGACCAGGCGGCGCGGCGGCTTCCCCAGGTTCTGCACCCGGGCGACGGTCTCCTGGCCCCGGTAGCAGCCCTTCTGCAGATGGACGGCGCTGCCGATGAGGCCGACCTCGTGCGGGATGGTCCGGTGGTCGGTCTCGAAGCCGAGCCGCGGCCGGTGGGCCTCGACGCGCAGCGCCTCGTACGCCAGGATCCCGGCGGCCGGCCCGTGCGAGGCGCCGAAGGCCTCCAGGTCCGCGCGCGGCAGGAAGAGGTCGCGGCCGTGCGGGGTCTCCCGTACGACGGCGCCCTCGGGCACCTCGGCGATGGAGCCGGCCGGGAGGTGGACGACGGCGA
Source organism: Streptomyces sp. NPDC017246 (assembly GCF_044331325.1). Lineage (NCBI taxonomy): Bacteria > Bacillati > Actinomycetota > Actinomycetes > Kitasatosporales > Streptomycetaceae > Streptomyces > Streptomyces sp. NPDC017246. The sequence goes on along the minus strand of NZ_JBIRMW010000017.1, from coordinate 48,239 downwards.
TGTCGTCCGTACGGTCGGCGACCTCGACCCGGTAGAAGAACCTCATCGACTCCAGGTACGCGACGAGCTCCTCCCGCGTCCCCGGCTCGACGTGCGCCCACAGCGTCGCGCCGTCGTCGACGAGGTACAGGGCGTGCTCGATGTGCCCGTTCGCGGAGAGGATGAGCGCCTCGGTGGCCTGCCCGGGCGGCAGGTCGGTCATGTGCTGGGTGACGAGCAGGTGCAGCCAGCTCAGGCGGTCGTCACCGGTGACGGCGACGACACCGCGGTGCGAGAGGTCGACGAAACCGTGTCCGCCGGCGAGTGCGCGCTGCTCGCGGAACAGGTCGCCGTAGTGCGCGGCGACACCTTCGTCGCGGCCTTCGGCGGCGACGGCGCCGGGCAGGGACAGCAGAGGGCTCTTCATGGAAGAAAGCCTACGACTCGGCGGGGGTGTCCTTCCGGGCGCGGTCGGCGGCACCGTCGGCGGCCGGCTTCTCGGCGCCGCCGGCGGCGGCCTTCCCGGCCTCCTCGGCCTTCGCGGCGCAGTCCGCGCACCGCCCGAAGATCGCGAAGTGCTTCATGTCCGTGTCGAACCCGAAGGTCTCACGGAGTTTCCCGGTGAACTCGGCGGCCACCTCCACGTCCGCCTCGATCACCCCGGAGCAGTCCCGGCAGACCAGGTGCAGATGGTGGTGCCGGTCGGCGAGGTGGTACGTCGGAGCCCCGTGCCCCAGATGGGCATGGCTCACCAGCCCGAGCTCCTCCAGGAGCTCCAGGGTCCGGTAGACGGTGGAGATGTTCACCCCGGAGGCGGTCCTGCGGACCTCGACGAGGATCTCGTCGGGCGTCGCGTGCTCCAGCGCGTCGACCGCCTCCAGGACAAGCTGGCGCTGCGGCGTCAGCCGATAGCCGCGCTGCCGCAGGTCGCTCTTCCAGTCGGTGCTCACCACGCCCCCCAGTGTAGGAGGACGCGGCGCGTCACCCCAGGTCCTAGCGGAAGAAGGCGATGCCGTCGTCCGGCATGTCCGGGAGGTTGCGGGCCATTTCCGCGACCTCCTCCGGCGTCACGACCTTCTTCAGGTGCGCCGACATGTACGGCCGCAGCGGGACCTCGGGGGTCGCCTTCTCGCCCACCCACATGAGGTCGCTCTTGACGTAGCCGTAGAGGCGCTTGCCACCGGTGTACGGGCCCGAGGCCGCGGTCCGGGCGACGGCGTCCGTCGCCAGGTCGATCTGCGGCTTCTGGTCGGCGAGCTCGCCGTACCAGATCTCGACGATGCCCTGGTCGCGGACCATGACGATCTCGACCTGGCGGTTCTTGTCGATGCGCCAGTAGCCGCTCTCGCTCTCCAGCGGACGGACCTTGTTGCCCTCGTTGTCCAGGACCCAGGAGTGGGAGGTGTACTCGAGGAAGTCCCGGCCGTCGTGGCTGAACGTCACGGACTGGCCGAAGTTGCACTTCTCGGCGCCGGGGAAGTCGGAGACGCCCGCGCCCTCCCACGTACCGAGCAGGAACGCGAGGGGGACGAGGTCCGGGTTGAGGTCGGACGGGATCTCGATCATGAGCAGCTCTGGCGTTCTCTAGAAGTGGTTAGCGCTGGCCCTGGTACAGCTTCTTCACGGCCAGACCGGCGAAGGCGATCACGCCGACGGCGACCAGGACCAGGAGGGTTTCGAAGAAGATGATCACAGGGTGCTCCTCGACTGAGCGGTGAAGGCGGAACGGGCCGGACCCCAGCTTAGTGGGCGGGGGCCCGGCCCACTCGGTGAGGTGGGTCTCGCCGATGATCAGCCCAGCAGCTGTGCCTGGAGGGCCACGGTCTGCTGGAACGGCACGGTCAGCACCTCGCCCTTCCGGGTCTGTGTGATCACCGCGAACGTGTCACCCGCCTGGATGTACGACCAGCGGGTCTGCAGGGGGCCGTACGGCTCCGTCTCCTTGTAGGAGTAGAGCGAGAGGTACGGCACGTCGACGCCCTGGGTGGCCGTGTCGATCTCCGCCGATTCGACCCCGAGGGGCAGCCGGCTGCTCTGGGAGATCTCGCGCGTGACCTCGTCCTTGAACGCCTCCGAGTACGCAACGGAGGAGAACCGCAGCAGGTGGATCCGGGTGGTCGTGCCGTCCGGCGTGGTCCAGCCGCGGGCGGCGACGTGCCGGAGTGCCGAGTCCGCCATGTACTCCTTCACCTCGCCGCGGTCCTTCTCCGCCAGCAGCGCGAGGTACGAGTCGAGGCCGGCCCAGCCGCCCTTCAGCTTCGGGTCGACCGTGGCGCCCGTCGGTGCGGGCAGCAGGAGCTTCCGCAGGTCGGCGTGGTGGATCTCGCCGTCGTTGCCGTCGGTGTAGGGACGCAGGGTGCCTTCGGGCAGCGCCGGTAGGGCGAGCTTCGGGTACTCCCAGCGGCCGTCGGACTCGGTCGCGAGCCCCGGCACGTCGGTGCGCTCCATGGCGGTGATCCCCATGGCCGCACCGGTGCCGACACCGCCGCAGACGAGCACGGCGGCGGTCCAGCGGACGATCCCCCAGAGCAGCGGCCGTCTCGACTTCTTCGGCGCGGGGGCGGGCAGCACGGGCACCTGCGGGGCCTGGGGCTCCGGCTGGGCCTGGGGCTCCGGCCGCGTCTCGGGCTCCGGCTGCGTCTGGGTCTGGGTCTGCTCGGTCATACGTACTCCCCCGGAGACTCGATGTGGTCGAGCTGCTTCTTCAGCAGGTCCGCCACCCGCGTCATGTCGAACGGCTTGGCACCCGCCGCCTTGACGGTGACGAGGACCTCGGAGTCGTACGCGAGGCAGATCATCTCCTCCAGCGCGGTGGCCCGCTCCTTCTTGTCCAGCGAATCGTCCACGGGCGACCGGTAGCAGACGGCGTTCCGGTGGTCCTTCACCTTGGGGCCCTTCCGGGCCTCCAGGGCGTCCATGACCTCCGTGCGCAGCCGGTAGCTCTCCTTGATCCGCTTCTTGTCCTTCATCCGCGCGATCTCGATGGAGACGACGACGTCGTTGTCCGGATCGGCGAAGGAGCGGACTCCGATGCCCTCGACCCCGAGCTTGTCGATGTTCTTCTCGAACGCGCGGCGCTTCTTGCCGGAGAGCCCCTCGCCCACCTGCTTCATCAGCGCGGTGGCCTCGGCGGCGCCGAGCTCGCCGTCGTTCCCGTACAGCTCCTCGTCGGGACCGAACTCGTATCCCTCCGGCAGCGGCAGCAGGAGCTTGCTCAGCGGTGTTCCGGCCTTGCCGCGTGTCAGCGCGGCGGCCGGGTCCTCGTCCTGCGCGGTCTTCCCGGTCGCACCCCACAGCTCCGTCGGCGCGGTGCGGTCGGCGGAGGAGACGGTGACGGCGGTGTACGTGACGCCGCCGCCGACCAGGCCGAGGACCACCACGGCGGGCAGGACCACACCGAGCAGAACTCGCCGGGCGCCCTTCTTCCTCCCGGCCGGCCGCACCTCGTGAACGGAGTCGGTCAGGGGTTCGGTCACGTCGTTCCGGTCCTCACTCACAGGCGCCCCAGCTGTCGCTCGGCCAGCGAACGGATGTCCTTCTCGGAGATCTTCTTCGTGTCCACGACGAAGATCTCGACCGCGATGTCGCCGCGGTAGAAGTAGGCCCGGGCCTCGTACAGGTCCATGTACCCGGCCTCCCGGCTCACCGGGAAGAGGTAGTAGCGGCCGTTGGTCGAGCCCTTGAGCTCCGTGCCCTCGCTGTCGGCGAAGTCCTCGTCCGGCATGTACGACTGCTGGTCGTCGACGAACTCCTGCGCTCCGAGGACGTCGCCCGAGCGGTACTGGACCAGCCGGATCTCGCTCGTCTTGAACCGGCCGGTCTTCCAGGACGTGACCGCGATCCGCCGGACCCCCAGGTCCAGCTGGTGGTCGAGGGCGGAGCCCTGGTCCTTGAAGTTCGCGGCGAACTCGTTGACCGGCATCCAGCCGTCACGGTCGGCGAAGTCGCTCTTCTTCGATCCGGCGGGCCTCGGCAGCAGCAGCTTCCGCAGGTCGCCCTCCGCCTTGGCCCGGAGGTCCTCGGAGGCGGGCAGCGGCTTCGGCTTCGCGCCCTTCGTGAGCTTCGCCGGGTACGCGAGATCCGGCTGGTTCAGCGGCGGAAGCGCGGTCGGTTCGCGGTCGGCCTGGATGCGGTAGCCGACGGCGGTGCCGCCGACGAGACCGATGACGGCGGCGACGGCGATCAGCCCGACCGTACGGAGGACACGGCGGCGGGGCCGTACGGCCGGCTGCGGGTCCGACGGCGCGTCCGACGGTGCGTCCGACGGCTGGGCCGGCAGTGCGGCAGCCGGTGCGGCAGCGGCAGGTGCGGCGGCCGGTGTGGCCGGAGACACATCCGCCGGCTCGCCTTCCGAGGCGACCGGAGGGACCGTTTCCGCCCCGGGCTCCGGTTCCGGCGGCGGAGCCGTTTCCGGATTTTGGATACTTTCTTCGACGCTCAAGAGTCCCCCCACGAGACCTGAAGCGCGGATTCCGTCATCCGCGCACCCACGAGACACGCGAGGGGCACAGGGGGTTGCGGTGCGGCACATTACAGTTCGGTATATGCCGAACAAGCTCGTGCTCAAGGTGACCGCGGGGGCCGACGCCCCCGAACGCTGCTCACAGGCCTTCACGGTGGCCGCCGTCGCCGCCGCCAGCGGCGTCGAGGTGTCCCTCTGGCTGACCGGCGAGTCCTCGTGGTTCGCGCTCCCGGGCCGCGCCGCCGAGTTCGAGCTCCCGCACGCCGCGCCGCTGCCGGACCTGATCGACTCGATCCTGGCGGCCGGCGGCCGCATCACGGTCTGCACCCAGTGCGCCGCGCGCCGCGAGATCGAGGAGAAGGACCTCCTGGAGGGCTTCCGCATCGCCGGCGCCCAGCTCTTCGTCCAGGAGGCGATGGCGGACGGGACGCAGGCGCTCGTCTACTAGCCGGCCGCCGTCACGGCTCCCGGCGCTTCTTGCCGTCCAGCTCGTCCCACCACTCGTCCGACTTCGGGTCCCCCGAGGGGTCGTCCCACCAGCGGTCCTCGGGGCCCCTGCGGTTCGCGACCATCGCGGCGACCGGGGGGATGACCATGGCCACCACGCACATGCCGATGGCCACCGGCATCGAGAAGAGCCGCACGACGGCCCAGGCGCCCACGAAGAGCAGCAGGCAGGCGCCCATCATCCAGAAGTAGACGTGGCGACGTCGTGCGTACACACCTTCAGGGTACGACCGAAGGGCCGTGCCTCAAGTCCTGGAAATGGCGTCCAACCCCCCAGGAGGCACGACCCTTCGGCCGGTTCGGTGTCGCGGGTCAGACCGCGATGGCGACCTCGGCGAGGCCACCGTGCTGCGCCACGACCTGACGGTCGGCGGTGCCGCCGGGGACCAGGGCGCGGACGGTCCACGTGCCCTCGGCCGCGTAGAAACGGAACTGGCCGGTGGCGGAGGTCGGGACCTCGGCCGTGAACTCGCCGGTCGAGTCCAGGAGGCGGACGTAACCGGTGACGGGCTGGCCGTCCTTGGTCACGAAGCCCTGGATGGTGGTCTCACCGGGCTTGATCGTCGAGGCGTCGGGGCCGCCGGGCTGCGCTCCACACATGTCGTTCTGTCCTTACGGTCGAGGGGTCCGGAGGAGGGAGGATCCGGGGAATTACTTGTTGGCGCCGAGCTCGATCGGCACGCCGACGAGGGAGCCGTACTCGGTCCACGAGCCGTCGTAGTTCTTGACGTTCGTGACCTCGAGCAGCTCGTGCAGGACGAACCACGTGAGCGCGGAGCGCTCACCGATGCGGCAGTAGGCGATGGTGTCCTTCGCCAGATCGACCTGCTCGTCCTCGTAGAGGGCCTTGAGCTCGTCGTCCGACTTGAAGGTGCCGTCGTCGTTGGCGTTCTTCGACCACGGGATGTTGCGGGCGCTCGGCACGTGGCCGGGGCGCTGCGACTGCTCCTGCGGGAGGTGCGCCGGGGCGAGCAGCTTGCCGGAGAACTCGTCGGGCGAGCGGACGTCGACCAGGTTCTGGGCGCCGATCGCGGCCACGACGTCGTCGCGGAAGGCGCGGATCGAGGAGTCCTGGGCCTGGGCCTTGTACGCGGTGGCCGGGCGGGCCGGCACGGCGGAGCCGTCGACCAGGTCGCGGGAGTCGAGCTCCCACTTCTTGCGGCCGCCGTCGAGGAGCTTCACGTCCTGGTGGCCGTAGAGCTTGAAGTACCAGTAGGCGTAGGAGGCGAACCAGTTGTTGTTGCCGCCGTAGAGGACGACCGTGGTGTCGTTCGCGATGCCCTTGGCCGAGAGGAGCTTCTCGAAGCCCTCCTGGTCGATGAAGTCGCGGCGGACCGGGTCCTGCAGGTCCTGGGTCCAGTCGATACGGACGGCGTTGCGGATGTGGTTCTTCTCGTAGGCCGAGGTGTCCTCGTCGACCTCGACGATGGCGACCTGCGGGTTGTCGAGGTTGGCCTCGACCCAGTCCGCGTCGACCAGGACGTCGCTGCGAGCCATGTTGTTCTCCTCCGGGGCAGTGTGCGGCGGTGTGGTGCGGGTGTGGCTGCGTACGCGTCGTCACGGGCGTGAGGGACGTGCGGAACGGACGTGCGTACGGCTCTACACAGGGCGGCCCTGACCTCGTCGGAGGGCCTGAGGAATACGGGAGTGGTGAGTCCCGCTCAGACGGAGCGACAGAGCATGGCGGCGACGCGGCACAGGTCTACTGCCCGCCGCTTCGTGAGATCCGCCTGTCGCTTCATGCCCACGATCGTAGGGACGGACAGGCGGCCGTGTCACCGGCGTGTCGTATTTTGAGACGCGATCGTCCGAGATGCGAGACGCGATCACTGCGCGAGGGGGCTCCGGGCGCCTCCGGAGCGAGGCGTCCGCCAGTGTTTCTACGGATCGGACAGCTGCGTCTCAGCATGTGACCAACGGGTACGTACCGAGGAGTATCCGAGCGCCGAGCGGGGGGCTGTCAGCCCGCCAGGACGACGTCCTTGCCGGTCACGGAGACGGCCAGACCGTCCGGTCGCGGCTCGACCTTCTCGACCTTCATCCCGGCGATCGCACCGATCGGCCGCTCGAAGTCGGTGCGCGCGCGGACCAGTTCCTCGATGCCGGGGATGCCCTCGCCGGGCACCTCGTCGGCGCGGACCCGGATCGTGTCGCCGTTCACCACGCTCACCGTCGAGACCACCGTGCGGGTCAGGGTGCGGCCCATGACCTTCACTCCGCCGGTCACCTTCACCTTGCCGTTGCCGCCGTAGGCGACGGTGGCCTCCTGGTCGGAGGCGGCCGTGAGGTCCGCGTACGAGATGAGGGCGGTCCCGCTCGCGGAACCCGCCTTCGCGCCCGCCCAGTCACCGGTCACGGTCACGTCCCGCAGCGCCACGGTCAGCTCGCCGACCCGGATCTGCTTGTCGCCCGCCGTCGCGGTGATCCCGGCCGCCTTCACGTCCACCTCGTCGAACCGCTTGCCGGCGACCTGGGTGAGGAAGGGAAAGCCCTTGATGTCGACCTCGATCGACTCGGTGCGCGCGGCGGACAGCTTCACCCGGCCCGCCGCCTCGTCCTCCGCCCACGCCACGGCCAGCCGGTCGATCCCCACGAGGACCCCGCCCAGCACGACGGCCACGATCAACAGAATCCGCAGTGCTCGCATGGGCTGTGTGTCCCCCCGATGGAAGTGAATATGCGTTCGGCCCCCCGACACGAAGATCGACGTGCCGGGGGGCCGGTTGGTTCCCGTGGAATGCCGGATCAGGGTCCGGTCCGGGTCAGACCAGGGCCCGGCCCAGCAGGTAGACGGCGGGCGCGGCGGCCGTCAGCGGCAGCGCGACACCGGCCGTCATGTGCACGAAACGGGACGGGTAGTCGTAACTGGCCGCCCGCAGGCCGACCAGCGCGCAGACCCCGGCACCGAGGCCGAGGAGCGCCCCGGAGGCGCCCAGGTCGGTGAAGCCGCCGGCCGCGATCCCCGCGCCCGCGGAGGCGAGCAGCGCGGCGACCAGGGAGACGGGTCCCGGCAGCGGGAGCGCCCGGGCGAGGACGGCGGCGGCGACCGCGATCCCGCCGACCACGACCGCGTCGGGATCGGCGCCGAGGAGTCCGGTCGCGACGACGGTGAGCGCGGCGGAGGCGATGGTGGCCATCAGGCCGTACATGCGCTCGTCCGGGTCGGCGTGGCTGCGCAGCTGGAGGACCAGGCAGAGCAGCACCCAGACGCCGAGCGTGCCGAGGATCGCGGGGGCCGCGTTCTCCCGGCCGGTGGCGAGCAGGGCGGCGTCGGCGACGAGACCGCCCGCGAAGGCGAGGGCGATGCCCTGCCGGGCGGGCCACATGCCGTTGAGCCGGAACCAGCCGGCGGCGGTGAGGCCCTGGAGCAGGACGAGCGGGAGGAGGAGCCCGTAGGTGCCGAGGGCGGCGCCGCCGGCGATCAGCAGTCCGAGGACGGCGGTCAGCGCGGCGGGCTGCATCCCGGGCTCGATCACGGGCGAGCGCCCTTCGGCGCGGGCGCGCTGGGCATCGGTGATCCGGGTGTTCCCGGAGGTGGTGGGCGAGGAGTAGGACGGCCCCGCCTCGGCCACGGGGGCGGGCGCGGGTGCGGTCTCCACCGGGGCCGCGGGGGCCTGGACCGGGGCCGGCGCCTGCGCCTGCGCCTGCGCGTGGGCGTGTGCCTGGGCGTGTGCCTGGGCCTGCTGCGGCTCGGCGTAGTACGCGGCGGGCGTCCCGTACGACTCGTACGTGGGCGTGGGCGCGGACCGGTACGGCTCGTACGGCTGCTGCGGGTACCCCTCCTGCGCCCCGTAGGACACCGGCGCGGGGGCCTGACCCTGGTACTGCTGCTGGGCCTGGGCGGCCTGTGCCTGCGCCTGCGCCTGCGCGGCCTGTGCCCGGTCGGCCTGGAGCTGCTCGTACGAGACGGCCGGCTGGTACTGGGTGTCCCAGGTCTGCCCCTCCCACGTCTGCGTGACGTCGGGGCTCTGCTCGCGGCTCTGCTCGCGGCTCTGCTCGCGGCTCCGCTCACCCTGGTCCGGCTGCCCGTTCCCGTTCGCGTACGGGTCGTACTGCTGACCGCCGTAGTGCTGGTCATTGCTCATGCTGTGGGGTTCACCCTCCTGCGAACGGGGGGAGCACCTCGACCGTGCCGCCCTCGGCAAGCCGTACCGTCTCATGGCTCCGGGTCCCGACGGGGTCGCCGTCGACCAGGAACGAGCACCGGCGGAGGACCTGGACGAGCTCGCCCGGGTGCTTCGCGCGGGCCGCGTCGAGGGCCTCGGCGAGGTGCTCGGCGGTGTAAGGCTCCTCCGCGACACCGGCGGCGGCCTTGGCCGCGGCCCAGTAGCGGATGGTTCCCGCTGCCATAGCGGCGCTCCCTTCGTTCGTGTGCGCGCCGCCCCCCATGATGGGCTACGCGCGGGTGAGCCAGTCCCCGAGCCGGGCGAGCAGCTCCTCGTCGGCGGCGTTCTCGGCGTGGCCCATCCCCCGCTCCAGCCACAGTTCCGCCTCGCCGGCCCCGGCCAGCATCCGCGGGTGGTCGAGCGGGAAGTAGGCGTCCCGGTCGCCGTGCACGACGAGCAGCGGGGTCGGCGCGATCAGCGGCACCGCCTCCACGGGGGAGAGGGGCACGGGGTCCCAGGCGCGCCGGTCGATCCGGGTGCGGAAGCCGTACCGCCCGACGAGGCGGCCCGCCGGGCGGGTGACCACCCAGTGGACGCGGCGCATCGGAGCCGTACCCCGGTAGTACCAGCGGGCGGGCGCGGAGACGGCGGCCACCGCGTCGGCGCGTCCTTCCGTCTCCCGGTCCAGGGCGGCGTGGCGCAGGACCACGGACCCGCCCATGGAGAAGCCGAGCGTCGCCACGCGCGCGTGGCCGAGCTCACGTGCCCAGCGGACGGCGGCGGACAGGTCGAGGACCTCCCGGTCGCCGACGGTGGAGAGGCCGCCGGAGCCGCCGTGGCCGCGGAAGGAGAAGGTGACGACGGCCGCGCCGCGCTCCGCGAGGACCCGGGCGGCGCGCCGGACGGCGGGCCGGTCGGCCGCCCCGGTGAACCCGTGGGCCACGACCACCGCCGTACCGGTGTCCGCCGTATCGGTGACACTTGCCGTGGAGGGTTCGTAAACCGCCTCGATACGGACACCGTCATCGGTACGCAACATTGCCCGACGGGAGCCGGAAGTGATCAGGGAGACATCCACCATATGAAATCCACCCTCTCCCTCTGAACTCATGTGGGCTATTCTCCTGTGCAGAGGATCCGGGCGACGTAGCCCCCGGGTCCTTTTGCGTTTTCCGACCGTTGTTACGGACGGATGAACAAGAGCTCTCAGGGCGCGAGGGCCGGCAGTGATCTGTACGAAGCAGTGCACGTCCTCGCAGGGACCGAGGAGGAACCGCGTGATGAGCGAGCGAACGAAGCACGACCGACCGACGGCGGGTGAGGCGGCATGAGCTCCTTGCTGCTCCTGACCAACGCCCTCCAGCCGTCCACCGAGGTGCTGCCCGCCCTCGGCCTTCTCCTGCACAACGTCCGGGTCGCCCCGGCGGAGGGCCCCGCCCTCGTGGACACCCCCGGCGCGGACGTGATCCTCGTCGACGGGCGGCGCGACCTGCCGCAGGTACGTTCGCTCTGCCAGCTGCTGCGCTCCACGGGGCCCGGCTGTCCGCTGATCCTCGTCGTCACGGAGGGCGGTCTCGCGGCCGTCACCGCCGACTGGGGCATCGACGACGTCCTCCTCGACACCGCGGGCCCCGCCGAGGTCGAGGCGCGGCTGCGCCTCGCGATGGGCCGCCAGCAGATCGTCGCCGACGACTCCCCCATGGAGATCCGCAACGGCGACCTGTCGGTCGACGAGGCGACGTACAGCGCGAAGCTCAAGGGCCGGGTCCTGGACCTGACCTTCAAGGAGTTCGAGCTCCTCAAGTACCTGGCCCAGCACCCGGGCCGGGTCTTCACGCGTGCCCAGCTCCTCCAGGAGGTGTGGGGGTACGACTACTTCGGCGGCACCCGGACGGTCGACGTCCACGTACGGCGTCTGCGGGCCAAGCTCGGCCCGGAGCACGAGTCGCTGATCGGCACCGTCCGTAACGTCGGCTACCGCTTCGTCACCCCCGAGAAGGTCGAGCGGGCGGCGGAGGAGGCGCGTGCCAAGGAGGAGGCCCGCACCAAGGAGGGCGCCCGCGCGGACACCCGCGTCAAGGACGCCACGGGGGACGTCACCCCCTCGGAGGACAGGAACGTGGCGGATGCCACAGTGCGACCTGCCGGTAGGTAGGTCACCCCGCGTAGACTGCCGCGCGTGGCCAAGGTGACGCGGGATGACGTAGCTCGACTGGCAGGTACCTCGACCGCGGTCGTGAGCTACGTCATCAACAACGGACCCCGGCCGGTCGCCCCGGCCACGCGCGAGCGTGTCCTCGCCGCGATCAAGGAACTGGGCTACCGCCCCGACCGGGTCGCCCAGGCGATGGCGTCCCGGCGCACGGACCTCATAGGCATGATCGTCCCGGACGCGCGGCAGCCGTTCTTCGCGGAGATGGCGCACGCGGTCGAGCAGGCCGCCGCCGAGCGCGGAAAAATGGTCCTCGTCGGCAACTCGGACTACCGCGACGAGCGCGAGGTCCACTACCTGCGCGCCTTCCTCGGCATGCGGGTCTCCGGACTGATCCTGGTCAGCCAGGGCATGAGCGAGCGGGCAGCGAGCGAGATCGAGGCCTGGGACGCGCGCGTGGTGCTGCTGCACGAGCGGCCCGAGGCCCTGGACGACGTCGCCGTCGTCACCGACGACATCGGCGGCGCCCAGCTCGCCACCCGGCACCTCCTGGAGCACGGCCACGCGTACGTGGCGTGCATGGGCGGCATCCCGAACACCCCGGCCGTCGGCGACCCCGTCGCCGACCACGAGGAGGGCTGGCGCCGCGCCATGCTGGAGGCGGGCCGCTCGATCGAGGGACGGCTCTTCCAGGCCCCGTACAACCGCTACGACGCCTATCAGGTGGCCCTCAAGCTGCTCGCCGGCCCGGACAGGCCGCCGGCCATCTTCTGCTCCACCGACGACCAGGCCTTCGGTGTGCTGCGCGCGGCACGCGAGCTGCGCATCGAGGTGCCCTCGGAGCTGGCGGTCGCCGGCTTCGACGACGTGAAGGAGGCGGCGCTCACCGACCCGCCGCTGACCACGATCTCCTCGGACCGGCCGGCGATGGCCCGGGCGGCGGTGGACCTGGTCCTCGACGACTCGATCCGGGTGGCGGGTTCGCGCCGCGAGCGCGTGAAGCTCTTCCCGTCGGCCCTGGTCGTCCGCCGTTCCTGCGGCTGCGACGGCGGCTGAGCCACGAGAGCCCTGTGATCCCTGAGAACCCTCCCCCCGGGGAGGGTTCTTTATATCGGGCATACAGGCTTCTGTCGGGCTTCTCAGCCGGTCCTCAGACGGCTCTCATGTACGGATCCGAGAGTCAGAGCCATGACGGACTTCCAGGAGCAGCAGCCGCAGCAGCAGCCCTACTACCCGCCGCACCCGCCGAGGCCGCCGTACGCCCCGGGCGGCCCGCAGCCGACCGGCGCCGAGCAGACCGCGGCCCAGCCGATCGTCACCGAGCCGCACGCCACGCAGCCGTTCTCCACCCGGCCGATCGTCACCGAGCCCGGCACCACGGTCTGGCCGTCCGGTGGGCACGTCCCGCCGACCGTCCCCCCGGTCCCTCCCGTCACCGGGTCCGCCCCGTCCGCCGCTCCTGCCGGCGGCCCCGGCTCCCGCCGTCGCGCCAAGCGCGGGGTCGGCCTCATGGCGGCCGTGGCCATCGCCGCGGCGGCGATCGGCGGCGGCACCGCCACGCTGGTCCAGCAGCTCGCCTCCGACACCCCCGTCACCGCCTCCTCACAGGTGAGCGGCACCAACGTCTCCGCGAGCACCGCGGGCACGGTCGCCGGCGTCGCCCAGGCCGTCTCCCCCTCCATCGTCGAGATCTCCGCGAGCTCGAACGCCGGCAAGTCCACCGGCTCGGGCGTGATCATCACCTCCGACGGCGAGATCGTCACCAACAACCACGTGATCTCCGGCGCGTCCGAGATCACCGTGCAGCTCAGCAGCGGCAAGTCCTACAAGGCCGAGGTCGTCGGCACCGACCCCGACAAGGACCTGGCGCTCATCAAGCTGCAGGGCGCCTCCGGCCTCAAGACCGCCAAGCTCGGCGACTCGTCCACGGTGCGGGTGGGCGACCAGGTCGTGGCCATCGGCTCCCCCGAGGGTCTGACCGGCACCGTCACCAGCGGCATCGTCTCCGCGCTCGACCGGGACGTCACCGTCGCCAAGGACGACGACAGCCGGAGCGGGCAGCAGGAACAGCAGAACGATCCGCGACAGGGCTGGCCGTTCGAGTTCGGCGGACAGCAGTTCAACGGCGACACCGGCTCCTCGAAGACCACGTACAAGGCGCTCCAGACCGACGCCTCGCTGAATCCGGGTAATTCCGGCGGCGCGTTGATCAATATGAACGGGGAGATCATCGGAATCAATTCGGCCATGTATTCGCCCAGTTCTTCGAGCGGCTCCACCGCCGGCAGCGTCGGCCTCGGATTCGCGATCCCGGTCGACACGGTGAAGGCCGATCTGGAGAGCCTGCGCTCGGGCGGAGACAGCTGACCGGCGAACGAGCGGCATGCGACGCTGAGCCCATGACCGACCAGCGACACGAAGCCGAACGCATCCTCATCGTCGACGACGAGCCCGCCGTGCGCGAGGCCCTGCGCCGCAGCCTCGCCTTCGAGGGATACGGGACGCAGGACGCCGTCGACGGTCTGGACGCGCTCTCCCGGATGGAGTCGTACGCCCCCGATCTCGTCGTCCTCGACGTCCAGATGCCCCGGATGGACGGGCTGACGGCCGCCCGCCGGATCAGGGCCTCCGGCTCCACCGTGCCGATCCTGATGCTCACCGCCCGCGACACGGTCGGCGACCGGGTCACCGGGCTCGACGCGGGCGCCGACGACTACCTCGTGAAGCCCTTCGAGCTGGACGAACTGTTCGCCCGGATCAGGGCGCTGCTGCGGCGCAGCTCGTACGCCCGGGCCACGGCCGCCTCCCCGGCCGACGGCGACGTGCTGGCCTTCGAGGACCTGCGGATGGACCTGGCCACCCGCGAGGTGACCCGCGGCGGGCGGACGGTGGAGCTGACCCGCACCGAGTTCACGCTCCTGGAGATGTTCCTGGCGCACCCGCGGCAGGTGCTCACCCGGGAACAGATCCTCAAGGCCGTGTGGGGCTTCGACTTCGAACCGAGCTCGAACTCGCTGGACGTGTACGTGATGTATCTGCGACGCAAGACGGAGGCGGGCGGCGAGCCGCGCCTCGTGCACACGGTGCGGGGCGTGGGATACGCGCTGCGCGGAGGGGGCGGGGAGTGAACGGTCCCCGCACGGGTCCCCTGGCGCGCTTCCGGCCCCTGACCTGGTTCCGCTCGCGACCCCTGCGCTCCCGCCTCGCGCTGCTCACGGCGGTCGCGGTCGCGGTCGCCGTGGCGGCCGTCTCGCTCGCCTGCTGGTTCGTGACGCGCGCGCAGCTGGAGGCCGAGATGGACTCCTCGCTGCGCAGCACCCGGCTCGACCCGAACGGGGTGCAGAGCCTGCTCGCCCTCTGCCGGCAGGGCAGCACACCGCCGCCGGTGGCGGGCTCGTACACGGTGCAGGTGATCCTCGCCAACGGCAGCGTGTGCACCTCGGGGAAGGCCGCGATCCCCGCGGGGGACGGCGATCTCGCGGTGGCCCGGGGGCAGCTGGAGTTCGTCCTGCACACGGTCAAGGACGACACCGGACGGGAGATGCGGGTCTACACCTACCCGCAGGAGGGCCCGATCGGGCTCGCGGTCTCCGTCGCCCGGCCGCTCGCCGAGATCGACAACTCGATGTCCACCCTGCGCTGGGTGCTGCTCCTGGTCTCCGGGATCGGCGTCGTCGGCGCGGGCGCGGCCGGCCTGTGGGTGGCGCGGACCGGCCTCGAACCGGTGAACCGGCTGACGGGCGCCGTCGAGCACGTGGCGGCGACCGAGGACCTGACCGTCCGCATCCCGGTGGAGGGCGAGGACGAGATCGCCCGTCTGTCCCGTTCGTTCAACGCGATGACGGCGGCGCTCGCGACGTCCAGGGACCGGCAGTCGCAGCTGATCGCGGACGCCGGCCACGAACTCCGCACGCCCCTCACCTCCCTCCGGACGAACGTCGAACTGCTCGCGCGCAGCGAGGAGACGGGCCGGGCGATCCCGCCGGAGGACCGGCGGGCCCTGATGGCCTCGGTGAAGGCCCAGATGACGGAGCTGGCGGCGCTCATCGGCGACCTCCAGGAGCTGGCCCGCCCGGACACGGCGCAGCCGGGCCCGCTCGAAGTGGTGCCGCTCCACACGATTCTGCGGGCGGCCCTGGACCGGGCGCGGCTGCGCGGCCCCGAGCTCGGCTTCGTCACGGACCTGGCGCCCTGGTACGTGCGGGCGGACGCGGCCGCCCTGGAGCGGGCGCTGATGAACGTCCTGGACAACGCGGTGAAGTTCTCGCCGCCCGGGGGCACGGTCGAGGTGGTCCTGATGCGGGGCGAGCTGACGGTCCGCGACCAGGGCCCCGGCATCCCCCCGGACGAGCTCCCGCACGTCTTCGACCGCTTCTGGCGCTCGCCCTCGGCCCGCAGTCTCCCGGGTTCGGGTCTGGGCCTCTCGATCGTGGCCCGTACGGTCCACCACGCGGGCGGCACGGTCGTCCTGTCCCCGGCGGAGAACGGCGGGACGGTGGCGACGGTACGGCTGCCGGGGGCGCCGACACCACCGCCGGAGGGGTCAGTTGTGCCGGAGCAGGGCCTCGACGAGTCCTGAGCGGGTGTTCGGGAAGTCCATGGGGACGATCCCGAGTCCCTTCGCGCCGGACGCGGCCGCGCTGTCCAGATAGCCGTGCACGCGCGGGTTGAGCCGGTCGGAGTTCCAGACGGGCGGCAGGTAGGCGGAGGTGCTGACGAAGTTCACGTACAGCCGCCCGGGCTGCTGGACGGCCGCGCGGAAGTGGGCCTCGATCTTGGCGTACTTGGGGTCGGGGAGCGCGTTCCAGTCGTCCTGGAGGGCGAGGACGGAGCTGTCGCCCCATCTGAGGCCACCGGGCAGGCCGCCGTTGTCGGCGATGAGCACGACCCGTCCGCGGGCCTCGCCGAGGAGCGGTACCCCGTTGCCGATCCGGAAGAGGGAGCGCCAGCCGCGTCCGTCGAGGTAGTCGTCGAAGATCGAGCGGAAGGTGGCGTCGGAGTCCTCCGAGTACTCCTGCTTGACCCGCATGAGGACGGTCTCGGAGGGGTGTGCGGCGAGGAAGTCCCGGCAGGCGACGAGGACGTCCCCGAACATCATGTTCTGGTAGGAGGCGCCGTGGTGGATGGCGAAGGATCCGCCGGTCACCCGGCACCGGATGTCCAGGAACCGGATGCCGCTGTCCAGCTGCTGGGCGATGGTGGTGTTCTGGCACTGTGACCAGGGTCCGCCGAACCGGGCGCCGGAGTCGTGTGTGCCGGGGATGGTGAGCCGCTGGAGGGGTGTTCCGTCCGCGTGTCCGCCCATCCACGCGCGCGTGTCCACGGCCGAGGCGGTGGGGGCTCCCGCGAGGAGGAGTGCCCCGGCGCCCATGGCGCCCACGGCTCCTGTGAGAAAGCGTCGTCGCTCCATGGGCCGCACTATGACAGGTCCACAACAAAGCCCGCCAGGGTGCGTCGCCCCTCCGGGCACAGCGACGGAGAACGGAGAACGGGGGCGGCGGGCCGCCGAAGCGGACCGCCGCCCCCGTCAGGGGCCTGTCGGAACTACGGCTGCACGACCGTGATGCGGTCCGCCGCCGGGACCGGCAGCGGGGCCGCCGCCGAGGAGTGGGCCGCCAGGTAGGCGTTGAAGACGTCCAGGTCCGAGGCGCCGACCAGCTTGTTCGTGCCGGTGGCCAGGGCCGGGAAGCCGTCGCCGCCGCCCGCGAGGAACTCGTTCATCGCGACGCGGTAGGACTTCGAGGGGTCGATCGGCTCGCCGTTCAGCTTGACCGTGCCATCGACGACGCGGTCCGCGCCCGTCTTGGTCATGTCGAGCGTGTAGGTGAGGCCCTTCGAGACCTGGAGGATCTTGATGGCGTTCAGGTTCGAGCCGCTGACCTGCTGCTTCAGCGCGGCGATCAGGTTCGCGCCGCTGAGGTCGACCACGTTCATCATGTTGGTGAAGGGCTGCACGGTGAACGACTCGCCGTACGTCACCACACCGTCGCCCTCGGCGCCGGACGCCTTGTGGACGAGGTCCGAGCGGATGCCGCCCGGGTTCATCAGGGCCAGCTGCGCGCCGCCCTTGTCCGCCGGGGCCAGGCCCTCCAGCTGCGCGTCGGCGATCACGTCGCCGAGCGGCTTCTCGTACGCCGTGGAGCCGCGGCCGTTGATGTCCGCGGCGATCCAGCCCTGCGGACGGTTGGCGATCGGCGCCGCCAGCGCGTTCCAGTCCTGGATCAGCTTCGTCATGTCCGCGGCCTTCGGCACGTCACGCGTGACGACGTGGTTGGCCGAGGCGACGGCCGTCCGCACGATGTCCTTGGTGCGGCGGTCGTAGGTCAGCGTGGTGTCCGTGTAGAGCTTGCCGTACGAGGACGCCGAGGTGACCAGACGCGGCTTGCCCGACGGGTCGGGGACGGTGCACACGTACGCCTGGTGCGTGTGACCGGTGACCAGCGCGTCGACCTGCGGCGAGACGTTCTTGGCGATCTCGGTGATCGGGCCGGAGATGCCGTCGCCCGGACCGGGGCTGTCGCAGTTGTAGTTGTACGAGCTGGAGGCCGGCGAGCCGCCCTCGTGGATCAGGGCGACGATGGACTTGACGCCCTTGCGCTCCAGGATCTTCGTGTACTTGTTGATCGTCTCGACCTCGTCGCCGAACGCGAGGCCCTTGACGCCCTCGGCGGTGACGATGTTCGGGGTGCCCTCCAGGGTCACGCCGATGAAGCCGATCCGGACGCCGTTCTTCTCCCAGATGAAGTACGGGTCGAGCAGCGGCTTGCCCGTCTTCTCCTTCGTCACGTTCGCGGCGAGGTAGGGGAAGTCGGCGCCCTTGAACTTCTTGCCCTGGACGAAACAGCCGGCGGTCGGGTGACAGCCGCCGTTCTGCATACGGGCCAGCTCGACCGCGCCCTCGTCGAACTCGTGGTTGCCCACCGAGGTGACGTCGAGGTCCAGCTTGTTCAGGGCCCCGATGGTCGGCTCGTCGTGGAAGAGCCCGGACAGCAGGGGCGACGCACCGATGAGGTCACCGGCCGCCGCCGTCACGGAGTAACGATTCCCCTCGCGGGCCTGGCGCAGATGCGTGGCCAGGTACTCGACGCCGCCCGCGTCGATCTTCTCGGTGGTGCCGTCCTCCTTCACCCGGGTGACCTGCCCGGACGAACCCGCCGGCGCCTCCAGGTTGCCGTGGAGGTCGTTGAAGGAGAGCAGCTGGACGTCGACCATCCGGCCCCAGCCCTCGCCGTGCCCGGCGGCGAACGCGTCGCCGCTGGCCCCGGCCGACGGCATGGCGGCGACGAGCGCCCCCACCGTCACAAGTCCCGCCCCGGCGGCGAGAATTCGCCGCGCCATCTTGTTCTTCCTCGGTGTCGCTGCCATCTCTCCCCTTGCCCCATTTGCGGTCTTGACGTACTCCCACGTCTGCCGGTGCAGCCTAGAGTCAACGCGCGTAGCGCAACAGGGGGTAGCAGGTTACGAGACAGTTGCCGCCGCCTTTCCCCGGCGCGGCGGCGGGTCGCCGTAGGCTCGGTCCATGACTTCCGACGCGGCGCCGGCCCTCGAACCCGGACGGCAGATCCACACGTATGACGAGCTCACACCCGAGCAGATCCAGGACGTACTGGATCTCCTGGAGGCCGCGGCCCAGTCCGACGGCATGCACGCCGTGTCCGAACAGGGCCGGCTCTACCTCCGTCACGGCAGCCGCGAGGGCGTGCGGCACTTCCTGCTGACCGTCGGTACCCACCTGTACGGCTACGCCCAGCTGGAGGAGACGGATCCCATCGAGGCGCCCGCCGCCGAGCTGGTCGTCCACCCCTCCCACCGCGGCCGCGGCCACGGCCGGGCGCTCGGCACCGCCCTGCTCGGCGCCTCCGGCAAGCGGCTGCGCGTCTGGGCGCACGGCGGCAAGTCCGCCGCCCGGCACCTCGCCCAGGTCCTCGGCCTGACGCTCTTCCGCGAGCTGCGCCAGCTCCGGCGCACCCTGACCCCGCTGGACATCCCGGAGCCGGTGTTCCCCGAGGGCGTCACCGTCCGTACCTTCGTCCCCGGTCAGGACGACACGGCCTGGCTGGCCGTCAACTCCGCGGCGTTCGCCCACCACCCGGAGCAGGGCTCGCTCACCCAGCGGGACCTCGACGACCGGATCGCCGAGCCCTGGTTCGACCCGAAGGGCTTCTTCCTCGCCGAGAAGGACGGCCGGCTCGTCGGCTTCCACTGGACGAAGACGCACGCCGAGGAGCAGCTCGGCGAGGTGTACGTCGTCGGCATCCTGCCCGACGCGCAGGGCGGCGGCCTCGGCAAGGCCCTCACCGCGACCGGTCTGCGGCACCTGGCGGCGCAGGGTCTGCCGACGGCGATGCTGTACGTGGACGCCGACAACACGGCGGCGGTGACGGTGTACGAGCGGCTGGGCTTCGTCACGCACGAGGTGGATCTGATGTACCGCACGGAGTCCTGAACACGGAAGTAACGGGGGGGGCGGTTGACACCGCCCCCTTCTTTCCACCACCCTTTCACTACTTGATTAGTGAAAGGGTGGTGGAAGCGATCGTGGTCGAGTACCGCATCGACCGGCGCAGTGGCGTCGCCACCTACCTCCAGATCGTCCAACAGACGAAACAGGCCCTCCGGATGGGCCTCCTGGAGCCGGGCGACCGACTGCCCACCGCACGCGAGGTCGTCGAAGCGACGGCCATCAATCCCAACACCGTCCTCAAGGCCTACCGCGAGCTCGAACGCGAAGGCCTCGTCGAGGCCCGCCGCGGCCTCGGCACCTTCGTCCGCGCCACGCTCGGCACCGGCCCCGCCGACTCGCCCCTGCGCGGCGAACTCGCCGACTGGGCCCGCCGTGCCCGCGCCGCCGGACTGGACCGCGAGGACGTGGCCGCGCTCTTCACATCCGTACTGAAGGAACACTTCGAGGGGGACGACGCATGACAAGAGACGGCATCGCGCTGGAGGCCGGTCTCCTGGGCAAGAGATACGGGGGCGGAAACGGCCGCTGGGCCCTGCGGGAGTGCGCGTTCGCCCTCCCCGTCGGCCGGGTCTGCGCCCTCGTCGGCCCCAACGGCGCCGGCAAGTCCACCCTCCTCGCCCTCGCCGCCGGGCTCCTGCGCCCCACCGAGGGCACCATCCAGGCACCGGCCCGCGAACACCTCGCCTACGTCGCCCAGGACAAACCGCTCCACCCCCGGCTCACCGTCGCCGACACCCTGCGCATGGGCCGCGAACTCAACCCCGGCCGCTGGAACGACGCCGCCGCCCGGCGGGTCATGGCCGACACGCTCGACCCCCACGCCGTCGTACGGACCCTCTCCGGCGGCCAGCGCACCCGTGTCGCCCTCGCACTCGCCCTCGGCAAGCGGCCCGAACTCCTGCTCCTCGACGAGCCGATGGCCGACCTCGACCCGCTCGCCCGGCACCAGCTCATGGGCCTGCTCATGGCCGACGCCGCCGAACACGGCACCACCGTCGTCATGTCCTCGCACATCCTCACCGAGCTGGAGGGCGCCTGCGACCACCTCCTCCTGCTCCACGGCGGCCGGATCCGCCTCGACGGCCCCGTCGACGAACTCCTCTCCGCCCACACCCTGCTCAGGGGCCCCGTCGCCGACCTCGCCCCGCACACGGTCGTCGAATCCCGCACGACGGGCCGTCAGCTCACCGCCCTGATCCGCCGCCAGGGCCCGGTCGAAGGACCCTGGGAGACGACCGAACCCTCCCTGGAGGACCTCCTCCTCGCCCACCTCCGCACCACCGAAGGAGCCCCGGCATGAGCAGCCTCGCCCTGAGAGGCCCCTACTGGGTGACGGTCCGCCAGTACCGGCGGACGCTGTGGCTGGCGGGCGGCCTGGCAGCCGTGTCCCTCGCGGTCATCGGCGGTCTGCGCCTGTGGGCCGCGCAGACCGAGCACGTCCGCGTCGAGAACGGCACCGAGGTCCTCGCCGACTACAACAGGGGCTATCACCTCCTGCGCGGGGCCATGGAACTGCTCTCCTACGGCATGGTCGCCCTGCCCCTGGTCATCGGCGCCCTCGTCGCGGGCCCGCTCATCGCCCGCGAGCTGGAGTCGGGGACGTACAGACTCTCCCTCACCCAGTCGATCGGTCCGGGCGCCTGGCTCCGCGCCAAGCTCCTCACCGCGACCGCCGCGGGCCTCACCGCCACGCTCGCCCTCATGGCGGTCTACCTCATCGGCTGGACGAAGATCTCCGACACCTGGAAGTTCCGCTGGTCGGACGCCGGGCCGTACGAGGCCACCGGCCCCGTCCTCGTCGCCTACGTCCTGCTCGGCATCGCCGTCGGCGCCCTCGTCGGCCAGCTGATCCGCCGCACCCTCGTGGCCATGGCCGTCACCGGCGGAGTCGTGGGCCTGGTCCTGCTCGTCCTCGGCGCCTTCCGCTGGGACTTCCTCCCGGTGACGACGATCACCGGCCCGGCCCTCGAGAACGGGGCCGCCCTCGCCATGCCCGAGCACGGCCTGCTCGTGGAGCAGGGCCTGATCAGCACCGCCGGGCAGCGGCTGCCCGGCTGGTTCTGCTTCACCGACGGAACCCCCGTCGGCGCCTGCCGCACCGACGAGCCGATCGCCGCGCAGTACCTCGACTACCACCCCGAGTCCCACTTCTGGCCCACCCAGCTCATCGAGAGCGGCATCGTCCTCGCCCTCGCCGCCCTCGCGCTCATCGCCGCCCTCCGCGTCCTGCGCGCCCGGCACCCCTGAGAAACCCGCAGGAGAATCGGGGGCGGGGCCCGCACACGGCCCCGCCCCCGATTCCCGAACGACATGTCGTCGTTACCGGCCATTCAGACGCGCTTGCGACGCTCACGCAATGAAGCGCTCCGTGTCCGCTCTCCCCAAAGGGAGACTTCCCTCCCCCACGGCCCGCTCCGACGCGCCCGACCACCCCTTCGCGCGGAAGAATGGGGCCATGAGCCAGCAGCCCGCCGAGGTCCCGGTCCAGCCCTCCGCCACGCCGACCGCCGCGCCGTCCGCGCCGTCGTCCGGTTCGTCGTCCACTCCGTCGTCGCTCGGCCCCATCGCCGCACACCGCGGGCAGGTGACCAACGGCGCCGTCGTGACCGATCTCGACCCCGACCTGGACGCCGATCCCGACACGTACGAGGACGACGGCGCGCTCGGCGACGAGCTGCCGCAGGGACGCTTCCTCGACCGGGAGCGCAGCTGGCTCGCCTTCAACGAGCGCGTGCTCGAACTCGCCGAGGACCCCACGACCCCCCTCCTCGAACGAGCGAACTTCCTCGCGATCTTCGCCTCGAACCTCGACGAGTTCTTCATGGTCCGGGTCGCCGGCCTCAAGCGCCGCATCGCGACCGGCGTCGCCACCCGCTCCGCCTCCGGCCTCCAGCCCCGCGAGGTCCTCGACCTGATCTGGACACGGTCGCGCGAGCTCATGGCCCGGCACGCCGCCTGCTTCCAGCAGGACGTGGCCCCGGCCCTGGCCGACGAGGGCGTCCACCTGATCCGCTGGCCCGAGCTCACGGAGAAGGAACAGGCGCGGCTCTTCACCCTGTTCCGGCAGCAGATCTTCCCGGTCCTCACCCCGCTGGCCGTGGACCCGGCACACCCCTTCCCGTACATCTCGGGGCTCTCGCTCAACCTCGCCGTGGTCGTCCGCAATCCCGTCAGCGGCCACCGCCACTTCGCGCGCGTGAAGGTGCCCCCGCTGCTCTCCCGCTTCCCGGAGGCCTCCCCGCAGCGGTACGTGCCCCTGGAGGACGTGATCGCGGCACACCTGGAGGAGCTCTTCCCCGGCATGGAGGTGCTCGCCCACCACATGTTCCGGGTGACCAGGAACGAGGACCTGGAGGTCGAGGAGGACGACGCCGAGAACCTGCTCCAGGCCCTGGAGAAGGAGCTCATGCGGCGCCGCTTCGGGCCGCCGGTCCGCCTCGAGGTCGAGGAGTCCATCGACCCGTACGTCCTGGATCTCCTCGTCCGCGAACTGAAGATCTCCGACGCCGAGGTCTACCCGCTGCCCGGACCGCTCGACCTGACCGGGCTCTTCGGGATCGCCGGGCAGGACCGGCCGGAGCTGAAGTACCCCACATACGTGGCCGGCACCCACCGGGACCTCGCCGAGGTCGAGTCGGCGTCCGCGCCGGACATATTCGCCGCGCTGCGCGAGCGGGACGTGCTCCTCCACCACCCGTACGACTCGTTCTCGACGTCCGTGCAGGCCTTCCTGGAGCAGGCGGCCGCCGACCCCGACGTACTGGCGATCAAGCAGACGCTGTACCGCACCTCCGGCGACTCCCCGATAGTCGACGCCCTCATCGACGCCGCCGAGTCCGGCAAGCAGGTCCTCGTCCTCGTCGAGATCAAGGCCCGCTTCGACGAACAGGCCAACATCAAGTGGGCGCGCAAGCTGGAGGAGTCCGGCTGCCACGTCGTGTACGGCCTCGTCGGCCTGAAGACCCACTGCAAGCTGTCGCTCGTCGTCCGGCAGGAGGGCGAGCTGCTGCGCCGCTACTCCCACGTCGGCACCGGCAACTACCACCCGAAGACCGCCCGCCTCTACGAGGACCTGGGCCTGCTGACCGCCGACCCGCAGGTCGGCGCGGACCTCTCCGACCTGTTCAACCGGCTCTCCGGCTACTCCCGCCGCGAGACGTACCGCCGGCTGCTCACCGCCCCGAAGTCACTGCGCGACGGACTGGTCTCCCGGATCACCAAGGAGATCGCCCACCACCGCGCCGGCCGGCCCGCGTACGTACGGATCAAGGTCAACTCGATGGTCGACGAGGCCGTCATCGACGCCTGCTACCAGGCCTCGCGGGCCGGCGTCCCGGTCGACATCTGGGTCCGCGGCATCTGCGCCGTACGCCCCGGGGTCGCCGGCCTCTCGGAGAACATCCGGGTCCGTTCGATCCTCGGCCGCTTCCTGGAGCACTCCCGGGTCTTCGCCTTCGGCAACGGCGGCGAACCCGAGGTCTGGTTCGGCAGCGCCGACATGATGCACCGCAACCTGGACCGCCGGATCGAGGCCCTCGTACGGGTCTCCGACCCGGCGCACCGGGCAGCGCTCTCCCGGCTCCTGGAGACCGGGATGTCCGACACCACCTCCTCCTGGCACCTCGGCCCCGACGGGAACTGGACGCGGCACGCGACCGACCCCGAGGGCCGCCCCCTACGGCACGTCCAGGAGATGCTCATCGACGCGCGGAGGCGCCGGCGTGCACAACCCTGACCACACGCAGGACGTCACGGCGGGCGAGGTCCTGGCCCCCTACCTGCACGCCCGCGCCGCGGACTTCCTCCGCGGCCTGCGGCTCCACGGCGAGAGCCGCTCGGACACGGCCGGAGCGGAGGAGGCGGCCCGCACCCTGCGCGGCGCCGCCCGCCGGATCAGCGGAACGCTCCACACGTTCCGGCCGCTGCTCGACCCGGCCTGGGCGGACCAGCTGCGCACCGAGCTCGCCTGGCTCTCGGGCACGCTCGCCCTGGAACAGGCCTGCATGTCCCGGCTGATCCGCCTGGTGGACGCGCTGTCCCGGCTGTCGAACGGTACGGGCGCGCCGAACGCCACGAGCGGCGGCGGACCCGTCCCCGCCGCCCGGGGCGGCGACGCGGCCGGGCTCACCGTGGGCGCCGCCCGCGCCGGCGCCCTCCTCGAACGGCAGCTGACCCTGGCCCGGACACGCGCCCACTCGGCGTCCCTCCAGGCACTGGGCTCGGCCCGCTTCCACGCGGTCGCCGACGCCGTCGCGCTCCTCGCCTCCGAAGTCCCCCTCGGCCCCGTGGGCACCGCCCCGGCCGTCGAGGTCCTGGACGGCCCCGCCGAGGTCGCCGAACGCCGCCTCCTGGACGCGGTCGGAGCCCTGCCCCTGAGCCGGGCCGCCCACCCGTACAACGCCGACGCCCTCGCCCTCGCCACCGGGGAGAGCCAGGACGCGCCCTGGCACCAGACCCGGCTCCTGCTGCGGCTGCACCGGTACGCCACCGAGGCCCTGCACACCGGCGGCGAACCCGACTCCGCCCTGTACGAGGCCGCCCGCGCCCTCGACCGGCACCGGGACGCCGCCGAGGCCGCGACCGCCGCGGCCACCGCCGCCCGCACCCCGCGCATCGCCCCCGCGACCGCGTACGCCCTGGGCGTCCTCCACGCCGACCAGCGCCACGAGGTCGAAGCCGCCCGCTTCGCCTTCCAGCGCGCCTGGCGGAGAACGACGGCACCGGTCCCATGAGCACCGCTCCCGATCCCCCGATCCTGGCTGCCGGGTGCGTGCTCTGGCGCCCGGCGCTTTCCGGCCACGGCATCGAGATCGCCCTCGTCCACCGGCCGAAGTACGACGACTGGTCCCACCCGAAGGGCAAGCGGAAGCGCGGGGAGCCGGCCGAGGCATGCGCGCTGCGCGAGGTCCAGGAGGAGACGGGCCGGCGCTGCGCGCTCGGCCCGCGCCTGCCGACGGTCCACTACACCGTGGACGGCCGCCCGAAGACGGTCGAGTACTGGTCGGCCCGCGCCCTGGACGGCACCTTCACCCCGAGCCACGAGGTGGACCACCTGGTCTGGCTCCCCCCGGCCGCGGCCCGCGCCCGCCTCACCCAGCCCAGGGACCGCGAACTCCTGGACGTGGCGGTCACCACGACCACCGGCTGACCCCCACCGGTCGCCGCACAAGGCCCGCCACCGGCGGCCGGCCCGACGGCGACACCGCTGGCCGGGCCCTGCCAGGGCCCGGAAGCACCCCCGTCAGCGCCCCCCGAAGCGCCCCCGGCAGCACCCCCCGCCGCCGTCCGCCCGAGGACCCCGCACCCGGGCTTACGGCACGGTTCACTTCCCGTTCACCCTCTCCCGTCGACCGCTTCACCTGTTCTGCCTAATTTCGGCCTTACACGGTGCAGAGAGCACAGCGATGCACCGCCCACCGACACACGCCGCCGTAGAACGTTCG
This sequence comes from Streptomyces sp. NPDC017246, assembly GCF_044331325.1. Classification (NCBI taxonomy): domain Bacteria; kingdom Bacillati; phylum Actinomycetota; class Actinomycetes; order Kitasatosporales; family Streptomycetaceae; genus Streptomyces; species Streptomyces sp. NPDC017246. Next base: position 22,126 of record NZ_JBIRMW010000017.1, on the reverse strand, counting down.
GGACACTCGGTCCGCGACAGGCGGCTTCTGGAAGGAACACCCGAAAGTGAAGCTTTCGCGCAAGAACGGGCTTCGCGCCTCCGCGATCGGTGCCCTCGTCGTCTCCGGTGCGCTCGTCCTCTCGGCGTGTGGCTCGGACAACAACACGGAGACGCCGGCCAAGGAAGGCGACACCAAGACCTCCGCCGCCGCCTCGAACATCGCCTGCGAGGGCGCCAAGGGCCAGCTCCTCGCCGCCGGCTCCAGCGCGCAGAAGAACGCGATGGACCTGTGGGTCAAGAACTTCCAGGCCGCGTGCTCCGGTGTCGAGATCAACTACCAGGGCATCGGCTCCGGCGGCGGCATCACCAAGTTCAACCAGGGCCAGGTCGCCTTCGCCGGCTCCGACTCCGCCCTGAAGGACGAAGAGGTCGCCGAGTCGCAGAAGATCTGCAAGGGCGGCAAGGGCGTCAACCTCCCGATGGTCGGCGGCCCCATCGCCATCGGCTACAAGCTGGACGGCGTGGACAACCTGATCCTCGACGCCTCCACCATCGCCAAGATCTTCGACAACAAGATCACCAAGTGGAACGACCCGGCGATCGCCAAGCTCAACCCCGGCGCCAAGCTCCCGGACACCACGATCCAGGCCTTCCACCGCTCGGACGAGTCGGGCACCACCCAGAACCTGGGCAAGTACCTCTCGACCGCCGCCGCGGCCGACTGGAAGCACGACCCGAAGTCGAAGTCGTGGCCCGCCCAGGGCGGCCAGGCCGCCAACGGCTCCTCCGGTGTCGCCACCGCGGTCAAGGACGCCGAGGGCTCCATCGGCTACTTCGAGCTCTCGTACGCCACCGCGAACAAGATCTCCACGGTCAGCATCAACACCGGTGCCGCCGCCCCGGTCGCCGCCTCCTCGGAGAACGCGTCCAAGGCCATCGCCGCCGCCAAGGTCAAGGGCACGGGCACGGGCAACGACGTCGCCCTCTCCCTCGACTACACGACGAAGGCCGAGGGTGCCTACCCGATCGTCCTCGTCACCTACGAGATCGCCTGCGACAAGGGCAACAAGGCGGAGACCCTGCCGACCCTGAAGGCCTTCCTCAACTACACCGTGAGCGAGGAGGGCCAGAAGGTCCTCGCCGAAGCCGGCTACGCCCCGCTCCCGGCCGAGATCGCCGCGAAGGTCCGCGCGATCGTCCCCACCCTGTCCTGACCCCAGGCCGGGTCCGGCCCCCACGCGGGGGGCCGGACCCGGCATCCGGTGCACCGCCGCCAGGAGCCCGTACGTCCGTAGGGGCCCCGCAGACCGGAGAAGCAGATGGCTACCACCACACCAGACATAAAGAGGAGCCGGCGCGCCAAGAGCGCCTCGCGCCCCGGGGACCGCATCTTCAGCGGACTCTCCCGAGGCTCCGGCATCACCCTCCTCGTGATCATGGCCGCGATCGCCGGCTTCCTCACCTACCGCGCCGTCCTCGCCATCTCGAAGGACAGCACGAACTTCTTCACCACCTTCGAGTGGAACCCGGCGGGCAACCCGCCGGTCTTCGGCATCGCCGTCCTCGCCTTCGGCACGGTCGTCTCGTCGATCATCGCGATGCTCATCGCCGTGCCCGTCGCGATCGGGATCGCGCTCTTCATCTCGCACTACGCCCCGCGCAAGCTGGCCAAGCCGCTCGCGTACGTGGTCGACCTGCTCGCCGCGGTGCCCAGCATCATCTACGGCCTCTGGGGCGCGATCTTCCTCGTCCCCTACCTGGCCGGCTTGAACGAGTGGCTCGACCAGTACCTCGGCTGGACGTACATCTTCGACAAGTCCCAGGACGGCGTCGCCCGCAACCTCTTCACCGTGGGCATCCTCCTGGCGATCATGATCCTGCCGATCATCACCAACGTCTCCCGCGAGGTCTTCCTCCAGGCCCCGAAGATGCACGAGGAAGCCGCCCTCGCCCTCGGCGCCACGCGCTGGGAGGTCATCCGCATGTCGGTGCTGCCCTTCGGCCGCTCCGGCATCATCTCGGCCTCCATGCTGGGCCTCGGCCGCGCGCTCGGCGAGACCATGGCCGTGGCCGTGGTCCTCTCCCCCAGCTTCCTCATCTCGGGCCACCTGCTCGACCCGGGTGGCGGCACCTTCGCGCAGAACATCGCCGCCAAGTTCAACGAGGCCAACGAGTTCGGGCGGGACGCGCTGATCGCCTCCGGTCTCGTCCTGTTCGCCATCACCCTGCTGGTCAACGGCGCCGCCCGCTGGATCATCGGCCGCCGCAAGGAGTACTCGGGGGCAGCGGCATGAGCCACGCCATTCAGGATCGTCCGGTCACGACGGTCAAGCACACCGGATCCCTCTCCAGCGCCCGCCTCCCCCGCTGGACCCCGGCCGCCGTGGCCGCGGGCTCCGTCGCCGCGGGCATCGGCATCGGCCTCGCCGCCGGCTGGCACAGCAAGATCCAGTGGGGCATGATCGCCGCCCTGCTCTTCGTCCTCACGACGTACGCCCTGACCACCAAGGTCGAGGGCAGGCGTCAGGCCAAGGACAACGTCGCCACCAGCCTGGTCTGGGTCTGCTTCGTCCTCGCCGTCGTCCCGCTGGTCTCGCTGGCCTGGGTCACGATCAGCAAGGGCATGGCCGTCTTCGACGTCTACTTCCTGACCCACTCGATGAACGGCGTCCTCGACGCCGAGGCCGGCGGCGGTGTCTACCACGCGCTGCTCGGCACCATCGAGCAGGTCGCCATCGCGACCGTGATCGCCGCCCCGATCGGCCTGCTGACCGCCGTCTACCTCGTCGAGTACGGCGGCGGGAAGCTCGCCCAGGCCGTCACCTTCTTCGTCGACGTCATGACGGGCATCCCGTCGATCGTCGCCGGCCTCTTCATCCTCGCCACCTGGAACCTGATGCTGGGCTTCGGCCCCTCCGGTTTCGCCGGCGCGATGGCCCTCGCCATCCTGATGATGCCGGTCGTGGTCCGCTCCACCGAGGAGATGCTCAAGCTCGTCCCGAACGAGCTCCGCGAGGCCTCCCTCGCCCTCGGCATCCCCAAGTGGCGCACCATCCTGAAGGTGGTCCTGCCCACCGCGATCGGCGGCATCACCACGGGCGTCATGCTCGCGGTCGCCCGTATCACCGGTGAGACGGCCCCGATCCTGCTCCTCGTGTTCGGTACGAAGCTCATCAACCCGAACCCCTTCGAAGGCGCCCAGTCCTCCCTGCCGCTCTACGTGTACGAGCAGTACGCGGTCGGCACCGACGCCGCCGTGGCCCGCGCCTGGGCCGCCGCGCTCGTCCTGATCGCCTTCGTCATGATCCTCAACATGGTGGCCCGCGGCATCGCCCGCTGGAAGGCCCCCAAGACCGGCCGCTGACGCGGTCACCCTGGAAGTGAATTGATATGGCCAAGCGAATCGACGTCAGCGGCCTCTCCGCCTACTACGGCGCCCACAAGGCGATCGACGACATCTCCATGACCGTCGAACCCCGCTCCGTTACGGCCTTCATCGGCCCCTCCGGCTGCGGCAAGTCCACCTTCCTGCGCACCCTGAACCGCATGCACGAGGTCACCCCCGGCGGCCGCGTCGAGGGCAAGGTGATGCTGGACGACGAGAACCTGTACGGGACGAACGTCGACCCGGTCGCCGTGCGCCGTACGGTCGGCATGGTCTTCCAGCGCCCCAACCCCTTCCCCACCATGTCGATCTTCGACAACGTGGCGGCGGGCCTGCGTCTCAACGGCAAGTACAAGAAGTCCCAGCTCAACGAGATCGTCGAGAAGTCCCTCAAGGGCGCCAACCTCTGGAACGAGGTCAAGGACCGCCTCAACAAGCCGGGCTCCGGCCTCTCCGGCGGTCAGCAGCAGCGTCTGTGCATCGCCCGCGCCATCGCGGTGGAGCCCGACGTCCTGCTGATGGACGAGCCCTGCTCGGCCCTGGACCCGATCTCGACGCTGGCGATCGAGGACCTCATCGGCGAGCTGAAGGAGCGCTTCACGATCGTCATCGTGACGCACAACATGCAGCAGGCCGCCCGCGTCTCGGACCGTACGGCCTTCTTCAACCTGGCGGCCGTCGGCCAGCCCGGCAAGCTGATCGAGCTGGACGACACCGAGCGCATCTTCTCCAACCCGAGCGTCCAGGCGACCGAGGACTACATCTCCGGCCGCTTCGGATAAATCCTCGGACAGAGACTCGTCTGCGGTGCTGCATGGCGGTGCCACCGTACGACGAAGGGCCCGGCTCCCCCACAGGGGAGCCGGGCCCGACCATTTCAAGCCAGTGCCGGCCTCAGCCGAAGAAGAGCTGCACCACGTAGTAGCTCACGGCGGCGACGAGCGCGGCCGCCGGCATCGTGATGAACCACCCGAGGATGATGTTCTTCGCGACACCCCAGCGGACCGCGTTGACCCGCTTCGTCGCACCCACACCCATGATCGCGGAGGTGATGACATGGGTCGTCGAGATCGGCGCGTGGAAGAGGAACGCGGAGCCGAACATGATCGACGCGCCCGTGGTCTCCGCCGCGAAACCCTGCGGCGGGTCCAGCTCGATGATCTTCCGGCCGAGCGTCCGCATGATGCGCCAGCCACCCGCGTACGTACCGAGCGAGAGCATCACGGCACAGGCGATCTTCACCCACACCGGAATGTCGTCGCCGGCGTCCTGGACGTCGGCGATGACCAGGGCCATCACCACGATGCCCATGGTCTTCTGCGCGTCCTGCAGACCGTGACCGAGGGCCATACCGGCCGCCGACACGGTCTGCGCGATCCGGAAGCCGCGCTTGGCCTTGTGCGGGTTGGCCTTGCGGAACATCCACATGATCGCGCACATCACCAGGTAACCGGCGATCAGACCGACGACCGGCGAGACGAACATCGGGATGACGACCTTGTCGAGCACCCCGCCCCAGATGACCTCCGTGCCACCGGCCAGCGCCGCACCCACCATGCCGCCGAACAGTGCGTGCGAGGAGGAGGACGGCAGACCGAAGTACCAGGTCACCAGGTTCCAGATGATCGCGCCGACCAGCGCGGCGAAGAGGATGCCCATCCCCTTGTCGCCGTGCGGCGTCTCGATCAGCCCCTCGCTGACCGTCTTGGCGACCCCGCTGCCCATGAAGGCACCGGCGAGGTTCATGACCGCGGCCATCGCCAGGGCGGCCCGAGGCGTCAGCGCCCGCGTCGACACCGAGGTGGCGATGGCGTTGGCCGAGTCGTGAAAACCGTTCGTATACGTGAAGCCGAGCGCGACACCGATGGTCACGATCAGAGCAAAGGTGTCCACGAAGCCTCAGGACTCCTTGACCGCGATGGTCTCCACCGTGTTGGCCACGTGCTCGAACGCGTCGGCCGCCTCTTCCAGCACGTCGACGATCTGCTTGAGCTTGAGCACCTCGATGGCGTCGTACTTGCCGTTGAAGAGCTGGGCGAGCAGCTTGCGATGGATCTGGTCCGCCTGGTTCTCCAGCCGGTTGACCTCGATCCAGTACTCGGTGAGGTCCTTCATCGTCCGCAGGTTCGGCATCGCCTCGGCGGTCAGCTCCGCCGCCCGCGCGAGGACCTCGATCTGCTGCTCGACGCCCTTGGGGAGTTCCTCGACGTTGTAGAGGACGACCAGGTCGACGGCCTCTTCCATGAAGTCCATGATGTCGTCGAGGGACGACGCGAGGTTGTAGATGTCCTCACGGTCGAACGGCGTGATGAAGGAGGAGTTCAGCTGGTGGAAGATCGCATGGGTCGCGTCGTCGCCGGCGTGCTCCGCTGCCCGCATCCGCTCCGCGATCTCGGCCCGGGCGGAAGGCTCCGCGCCGAGCAGTTCCATCAGGAGCTTGGAGCCCGTGACGATGTTGTCCGCGGACGCGGCGAACATGTCGTAGAAGCTCGTCTCCCTGGGGGTCAGACGAAATCGCACGTGAGGTCCTCGGGGTGCTGGGTTTCGGTCAGGCTGATGCTAGGCGCATCATCCGGCCACGGCTAACCGGCGTCTCTCAGTGTCGCCCATCAGGCACAGTGAACAGCACGGACCCCCGTTCGGATCGGCGGGGATCGGTACCATATACCCACGAGGGGTATACACCCCCTTAATGGACAACGGGAGGACGCGATGACGACCACCGAGGCGGACCAGGTCACCCCCGAGGCCGTCGGGCCGGCCGACCACGAGCACGGCGTGCACGGTTACCACAAGCAGAAGGACGAGCACCTCAAGCGACTCCGCCGGATCGAGGGCCAGATCCGCGGTCTCCAGCGGATGGTCGACGAGGACGTCTACTGCATCGACATACTCACGCAGGTCTCCGCCTCGACGAAGGCGCTCCAGTCCTTCGCGCTCCAGCTCCTGGAGGAGCACCTGCGGCACTGCGTCGCCGACGCGGCGGCCAAGGGCGGCGAGGGCATCGACGCCAAGGTCGAGGAGGCCACGAAGGCCATCGCCCGCATGATGCGCACCTGAGGCCCTCCTTCCGTACGGGGTGGTGAGCCGGGCCGTACCGTCAGCGATCCTCCACGGCCCGCTCCGCCGCCACCCTCAGCACCTCGTCGATCCGGTCGGCGCTGAGCCGCTCCTCGTCCGCGGCGGAGGCGGCGATGATCAGCTCGCCGCACAGTTCGATCTCGGCAAGGGCGACGCAGTCCGGGTCTGCGGGCACGGTTGCTGTACCGGGCGGGGCCACGCGCATCCACCTCTTCCTGCCGGCGTCGGTCTCCCAGCGGTCTCCCAGCGTAGGGACGGCGACACGCACCGCGCATGACACGTCCGGACCATTTTGCCGATGGTCCACGCCCGTACCCGGCCAGGTCGGGCCCTCAGGTCCTGATCTTCCCGGCGTAGATGTCCCGGTGGTCCGGCAGCGTCACCTGGACGGGGATCCCGAAGCCGTAGAGCAGGGTCGTCGACGCGACCGCGACCGTACGGCCCTGGTTGCTGAAGCTGAACTGGTGGCGGACCTTCCGCAGCCGCCCCTCCCCGTCGAGGTACGCGTCGAAGGGCACGGTGTCCTTGGCGAACCCTTTCGCCGCCGCGGCGAGCGCTCCCCGGAGCTGCGGCGAGGCGACCCGGGCGGCGTGCGCGATGTCCGCGACCCCCCGGTAGTGGCGGACTCGCACCCCCGCCAGCTCGACCTCGCCGAGGTACGTGACCCGACGGGCGCCCCGCAGCAGTTCCGCCGCGGCCGCCGGGTCGGTGGCCCCTCCGGTGACGAGGTTCCCGTCGTCGAGGGTCGTGGTGTCGACGCGGACCCACTTGTCGGCCGGCACCCCGGCCCCCCGGTTCTTCATGTAGAGGGCGCCGGGGGTGAGGAGCTCGGTGATCGGCCGGTGCTCACTGGAGCCCGCCGCGTCCTTCGGCAGCACCACCTGGAGCCGGCCGGTACGGCGCCGGAAGTCGTAGCCGCCCTCGCCCCGGATGGTGACCCGGGTCCCGCCCGCGGCCATCTCCATGGAGGTGCTCGCCTTGGAGCTGCCGGCCTTCGTCAGGGCGTCCGCCGCGCTCCGCACCGCGAGGGTGGGATCGACCGTCGGCTTCGGGTCCTCGGGGGCGGCGCAGCCCGTGACCGCCGCGGTTCCGACGAGGGAGCCGACCAGGACGGCGGTGACGGCGAACGCCCCGCTCCCGCGACCCTGCGGACGCACGTACCGCTGCACCACCATCGCCTGCCAACCCCCAACGCCTCACCGCTGTTTGCCCGGGACCCGACCCGCCCGGGGACCCGCGGGCCCGGGGACACCCGATCCGCATAACGACGGTCGGGGCGTGTCGTCACGCGCAGTACGGTGGTCGGGTGCACGCGCAGGCCTCTCCCCACACCACCACGACGACGGAGCGCGGATCGTTCGCGCTGGCACGGTGCAGCTGCGGCTGGACGGGGCCGGCCCGCAGATCCCGCGACCGCGCCCGTACGGACGCGGCGGACCACGCCCGCAGCGCGGGCGGCGAGGAGCCCTAGGGGCTGCCGTCCCCGGTCCGGCCCGAGCGGGAGAACACCCCTGGGCCCCCGGGCCGCGGGTTTTCAGGCCGCGAGGTCTTCAGGCCGCGAGGTCGTTGCGGTCGGAGCCGGGGGCCGCGCCGCCGATCCGGGGCTCGGGGATGCCGACCGTCTCCGGGTGCCGCGGCACGTCGGCCCGGCGGGAGCGGACCAGCCGGCCGACGCGGCCCGAGCGGGCGACGGCGGACACCACCGGGGTGAGCAGCGCGAGGGCGAGCGGGGCGAGGAGCAGCGCCACCGCCGTACCGAGGGCGAAGCCGCCGATCACATCGGTCGGATAGTGGACGCCCATGTAGACGCGCGCGAAGCCCTCGGCGAGGGCGAGACCGATGGCCGCGAGCCCGAACCTGCGGTGGGCGACGAAGAGACCGACGCCGAGGGCCATCGCCAGGGTGGCGTGGTCGCTGACGAACGAGAAGTCGGTCTTCCCCCCGACGAGGACCTCCAGCCCCCGATGGTCCTTGAAGGGCCGGGGGCGCTCGACGAAGCCCCGGATGGGGATGTTGACCAGGAGGGCGATTCCGGCGGCCAGCGGGGCCCAGACGAGCCCGGTGACGGCCGAGACGGAGTCGGCGAGGGCACCGCGGCGGCGGACGCTCCACCAGCACCACAGCACGACGAGGGCCATCGCGAGCATGATCCCGTACTCGCCGACGAACCCCATGACGCGGTCGAACCACGGCGGGGCGGCCTTGGCCAGCCCGTTGATGTCGTAGAGCAGGCTGACATCGGGGTTCGAACCGTCCGATGCGAGTCCAGCCATGAGCTGCGGCCCCTTGCTGTCGTGTCTGGTTTTCCAACCCCCGTGGTCAGAGCGGTCGGATCAGGGAACGAACCGCCTGAGGCGCACGTTCCGCTCTCTCCGGTGGATCATGATGACGTTATCGAAGAGTGACGGTTCACCGCAGCTCAGGGCCTGTGCATGACGGAGAGTTCCGGCCATGTCCGGTACGACCGGACGGCCCGTCCACTCCGCTCAGGCCTGCGGGAGATGGGTCGGCAGCGCCGCCGCCCCCTCCGCCGTGACCCGGGTCGCACCGAAGTAGTCCGGGGTGTCGATCCGGTCGAAACGGATCACCGCGCCGGTGCGCGGAGCGTCGATCATGTATCCGCCGCCGACGTAGATGCCGACGTGCCGGATGGCCCGGGAGTTGGTCAGGTCGTCGGAGAAGAAGACCAGGTCCCCGGGGAGCAGTTCCTCGCGCGAGGGGTGCGGCCCGGCGTTGTACTGGTCGTTGGCGACGCGCGGCAGATCGATGCCGACGTTCTCGTACGCGGCCTGCGTGAGCCCGGAGCAGTCGAACCGGCCATTCTGCGCGGCCGTGCCCGTACCGCCCCAGAGGTACGGCGTACCGAGCTTCTGCTGCGCGTAGTGGATCGCGCCCGCCGCCTGCCGGGAGGGATCGACCCGGCCCAGCGGCCGGGCGAAGCTCTTCTCCAGGGACCGGATGATCCGCACGTAGTTCCGGGTCTCGCTGATCGGCGGCACCCCGCCGTGCTTGATCACTCGGTACGCGCCCGCGTTGTACGCGGCCAGCATGTTGTTCGCCGGGTCCCCGGGCACGTTCTTCACATAGCCGGCGAGCTCGCAGTCGTACGAGGCGGCCGACGGGATCGCGTCCTTGGGATCCCAGATGTCACGGTCCCCGTCCCCGTCGCCGTCCACGCCGTGCCCGGCCCACGTACCGGGGATGAACTGGGCGATGCCCCGGGCGTCGGCCGAGGACACGGCCCGCGGGTTCCAGCCGCTCTCCTGGTAGAGCTGGGCGGCGAGCAGGGCCGGGTTGATCGCGGGGCAGAGGTTCCCCCACCGCTGCACCAGCCCCTGGTAGAGCGCGGGGACCGAGCCCTTCGCGAGGGCCACCGTGCCGTTCTTGCCGCTGCCCGCACCGCCGACGAGCCCGGCCGCGGCCGAGTACGTACCGACGACGAGCAGTGCGACAAAGCTCATGCAGACCCCGAAGGCCCCGCCACCCCACAGCCACGCCTTGCCGGCCCTACGCACCGTCAACCACCCCTCGGCTCATGGCAGTACGCCCCCGGGCCAGTCTAGGCGGCGAGGCGCCACCCGACGCCGCCCCAAGAGTGCAACAACGACAATCATTGCCCGGAGTCACTCTGCGTGATACACAGAGTGACCATACGCTTCTTCGCATAGAAACCGGCCACACCACCGCAGGTCAAGACGGTCAGACCGGTCAAGTGTGCGGGGATCGGGTAAAGAGAGCCGTCAAGCCGTCACACGCGAGCGGTTTCATCAGCGAAGATAGGGCGATGACCCATGCCGTCCGGCAGGGGCAACTAACTACCCAACAGGGGCGGTGAGTTACATGTACCTGGCGGCAGAAAAGGGCGACATCACCACCATCATCGGTGGAATCGCCCCGAACTGGGGCCCTTTCGGCAGCCTGGGCGCCGAGGCCAAGATCATGATCGAGGTGGTGATGGCCGTGGCCATCCTGCTCTGCCTCGGCATCGCCATCTGGGGAGCGGCCAAGCAGCGCATCGGTGCGACCGCCCTCCGCGACACCTTCAGCGCGGAACAGGGCAAGGGCCTGATCGTGGCCGGACTCACCGGTGTCTTCATCATCGGATCCCTGGGGACCCTCTTCACCATCGTGTACGGGATGGCCGTCTGATTCCCCGTCGGACTCCATCCACCTGAGATTGCGTTCCCTGATGTCCAGTCATGTTGCAGCACTGCCCGTACCGCGAACCAGTGAGGGGGCGTTCCCGGCATGAGTCCCGGTGACGAGCACGACAGCTTCGGCGGCGTGGGCGGCTCGGGCCAGACCCGGACCCGCCTGCCCGAAGGCAACAGCGGCGACGTCTACGGCGGAGCCCGCCGCCCCGTCCGCAGCTCCCGCTCCCTCATCACGGTCGTGGGCGTGGTGGTCCTCCTCGTCGCGGCCATCGCCTTCGCCAACCGCGGCGGCGGCGACCCCGCGGACGCGGCCGGCCCCTCCTCCGACACCCCCGGCACATCGGCCCCCACGGCGGCGACCGGCGTCCGCCCGGTCACCGGTGAGAACGGCCGGATCCCCACGGGCTACGCACACGACGACCAGGGCGCGCAGAGCGCGGCGACGAATTACGCGGTGGCGCTGGGCTCTGCGGAGATGTTCGCGACCGCCACGCGGAACGAGATCGTCACCACGGTCTACTCACCCGCCGTCGCTACCGCGCGCCAGGGCGATTTCGACAAGGTGTACACCGACAAGGGGTTCCTGAACCGAGTCGGCCTCCAGGAGGACGGCACCGCTCCGCAGGGGCTGACGTTCATCTCCCGCACCATCCCCGTGGGCTCGAAGGTGGATAGCTACGCCGACGACAAAGCGACGGTATCCGTCTGGTACTCGTCCCTGTTCGGTCTGGCCGGCGACGGTTCCAAGCACCCCGTTTCCGAGGCTTGGTACACCAACTCGATCGAACTGCAGTGGGTGGACGGCGACTGGAAGGTCACCGGCCTCAGCCAGAAGGACGGTCCTGTTCCCGTCGGCCGCGACCAGCGGGCGTCCACGGCGCAGGAGATGAGCGACGCTGTCGGCCAGTTCGGAGGCTTCACCTATGCCCGGTAAGCGCCTTTCGCGCGGCACCAGAATCGCGGCCACGCTCGGCGCGGCACAGACAGCCCTCATCCTGCTCTCCGGCCGTGCCTTCGCGGCACCGACCCCCACCCCGAGCCCGAGTTCCAGTGCCGGCAACAGCGACTGCGACCTGATTCGCGGCCCGGCAAGGGATCTCTGCGAACGCGGCCAGACCGGCGGCAGCGGCGGCGGCGCCCCCGTCACCGACCCCACCTCCGCGGTCGACCCCCTCTCCTCCCTCGCCCGCGGCTGCGCCGACGCCGCCATCGCCACCATCGACTACCTCTCCAAAGCCGTGAAGGAGACCGCCGACGTCGACTTCACCAACCTGGAGTTCCTCGGCCGGTACGCGATCGTCTTCGCCGCCGCGACCTTCCTCACGCTCCTCCTGTGGCTGCTCGCCGTCGCCAAGCGGGCGATCCGCGGCGTTCCCCTGACCACCGCGCTCTCCGAGGCCATCGGTTTCCTCTGGCTGACGGTCCTCGCCTCCGCCTTCACCCCGCTGATCCTCTACACCGTCGTCAACGCCACCGACGCCGTCACCGAGGTCATCGCCTCCGGCACCGGCCAGCAGACCGACATCTTCTTCGGCAGCTTCAAGCAGGCCCTCCAGAAGGGCGACAGCATCGGTGGCGGCCCCATCATGCTGATCATCGTGTCCCTGGTGACCGTCCTCGCCGCGGGCGTGCTGTACCTGGAGCTGTTCCTCCGCGCCGTCATGCTGTACGTCGGCGCCCTCCTCGGTGTCGTCGTCTACGCCGGGCTCGTCGACAAGAACATGTGGGGCCACGTCCGCCGCTGGGCGGGCATCATGATCGCGGTGATCCTGGTCAAGCCGGTCATCGTCATCGTGCTCGGCCTGGCCGGCGCGCTCTCCTCCGGCACCGGCCCGGACTCCTTCTCCGCCGTCGTGTCCGGCCTCGCGATCATCCTGCTCGCGATCTTCGCCTCCGCGATGATCTACCGCTTCGTCCCCGGCTTCGGCGACGAGATCGCCGCCTCCCGCAACAACCGCCTCCACCGCGCGGGCGAGAACGCGGCCGCGGCCGTCATCTCCTCCCCCGCCTCCCTCGTCTCCCAGGGCATCAAGACCCACAGTGCCCGCGGCGACGGCGGCGGTGGCCAGGGCGCCCAGCCCGCCCGCCCCGCCAACCCGATGTCCGGCGGCATGGCGGCCCACAGCAGCCGCGGCGGGAGCGGCGGCGGCGCGACTCCCCCGCCCGCGCCCCGTAGCAGCAGCCCCACCGCGGGCACCCCGCACAGCAACCGCAAGAACTCTGGAGGTGCAGGGCGTTGACGACCCAGTCCCAGCCGGTCGCGCCCCGCCGTACGTATCTCGTGGGCCGGGCCCGGCCGAACGCGATCGTCGGCAAGAACCGCGAGACCGGCGAGATCGCCCTGATCATCGTCGGTGCCTTCCTCGGCATGATGAGCGGACTCCTCGTCCCCCTCCTCCCCCTGCGGATCGCGCTCCTCGCGGGCCTGCCCATGGTCGCGATCGCCGCCGTGTACCTCCCGTACAAGCACCGCACCTTCTACAAGTGGTTCGAGATCAACCGCAGCTACAAGCGGATGCTCAAGCGCGGCACGGCCTACCGCTCCGTCGTCACCGAGGCCGGCACCCGCCTCGACGGACGCGAGGTCGAGGTCGGCCCGCCGCCCGGCATCGGCCGCGTCGGCTGGCTCGCCGCCCCCTTCGGCCCCGACGAGATCGCCGTCCTGCTGCACGCGGACCGCCGTACGGTCACCGCCGCCATCGAGATCGAGGGCCCCGGCGTCGGCCTGCGCGACAGCGAGGACCAGGAGGCCCTGGTCGACCGCTTCGGCACCCTCCTGAAGCACGTCGCCAACGGCGACGGCTTCGTGACCCGCCTCCAGATGCTGGCCCGCACCCTCCCCGCCGACCCCGACGCGCACGCCAAGGACGTCGGCCAGCGCGGCGACCCGCACGCGCCCACCTGGCTCATGGAGTCGTACGACCAGCTCCAGTCGATGGTCTCCACCTCCAGCGAGCAGCACCGCGCCTACCTCGTCGCCTGTATGCACTACACGCGCGATCTCGCCGCCGAGGCCAACGCCATGGCCCGCGCCGCCAAGCACGCCTCCGGCGCCCGCAAGCTCGACCGCGACGCCGGCCTCGCCGTCGTCATGGCCCGCGAGCTCACCGACATCTGCGCCCGCCTCGCCGAGGCGGACATCCGCGTCCGCCAGCCCCTGGGCCAGTCGCGGCTCGCCTCCCTCGTGCACTCCATGTACGACCCGGACCACCCCATCGACCACATCCAGGCCATGACGAAACGAAACGCTTGGCCCGCGGAACTGGACGCGATGGAACCGACGTACCTCCAGGCGAAGACCCGCGAGTCCTCCACCCGCGCCCCCTGGTGCCACGCCACGGCCTGGGTGAAGGAGTGGCCGATGACCCCGGTCGGCGTCAACTTCCTCGCCCCGCTGCTCGTCCACACCCCGGACGTGATCCGTACGGTCGCCGTGACCATGGACCTGGAGCCCACCGAGGTCGCCATCGAGCGGATGCTCACCGAGAAGACCAACGACGAGGCCGACGCCAGCCGCGCCGCCAAGATGAACCGCACGGTCGACCCGCGCGACATCGCCGCGCACGGCCGGCTCGACCAGCGGGGTGAAGATCTCGCCAGTGGCGCGGCCGGAGTGAACCTGGTCGGGTACATCACGGTGTCGTCGCGTTCGCCCGAGGCCCTGGCCCGGGACAAGCGCACGATCAGGGCCTCCGCCGGCAAGTCGTATCTGAAGCTGGAGTGGTGCGACCGCGAGCACCACCGGGCCTTTGTGAACACCCTGCCGTTCGCGACCGGCATCCGCCGCTAGGGCCGAAGGGGCACAGACCCATGCGAGATCCGCTGTCCGTCCTCACCGACGCCTTCACCGCCTTCGTCTTCGGGAAGGTGGAGACGACCCGGCTGCCCGTCCGCACCTCCACGGGCCAGGCCCAGGCCGTCTATCTGCCGACCGCCGCCCCCGGGCTCGGCGACTCCGGCGTCATCATCGGCCGCGAGGTCTACAGCGGCAAGGGCTACATCTACGACCCCTTCCAGCTGTACGGGCAGCAGCTGCCCGCCCCGCACTGGCTGGTCCTCGGCGAGTCCGGCAACGGCAAGTCGGCCCTCGAGAAGACGTACGTGCTCCGCCAGTTGCGCTTCCGCGACCGGCAGGTCGTCGTCCTCGACGCCCAGGGCGAGGACGGCGTCGGCGAATGGAACCTCATCGCCCAGGAGCTGGGAATAACCCCCATCCGCCTGGACCCGATGGTCGCCAACGACTCCGGGATCCGACTCAACCCGCTCGACCCCTCGATCACGACCACGGGACAGCTCGCCCTGCTCCGTACGATCATCGAGGTGGCGATGGGTCACGGCCTCGACGAGCGCTCCGGCTTCGCCCTCAAGGTCGCCCACGCCCATGTCACCGAGCACACCACCCACCGCCAGCCGATCCTGACCGACATCGTCGAGCGCCTCCGCCACCCCGAGGCGGAATCGGCCGAGTCGATGAACGTCGACATAGACGATGTACGGGCCTGGGGCCTGGACGTCGCCCTCGTCCTGGACCGGCTGGTCGACGGTGACCTGCGGGGCATGTTCGACGGTCCGACGACCGTCGGCATCGACCTCGACGCGCCCCTCATCGTCTTCGACCTCTCCCACATCGACCGCAACTCCATCGCGATGCCGATCCTCATGGCGATCGTCGGCGTCTGGCTGGAGCACACCTGGATCCGCCCCGACCGGAAGAAGCGCATCTTCCTCGTCGAGGAGGCCTGGCACATCATCAACAGCCCGTTCGTGGCGCAGCTGTTCCAGCGGCTGCTCAAGTTCGGCCGGCGCCTCGGCCTGTCCTTCGTCGCCGTCGTCCACCATCTCTCCGACGTCGTCGACGGAGCGGCGGCGAAGGAGGCGGCGGCGATCCTCAAGATGGCCTCCACCCGGACCATCTACGCCCAGAAGGCCGACGAGGCACGGAACACGGGCCGGGTCCTCGGCCTGCCCCGCTGGGCGGTCGAGATCATCCCGACCCTCACCCCCGGCATCGCGGTCTGGGACGTCAACGGCAACGTACAGGTGGTCAAACACCTCATCACCGAACGAGAACGCCCGCTGGTCTACACCGACCGCGCCATGACCGAGTCCTCGGATCCCTCCGTCGACCCGGAGCTGGAGTGGGAGACGGAGCAGCGCGCGATCCTGGTCGAGCAGCAGATGAACGGCACGTCGCAGTCGACGGTGGCCTAGATGGACACGGCACGGAAGGGGGGAGGGGTCTCCGACGGGCTGCTGCTCAGCCTGTTCGGCCTCCTCCTCTGTCTCACGGTCCTGGTGTGGACGGCGACCGGTCTGGCGGGGCTGTTCTCCCACGGCGCCTGGCCGCAGGGGGTCGCCTACACGGGCACCCCTGCGGCTCTGCGCTCCCTGGTGACGGCCCCGACGGACCTCGCGGCGGCCTGGCCGACCGCCCCGCCGGGCCAGTTGTCGGGGTACGGGCTCTTCTGGGGCCTGCTGATCGGCGAGGCGATGATCCTCCTCGTCCTCGCCGTCTTCGCCCTGGGCACGATCGCCCGCTGGCGAGCGGTGCGGGCGGGCAGGAAGGCCGGGGCGTACGGGACGGCCCCTGAGTCCGTACGGGAGACCCGGGAGCCGGTCGTACGGGAGAGGCGGGCGCCCGTACGCGAGAAGCCCGGGCGGCAGCCGCGGAGGCACGCGCGGGAGGAGCCCGTACACGAGAAGCCCGTGGACGAGGAGCAGCCGCTCGGGACGGCCGCGCACGAGAAGACCTCAGCCGAGGGCTCCGTCCCCGAGAAGGCCACCGTCGGAGAGTCCGCCGTAGGGCAGTCCGTCGCCGGGGAGTCCACCGCGGGGCAGCCCCTCGCCGGGGAGTCCGTGCGCAAGGACGCTCCCCCGGCCCCGCGCCAACCGGCCTCGGAGCCCGCTTCGGAGCGCGCTCCGGAGCCACCCGCGCCGGAGCCCCGCGCGGCCGCGATCCCCGCTCCCACCCCCCAGGGCTCTCCCCGGACGTTCTACGGCCCCCCGGAGGCCCGCCGTCCCGCCGCCGTACAGGCGATCCAGGACGCCGAGGGCCCGGTCCTCGTCGTCACCTCCGACCCCACGATCTGGTCCGCGACCAAGGACGCGCGCGGCAAGCTCGGCCCGGTCCTCGTCCACGACCCCGGCCATCTCTGCGACACCCCCGCCCGGCTCCACTGGTCGCCGTCCGAACGCTGCGAGGACCCGGCCGTGGCGACGGAGCGGGCGATCGCCCTGCTCGCTCCCGTGCGCCCGCACTCCCGGCTCGACGCGGCCACCGCCGACACCGCGGAAACGCTCCTGCGCTGCTGGCTGCACGCCGCCGCCGTCGACGGGCGCCCGTTCCGCCAGGTCCACCGCTGGGCACAGGGCGCCGGCGCCCACGAGCCCGTACGGATCCTCCGCAGCCACCCCAAGGCCGCCTCCGGCCACGCGGGGCTCCTCGAATCGGCCCTCACCGCACACCCGGAAAGCCGCCGCCTGGCACAGGAACTGACGGCCCGTGCGCTCGCCTCGCTGTCCTCGATCCACATCCGCGAGGCCTGCACACCGAATCGAACGGATTCGCTGGCGCTGGCATCTTTCCTGCCCGAGGGGGGCACCCTCTACGTGGTGGGGGAACCGATCGAGGATCCCCGCACCCACCCCGGCGCGATGCCGCTCCTGACGGCGCTCGCCGCAAGCGTGGTCGAGCACGGCCGCCGCATGGCCGCACGGTCATCCGACGGTCGGCTCGACCCACCAATGACGCTCGTCCTCGACGACGTCGCGGCCGTGGCCCCGCTCCCGCAGCTCCCTGAGCTCCTCGCCACCGGACACACCCAGGGCCTCCCGACCCTGGCGCTGCTCCGCTCCCGCGAACAGGCCCGCAGCCGCTGGCCGGAGACCTCCCTCAGCCGCTGAGGCCCCGAAAGACCGGCCCGCCGAGGTCCCGAGGCCGCGCGAGGTCCCGAGGCCGCGCGAGACACCGGTCCCGGAAGCCGCCGAGCCGCTAAGCGGTGCGCCTGATCTCGTACTCGATCTCCATCGCCTTGTCGTTCCCCGGCACCGCCACCCGGTCCCCCGTCGCCACGAACCCGAAGCGGCGGTAGAAGGCGGCCGCGCGCGCGTTGTCCTCGTGGGCGTACAGCCGCACCCGCTCGACCCGCTCCGCCAGCGACCAGGACCACTCCACACCGGCACGGAACAGCGCGTCGATCACACCGGTCCCCCGCGCCTCGGGGCGCACATAGACACCCACGATGTGCGTCTGGTCGACCTTCGCCGGATCACCGAAACGCACCTCGTCCGAAGTCCGCTCCACCAGCAGCGAGATCGTGCCCGCCCAGCTCCCGTCCGGAGCCTCGGCCACGAACTGCCGCACCTTCCCGCCACCGCTGTCGGACGCCCCCTCGGCACGGTCCTGCCAGAAGGAGTCCGGCTGCCGCACGGCCGTCTCGTACGTTTCGAGGAACGCGAGATGCGCGACCGGGTCCCGCAGGGCAGCCAGGCGGATCTCGCGGGTCCGCTCCCATTCGTCGGCGCGGATGACACGTATCGAAAAGTCCATGCGCCCGATCCTCCCCACCACCGCACGCCCCTGACAAGGGCTTTTCCCCTGTCGTACCCGGGTACTACGCCCACCGCCCGGCTCCCGCCCGCGGTCGGACGTCCCACCGCCGCCCGCTCCCTAACGTCGAAGACATGATCCGAGCAGAGAACCTCACCAAGCGGTACGGGGACACCACCGTCGTCCAGGACCTCAGCTTCACCGTCCACCCCGGCGTCGTCACCGGCTTCCTCGGCCCCAACGGAGCCGGGAAGTCCACCACCCTCCGCATGATCCTCGGCCTCGACGCCCCCACCCGCGGCCACGCCACCGTCGACGGCCGCCCCTACACCCGGCACGGCGCCCCGCTCACCCGCGTCGGCGCCCTCCTCGAAGCCCGCTCCGTGCACCCCGGCCGCTCCGCCCACCACCATCTGACGGCCCTCGCCCACACCCACGGCATCCCCCGGGCCCGCGTGGAGAAGGTCCTCGCCCTCACCGGCCTCGGCCATGTCGCCCGCAAGCGCGTGAAGGGCTTCTCCCTCGGCATGGGCCAGCGCCTCGGCATCGCCGCGGCACTCCTCGGCGACCCGGCCACCGTCGTCCTCGACGAGCCGGTCAACGGCCTCGACCCCGAGGGCGTGCTCTGGATCCGCACCCTCCTCAAGTCCCTGGCCGCCGAGGGCCGTACGGTCCTCGTCTCCTCCCACCTGATGAGCGAGATGGCCCTCACCGCCGAACATCTCATCGTCATCGGCAGGGGCCGGCTCCTCGCCGACACCACGGTCGACGAGCTCGTCCGCACCTCCGGCGGCACCTCCGTCAAGGTCGTCACCCCGGAGGCCGGCCGACTGCGCACCCTGCTTCCCGGCGCCGGGATCACCACGGAGGACCCCGACACCCTTCTCGTCACCGGCCCGGACGCACCGGAGATCGGCCGGACGGCCGCCGCCCACGGCGTCCCCCTCCATGAACTCACCCCGCAGGCCCCCTCGCTGGAGCAGGCGTTCATGGCCCTCACCCACGATTCCGTCGAGTACCAGGGAGCCACCGCATGACCACCACTCGGTCCGCCGCCCCGGCCGTCACCCCGACCCCGGCGCCGCCCGCCGCACCGGTCTTCACGCCGTCCCTCACCCACGCGCGCGTGCTCCGCTCCGAGTGGCACAAGCTGTGGACCGTCCGCTCGACCTGGATCACCGTCCTCAGCGCCGTCGCACTCGTCCTCGGCGTCGGCATCCTCATGGGCGCCACCTACACCTCGGACGGCGGCGACTCCGACGTCGACACCGTCATCCTCACCCTCTACGGCTCCCAGCTCGGCGCCATCGCCCTCGCCGTCCTCGGCATCCTGGTCACGGCGGGCGAGTACGCGACCGGCATGATCCGCGCCACGCTCACCGCCGTCCCGCGCCGCCTCCCCGTCCTGGCGGCGAAGGCCGCCGTCTACACCGGGGTCGTCCTCACCGTCTCGTTCCTCACCAACGTGACGACCTTCCTCGCCGCCCAGGTCTTCCTCTCCGACTCCGACCAGGCCGCCTCCCTCGGCGACGACGGTGTCCTCGCCGCCCTCGCGGGCAACGCCGTCGGCCTCACCCTCCTCGGTGTGATCGCCCTCGGACTCGGCGCCGGCCTCCGCTCGGTGCCCGGCGCGATCGGCGCCTTCGTCGGCGGCGTGATGATCCTGCCCGAGGTCCTCGGGATGCTCCCGTACGAGGTGATGGAGACGGTCGTCCGCCACTTCCCCACCCAGGCGGCCGGCGCACTCGGCTCCGCGACCCCGCTGCCCGGGGCGGCGTCCCCCGGCGCCGCCCTCCTCGCCCTGCTCCTGTGGGCGGCCGCGGCCATCGCCGTGCCCGCGCTCTTGCTCAAGCGCCGGGACGTATGAGGATGATGATCACGTGACCACGGAGACGACCGGAACGACGGGCCTCAGCACCCACATCCAGCGGCTCCTCACCCGCGTCCGGACCTTCGACGCCCGCCGCCCCTGGCCGTGGGACACCGCGCTCACCCTCTTCTGGACGGCGGCGGCGCTCGTGGACGCGTCGGGCGGCTGGCGGAACACCGCCCCCGACCCGACCGTCCCGGTCTGGCTCGTGGTCACCCTGAGCCTGTTCCTCTCCCTCCCGCTGTACCGGCGCCGCCGCGAACCCACGGCCGTCCTCGCCGTGATGGCCTGCGCCGCGCTCGTCAGCGCCGCCTCGGGCGCCTTCCTCCAGGCCGGCTACCTCCAGCTGATCCCGCTCTTCCACATCGCGCTCACCCGCCGGCCCCGCGCCCTTCTGTGGGCCACCGCCCTGCTCGTACCCCCGCTCGTGACGGGCGCCGTCCGCTTCCCCCGGGGAAGCTGGGACCAGCACGTCGTCCCCACCCTGTGGACCTACGCGCTCGTCGCCCTCCTGGGCATCGCGGTCCGCTCCCGCAAGGACCACACGGCGTCACTCGTCGACCGGGCCCGCCGACTGGAGATCGAACGCGACCAGGAGGTACGGCTCGCCGCGGCGGCCGAACGCACCCGGATCGCCCGCGAGATGCACGACATCATCGGGCACAACCTCGCGGTCATCACGGGCCTCGCGGACGGCGGCCGGTACGCCGCCGCCAGGCATCCCGAGCGCGCCGCCCAGGCCCTCGACGCCATCGGTACGACGAGCCGCGAGGCCCTCGCCGAACTCCGCCGCCTCCTCGGCGTCCTCCGCGACGACGAGGAGGCGGCGGACCGCGCGCCCCAGCCCACCCTGGCCGACCTCGACACCCTGATCACCGGGGTCCGCAACGCGGGTCTGCCGGTACGGCTGGACGTCCAGGACGCCCCCATGGCCCAACCACTCACACCGGGCGCCCAGCTGACGGTCTACCGGACCGTCCAGGAAGCCCTGACGAACACCCTCAAGCACGCCGGCGAGGGCGCGAGGGCGACCGTGCTCCTGACGTACACCCCCCTGGAGGTACGGGCGGACATCACGAACACGAGCACCGGCAACGACACCCCGCCGACCGCCCAGGACCAGGGCCAGGGCCAGGGACAAGCTCAGGGGCAGGCTCACGGCAAGGGCCTCACGGGAATGCGCGAACGCGCGGCCCTCTACGACGGCACACTCGAAAGCGGCCCGCTGCCGACCGGCGGCTGGCTCGTCAGACTCCGACTCCCCCGGGAGGGCTCCCCCTCGTGACGACCGTTCTCATCGCCGACGACCAGCCGATGCAGCGCTTCGGCTTCCGCATGCTGCTGGAGAGCCAGGACGACATGACCGTCGTCGGCGAGGCCTCGAACGGCACCGAGGCGATCCGGCTGGTCGACCGGCACCACCCCGACGTCGTCCTGATGGACATCCGGATGCCCGGCCTCGACGGCATCGAGGCCACCCGTCGCATCATCGCCACGGGCGCCCGCACCCGGATCCTGATCGTCACCACCTTCGACCTCGACGCGTACGCGTACGACGGCCTACGGGCCGGCGCCAGCGGCTTCCTGGTGAAGGACGCCCAGCCGGAGGAACTCCTCGCGGGCATCCGCGCGGTGGCGAGCGGCGACGCGGTCGTCGCCCCGAGCCTCACCCGCCGTCTCCTGGACGCCTACATCCACCATCTGCCGGCGTCCGCCACGACGGACCCGGGCCCCGAGGACGCCCGCCTCACCGCCCTCACCGAACGGGAACGCGAAATCCTCACGGTCATCGGCCAGGGGTGGACGAACACGGAGATCGCCGAGCGCCTCCACCTCGCGGAATCGACGGTGAAGACCCACATCGGCCGCATTCTCGCGAAGACCGGCGCCCGCGACCGCGTCCAGGCGGTGATCCTGGCGTACGACACCCAACTCGTCACGCCGGCCTGACCTGAACGGGTCTTTTCCGCCGGGTCCCGCCCACCGCACGGCCCGGTCCGGGCGGGCCCGGAAGGGATCCGGACCGTAAACGCAGAAAAGCCCCGCACCATGAGGTGCGGGGCTTTCCCACAATGATTGTTCGGCGGCGTCCTACTCTCCCACAGG
>NZ_JBIRMW010000016.1:0-189744 GCF_044331325.1 Streptomyces sp. NPDC017246 | reverse complement strand
GGTGTGGGGGGGGGGGGGGCGGGGGGGGGGGGGGGGGGGGGGGGCGGGGGGGGGGGGGGGGGGGGGGGTTGGGCGGGGGGGGTCGTCGCCCCCCCCGGGACCCCCCGAGACCCCCCGAGACCCCCCGAGACCCCCGAGACCCCCGGGACCCCCGGGACCCCCTGGGACCCCCGGACCCCCCGGGCCCCACCCCACCTCTTCCCGAAGCCCCGCGGGGAGGGTGGTCGCTCCGGCGTCAGCCCCCACTCGGCCGAACCCGTTGCGCCGGCCGCCTCTCCCGGCGCGCTCCCCCGTCCGCCCGGGGATTGGGTGGGTGGGTGATCAGATCGAGAAGTCGTGCCGTGACGTTGTTCGTTCTTCTGGGCGCTCTGCTCCTGCCCGTGACCGGGGGCGGGGCCTTCGCCGAAGGACCCGGGCCAGGGGACGTGCTCGTGCCCGGGGTGGCCGGGGGCGGGCGGGCCGAGTACCCGATGGATACGCCCGATCAGGTGCTGCCGCCGCTGCAGCCCGAGGGCGAGGTGCCCGTGCCCGAACCCGAGGAGGACGTGGACGAGCTGGTCGAGTACCTGCCGCGAAGCGCCATGGCCGCCGCCTGCACCGCCACCACCGGGACCCACCAGCGGCAGGTCGAGCGGCTGCTCGGGCTGAGGGTCGACGGGAGGCAGTCCGCCGCCGACTGCCGGGCCGTCCGGGCCTTCCAGGTGAGGGAGAGGATCAAGCCCGCCAACGGCTACGCCGGGCCCGTCACCTGGGCCCGGGCCGAGTTGCTCGCCGCCCGGAAGAACCTCGACCCGAAGCGGCGCTGCCCCGTGAAGAAGTACGCCGTGGCCTGTGTCGATCTCGATCGTCAGCTCATGTGGGTGCGCAAGGACAAGAAGGTCACCTACGCGGTGGTGAACATCCGGAGCGGGCGCGCCGGGTACGCGACGCGGACCGGGTGGCACTCCGTCTACTGGCGCCACAAGGACCACTGGTCCTCCATCTACAACACCCCCATGCCCTACTCCCAGTTCTTCAGCGGCGGGCAGGCCTTCCACGCCGTCTACGGGCAGCTCGCCACGCCCACCGGCAGCCGTGGCTGCGTCAATCTCAGCCATGGCCACGCCCGGAAACTCTGGGACGTGCTGCGCAAGGGTGACCGGGTCTACATCTGGGGAAAGCGGCCCGGGAGCTGACACCTGAGAGACTGGGCGCGATGACTGAGACACCGCCGCCCCGCAGAGCCCGCGCCGAGATCGACCTCGGTGCGCTGCGTGCGAACGTCCGCACGCTGCGCGCCCGCGTCGCCCCCCACGTCCGGATCATGGCCGTGGTCAAGGCCGACGCGTACGGACACGGCGCGGTGCGCTGTGCCCGCGCAGCCCTGGAGGCGGGCGCGGACTGGCTCGGTACGGCCACCCCGCAGGAGGCGCTCGCGCTGCGGGCCGCGGGGATCACGGACGTGCCGGTCATGTGCTGGCTCTGGACGCCGGGCGACCCCTGGGACCGGGGCATCGAGGCCGGTCTCGACATGGCCGTGAGCGGGATGTGGGCGCTGGAGGAGGTCGTCGAGGCGGCGCGTGCCACCGGGCGGACCGCCCGGGTGCAGCTGAAGGCCGACACCGGGCTCGGGCGCAACGGCTGTCAGCCCGCCGACTGGCCCGAGCTGGTGGGGGCGGCGCTGAAGGCCGAGGCCGACGGTCTCGTGAAGGTCACCGGGCTCTGGTCGCACCTCGCGTGCGCCGACGAGCCCCACCACCCCTCCATCGCCGCCCAGCTCGACGTCTTCCGTTCGATGCTCGACCACGCCGAGAAGGCCGGTGTCCGGCCCGAGGTCCGGCACATCGCCAACTCGCCCGCCACGCTCACCCTTCCCGAGGCGCACTTCGACCTGGTCCGCCCGGGGATCGCCATGTACGGCGTCTCGCCGAGCCCCGAGCTCGGCACCGCCGCCGAACTGGGGCTGCGGCCGGTGATGTCGCTCAGGGCGAGCGTCGCCCTGGTCAAGCGGGTCCCGGCCGGGCACGGTGTCAGCTACGGCCACCACTACGTCACCGACGCGGAGACGACCCTCGGTCTCGTCCCGCTCGGCTATGCCGACGGGGTTCCCCGGCACGCCTCGGGCCGAGGCCCGGTCCTCGTCGACGGCACCGTCCGTACGGTCGCCGGGCGGGTCGCCATGGACCAGTTCGTCGTCGATCTGGGCGGGGACGTCCCCGAGCCCGGGTGCGAGGCCGTGCTCTTCGGGCCCGGCGACCGGGGCGAGCCGACCGCCGAGGACTGGGCGGTGGCCGCGGACACCATCGCGTACGAGATCGTCACCCGGATCGGCGCGCGCGTCCCGCGCGTGTACCTGGGCGAATAGAGGGGGCCCCGTGGGCGAGTCCAGCAGCACCGGTACCTGGCGGCGCGCCGGATTCGCCGGCGCCGCGATAGGTGTCCTCGCGGCCGGAGCCGCCGCCGGGGTCGCCGTGGAGCGGCTGACCGTCGGCCGTTCCGTGCGGCAGAAGGCACGGCTCGCCCTCGACGCCACCGGGCCGTACGGCGGTCTGCGCGGGACCTCCGGCCGGGCCCTCGCCGACGATTCGACCGTCCTGTACTACGAGGTGGACGAGGTCGAGGACGACGCTCCGCCCGCCCGCCGCCGGCGGCTCTTCGGGCGCAAGGAGCCCGCCCCCGTCACCGTCGTGTTCAGCCACGGATACTGCCTCACCCAGGACTCCTGGCACTTCCAGCGGGCCGCCCTGCGCGGTCTCGTCCGCACCGTCCACTGGGACCAGCGCAGCCACGGCCGTTCGGGGCAGGGAGTCGCCCAGTCAGGCCCCGACGCCGTGCCCGTCACCATCGACCAGCTGGGCCGCGACCTCAGATCCGTCCTCGACGTCGCCGCGCCCGAGGGCCCGCTGGTCCTGGTCGGGCATTCGATGGGCGGCATGACGATCATGGCGCTGGCCGAGCGGTACCCGGAGTTCGTCCGTGACCGGGTCGTCGGCGTCGCCTTCGTCGGCACGTCCGCGGGGAAGCTCGGCGAGGTCTCGTACGGGCTGCCGATCGCCGGCGTCAACGCCGTCCGGAGGGTCCTGCCGGGTGTGCTGCGGGCGCTCGGTTCCCAGGCGGAGCTGGTCGAGCGGGGCCGCCGGGCGACGGCCGACCTGTTCGCCGGGCTGATCAAGCGGTACTCGTTCGCGTCGAAGGACGTGGACCCGGCGGTCGCCCGCTTCGCGGAGCGGATGATCGAGTCCACCCCGATCGACGTCGTCGCCGCCTTCTACCCGGCCTTCGCCGAGCACGACAAGGCCGCCGCCCTGCCCGTACTCCAGGGGCTTCCGGTGCTGGCGCTCGCCGGGGACCACGACCTGGTGACCCCCAGCTCCCACACCGAGGCCATCGCCGATCTGCTCCCGGACGCGGAGCTGGTCATCGTCCCGGACGGCGGCCATCTGGTGATGCTGGAGCACCCGGAGGCGGTCACCGACCGTCTCGCCGACCTGCTGGTCCGGGCGGGGGCCGTCCCCGAGACGGTCACGGTGAGGCCGGAGAGCCGCAAGGGCTAAGTTGGCGGGTATGGAAGCAGCGCACCCGCCCGTCTCCGGCGCCACTCTCTCCGTCGACTCCCCCGAGCGGATGCAGGAGTTCGGCCGCCGCCTCGCGAAGATCCTCCGCCCCGGCGATCTCGTCATGCTCACCGGTGAGCTCGGCGCCGGGAAGACCACCCTGACCCGGGGCCTCGGCGAGGGCCTCGGGGTGCGCGGGGCCGTCACCTCCCCGACCTTCGTCATCGCCCGCGTCCACCCGTCGCTGGTCGGCGGGCCGGCGCTGGTGCACGTCGACGCGTACCGCCTCGGCGGTGGTCTCGACGAGATGGAGGACCTCGACCTGGACGTCTCGCTGCCCGAGTCCGTCGTGGTCGTCGAGTGGGGTGACGGCAAGGTCGAGGAGCTGACCGACGACCGGCTGCACCTGCTGATCCACCGGGTGACCGGCGACACCGACGACGACCGGCGCACGGTCGTGCTGCGCGGGATCGGCTCGCGCTGGGCGGACGAGGACCTGGCTGTGCTCTGACCGGCCGTACGCCGGTCCCCACGGGGTACGTACTTTCCGACAACGTGTCGGGAAGGTGTTGCGTCGTTCGCACATGGCGTGGTGACATGGATGCACGAGCTGGTTAGGTGAACCTAACCTACGGGAGGCATGCATGGCCACGCCGAAGCGCGCGGAACCCGTCCGGGACCACGTCTCGATGAGTGAGCTGCTGGCGTCCTGCGCGGCCGCCCGCGCCGTGTCGACCCCGCCAGGCGTCCGCCCGGACCGGGCGGACGAGGAGCACGGGGCGAGGGCCGGGCAGGTCGAGCGGATCGTGCGGGTCGTCCGCGGCAGAGCCGCGTAGCCCCGCGACGGCGGTCTTCCCGCCGGTCACCGTCGGCCCTAGGCGACGACGACGACCTTCGCGCCGATCACCGCGAACGTCCACAGCGCGTCCCCGTCGGCCCGCTTCATACGGATGCCGCCGGTCTTCTTCGACGGGTCCGGGCTCGGTGTCGAGCCGTCGACCGCCGCGCTGAAGCCGATCGCCACGTCCTCGGTCGTGGCGAACCGCACCACGTGCTCGATCTGCACGCCGTCCGAGCCGCGGACCGAGCCCGAGCGGGACGTCACGCTGTACGCCCCCGGCGCCGGGTTCACCGTGCTCGGCATCACCGCGAACGTACGCGTGGCCTTGTTCTTCCCGTCGACCAGCCACACCCGGCGTTCGTCGAGCGAGTAGACGACCCGCTCACCGCTGCCCGAGCCGGCCGGTACGGCGAGGGGGTTCGCGGGGGGCTGCTCGGGGCCGCCGCTCGGCGAGGTCGAGGGGGCGGCGGTACCGGAGGTCCGGGGCTTCGCCGACACGTCCGCGGGGGCGTGGGCAGAGGCCTGGTACGCCAGGAAGCAGACCGCGGCGACGGCTGCCGCCGTGAGCCCGGCCACGAATCCCGAGCTGCTCCGTGCCACCGTGCCCACCTTTCGTACGAACGTATCGAAGGGTGACGGTAGCAGCCGGGGGAGCGGGCGGCGGGGCACCGTGCCCGGGAGCCGTAGGCTGTTCGCGTGCTGTTGCTCGCCATGGATACCGCCACCCCCGCCGTCACCGTCGCCCTCCACGACGGCGAGGCCGTCGTCGCCTCGTCGAGCCAGGTCGACGCCCGCCGCCACGGGGAGCTGCTGCTCCCCGCCGTCGACCGGGTCCTCAAGGAGGCCGGGCTGAAGCTCGACGCGGTCACCGGGATCGTCGTCGGCGTCGGCCCCGGGCCGTACACCGGGCTCCGGGTCGGCCTCGTCACGGCCGCGGCCTTCTCCTCCGCGCTCGGAGTGCCGGTGCACGGACTGTGCACCCTCGACGGCCTCGCGTACGCCTCCGGGATCGACGAGCCCTTCGCCGTCGCCACGGACGCGCGCCGCAAGGAGGTCTACTGGGCGCGGTACGGGGACTCCCGCACGCGGGTGACCGACGCGGCCGTCGACCGGCCCGCGGAGATCGCCGAGCGGCTCGCGGGCCTCCCGGTCGTCGGCGCGGGCGCCCGTCTCTACCCCGAGGCCTTCCCCGACGCCCGCGACCCCGAGCACCAGTCGGCGGCCGCGCTCGCCGCGCTCGCGGCGGAGAAGCTGGCCGCCGGCGGGGACGGGTTCCTGGACCCGCTGCCGATGTATCTGCGCCGGCCCGACGCGCAGGTGCCCAAGAACTACAAGGTGGTCACACCCAAGTGACCGGCGCCGTGGAACTGCGCGAGATGCGCTGGTGGGACATCGCACCGGTGCTGGCCCTCGAGGACGAGCTGTTCCCCGAGGACGCCTGGTCGGCGGGGATGTTCTGGTCGGAGCTCGCGCACGCGCGCGGGCCGCGTGCCACCCGCCGCTACATCGTGGCGGAGACCACGGAGGGAAAGGTCGTCGGGTACGCCGGGCTCGCCGCGGCCGGCGGGCTGGGCGACGTCCAGACCATCGCCGTCTCCCGCGACCAGTGGGGCACCGGCCTCGGCGCCCGGCTCCTCACCGACCTGCTCCACCACGCCACCGCCTTCGAGTGCGACGAGGTCCTCCTCGAAGTGCGCGTGGACAACACCCGGGCCCAGAAGCTCTACGAGCGCTTCGGCTTCGAGCCCATCGGTTTCCGGCGCGGCTACTACCAGCCCGGAAACGTGGACGCGCTCGTGATGCGACTGACCGTTCAAGGAACTGAGACTGATTCTGATGGCTGCTGACGAACCGCTCGTACTCGGCATCGAGACCTCCTGCGACGAGACCGGCGTCGGCATCGTCCACGGGACCACGCTCCTCGCCGACGCCGTCGCCTCCAGCGTCGACACCCACGCGCGCTTCGGCGGCGTGGTGCCCGAGATCGCCTCCCGCGCCCACCTGGAGGCGATGGTCCCGACGATCGAGCGCGCCCTCAAGACCGCCGGGATCTCCGCCAAGGACCTCGACGGCATCGCGGTCACGGCCGGACCCGGCCTCGCGGGCGCGCTGCTCGTCGGTGTCTCGGCGGCCAAGGCGTACGCCTACGCCCTCGGCAAGCCGCTCTACGGCGTCAACCACCTCGCCTCGCACATCTGCGTCGACCAGCTGGAGCACGGCAAGCTGCCCGAGCCGACGATGGCCCTGCTCGTCTCCGGCGGCCACTCCTCGCTGCTGCTCTCCGCCGACATCACCTCCGACGTGCGCCCGCTGGGTGCCACCATCGACGACGCGGCAGGCGAGGCCTTCGACAAGATCGCCCGGGTCCTCGATCTCGGCTTCCCCGGCGGTCCGGTCATCGACCGGCTCGCCAGGGAGGGCGACCCGGCCGCCATCGCGTTCCCGCGCGGTCTGAGCGGCTCCCGGGACCCCGCGTACGACTTCTCCTTCTCCGGCCTCAAGACGGCCGTGGCCCGCTGGATCGAGGCCAAGCGGGCGGCCGGCGAGGACGTGCCGGTCCGGGACGTGGCCGCGTCCTTCCAGGAGGCCGTCGTGGACGTGCTCACCCGCAAGGCCGTCCGGGCCTGCAAGGACGAGGGTGTCGACCACCTGATGATCGGCGGCGGCGTCGCCGCGAACTCGCGGCTGCGGGCCCTCGCCCAGGAGCGCTGCGAGCGGGCCGGGATCCGGCTGCGGGTGCCCCGGCCGGGGCTGTGCACGGACAACGGCGCGATGGTCGCGGCCCTCGGCTCGGAGATGGTCGCCCGCAACCGGCCGGCCTCCGACCTGGAGCTGTCGGCGGACTCGTCGCTGCCGGTGACTGACCCGCACGTGCCGGGGGCGCAGCACCACGACCACGACCACGATCACGTGCACGAGGTCAGCAAGGAGAACCTGTACTCGTGAGGCTCACCCTCATGTGGGAGGCGCGGGCCGCGCAGGGCCGGGGCGCCGAGCTGCTGGAGTGGGCGCGGGCGCGGGTCCTCGCCCGTGAGCCGGTCCGCCGGGAGCTCTTCCGGGCCCCGCAGGACCGGGTCCTCGTCCTCACCTGGTGGGAGGCGGAGACCTTTGACGCCGAGCTGCCCGAGCTGCCGGAGCCGGACGCGGAGCTGATCACCCGTCCGGTCCACCGCTGGCGCTTCGAATCGATCGAATAAGCACACCAGATCGAAAGTAGGGCAACCTTTCGATCGAATCGGGCATCCCACAGCGCGTGAAGAAGACGATCGCGCTGTGGGCGGTGCTGACCGCCGCCGCCCTCCTGGTGACCGGCTGCTCGGCCGAGGGGCCCGGTGCCGCTCCCGCCCCGGCGGGGACGACCGCACCCGCGGTCGAGCGGCCCGCCGGACGCAAGGCCCCGGAAGCCCCCGGGGCCGCCGCGGCCACCGCGTACCGGAAGTGGGGCCTGAAGCCCTTCGCCGCCCCGCCCGCCCCGCCCGCGGTCAAGCCGGTGGTCCGCGGGGCCGGCGGACAGGTCCCCGTCATCAGCGAGATACCGACCACCGAGAAGATCGTCTTCATCACGATCGACGACGGGGCCGAGAAGGACCCCGAGTTCGTGACGATGATGAAGGACCTCGGGGTCCCGGTCACGATGTTCCTCACCGACGCGGCCATCCGCGGCGACTACCCGTACTTCGCCCCGCTCGTCGCCCAGGGCCACGGACTCGCCAACCACACCCTCACCCACCCCGACCTGCGCACCCTCTCCCAGGACGCCCAGCGCCGGGAGATCTGCGGCCAGCAGACGAAGCTGAAGGACCGGTACGGCAAGGCCCCGCGGCTCTTCCGCCCGCCCTACGGCAACTGGAACGAGGCCACGCGCGCGGCGGCGGGTGAGTGCGGGGTCGACGCGATCGTGCTGTGGCGCGAGTCCATGCAGATCAAGAACATGCAGTACCAGCGCGGCGACAGGAAGCTGCACCCCGGCGACATCGTCCTGGCCCACTTCCGCGGCCCGTCCGAACTCAAGGGCCGGACGATGACCGAGATGACGGCGACGATGCTGCGCCGCATCCAGGAGCAGGGCTTCACGGTGGCCCGCCTGGAGGACTACGTCTAAGAAAGTTCCGCGGGTCGTCGATGCGGGCCCCTCCCGTTCGACGTATGTGTGGAAGGCGGGGAACGGCCCCGCCACCGCACCACCGAGGAGTCGTCATGCCCCGCTTCCTGTCCCTCGTCCGCATCGAGGAGAACACCATCGACATGGAGAGCGCCGACCCCGGCTTCGAGGAGCGCATGGGCGCCCTCTTCGAGGAGATCACCAAGGCCGGCGCCATGGTGGACACCGCCGGGCTCAGGCCGACCTCCGAGTCCACCCGGATCACCTGGTCGGACGGGAAGCTGTCGTACACCGACGGACCGTTCACCGAGACCAAGGAGGTCGTCGGCGGCTACGCCATGCTGCAGTGCAAGGACATGGCCGAGGCCGTCGAGTGGGGGAAGCGCTTCCTGGCCGTCCACCCGCCGCAGTGGAAGGTCGGCCTGGAGGTCCGCGAGGTCGAGGAGATGCCGGAGGGCTGACCTCCGTACTCCCGCCTCCGGCCCCGTGTCTGTGCTGTCATGTGAGACGTGACGGCACAGACGGTCGAGGAGACGCTGGAGACGGTCTTCCGGATGGAGTCGGCGCGGATCATCGCCACGGTGGCGCGGACCGTGCGCGACGTCGGCATCGCCGAGGAGATCGCCCAGGACGCGCTCGTCGCCGCCCTTGAGCAGTGGCCGCGGACAGGGGTCCCGGAGCGGCCGGGCGCCTGGCTGACGGCCACGGCCAAGCATCGCGCCGTCGACCTCGTGCGGCGCCACGAGACGTACGCGCGCAAGCTCGCCGAGGTGGGCAGGACACTCACGGAGGAGTCGTACGACCCGGAGCCCTCGGGCCCCGGCGACATCGACGACGACGTGCTGCGGCTGATCTTCACCGCCTGCCATCCGGCGCTCTCCGCCGACGCGCGGGCCGCCCTGACCCTGCGGCTCGTCGGCGGGCTCCGTACGGACGAGATCGCCCGCGCCTTCCTCGTGCCGGAGGCGACCGTCGCGGCGCGGATCACACGCGCCAAACGGACGCTCGCGAAGGAGGGCGTGGAGTTCGAGGTGCCGTACGGGCGGGAGAGGGCGGCCCGGCTCGGATCCGTCCTGGAGGTCGTCTACCTGATCTTCAACGAGGGGTACGCGGCGACCGCGGGCGACGACCTGCTGCGGCCGGGACTGTGCGAGGACGCGCTGCGGCTCGCCCGGGTCCTCGCCGCGCTCGTGCCGCGGGAGGGCGAGGCGCAGGGCCTGGCCGCCCTCCTGGAGCTCCAGGCCTCCCGGACGACGGCCAGGACCGGGCCCGGCGGGCACCCGGTGCTGCTGGCCGCCCAGGACCGGCGGCGCTGGAACCGGCTCCTCATCCGGCGCGGGTTCGCCGCCCTGGAGCGGGCCGGGGACGGCCGCTCGTACGGGCCGTACGCCCTCCAGGCCGCGATCGCCGCCTGTCACGCCCGGGCCGCCTCGTACGAGGAGACCGACTGGGCGACCATCGCCGCGCTGTACGGGAAGCTGGGCGCCCTCGCCCCCTCCCCGGTCGTCGAGCTGAACCGCGCGGTCGCCGTGTCGATGGCCGAGGGGCCGGCGGCGGCGCTCCCGATCGTCGACGCCCTCGCCGCCGGACCGGGCCTGGCGCGCTATCACCTGCTGCCGAGCGTCCGGGGGGAGCTGCTGGCCCGGCTGGGGCGGACGGAGGAGGCCAGGGCGGAGTTCGGGCGGGCGGCGGAACTCACCCGCAACGAGAGCGAGCGGGAGCTGCTGCGGGTGAAGGCGCGGGAGTTGGGCACGCCGTAGCGGAGCGCCGGCGGCGAACTCCGGGCAACGCCGGGGGCATCGCGCGGGAGCGAAGCCCAGGGCCTCCGGCCGTGCCCGCCCGGCGCACGTCTAGGGTGCTTGGCATGTCCCCGCGTCATCCGCTGCCTCCGCCGCCCCCGCCCGCCGAGCTCCAGAGCTGGCCCGACCGGGAGTCGAGGCTCGCCGACCGGGCGCTGGCGCTCGACGTGCTCGGCAGGCGCCTGCTCGGCGGCGGGCGGCTCGCGGTGTTCCTGAGCCTGTTCCTCCTGCTCGAACTGGGCTGGTCGCTGGTCGGCGTCCTGCTCACCACGATGGGGCAGTCCGTCCCGGACCCGCTCATGCTGCTGACGGGGCTCCTCACGGCGGTCCTCGGCATCGGCGTCCTCGTCCCGGCCGTCTGGCTGACGGTCCGCAGCCTGCGGCAGGACCGGACGGGCCGCGAGCGCCTCGCCCAGTGGGCGGCCCTGGACCACCACGGCCCGACGGACGCCCGGCTGCGCGCCCCCGCCCTCAGTCTCTGCTGGCTGCTGCTGTCCTTCGCGATGTGCGGGTTCGGCCTGTGGATGGGCTTCGCCGTCCCGCTGGGCGTCAGCCGTGTCGACGGCTACGGGCTGGTCGCCTACGGCATGGGCGTCGCCCTGATCCTCTGGATCACCGGCCTGACGGGGCTGGCGAAGGCCGTCGGCCACTACCGCCTCGCGGTACGCCTCACCGGCCGCCGGCCGGCCGCCCGATCAGCATCGTCGGAGCACCCGCGACCCGAGTGAGCAGGACCGTCGCCGAGTGGGGGCCCTTCGGCTTCACCCTGCGGCGGATCTCCTCGGGCTCGACCGCCGAGCCGCGCTTCTTCACGGTCAGGACGCCGACCTCCCGCTCCCGGAGCAGGGCCTTCAACTTCTTCAGGTTGAAGGGGAGTTCGTCGGTGATCTCGTAGGCGGCGGCGTACGGGGTCGGGGTCAGCGTGTCCGCCGTGATGTACGCGATCGTCTCGTCGATCAGGCCGCCGGACAGCTCCTCCGCCACCTCGGCGACCAGGTGCGCGCGGATGACCGCGCCGTCCGGCTCGTAGAGGTAGCGGCCGACCGGGCGGACCGCCGGGTCGGGGAGGCCGCGGCCGGTGAGGCCCGCGCCCGAGGGGAGCAGGGTGGCCCGGTGGGCACCCGGTTCGGTGCCGAACCAGAGGACGGCCTCCTTG
The DNA here is from genome assembly GCF_044331325.1 of Streptomyces sp. NPDC017246. Lineage (NCBI taxonomy): Bacteria > Bacillati > Actinomycetota > Actinomycetes > Kitasatosporales > Streptomycetaceae > Streptomyces > Streptomyces sp. NPDC017246. Next base: position 178,313 of record NZ_JBIRMW010000016.1, on the reverse strand, counting down.
ACGTCCCCGCCGTCCGAGATCCACTCGGCCTCGGCCTCCTCGGGGACCGCCTCGTGGGGGATGCCCGGAGCCACCTTCAGCGCCGCGTGCGGGGCCTTGCGGGCCGCCTCGACCGCCCAGGAGAGGGGCGGGGAGTACGCCTCCGGGTCGAAGATCCGGCCCCGGCCGCCGCGCCGCGCGGGGTCGACGAAGACCGCGTCGTACGGGGCGGTGTCGATGTCGGTCACGTCCGCGCACCGCACCTCGATCAGCTCCGTGAGGCCGAGGGCCCGGGCGTTGGCACGGGCCGCCTCGGCGGTCAGCGGATCGCGGTCGACGGCGAGGACGGAGATCCCGGCGCGCGCCAGCGCGATGGCGTCGCCGCCGATGCCGGAGCAGAGGTCCGCGACGGAGCGGATCCCGAGCGCCTTCATCCGGGCCGCCCGGTAGGTGCCGACCGAGGCGCGTGTCGACTGCTCGACGCCGTTCGGGGTGAAGTACATGCGGTACGCGTCCTCCGCGCCGAACTTCGCCACCGCCCGCTGCCGCAGCCGCGCCTGCCCGACGGCCGCCGTGACCAGCTCGGCGGGGTGGTCGCGGCGCAGCCGGGAGACGACCGCCAGCTCCTGGGCGGGGTCGTGGTCGCGCAGGGCGGCGAGGAGGGTCTGGCCCTCGGGGGTGAGCAGGGAGGCGAAGGAGGCGAGGTCGGTCACCCGTCCCATTGTGGGCCCTGTGATGCTGTGGGCCGGCCGGGGGACCGAGGGCATGTACGGCGGTGTCGTACCCCGGAAGGGGCTTCCGCGCTGACAGGATGCGGCGCCATACGACTCGTACGACAAAAGGAATAAAAGATGGCAAAAGGTGTGCACCGTTCCCATCGGGCGCTCGGGGCCGCGCTCGTCGTCGCCGCCCTCGCCGCCACCGCCACCGCCTGCGCCGGCGCGTCCGCCCCGGACCGCGGCGCGCCCGCCCCCGCCGCCGGGCAGCAGGCACCCGGACAGGCCCAGGGGCAGGCCGCGGCCGGCGCGCTCCACGCGTACGTCGAGAGGGTCCGCAAGCAGCGCACCGCGCGCATGCTCGCCGCCAGGAAGTGGGGCCTCGCCAAGCCCCCGATCGAAGCCCCCGCCGCGCCCGCCACCAAGCCGAGGATCACCACCCGCAAGGGCTTCGAGACGGACGGCGAAGGGCTGCCGCCGGTCTTCACCACCGTGCCGACCAAGCAGAGGATCGTCTTCCTGACGATCGACGACGGCGCCGAGAAGGACCCCGAGCTGCTGCGGATGATGAAGGACCTGCGGATCCCCTACAGCGCCTTCCTCAGCGACTACGTCGTCAAGGACGACTACGCCTACTTCGCCCGCATGCAGAAGTCGCAGGAGTCCGGGGTCTCCCTCCACAACCACACCCTCAACCACCGCTATCTGCCCGGACTCTCGTACAAGCAGCAGAAGCGCGAGATCTGCGGCATGCAGGACGTCATCGAGAAACGATTCGGCAAGCGGCCCCCGCTCTTCCGCCCGCCGTACGGCAACTACAACGAGGACACCCTGCGCGCCGCCAAGTCCTGCGGCGTCGAGGCCGTCCCGCTGTGGGCCGCCGAGGCCTTCCCCGACCACATGGAATGGCGCGAGTGGGACCGGGACCTGCACCCCGGCGACATCGTGCTCACCCACTTCCGCGGCAAGGAGGACTGGAAGGGCTCCATGTCCGACATGATCCGCCGGGTGATGAACGTGATCACGTCGAAGGGGTACGCGGTCGCGAAGCTCGAGGACTACGTGTGAGCGGACGACAGGTGCTGCCCCTCATGGCCGCGGTACTCGTCCTGGGCCTCACCGGCTGCGCCTCGACCGTGGACTCGATCGAGCGCCTCGGCCGGAAGGCGGTGGAGCGGGTCGGCCCCCGCGACGCGCGGCCGGCGCCGCCGGTCGACCGCGCGTCGACCGGGCTGCCGCCCGTGTCGGACCTCCGGCCCCGCTGAGGGGTACGAGGGCGGGGACGAGTACGAGGAGGAGCGCGGGGGTGAGGGCGACGCGGAGGGGTGCGAGCGGTCCCACTCCTCCGCCCCGATGACCAGCGTGCCGACCAGCGGCAGTCCGGCCATCAGGAACCGCCCGCCGGCCGACCACCTCCGGCCGCCGGTCGGTCCGTCCGGGGGTTCGGGATGTCGTCATGCCCGCAACCCTGTGCGGAACCGGGCCGCCCGTCACGGGCTTTCCCCGGCCTTCCCCCACCGCGACGGAACCGCCACGAGTGAGGAATTGGCACTCCGCTTGACCGAGTGCTAATCGCGGTCATAGTCTCGGCTCTGGCACTCACCACTGGAGAGTGCCAACAGAGCGACGGGCAGGTCCGGCACCCGCGACGACGGATCCACCTGGTCGCCACCTCAGACAGTTGACCCCGAGATCTCCGAAGGGGGAGGTCGGATCGTGACGACCACCAGCTCCAAGGTTGCCATCAAGCCGCTCGAGGACCGCATTGTGGTCCAGCCGCTCGACGCCGAGCAGACCACCGCCTCTGGCCTGGTCATTCCGGACACCGCCAAGGAGAAGCCCCAGGAGGGCGTCGTCCTGGCCGTGGGCCCGGGCCGTTTCGAGAACGGCGAGCGTCTGCCGCTCGACGTCAAGACCGGCGACATCGTGCTGTACAGCAAGTACGGCGGCACCGAGGTGAAGTACAACGGCGAGGAGTACCTCGTCCTCTCGGCTCGCGACGTGCTCGCGATCATCGAGAAGTAATTCACCGAAGCACCGAAGTACCGAAGTACCGAGCACCCAGCAGATGCTCAGAGCTGCGCCCCGAGGCCCCTTCCAGGCGCCCCGGGGCGCGGTTCGTTCCACCCCGATTCCGAGAGGGCTGAACCGCTCCCATGGCGAAGATCCTGAAGTTCGACGAGGACGCCCGTCGCGCCCTTGAGCGCGGCGTCAACAAGCTTGCCGACACGGTGAAGGTGACGATCGGCCCCAAGGGCCGCAACGTCGTCATCGACAAGAAGTTCGGCGCCCCCACCATCACCAACGACGGTGTCACGATCGCCCGCGAGGTCGAGATCGAGGACCCGTTCGAGAACCTCGGCGCCCAGCTGGTGAAGGAGGTGGCGACCAAGACCAACGACATCGCGGGTGACGGCACCACCACCGCCACCGTGCTCGCCCAGGCCCTGGTCCGCGAGGGTCTGCGCAACGTCGCCGCCGGTGCCTCCCCGGCCGCCCTGAAGAAGGGCATCGACGCCGCGGTCAAGGCCGTGTCCGAGGAGCTCCTCGCGACCGCCCGCCCGATCGAGGACAAGTCCGACATCGCCGCCGTGGCCGCGCTCTCCGCGCAGGACCAGCAGGTCGGCGAGCTCATCGCCGAGGCGATGGACAAGGTCGGCAAGGACGGTGTCATCACCGTCGAGGAGTCCAACACCTTCGGCCTGGAGCTGGAGTTCACCGAGGGCATGGCCTTCGACAAGGGCTACCTCTCGCCGTACATGGTCTCCGACCAGGAGCGTATGGAGGCCGTCCTCGACGACCCGTACATCCTGATCAACCAGGGCAAGATCTCCTCGATCCAGGACCTGCTGCCCATCCTGGAGAAGGTCATCCAGGCCGGCGCCGGCAAGCCGCTGCTGATCATCGCCGAGGACATCGAGGGCGAGGCCCTGTCGACCCTGGTCGTCAACAAGATCCGTGGCACCTTCAACGCCGTGGCCGTCAAGGCCCCCGGCTTCGGTGACCGCCGCAAGGCCATGCTCGGCGACATCGCCACCCTCACCGGTGCCACCGTCATCGCCGAGGAGGTCGGCCTCAAGCTCGACCAGGCCGGTCTCGACGTGCTCGGCACCGCCCGCCGCGTCACCGTCACCAAGGACGACACCACGATCGTCGACGGTGGTGGCGACTCGTCCGAGGTGGCCGGCCGCGTCAACCAGATCAAGGCCGAGATCGAGTCCACGGACTCGGACTGGGACCGCGAGAAGCTGCAGGAGCGCCTGGCGAAGCTCGCCGGCGGCGTCTGCGTCATCAAGGTCGGCGCCGCCACCGAGGTGGAGCTGAAGGAGAAGAAGCACCGTCTGGAGGACGCCATCTCCGCGACCCGCGCCGCGGTCGAGGAGGGCATCGTCTCCGGTGGTGGCTCCGCTCTGGTCCACGCCGTCAAGGTCCTCGAGGGCAACCTCGACAAGACCGGCGACGAGGCCACGGGTGTCGCGGTCGTCCGCCGCGCCGCCGTCGAGCCGCTGCGCTGGATCGCCGAGAACGCCGGCCTCGAGGGCTACGTCATCACCTCGAAGGTGGCGGAGCTCGACAAGGGCCAGGGCTTCAACGCCGCCACCGGCGAGTACGGCGACCTGGTCAAGGCCGGCGTCATCGACCCGGTGAAGGTGACGCGCTCCGCCCTGGAGAACGCCGCCTCGATCGCCTCCCTCCTCCTCACCACCGAGACCCTCGTGGTGGAGAAGAAGGAAGAGGAGCCGGCGGACAACGGCCACGGTCACGGCCACTCGCACTGACGCGCGCCCCACTGATCACCGAGGCGGCAGGCCGTCTCCGATCACCGAGGCCCGGTGCCCCCGTCGCGGGGGCACCGGGCCTCGGCCCCGTTTCACCCCTCGACGGCGCCGAGCTGGCCCATCAGACCGAGCAGGTCGTACTGCCACCAGCCCTCGACGATCTTCCCGTCGTCGCGGAAGCGGTGAATGACCGTCCCGGTCATCGTCACCTCCATGCCGGTGGGCTGGAGCCCCATGAAGTCCCCGGTGTGGCTGCCCTTCCAGGTCCAGCGGGTGCAGACCCGGTCCCCCTCGGCGATCTGGTCGTCGACGGTGAAGCCGAAGTCGAAGCCGCCCCGCCACATCTCCACCTCGCGCCGGACCGCGTCCATGCCCATGACGTCCTGCTCGTTCGTCGGGTCGTGGTCGTGGTAGCCCTCGGCGAGCACCTCGTCGAGCAGAGCGAGCTCCGGCTCCTCCGCGAACATCTCCATGAGCCGCCGGGCGTTGCTCTTGTACAGCCCCTCGTCCCGGACCACGTCCAGGTCGGTGAAGGTCGGCATCTCGTCACAGAGCGCGACCATCTCGCGGAAGATCCGGTCGGTCTCGGGCAGCTGCGAGTTCCGCATCGCCACGTCGTAGGACGGGAACTCGACGATCTCCACGAGATGCGTGGCATCGGCCCGGTCCTTGCCGAGAACGCTGTGCGTGGCCGTCCGCTTGCCCTTGGTCTGCTCGATCCAGCGGTCCATGAGCCGGCTCATGTCGTCGACCCGGCTGGTCTTGAAGTCGATGATCTGCGTGAACGTCATGACGCCTCCCGACCCAGGTGGGATCTTCCCAGTCTAGGTTGGGTGCATGGCGGGGGCAGGGGGAGATCGGCCGGTCACGGTCGACAACGAGTCGGGCGTCGTCGTGATCGGCGACGGCAACCAGGTCGTGTTCGGTACCGGGGCCACGGTCCGCTCGGCGTACCGGGAGCAGGTGCGGCGCATCGCCCCACCCGAACTCGTCGGCCGTGAGGAAGAGCTGGCCGAGCTGGCCGCCTTCTGTCGTACGGGGGACGGGTACCGGTGGTGGCGGGCGGACGCCTGGGCGGGGAAGACGGCGCTCATGGCCCGGTTCGTGCTCGCCCCGCCCGCCGGGGTGCGGATCGTCCCCTTCTTCGTCACCGCCCGCCTCGGCTCCCAGAACGACGTCTCCGCGTACGTCGACGTCGTCCTGGAGCAGCTCGCGGAGCTCGCGGGCGAGGGCCTGCCGACGCTGCTGACGGCCGCGACCAGGGAGGCGCACCTCCTGCGCCTGTACGCCGCGGCCGCGGCGACCTGCGCGGCGCGCGGCGAGCGACTGGTCCTCCTCGTCGACGGCCTCGACGAGGACCGGGGTGTCACGACGGGCCCGGACGCCCACTCGATCGCCGCCCTCCTCCCGTACGACCTGCCGGTCGTCGTCGCCGGCCGGCTCAACCCCCCGGTCCCGGCCGACGTCCCCGAGGACCATCCGCTGCGCGATCCGGCGATCGTCCGGCTCCTGGCACCGTCGCCGAAGGCGCGGGCGATCAAGGTGGAGGCGGAACGCGAACTGAAGCACCTCCTGGCCGGCGGCGGCCTCCCGTACGAGCTTCTCGCCCTTCTCACGGCGGCGGGCGGCGGCCTGACGGCGGACGACCTGGCGGAGCTGACGGACGAGGTGCCGTATCGGGTCGGGGACGTCCTCCGCACGGGACCGGGGCGGACCTTCGCGGTACGGGGCGGGGCGTACCTGCTCGCGCACGAGGAACTCGCGGAGAGCGCACGGGACATGCTGGGCCGCCGCGAGCAGGAGCGATGGCGGGCGGCGCTGCACGCCTGGGCGGAGCAATGGCGCGCCCGAGGCTGGCCCGGTGGCACCCCGGGCTACCTCCTGCACGGGTACTTCCCGATGCTGCGGACGGCCGGGGACCTGGACCGGATGCTCGCCTGCGCCCTCGACGCGGCGCGGCACGACCGGCTCCAGGAGGAGACCGGTGGTGTCGGCGAGGCACTGGCGGAGGTCCGTGCGACCGGCGAGGCGGTCCTCGAACGCGGCGACCGGGCGGAGCTCGTGACGACGATGCTGCTGCTCGCGTTCCGGCGTGACGAGCTGACACGGCGCGCCGGTGACATCCCGGTCGAGCTGGCGGCGGCGTGGGCGGCGGCGGGGCGGACCGACCGGGCGACGGCTCTGGTCCGCAGCGAGGGCCGGCTGGAGACGGTGCACGGACTGTGCGCCGTCGCGCACAGGCTCCTGGAGGTGGGGGACCGCCCGGCCGCCGACCAGCTGGTGACGGAGGCCGGGGAACTCGTCCTGGCCGAGGGAATCCGCTCCGAACGTGACGTGCTGACGCGGTACTTGATGCCGGTGCTGCTCGCGGCCGGTGAGCTGGACCGTGCCGAGCGGTGCCTGAAGGGCGTCGAGAGCGCGATGGTGCGCGAGCACCTGCTGCCGCCCGTCCTCGACGCGCTCTGCGCGGCCGGGCTCTACGAGAGGGCCGCCGCGCTCGCCGAGGACGGGAACTCCCTGCTCCGGGTCGCGTCCGTCGCGCGCGTGGCGGGAGCGCTGGCCGCGGCCGACCGCGCCGCGCAAGCCGAACATCTCGTGCGCGAGGCGGCCGCCCGGGACACGTACGCCGCCGTCGAGCTGCTTCTCGACGGCGCCAGAGCCCTGCGGGCCGGCGGCCACGAGGAACGGGCGGACGCGCTCCGCTCCGAGGCGCTCGCCGGCGTCCGCGCGGAGCCGAGGGCCCACCGGATGTTCGGGACGGCGCGTGCGCTGGCCGCCGCGGGAGAGCTCGACTGCCTCGACCGCTGGACCCGGGAGCTGTTCCACGAGCCGGGGCCCGGCCGGTGGGGCGACGAGTTCGCCGAGGCCGGTCTCTGGGAACGGGCCCGGAAGGCCGCCGCCGAGGTGCCCGGAGCGGTCGGCGACAGGATTCTCCATCGGGTCGCCGAGGGGCTCGTCGCCGCCGGGCGTCTCGACGAGGCGGAGGCGGTGCTGGAGGAGTCGGGGCACGGGACCCCGGTGCGCCTGTGGGTCACGCTCGGGAAGGCCCGGCTCCGCGCGGGCGATCTCGACGGGGCGGGTGCGGTCCTCGACCGTCTCGCCGGGGAGTGGCACGCGGATCTGCTCGCCGGGTACGCGCGGGAGCTCTGCCGTGCGGGCCGGCGCGAGCGGGCACACGCCCTCGTGGACGGCGCCCGGAAGGGTGCCGTGGTGAGCGTGGGGATCGCGGACGGCCTTCTGGACGCGGGCGACCGGGCGGCGGCGCGGGAGCTGCTCGCCGCGGCCGAACGGACGCTGCGGGCCCCCGGTCCCGAGACGATCGCCGAGACGCTCATCGGGGCGGCGCGTGCGCTGGCGGCTGCGGACCGCCGGGAGGCGCGGTCCCTGCTGGCCGCGGCCGCGCCCCACCAGGCGGACGACCGGGCCCCGCGGTTCGCCGCCGCGCTGGTGGCGGTGGGCGAGGTGGACCGTGCGGAGGAGCTGGCCACCTGCCGGGACGGCACGACCTGGACCCTGTGGACGGGGACCCTGGTCGAGGCCCGTCTCGCGGAGGGGGACCACGACGCGGTGGTCCGCCTGGCCCGCAACGGCGGACTGCCCTCCGGGCGGACCCTGGACGTGGCCGTTCGAGGCCTGACGGAGGCGGGGGACTGGGACCGGGCCGCGCTCCTGCTGCGGGAGGGCAGCTCGTTCGACCAGGCACGGATGTCCGTGACCTCGGCCGTGGCGCTGGCGCGGGCCGGACGGAGGCACGAGGCGGCCCACCGGCTCGCGGAGGCGGGGGCCGTCCGGCCCGGCAGGTTCGGTGACGGCCTCCTCCCCGACCGTGTCCGCGTGCTGCTCGCCCTGGGCCGGCGCGAGGAGGCGGAACGCCTGGTGGGCCGGGCCCGGGCGGAGGCCGCGCCGTCGCGTCCGGACGGCTGGGCGCGCCACGTCGCCGAGGCCCTCGTCCTCCTCGGCTCGTACGAGGAGGCCTGCTGCCACGCCCGGGAGGCGGTGCCCGACCATGCCGAAGAGCTGCTGCTGTCCGTCGCCGGGAACCTCGTCCGGGAGGGAGCCCATGAGTGGGCGGACCGGCTCCTCGGCGGACTGCACTCCTCCGGGCCCCGGTGCGCCGCGGTCTACGCCGCCCTGGCGTGCGTCCACCCCGACCCGGTCCGGGCCCGGGAGTGCGCGGCGCTCGCCCTGCACCTCGGGTCCTGGTCCGACGGACTGCCCGCCGTTCTCCACCACGCGCCCGAGGCGGTCTCCCTCGCCCTCGACGAGGCCGACCGCCTACGCCGAGCGCTGGAGGTCTGACGCCCTGACCTCCTCCGCGAACGGTTCGCCCCGGACGTACCGCCCCACCTCCTCCAGGGCCTGATCCGTCATCCGGTGCAGTTCGTTGCCGAGGGAGCCCGCCACGTGCGGGGTGAGGAGGACGTTCGGGAGGGCGTAGAGAGGGGAGTCGGGGGCGGGGAGTTCCGGGTCGGTGACGTCGAGGACGGCGTGGAGGCGGCCCGTGAGGAGGTGTGGCAGGAGGGCGGTCTCGTCGACGAGGGAGCCGCGGGCCGTGTTGATGAGCGTGGTGCCGTCGGGCATCGCCGCGAGCTGGGCGGCGCCGATCATGCGGTACGTGGAGGGGAGCTGGGGCGCGTGGACCGAGACGACCGAGCTGCGGGCGCAGAGGTCGTCGAGGTCCGTCACCAGCTCCACGCCGGGCGGCGGGACGTCGGCGTACGGGTCGTACAGGAGGATCTCGAAGTCGAAGGGGCGCAGGAGGTCGATCACCCTGCGGCCGATGCGGGACGCGCCGACGATGCCGACCGTGCGGCGGTAGTTGCCCCAGGCGGCGGACTCGGTGAGCCAGGCGTGGTCGGTGCGGAGTCCGGCGTACCGCTGGGCGGAGCCGAGGACCCGTTTCCCGGCGAAGAGGATCGCGGCGAGGGTGTACTCGGCGACCGGCAGCGCGTTGGCCGCGGCGGCCGAGGTGACGCGGAGGCCGCGGTCCCAGCAGGCGTCGGTGACGTGGTGCTTGACCGAGCCGGCCGCGTGGATCACGGCCCGGAGGCGCGGCGCGCGGTCCAGGATCTCGGCCGTGAGCGGGGTCGCGCCCCAGCAGGTGAGGAGGATCTCGGCCTCGGCGAGGGCTGCTGCGACGCGTGGGTCGGGGCCGGTCAGGTCGTGGGCCACCAGGTGGGGGTCGGTGCGGGTGAGGGTCGCGAGGCGGGTGCGGTGGGCGGCCGTGAGGAGGCGGTCGGCCACCCCTTCGCCCATGGCCAGCAGCAGCGCGGGGCGGTTGTCCGTGGTCGGGTGCATCGTGGTACCTGTGCTCCTCACTTGACGCTGCCGGCCGTCAGACCGGCCTTCCAGTGGCGCTGGAGGGAGACGAAGGCGACGACGAGGGGGACGACGGCGAGCAGGGATCCGGTGACGACGAGGGGGTAGAAGTCGGGTTCGGCGTGGGCGTTGCTGTTCCACGCGTACAGGCCGAGGCTCAGGGGGTAGAGCTTCTGGTCCGACAGCATCACCAGAGGGAGGAAGAAGTTGTTCCAGACGGCGGTGAACTGGAAGAGGAAGACGGTCACGAAGCCGGGCATCACCATGCGCAGGCCGATGGACCAGAAGACGCGCAGTTCGCCCGCTCCGTCGATGCGGGCTGCCTCCAGGGCCTCGTCGGGGATGTAGCCGGCGCAGAAGACCCGGGACAGGTAGACGCCGAAGGGGTTGACGAGGACGGGGATCAGGACGGCCCAGTAGGTGTTGACGACGCCGACCTCGCTGGCCAGGAGGTACATCGGCAGGGCGAGCGCGGTGGTGGGGACGAGCACGCCGAGGAGGACGAGGCCGAAGAGCTTCTCCTTGCCCCGGAAGTCGTAGACGTGGAAGGCGTATCCGGCGGCGACGCTGACGAGCGAGCAGGCGAGGGCGCCGAGTCCGGCGTACAGGAGGCTGTTCAGGTACCAGTGGAAGTAGATGCCGTCGTTGTACTCGGCGAGCCGGGTGAGGTTGCCGCCGAGGTCGAAGCCCTCGAAGGAGAAGGCGTTTCCGGCGAGGAGGCCACCGGCGTCCTTGGTGGCTGCGGTGAGCAGCCAGACCAGGGGGAAGAGCATGTAGACGACGGCGAGGAGGAGGGAGCCGTTGACGGCCGTCTTGGAGAGCCACCGGCTGGGGGCGCGGGTGCCGCTCATGCCGTGCGCTCCTTCCGCGCGGTCAGGGGCTTCCGGGCCGGCGCGGGCTTCCGGGCCGCTCCCGCCTTGCGGCGGCCCGTCATCCGCGTCACCGCGAAGGAGAGCAGCGCCGCCGTCAGGGCGAGGAGTACGGACGCCGCCGCGGCGAGCCCGTAGTCGTTGCGGTCGAAGGCCGCGGTGTAGGCGTACATGTTCGGCGTCCAGGTGGAGGTGACGGCGGATCCGGTGCCCTTGTTGAGGATCAGCGGCTCGGTGAAGAGCTGCAGGGAGCCGATGACCGTGAAGAGTCCGACCATCGCGAGCGAGGCCTTGACCAGCGGGATCTTGACGGAGAAGGCGATGCGCCAGGCGCCGGCCCCGTCGACGGTGGCCGCTTCGAGGACGGAGCGGTCGATGGCCTGGAGGGCCGCGTAGAAGATGACCATGTTGTAGCCGAGCCACTCCCACAGGGCGATGTTGACGACGGACGGCAGGGCGCCTTCGGGGGAGAAGAAGTCGAAGCCGATGCCTCCGGCCTCCATGGCCTGTACGACCGGGCTGAGCTGGGGCGTGTAGAGGTAGACCCAGATCAGGGCGGCGATGATGCCGGGGACGGCGTGCGGCAGGAAGAGCGCGAGCTGGAAGAAGCGGCGGGCGCGGGCGAGCGCCGAGTCGAGCAGGAGGGCGAGGCCGAGGGCCCCGGCGAGCAGCAGCGGGATGTAGAGCAGGCAGTATCCGAGCAGGACGCCGAAGCCCTCGCGGAAGGCCCGGTCACCCAGCGCCGCGGTGTAGTTGTCGAGGCCGGTGAAGACGGTCTCGGTGCCGCCGAAGCCCAGTCCGGACTGCTTCTCGGTGAAGAGGCTGAGCCAGACCGCGTATCCGATCGGCACCACCATCACCGCGGTGAACAGCAGGAAGAAGGGGGTCAGCAGGATCGTGGCGGCGCGGGTGCGGGCCTTCATCCGGTCAGCCCTCGACCTTCAGGCCGCGCTTGGTGAGTTCGGTGACGGTGGCGTCGTGACCGGCCTTGACGGCGTCGGCGATGCCGGGACCGCCCTGGGCGATCTTGCCGAAGTGGTCCTTGATGGTGGTGTTGGTGGTGCCGGTGGTCGGGCCCCAGGCCCAGTGGGGGCTGATGGACGCTCCCGCGGCCTCGAAGAGGGCGTAGATGTCCTGGCCGCCGTAGTAGCTCGCGTCGAAGGCCTTCTTGGCGACGGGGCGCAGCGCGGCGGCGGCGGGGAAGGCGGAGGAGGTGCCGGAGGCGATCCGGGCCTTGATCCCGTCCTCGGTGGTGGACATCCACTCGGCGAAGGTGACGGCCGCGGCCTTCTGCCTGCTGTCCTTGGTCACGGCGAAGGAGGTGCCGCCGAGCATGCCGCTGGCGGGCTTGCCGTCCCAGCTGGGCATGGGGGCGACGGCCCACTTGCCGTCCTGCTCGGGCAGGGTGCCCTTGAGGACGCCCGCGCCCCAGGAGGCGCCGAGGTAGCCGATGGTGGTGCCGTTCTTGAGGGAGCCGGTCCACTCGGGGCTGAAGGAGGCGTTCTTGTGGACGAGTCCGGCGTCGAGGAGGCCCTGCCAGTAGCCGGCGACCTTGGTGGTGGCCGCGTCGGTGGTGTCGATCTTCCAGGTGTCGTTCTCGGCCTTGAACCACTGGGCGCCGGCCTGCCAGGCCATCGCCTCGAAGGTGGTGGGGTCGTCAGGGAAGAAGGTGCCGATACGGGCCTTGGCGTCGGCCTTCTTGACCTGCTCGGCGGCCTTCTTGAACTCGTCCCAGGTGGTGGGGACCTGGACCTTGTACTTCGCGAAGAGGTCCTTGCGGTAGAAGAAGGCCTGCGGGGCGGCGTCGAAGGGGACGGCCCAGGACTTGCCGCCGAGGGTGGTGAGTTCGACGGTCTGGGGGAGCAGCTTGGCGCGGTCGGCCTCGGTGAACTCGCCGCCGATGTCCTGGAGGGCGCCGGAGCTGACGAACTCGGGGAGCGAGGAGTACTCGATGGAGACGAGGTCGGGGGCGTTGCCGGCCTTCACGGCGTTGGAGATCTTGGCGTAGCCGCCGGCGGTGCCGGAGGGGATCTCCTCGAACTTCACCTGGATGTCGGTGTGGGAGGCGTTGAAGGCGTCCACGACGTCCTTGGAGCCCTTCGCCCAGCCCCAGAAGGTGATGGTCACGGGCCCGGTGGGCTTGTTCGCGGTGTCGTCACCGCTGCCGCCGCAGGCCGTGAGGACGGCGAGGGCGGTGGCGGTGCCGGCTATGACACGGGACGTTCTGCTCCAACTACGGGTCACGGCGCGACTCCTGAGGGCGGGCGGCTGGGAGGTTGTGGCCGTGATCCTGTGACCGTTCATGACCGAAGTCAAGAGCGAAAGATTGATTGATCGAAAAAAGATCAGACCTGAACGGGCGGGAGCTCAGGCGGACGGCGTCGAGCGCGCCCCGCACGAGTCCCGCACCCGGAGCCTCGGCAGCAGGCCCAGATGACGCCGCGCCGCGTCCTCGTCCGGGCCCTCGGTGAGCCGCTCCACCAGGAGTTCGGTGGCGTGCCGCCCCACCTGCCGCTTCGGCGGCGCGACCGCCGTCAGCGGAGTGTCGGCGAGCGCCGCCACCTCGTCGTCGTACGCGATCAGGGCAAGGTCCTGCGGCACCCGTACGCCCAGCTCGGCGAGGCGCTGCACGATCTCGATCGCGTCCACGTCGTTGTGGACCAGGGCCGCGCTCGCCAGCCCCGAACCGACCGCCTCGTGCAGCGCGCGCACCGCCCGCTCGAAGCCCTCCGGGTCCGCCTCGGCCGGTACGGAGTCGATGACGGGCCGCGGCTCCGCCAGGCCGAGCGTCCCCAGCGCCTCGGCGTAGCCGGTGCGCACCGCGAGCGCGGTCGGGGAGTCCCGGCGGGCCACCAGCAGCGGTGTCGCGTGGCCGAGGGAGAGCAGATGGCGCAGGGCGAGCAGAACGCCGTGGCCGTGGTCGGAGGCGACCCGGTCGAGGCCGTCGAGCGGACTTCCGGGCTCGGCCCGGCGCTCCAGGAGCACCGCCGGTACGGGGAGTTCGGCCAGCCAGTCCCCGTACGCGAGCAGGTCCTCGGGCCCCCGCCAGCCGGGGGCGACGAGCACGCCCTCGGCGCCGGCCGCGAGCAGCCCCTCGGTGCGGGCCCGGTCCTCCTCCGGCCGGTAGTCCGAGACGCGCAGGACCAGACGGGCCCCGGCGCGGGCGGCCGCCTCGTGCGCACCCCGGATGACCTCGGCGAAGTAGTACGTGGCGGAGGGGGCGAGCAGGCCGAGGACCAGGCCCTCGCCGGGCCGTCCGCCGCCCTGCGCGCCCTGCGACCGGGGCCAGGACACCTGGCCGTGCACCCGGTCGAGCAGGCCCCGGCCGGCCAGCAGTTCGACGTCGCGGCGGGCGGTGACGGGGGAGACCCCGAGCCGCTCGGCCAGCTCGGCGACGCGGGCGGTGCCGCGCTCGCGCACCAGGGCCAGCAGTCGGTCGTGTCGTTCGGCAGCACTCTCGCGCACGGCGCAGTTCCCCCTCGCGGTGATGGTGGTTCCCCGACCTTAGTTCACACCCGGCCTCAAATGATCGAACGGTGGGAATTTCGATCATTCGCTCCGATTCCCTTGACGTTCGATCGGAGCCTGTTCAGGATTCCCGGCGACGCAGACGTCACCGCAGGGAGCCTCAGGGAGCATCATGCCCACGCCGCCCGAGAACCGTGAGCTCAGCCCGTACACCGGCTGGACCCGTGCCCACTGGGAGACCACGGCCGACCGACTCCTTCTGGCGGTACGCCCGTTCGCCTCGCCGCACCACGGGCTGATCAACCTTCCGGGACCCCGTCCCAGCTGGTCCGGAGCCCGCTCCGACGGCCTGGAGGGCTGGGCCCGCACCTTCCTCCTCGCCGCCCTCCGCGTCGCCGGCGGCAGGGGGGCGGACCCGTACGGCCATCTCGACCGGTACGCCGAGGGCCTCGCGGCCGGCACGGCGAAGCCCGGCACCGACGACCCCGACTCCTGGCCCCGCACCACCGACACCCGTCAGGCGATCGTCGAGGCCGCCTCCGTCGCCCTCGGCCTCCGTCTCACCCGGCCCTGGCTCTGGGACCGGCTCGACGACCGCACCCGCGAGCGGGTCGCCGACTGGCTCCGCCCCGCCCTCGGCCCGTCCCCCGTCGACAACAACTGGTGGCTCTTCGGCCTCACCGTCGCCGGCTTCCTCCAGGACGCCGGCGTCGACACCGACCGGGCCGCCGTCACCGTCGACCGCTCCCTCGCCCGTATCGAGGACTGGTACCTCGGCGACGGCTGGTACAGCGACGGCGACAACCGCGCCTTCGACCACTACAACGCCTGGGCCCTGCACTTCTACCCCGTCCTCCACGCCCACCTCGCCGGTGACCGGGAGCTTCTCGACCGGTACGGACCCCGGCTGCGGGCCCATCTCGACGCCTACACCCACCTCTTCGACGGCAACGGCGCGCCCCTCCCGTACGGGCGGTCCCTGATCTACCGCTTCGCCGCGGCCGCCGCACCCTGGCTCGGCACCCTCACCGGACACACCCCGCTCACCCCCGGCGCCACCCGCCGCCTCGCCTCCGGGACCCTGCGGTACTTCCTCGACCGCGGTGCCACCGACGCGAACGGGCTCCTCACCCTCGGCTGGCACGGCCCCTGCCCGCCGCTCGTCCAGGAGTACTCGGGACCCGGCTCCCCCTACTGGGCGTCCAAGGGTTTCCTCGGTCTGCTCCTGCTCGCGGACCACCCGGCCTGGACCGACCCCGAGGAACCCCTGCCCGCCGAACGCGCCGACACCGTCCGCCCCTTCGCCCCGGCCGGGCTGCTCGTCCAGACCACCGCCGCCGACGGGCTCGTACGCCTCCACAACCACGGCAGCAACCACGCGCACAGCGCCGAGGCGGGCGAGGACGACCCCGGCTACGCCCGCCAGGCCTACTCCACGCGCACCGGACCGCTCTCCGGACCGGCCCCCGGATCAACCGCCGGACCCGCCCCCGCCGACAACCACTTCGCGCTGGTCGTCGAAGGGAGGCCCACCACCCGGGGCCCCGCCGCCCCCGTCGGCACCGGGCCCGGCTGGGCCGCCTCCCGGCACACCCCGTACCCCGGCGTCCGGGTCCTCTCCGCGATCCTCGCCCACGGCCGCGCCGAGGTCCGCGCCCACCTCGTCCTCGGCGCCCCGGAGGGGACCCCCGTACTGCAGACCGGCTGGGCCACCACCCCCGAGGGGCCGTCGGCGCAGCTCCACCCGGTCCACGGCTATCCCGCGGACCGCGAGGCCGTCGAACTCCCCACCGGGGAGACCCTTCAGGGACCCGGCAGCCGCACCCTCGCCCTGCACGGCGTCACCGGCGGCCCGTCCGCCCTCTTCGTCGCCCTCGCCTCACTGACCGCCGAGCCCGCCCCGGCGCCCGTGTCCGACCTCGCGAACGTCCGGGTCACCGGCCACACCCTGCACGTGACCTGGCAGAACGGAACCACCGCCCGACTGGACCTGGACGCGAGCGACGATCCCGACCCTCGCGACGCCCCCGATCCCGATCCCGGTCCTCGCCACGATCCCGACCCTCGCGACGCCCCCGAACCGGAGGATCTGTGACCCAGCGCCGTACGTACACCGCGCTCGCCGCCCTGACCCTGTCCCTGCTCGCGGCCGCGCCCGCCCAGGCCGCGCCCCCGCCCGGCCACCGTCACCACGTCGACTGCTCGGCCACCACCGCCGGCGACGGCAGCGCCCGGCGGCCCTGGAGCAGCCTCGCCGAGGCCAACGCCCATGCCTACGGCCCCGGCGACCGGCTCCTGTTCAAGCGCGGCACCACCTGCGTCGGCACCCTCCGGCCCCAGGGCTCCGGCTCGGCCGCCCACCCCTTCACCATCGCCGACTACGGGTCCGCCCCGAACCGCGCCGTGATCGACGGCAACGGCGCCCACGACGCCGTTCTCCTCGCCGACAGCCAGTACCTGCGTCTCACCCGCCTGGAGATCACCAACGCGGCCGCCCCCGGCAGCGAGCGCAACGGCGTCCGCCTCCGGCTCGCCGACTTCGGCGCCGCCAAGGGCATCACCCTCGACCACCTGTCGATCCACGACGTGCGCGGCGGCGACTTCAAGACCCTCACCGGCTCCAGCGCGATCCACATCGCCGTCGAGGGCACCACCGTCCCCAGCTGGTACGACGGTCTGGACATCCACCACAACGACATCCGGGACGTGGACCGCGAGGGCATCTACTTCAAGTCCCGCTTCTCCAAGCGCGATCTGGTCGGCAACCAGCAGGACCCGAACGCCTACCCCGGTGCCTGGACCCCCAGCCTCAACGTGCGGATCCACCACAACACGCTGACCTCGCTCGCCGGTGACGGCATCAAGATCGACACCACCAGCGGGGCCCGGATCGACCACAACCGCCTCGACGGCTTCCAGCTCCGCTCCAAGGCCGCCAACGCCGGCATCTGGACCTTCAACACCGACGACACCGTCGTCGAGTACAACGAGGTCTCGGGCGGCGGCGGCACCAAGGACGGCATGTCCTTCGACGCCGACGGAGCCTCGAAGGGCACGGTCTTCCAGTACAACCACAGCCACGACAACCAGGGCGGCTTCCTGCTGATCTGTCCCTACAGCGGAGCCAGGACCCTCGGCACGGTGGTCCGCTACAACCTGAGCGTCGACGACGGAGCCCGGCTCATCCAGAACTGCTGGGGCCCCATCCTCGACACGCGGATCCACAACAACACCTTCGTCAACCGGACCACCGTCCCGGCCTTCCTCGTCCAGGACGACGCGGGCAGCCCCGCCACCACCCAGCACGAGCTGTCGATCCGCAACAACGTCTTCGTCAACGCGGGCGCGAGCGGCGGCTACGCCTTCAAGAACCCCACCGCCGGGCTCTCCTTCTCCCACAACCTCTTCCACGGCATCGCCATGACCCGCCCCAACCCCGGCGGCATCGACGCCGACCCGCTGCTCCGCCCCGACCTGAGGCTCTCCGCCGGCTCCCCGGCCCTGTCCGCCGGGACGCTCGTCACGGACAACGGCGGCAGGGACTGGTTCGGAAACGCCGTGTCGGCGACGTCGGTTCCGAACATCGGGGCGTACGAGGGACCGGGTGTCGAGGGACCGGGCGTCGAGGCGCCGGGCGTCGGCTAGCGCGCCGCCGAGGTCACTTCGGCCCGTACTTGCGGCCCGCCTTGGAGGAGACCCCGCCGAGCAGGCCGCGCGGAGCCAGCTTCACCACACCCATGAGGGCCTTGTAGCGGGGGTCGGGGATCGACAGCGACTTCCCCCGCTCCAGGTCCGCGAGGGCCGCCGTCACCAGCTTGTCCGCGTCGAGCCACATCCAGCCCGGGATGTTGTCGGTCCCCATCCCGGCCCGCTCGTGGAACTCGGTCCGTACGAAGCCCGGGCAGAGCGCCATCAGCCGTACGCCGCTGCCCGCCAGGTCCCGGGCCGCGCCCTGGGTGAACTGCACGACCCAGGCCTTCGACGCGCCGTACGTGCCGCGGGGCACGAAGGCCGCCACCGAGGCGACGTTGACCACGGAGCCCCGGTGGCGCTCCTTCATCGAGGCGGCGGCGGCCGAGGTCAGCCGCAGCACCGCCTCGCAGTGCACCGTGAGCATCTTCAGCTCGTCGGCCATGGACACTTCGAGGAAACGGCCCTTGTTGCCGAAGCCGGCGTTGTTCACCAGCATGTCCACCGGCTGCTTGGGGTCCGAGAGCCGGGCCTCGACGGCGGCGATGCCCTTCTCCTCGGCGAGGTCCGCCGCGAGCACCTCGGCCTCGACGCCGTGCCGGTCGTGCAGCTCGGTCGCCTGCTCCCGGAGCCGCTTCATGTCCCGGGCCACGAGCACGACATCGTGGCCGTCCGCGGCGAGTCTCCGTGCGAAGGCGGCCCCGATGCCCGCGGTGGCGCCCGTAATCAGTGCAGTCGTCATACGGGCACGGTAGTGCCCCTCCCGACGGCCCCCGCCCGGGCGTCCGCCCCGTACGCCGACGAGGCGCGCGGGCGTCATCCTCCGCTTACGGGCGACTACGCGCGGGCGTACTTCTCCGTGTACCGGCGTGCGAGCGCGAGGAGTCCGGACTCCATCCACTCGGCGGCGACCAGGGTGCCGGGCAGCAGGGTGCGCTCGGTGGTCGCGGCCCGGTGCAGCAGTGCGACGGTGATGTCGTGGTCGGGGCGGTGGACGACCGTGATCGGGTCCCCGGCCCGGATCTCGCCCGGCACGATCACCCGCAGCAGCGCGCCGGGTCCTGCCTCGGACAGGGTGAACCGCCGGACCCAGCCCTTCTCCTCGACGAAGCCCCCGAACGTACGGCAGGGGATGCGGCCGCCGGTGACCTCCAGGACGACGTCCCCGCCGATCCGCCACCGCTCGCCGATCAGGGCGCCGTTCACGTCGAGGCCGCGGGTGGTGAGGTTCTCGCCGAACGAGCCGTTGGCCAGCTCCCGGCCGAGCTCCCGCTCCCAGCGATCCAGGTCCTCGCGGGCGAAGGCGTACGCGGCCCGGTCGTCGCCGCCGTGGAACCGCAGGTCGCAGACCGTGTCGCCGGCGAGCCCGCCCGTCCCGACGCCGGGCGCCCCGGGGGCCTCGATCCGCACCGCCCCGTCGACGGGGCGCTTGTCGATGGCGGTGAGGCCGGAGGCGGCATCCGTGTAGTCCACGGCCCTGGCGCGGCCCACATTTACGCTGAGCAAGGTCATGTAGGTACTTTACGGGCACCCATCTCAAAGTCGTGGGCGAATATTCACCGCTCGATCCAAGATTCGCTTATGCTGGAGCGCATGATCGAGGCACGTCATCTCCGCGTCCTGCGGGCCGTCGCCGCCACCGGCTCGTTCTCGGCCGCCGCGCGCGAACTCGGCTGCACCCAGCCCGCCGTCAGCCAGCAGATGAAGGCCCTCGAAGCCTCCGCCGGCACCCCGCTGCTCATCCGCACCGGGCGCGAGATGCGCCTCACCCAGGCCGGTGAGGTCCTGGTCCGCCATGCCTCCGGCATCCTCGCCGGGCTCACCGCCGCCGAGGAGGAGGTCGCCGCGATCGCCGGGCTCCGGGCCGGCCGGGTCCGTCTCGTCTCGTTCCCCAGCGGCAGCTCCACGCTCGTCCCCACCGCGCTCGCCGCGCTGCGGGCCGCGCATCCCGGCACCCGCGTCTCGCTCGTCGAGGCCGAGCCGCCGCGCTCGATCGAGATGCTCCGCGAGGGCGACTGCGACGTGGCCCTCGCCTTCCGGTACGGGGCCGGGCAGGCCGAGTGGGACGACCTGGTCGTCCGTCCCGTCCTCACCGACCGGCTGGTGGGCCTGGTCCCCGAGGGGCACCGGCTCGCCGGGGCCGGTTCCGTGGGCATCGCGGAACTCGCCGACGAGGCCTGGATCGCGGGCTGCCCGCGCTGCCGCCGGCAGCTCGTGGACGTCTGCGAGGAGGCGGGCTTCACTCCTCGTATCGACTTCGCCACCGACGACTACCCGGCCGTGGTGGGCCTGGTCGGCGCCGGTCTCGGCGTGGCCGTCCTGCCGGAACTGGCCATCGAGTCCGTACGGCCCAGGGGGGCGCGGACCGTGACCGTGGAGCCGGCCGTGGAGCGGGAGATCGTGGCCCTGACACTGCCCGACCTCGCGCTGGTCCCGGCCGTCGCCGCCACGCTCGACGAGCTGACCCGCACGGCCACGCGCGCGTAGGCGCTGGATTCGTCCGCGCCGCCACGCGCGCGCGGCAGTGCGCGACGCGCGTGGGCGCGGCTCCGGGTCCTGCTTGCCCCAGGGGCCGCGTCCTTCGCGCCCCGTAGGTGATCGTTTGGCTGTCGCTTAGCTGAAGAAACGTTCCTTCACATGCGCTCCGCAATCGGCCGGCCGGCTGCCGACGCCGACGCCGCTGTCGTCATCGATGTCACG
This sequence comes from Streptomyces sp. NPDC017246, assembly GCF_044331325.1. Taxonomy (NCBI): domain Bacteria; kingdom Bacillati; phylum Actinomycetota; class Actinomycetes; order Kitasatosporales; family Streptomycetaceae; genus Streptomyces; species Streptomyces sp. NPDC017246. Next base: position 157,793 of record NZ_JBIRMW010000016.1, on the reverse strand, counting down.
GATGCCACGGACGCGACCGACGCCGTCGTCGGCGCCGCTGTGATCAGGCGATTGCGCGCGCGTCCCATGAGCTCTTCGCGTTCGTCCTCGGTGAGGCCGCCCCATACGCCGTAGGGCTCCCGCACGGCGAGTGCGTGAGCCGCGCACTCCGCGCGTACCGGGCACCGCATGCAGACCTCTTTCGCCGAGTTCTCACGCGCACTCCGTGCCGCGCCGCGCTCTCCCTCGGGGTGGAAGAACAGGGAGCTGTCGACTCCGCGGCAGGCCGCGAGGAGTTGCCAGTCCCACAGATCGGCGTTGGGTCCGGGAAGGCGGGAGAAATCTGCCATTGCGCTTGTCCCCTTGAAACCGTGTCGAACGGATAGGTGGGCGGGTGGATGGCTGATGGCCGGGGCTCCTCGGGCCCCGTCGGGTCCGGGTCGGTACACCTACTGTCTAAGTAGATGTAAATATGACTCATTGCGAATCTAGCCACAGACACTGCGAAAAGGGAAGAAATCCCGCTAAATGGGGCATAGCTTTCGATGATGGACGGATCACCCGCGTCGCTCCCCTCCGCGCGCAAGCCCTCACGTAGAGTGCCGAAGGCTGCCGTCCGACCCGTAACTCTTTCGAGTGACCGTCGTTGAGAGTGCGGAGGCGGTTGAAGGAACAAGCGATCGGGCAGGTGTCCGAGAGCGTCAATCGCACAGGTGACGATTACGTACAGCCCTGGAGGCTCAAGGTGACGCGCTACAGCTGCGAGAGCCGCGGAGGTCAGGCATGACATCCGTCCTCGTCTGCGACGACTCCCCGCTTGCCCGAGAGGCGCTTCGCCGCGCGGTCGCGACCGTGCCCGGTGTCGAGCGCGTGACCACCGCGGCCAACGGCGAGGAAGTCCTCCGCCGCTGGGGCGCGGACCGCTCGGACCTGATTCTGATGGACGTACGCATGCCCGGTCTGGGCGGCGTGGAGACCGTCCGCCGGCTGCTCTCCGCGGACCCCGGCGCCCGCATCATCATGCTCACGGTTGCCGAGGACCTCGACGGCGTCGCCCTCGCGGTCGCCGCGGGTGCCCGTGGCTATCTGCACAAGGACGCCTCGCGCGCCGAACTGCGGGCCACCGTCACCCAGGCGCTGGCCGACCCGACCTGGCGGCTCGCCCCGCGCCGGCTCCGTTCGGCCGAGATGGGCGCCGCGCCCACCCTCACCGCGCGCGAGATCCAGGTCCTCGAAGGCATGAGCCACGGCCGCTCCAACGCGGAGATCGGGCGCGAGCTCTTCCTCTCCGAGGACACCGTCAAGACCCACGCCCGGCGTCTCTTCAAGAAGCTGGGCGCCTCCGACCGGGCGCACGCCGTCGCCCTCGGATTCCGCTGGGGCCTGGTCCGCTGAGTCGCAGGTCACCCGCCACATCCCCGTCCTCGTCCACGTCCGTCGTGGGGTGGACGGGGTGGGCTTGTGTCACTTCCCCGCGGAATGCCGCATCCTTGAGATGTGGAGTTCCTCGGGGACGAGTCGATCGAGCGGGACGGGAGGGCGCGGGAGATGAGTGCCGGCGCACCTGCTCATAACGCTTCGGTGCACAACTACGGACGCGGTGCCACGAACGCCGAGGCGTCGGGGCACCATGGAGCGATGCGCGACGACGAGACCGTGGGTTCCCCCATGCCTGCCGGGCAGGGGGAGATCGGCGCGCTCGTCCGTCTCGCGGTCGAAGGCGACGCGCAGGCCACGCACGACCTGCTCGCGCGGGTCCACCCGCTCGCCCTGCGGTACTGCCGCACCCGCCTCAACCGGCTGCCGGGCGACGCCCGGCACTTCGTCGAGGACCTGGCCCAGGAGGTCTGCGTCGCCGTCCTGATGGCGCTGCCGCGCTACAAGGACACGGGCAGGCCCTTCGAGGCCTTCGTCTTCGCCATCGCCGGACACAAGGTCGCCGACCTCCAGCGGGCCGCCATGCGGCACCCGGGGTCCACGGCCGTGCCCTCCGACGAGATGCCCGAGCGGCCCGACGACTCCCTCGGCCCCGAGGAGCGCGCGCTCCTCAGCGACGACGCCGAGTGGGCCAAGAAGCTGCTCGCCAACCTCCCGGAGAACCAGCGCGAACTGCTGGTGCTCCGTGTCGCGGTCGGACTGACCGCCGAGGAGACCGGGCAGATGCTCGGCATGTCACCGGGGGCCGTCCGGGTCGCGCAGCACCGCGCGCTCAGCCGGCTCAGGGCACTGGCGGAGCAGTAGCGAGGGGCGGCCGGCGTTCACCGAACCGGGGGGCGATGGCCGACCAGTAAGTGTTGCCGGGGTCTTTGAGCCCTTTCGTACACGTGGGAACGTCCAAAGCTTGCGGCTGATCTTGATCGTGGAATGAGACACCGCTTCGGCCCGTTAGCATGGACATCCGCACCGATCAAGGCCATTTGGGGAAGGTGTCATGACTGCAAACGTCGACGGAGTGCCCGAGAAATTCGCGACACTCGGGCTGACCTACGACGACGTGCTGCTTCTGCCGGGCGCGTCCGACATGGCGCCCGACCAGATCGACACCGCCTCGTACATCTCGAAGAACGTGCGGGTGAACATCCCGCTCCTCTCCGCCGCGATGGACAAGGTCACCGAGTCCCGCATGGCGATCGCCATGGCGCGACAGGGCGGTGTCGGTGTCCTGCACCGCAACCTCTCCATCGCCGACCAGGCCAACCAGGTCGACCTCGTGAAGCGCTCCGAGTCCGGCATGGTCTCCGACCCGATCACGGTCCACCCGGACGCGACGCTCGGCGAGGCCGACGCGATCTGCGCCAAGTTCCGCATCAGCGGCGTCCCGGTGACCGACCCGGCGGGCAGGCTGCTCGGCATCGTCACCAACCGCGACATGGCCTTCGAGACGGACCGCAGCCGCCAGGTGCGCGAGGTCATGACCCCGATGCCGCTGGTCACCGGCAAGGTCGGCATCTCCGGCGTGGACGCCATGGAGCTGCTCCGCCGCCACAAGATCGAGAAGCTGCCGCTGGTCGACGACGCGGGCATCCTCAAGGGCCTCATCACGGTCAAGGACTTCGTCAAGGCCGAGAAGTACCCGAACGCCGCCAAGGACAAGGAAGGCCGCCTGCTCGTCGGCGCGGCCGTCGGTGTCGCCGGTGACGCGTACGAGCGTGCCCAGGCCCTGATCGAGGCGGGCGTCGACTTCATCGTCGTCGACACCGCCCACGGCCACTCCCGGCTGGTCGGCGACATGGTCGCCAAGATCAAGTCGAACTCCTCGGTCGACGTCATCGGCGGCAACATCGCCACCCGCGACGGCGCCCAGGCGCTCATCGACGCCGGTGTCGACGGCATCAAGGTCGGCGTCGGTCCCGGCTCCATCTGCACCACCCGTGTCGTCGCCGGTATCGGCGTCCCGCAGGTCACCGCGATCTACGAGGCCTCGCTCGCCGCCAAGGCGGCCGGTGTCCCGGTCATCGGCGACGGCGGCCTGCAGTACTCCGGCGACATCGCCAAGGCCCTCGTGGCCGGTGCCGACACGGTGATGCTCGGCTCGCTGCTCGCGGGCTGCGAGGAGTCCCCGGGCGAGCTGCTCTTCATCAACGGCAAGCAGTTCAAGTCGTACCGCGGCATGGGCTCGCTCGGCGCCATGCAGACCCGTGGCGAGCAGCGCTCCTTCTCCAAGGACCGCTACTTCCAGGAGGGTGTCGCCTCCGACGAGAAGCTCGTGCCCGAGGGCATCGAGGGCCAGGTGCCCTACCGGGGCCCGCTCTCGGCCGTCGTCCACCAGCTGGTGGGCGGTCTGCGTCAGTCGATGTTCTACGTCGGCGGCCGCACGGTTCCGGAGCTCCAGGCGCACGGACGGTTCGTCCGGATCACCTCGGCGGGCCTCAAGGAGAGCCACCCGCACGACATCCAGATGACGGTCGAGGCGCCGAACTACAGCAGGAAGTAACACAGCGCGACGCGTGGGGGCGGTTCCGGCATGTGGCCGGAGCCGCCCCTCACGCTTGTGTCGGGGATACTGGTAGGCGCAGACGTAGAGGGAAAGGCCACACATCGTGACTGAGATCGAGATCGGGCGCGGCAAGCGCGGCCGCAGGGCGTACGCGTTCGACGACATCGCCGTCGTTCCGAGCCGGCGCACCCGGGACCCGAAGGAGGTCTCGATCGCCTGGCAGATCGACGCCTACCGGTTCGAGCTGCCGTTCCTGGCCGCCCCGATGGACTCGGTCGTCTCGCCGCAGACCGCCATCCGCATCGGCGAGCTGGGCGGCCTGGGCGTCCTGAACCTCGAAGGGCTCTGGACCCGGTACGAGGACCCGCAGCCGCTTCTGGACGAGATCGCCGAGATGGACGAGGCGACCGCGACCCGCCGTCTGCAGGAGATCTACGCCGCCCCGATCAAGGAAGAGCTGATCGGGCAGCGCATCAAGGAGGTGCGCGACTCCGGTGTCGTCACCGCCGCCGCGCTCTCCCCGCAGCGCACCGCGCAGTTCTCCAAGGCCGTCGTCGACGCCGGCGTGGACATCTTCGTCATCCGCGGCACGACGGTCTCGGCCGAGCACGTCTCGGGCGCGTCCGAGCCGCTGAACCTGAAGCAGTTCATCTACGAGCTGGACGTCCCGGTCATCGTCGGCGGCTGCGCCACGTACACCGCGGCCCTGCACCTGATGCGCACCGGCGCCGCGGGTGTCCTCGTCGGCTTCGGCGGCGGCGCCGCGCACACCACGCGCAACGTCCTCGGCATCCAGGTCCCGATGGCGACCGCGGTCGCCGACGTGGCCGCGGCCCGCCGCGACTACATGGACGAGTCCGGCGGCCGGTACGTGCACGTCATCGCCGACGGCGGCGTGGGCTGGTCCGGCGACCTGCCCAAGGCGATCGCCTGCGGCGCCGACTCGGTCATGATCGGCTCCCCGCTGGCCCGCGCCACGGACGCGCCCGGCAAGGGCCACCACTGGGGCATGGAGGCCGTCCACGAGGACGTGCCGCGCGGCAAGCTGGTCGACCTGGGCATCGTCGGCACCACCGAGGAGATCCTCGCGGGCCCGTCGCACACCCCGGACGGCTCGATGAACTTCTTCGGCGCCCTGCGCCGCGCGATGGCCACGACCGGCTACAGCGAGCTCAAGGAGTTCCAGCGCGTCGAGGTCACGGTCGCGGACGCCCAGCACAAGCGCTGATCCTCCGTCCGTACGCCGAAGGGCCCCGCACCGACCGGTGCGGGGCCCTTCGGCGTCTGCCGGCCGAGGCTCAGGCGGCGGACTTCTTGGCGCCCGAGAAGGCGGCGAAGGCCGCGATGGCGAAGAACAGGAACGTCAGGCCGTCCTTGGTCTCGCTCCACGCCTCGGTGAGCACGCCGAACTCCTCCAGGAAGAGGTCCGTGGCGGAGACGTTCAGCTGCTTGGCCAGGAGGACCGCGATGCCCACGAGCTGGCCGAGGTAGACGGCGCCCAGGGCCAGCACCGCGCTGGCGACCGGCAGGACGGGGTTGCGGCCGCCGACCTTGCCGGCGGCGAGGCCGACGAGGAAGCCGACACCCACCGCGGCCCAGCCGATCTCGCGCTCGACGCCGCCGATGAGGGCGCCGTACACACCGGCCGTGACGAGGGCCGTGACCAGGGCGGCGACCAGGCCGAGGGCGACGTTGTCACGGGCGGGCGCCGGCGGCGGCGCGACCGGGTACGGCTGGGGCGCGGCGCCGTCGGCGAACGGGTTGCCGGGCGGCGGAACGGGCTGGCTCATGCGGTGGATCCCCCCAGGGACGGAAGACGCACGGATGTGCGTGCGAGAGGCCCGGAGGTTAGCAGCCGGATATGACAGTGCGACAGGATTTCCGCCGGTCGTGCTGGTCAGAGTCGGTGGGCGGTGCCCGTGGGAGTGGCGCCCCGGGTGTCGAGGAGGAGTTGGGCCTTCACCGCGAGGCCCTGGAGGTCGTAGGTGCGGTGCTGCTGGAGCAGGACCGTCAGGTCGGCGTGGGCGGCGGCCTCGTAGAGGGAGTCCGCGCGGGGGACGGGCAGGTCGCGGACGCGCCAGTCGGGGACGTGCGGGTCGTGGTAGCTGACGGCCGCGCCGAGGTCCATCAGACGGCGGGCGATCTCGTCGGCGGGGGAGCCCTGGCGGTCGGGGAGGTCGGGCTTGTACGTGATCCCGAGCAGCAGGACGCGGGCGCCGCGGGCCGACTTGCCGTGCTCGTTGAGGAGGGTGGCGGCGCGCTGGACGACGTACTGCGGCATGCGCTCGTTGACCTGGCCGGCGAGTTCGACGAGGCGGAGCGGGCGGTGGGCGCCGACCGTGTCGACGGGGACGCCGTGGCCGCCGACCCCCGGTCCCGGGCGGAAGGCCTGGAAGCCGAAGGGCTTGGTCTCGGCGCAGCGGATGACGTCCCACAGGTCGACGCCGAGTTCGTGGCAGAGCACCGCCATCTCGTTGACCAGGGCGATGTTGACGTGCCGGAAGTTGGTCTCCAGGAGCTTGACCGTCTCCGCCTCGCGGGGGCCACGCGCGCGTACCACCTTGTCGGTGAGCCGGCCGTAGAAGGCGGCCGCCGATTCGGTGCAGGCCGGGGTGAGGCCGCCGATGACCTTGGGGGTGCCGGCGAAGCCGTGGGTACGGCTGCCGGGGTCGAGGCGGCCGGGGGAGTACGCGAGGTGGAAGTCGCGTCCGGCGCGGAGGCCCGAGCCCGTTTCGAGGACGTCGCGGAGCAGGCCCTCGGTGGTGCCCGGGGGGACCGGTGACTCGAGCAGGACGGTGGTGTGCGGGCGCAGCCGGGCGGCGAGCGCGCGGGCCGCGTCCGTGACGGCGGTGAGGTCGAGCGTGTGGTCGGGGCCGAGGGGGGTAGGGGCGCACAGGACGGCGGTGCGGACCCGGCCGAGTTCGGCGGGGTCGGCGGTCGGCCGGAAGCTCCCCGAGAGCATCCGGCGGATCTCCGGGACGGTGAGGGAGCCGTCGACCGGGGAGCGGCCGGCGGCGAGTTCGGCGACGGGGCGGGGGTCGGTGTCGTAGCCGATGGTGTCGATACCGGCGGCGGTGGCGGCCTGGGCCAGGGGGAGTCCGTGGTGGCCGAGGCCGATGACGGCGAGGTCAGCGGGCATGGGGGGTGGGCCGTCCTTCCCAGTAGCCGGAGGGGACGCGACGCGCAAGCCCGGTGGACAGAACGGGTCGAGCGCAATGTCAGACTAGGCGTAAATATGACCGACATGTCGCATTGGGAGGCCGAAGGTCGCCGAGTGTTATCCACAGGTCGGTGACGAGGCGGTGGCTGAAGTCGCCGGGGAGGGACAGAATCGATCTGTGAGCCGGACCACATGGCCCGGTTCGCGTGCTGGAACGACGGGGGACGACGGGAGGCGGCAGCCGTGAGGACAGCGAAACTGGGACCCGCCGAGCGCGCCGAGGCGCTCGCGGCCATGGCCGAGCGAGAGCTGGACATGCTGGTCGTCGGCGCCGGAGTCGTCGGCGCCGGGACGGCCCTCGACGCCGCGACGAGAGGCCTCTCCACCGGCATCGTCGAAGCGCGCGACTGGGCCTCCGGCACCTCCAGCCGGTCCAGCAAGCTCATCCACGGCGGCCTGCGCTACCTGGAGATGCTGGACTTCGCCCTCGTGCGGGAGGCCCTCAAGGAGCGCGGACTGCTCCTGGAGCGGCTCGCACCCCACCTGGTGAAGCCGGTCCCCTTCCTCTACCCCCTCCAGCACAAGGGCTGGGAGCGGTTCTACGCCGGCTCGGGCGTCGCGCTGTACGACGCGATGTCGCTCTCCTCGGGCCACGGCCGCGGCCTCCCCGCCCACCGGCACCTCTCCCGGCGGGGCGCCCTGCGGGTCGCCCCCTGCCTCAAGAAGGACGCCCTCGTCGGCGCCCTCCAGTATTACGACGCCCAGATGGACGACGCCCGCTTCGTCACCACCCTCGTCCGCACCGCCGCCTCCTACGGCGCCCTGGCCGCGAGCCGGGCCCGCGTCGTCGGCTTCCTGCGCGAGGGCGAGCGGGTCGTCGGCGCCCGCGTCCAGGACGTCGAGGCCGGAGCGGAGTACGAGATCCGCGCCAAGCAGATCGTCAACGCCACCGGGGTGTGGACCGACGACACCCAGGCGCTCATCGGCGAGCGCGGCCAGTTCCACGTCCGCGCCTCCAAGGGCATCCACCTCGTCGTCCCCAAGGACCGCATCCACTCGTCCACCGGACTCATCCTGCGCACCGAGAATTCCGTGCTCTTCGTGATCCCCTGGGGGCGCCACTGGATCGTCGGCACCACCGACACCGAATGGGACCTCGACAAGGCCCACCCCGCCGCCTCCAGCGCCGACATCGACTACCTCCTGGAGCATGTGAACACCGTGCTCGCCACTCCGCTCACCCGGGACGACGTCGAGGGCGTCTACGCCGGGCTGCGGCCCCTGCTCGCCGGTGAGTCGGACGCCACGAGCAAGCTCTCGCGCGAGCACACCGTCGCCCACCCGGTCCCCGGCCTGGTCGTGGTGGCCGGCGGCAAGTACACGACGTACCGCGTCATGGCCAAGGACGCCGTCGACGAGGCCGTGCACGGTCTCGACCAGCGGGTCGCCCCCTGTGTCACCGAGGACACCCCGCTCCTCGGAGCCGAGGGCTACCGCGCCCTGTGGAACGCGCGGGCGAGGATCGCCGCGCGGACCGGCCTCCATGTGGTCCGGGTCGAGCATCTCCTCAATCGCTACGGCTCCCTGACGGAGCAGATCCTCGACCTCGTCGCGGAGGACCCGGGACTCGCCGAACCGCTCGCGGCGGCCGACGACTACCTGCGCGCCGAGATCGTCTACGCCGCCTCCCACGAGGGCGCGCGGCACCTCGACGACGTCCTCACCCGCAGGACCAGGATCTCCATCGAGACCTTCGACCGGGGCACTCTCAGCGCCCGGGTCTGCGCGGAGCTGATGGCGCCGGTCCTCGGCTGGGACGAGCACCAGATCGAGAAGGAGATCGAGCACTACGAGAAGCGGGTCGAGGCGGAGCGGGAGTCGCAGCGGCAGCCCGACGACCTGACCGCGGACGCCGCACGGCTCGGCGCGCCGGACATCGTGCCGATCTGACGGGACGTCCGGTCGCCCGCGGGTGGGAACCTGGGGGGTGTGCGGGGGCGTCGTCATTCCGGAGTACGGACCCGGGGGCGCCACCCGTCCCGAGGTGAGGGACAATGGCCTCTCTTCCAGGGCGGGTTACCGCATCGCGCGGGAAGCGGCAGACGCGGCGAAGATCAGGGATCGCAGAGGGGACGTATGTCGGAGGCGGAGCAGTCGCGGAACACGGCGAAGGACCCCAGGCTGGACGCCGCCGCGGGGGCCGCCGTCGACGGCGACCGAGGAGCGGTCCCGGCCGCACGTGAGTCCGAGCGGTCCACGAAGGACGCGCAGGTCAAGCAGGGTGCGGAGGACGCGCCCGAGGTCCGGGACCCGGATGTCCGGGACACGGACACCCGGGACCCGGGCGTCCGTGACGCGGAGGTCCGGGGTGCGGACGTTCAGGGCGTGAAGGATGTTCAGGACGCCGGGGGTGTTCGGGACGTGAAGGACGTTCAGGACGCCCGGAGCGCCAAGGGGTCCGCGGACTCCGGCGACGCCAAGGGCTCCGCGAGCACGCCGTCCGGGGCCGGGGCGGGCTCCGGCGCGGGCCGGGGCGAGGACGTCTCCGCCGCCGGGCGGCTGCGGGGCACCGAGCCGTCGACCGGACGGGCCGGGTTCGGCGCGGGCGACGGGGACGGCGAGAGCGACCGCCGGACACCGGCCGGCACCGCGCGCGGCGGCGACCGGACGCGCAAGGCCCCGGTCAACGAGGGCCGGCTGCTCGCCGGCCGCTACCGGCTCGGCGGGGTTCTCGGCCGCGGCGGCATGGGAACGGTATGGCGTGCGGTCGACGAGACCCTCGGCCGTACCGTCGCCGTCAAGGAACTCCGCTTCCCCACCAGCATCGACGAGGACGAGAAGCGCCGCCTCATCACCCGGACCCTGCGCGAGGCGAAGGCCATCGCCAGGATCCGCAACAACGGCGCCGTCACCGTGTACGACGTCGTCGACGAGGACGACCGTCCGTGGATCGTCATGGAGCTCATCGAGGGCAAGTCCCTCGCCGACGCCGTGCGCGAGGACGGCACGCTCACACCCCGGCGCGCCGCCGAGGTCGGCCTCGCCATCCTCGACGTGCTGCGTTCGGCGCACCGCGAGGGCATCCTGCACCGCGACGTGAAGCCGTCCAACGTGCTGATCGCCGAGGACGGCCGGGTCGTCCTCACCGACTTCGGCATCGCCCAGGTGGAGGGCGACCCCTCCATCACCTCCACCGGCATGCTCGTCGGCGCCCCCTCGTACATCTCCCCGGAGCGTGCCCGCGGTCACAAGCCCGGCCCCGCCGCCGACATGTGGTCGCTCGGCGGACTCCTGTACGCGGCGGTCGAGGGCAGCCCGCCGTACGACAAGGGTTCCGCCATCGCCACCCTCACGGCGGTGATGATCGAGCAGGTCGACCCGCCGAAGAACGCGGGACCCGAGCTGGAGAAGGTCATCTACGGCCTCCTCGCCAAGGACCCGGCCCAGCGGCTCGACGACGCCCGCGCGCGGGTCCTGCTGATGGCCGTGCTCGACGCGCCCGAGGCGGCACCGCCGGTCTCCCCCGAGGTCACCAGGGTCGTACCGCTGCCGCCGCGTCCCGAGCAGGCGCCGGTGGCGCCGGTCGCCGACCGTGCCCGGACGCCCGACGCGTCCACCGACCGGATGCGGGGCGCCCTGAAGTCCGTGCGCAACGCGGCGGCCTCCGTGAAGCCCGAGCCGAAGGCCTCGTCGGCGACGGGCGCGGCCTCCGTCCCGTCGCGCGGTCCCGGCAGACCGGCCACGGCCCGCGCGCCGCTGACCGACGTCGTACCGCGCCGCACCCTGGTGATCATCGCCGCGGTCGCCGTTCTCGCCCTGCTCGGGACGATCCTCGCGGTCTCCCTCGGCGGAGGCGACGACGACAAGCAGAGCAAGGGGAACGAAGGCACCACGGCCTCGGCCGGCGCCTCGGCCGGCGGTGACGGCTCCGGCGGCTCCGGCGGTTCCGACGGAGGCAAGGGCCAGACGCCCGGCGGCCCCGGCCAGCAGGGCGGCGCGCAGCCCGGCGACACCGGCACCGACGGCTCGACGGGCGCCAACGGCACCACGGGCTCCACGGGGTCGAACGGCAACGGCGTCACGCCCTCCGGCAAGCCCGGTGGCAGCACGGGTACGCGGCTGCCCGCGGGCTACACCCTCGTCACCAACAAGCGCTTCCACTTCTCCATGGCGATGCCCTCCACCTTCGAGGTCCGCTCGATACCGGGCTACAGCGGTGGCGGGATATTCAGTGACAGCGGCGGCTTCCCGCGCATCCAGGTCGACTTCAACGCCAGCCCGAAGGACGACGCGGCGGCCGCCTGGGAGCTGGGCAAGATCGGCGTGGCCGCCACCAGCAAGGGGTACAAGCACTTCGGCATCAGGACGGTCTCGTACAAGGGCTACCCGACCGTCGCCGACTGGGAGTTCGAGCGTGTCCAGCAGGGCATGCGCGTCCATGTGCTCAACCGCGGCTTCAAGGTGGACGCCGAGCACGGCTACTCCATCATGGTCAGCTGCAAGGCGGACGAGTGGAACGGCGCCGAGTGCAAGACGCTGCGGGAGACGGCGTTCGCCACGTTCAGCCCCAAGGACTGACCGACGCACGTATCGTGAAGGTTCGACGACCGTACGCAGCCGAACAGAGCCGTTGACTGCACGGTGTCGGACCGGAATTGACGGACCCGCGTGATCCCGCTCGATCCCGAGGGATCGCGGGTCCACGGGGGACAGCGTGCGCGCGTGGGGAGGCGTCGTGGACGACTACGCGGGAAGGGTGCTCGCGGACCGCTACCGCCTGCCGCTGCCGCAGGCGGACGCGGATGCGTACGACCTGGCCGAGACGCGTGCCTTCGACACGTTCAGCGGGCAGGAGGTCCTGGTCCGCCAGGTGCCGCTGCCGGAGTTCGTGGACGCCGAGGTGCTCGACGGCGAGGGCGGCCACTCCGGTGCCCGCGGCGGCGCGGGGCGGGCGACCCGCCGCCCGGCCGAGCCCGTCGTGCGCCGGGCGATGGAGGCGGCCCAGGCCGCCGCGCAGATCCCCGACCACCCCCTCCTCGACCAGGTCTTCGACGTCTTCGCCGAGGCCGGTTCGCTCTGGATAGTGAGTGAACGGATCGCGGCCCGGCAGCTGGCCGCGCTCCTCGCCGAGCGGCCCCTCAACCCGTACCGGGCGGCCGAGATCGGCGCCGACGTCCTCACCGCCCTGCGCGCGCTCCACGCCCACGGCTGGGTGCACCGGAACATCACCTCCCGGACCGTGCTCGTCTGCGACGACGGCCGGGTGGTCCTCACGGGCCTCGCGGTGGGCGCGGCGGAGGAGGCCCTCTGCGGGTACGCGCCGGTGCCGGAGGCGGAGCCGGACGAGCCGCCCGCGTGGCCGGAGCCGGTCGAGGAACACGAGGTGGAGGAGTACGGGGCGGAGGAGCACGGGTCCGGCGCGTACGGCCCCGAGGAGTACGAGTCCGACGAGTACGGCTCCGAGCTGTACGAGGCGGAGGTGTACGAGGAGGGCGACGAGCGGGCCTCCCACGGGGGGACGGCGGAGTACGGCACGGACCCTGCCGGGGACCCGGACGGCGAACTCGCCGGCGATCCGGTCGACGAACTCGCCGGGGAGACCCGGGAGGGCGGGCCGGCGGAGCGCACGGATCCGGACTACGGCTACGGCTACGGAGCCGAGCCGACGTACGCGGTCGAACCCGGCCCCTATGCGGTCGAACCCGGCTCCTACGCGGTCGAAGCGGGCCCCTACGCCGCTGAAATCGGCCCGTACGCGCCCGAACCCGGCCAGTACGCCGTCGAACCCGCCCCCTACGCGCCCGAACCCGCCCCCCACGCCGCTGAGTCCGGCTTCCACGACGAGCCCGGTGCCGATCCGGACGAGACCCGGACCTACGCCTCCGGCTTCGGTCCGGACGACGACACCGGCTCCCCCTACGGAACCGCCCCCGGCGAGTACGGTGCCGACCCCTACGGCCGCTCGGCGACGCCGCCCGCCGCCGGGCCGCGGCCCGCGCCCGCGCCGCCCACCGCCGATGTGCGGGCCGCGCGCGCCGGAGCGATCGCCGCCTACCGGGCCGGTGCGCGCGCCGCGGCCCGGCTCGGGGAGACCGGGGCGCTCCCCGCCCAGCGCCCCGCGCCGACGGACCCGCCCGAGCCGCCTCCGGCGCCGACCACGCAGGCGGCCGGCGCGCCCGAACCGCAGTGGTGGGCACGGGTGTCGGACGACGACGAGGACGACGAGGACGACGGCGACGAGCCCTGCGGCGGCGGGTCGCCGTCCGGTCCCCGGTCCGGCCCGCAGGCCGGGCCGCCGCCGCGCGTGATGCTGGCCGGCAGCTGGAGCGACGGTCCGCACGCCTCGCGGGACGGTTCCGGGCCGATATCGGCCGGTGGCGGTTCGGGGCCCGGCCGCGGTCCCGTGCTGCCTGGTTCGGGCCGCCCGGCGCTGCCCGCCGGGTACACGGCCGCGAACCCGGACCCCGCGCGCCTCCCCGTGCCCAGAGGCGCCCGCGAGGAGGCACGGGAGCCGGTCGCGGTCGCCGCAGGGGCGGACCGCGGCCCCACGACGAGGCTGGCCGCCGAGCGGGCCCGGCAGACCCGGATCGCGGTCGTGGGCGCCGTCACCGAGCGCTGGGCGCCCGAACAGGCGGGTCCCGTCCACGAGAACTGGCGCCTCGCCCCGCCCATCGGCCCCGCCACCGACCTGTGGGCGCTCGGCGCGCTCCTCTACCGGGCCGTCCAGGGCCACGCCCCCTACCCGGAGGACAGCGCCGCCGAGCTCGTCCAACTGGTCTGCGCCGAGCCGCCGGCCTTCGCCGAGGAGTGCGGGCCCCTGCGCCCGGTCGTGGAGTCCCTGCTGCGCCAGGACCCCACCGAGCGGCCCGACTTCGAGGAGCTGCGCGGCTGGCTGCGCTCCCTCGTGCGCTCGGCCCCGGAGCCGGAGGCCGGTCTCGGAGCCGTACCGCTGCCGTCCTTCGACGAGACGCGGCTGCCGATCGTGCGCCGGCGCGGCGAGCTGGTGCGCCGCCGGCGCGGGGGAGCGGGCGCGGGCCGGCACCGCCACAAGCGCGGCAAGGACCCTCGTCCCCCGGCCCGTCACGAGGACGTCCGGACGCGTGAGCGCGATACCGCGCCCGTACAGGCCGATGTCCGAGAGGAGTTCCCCGAGGACTTCCGGGACTCGTTCCACGAGGAGATCCCGCAGCGCGCCTCCCGATCGCCGCGTGCGGGCCGATCGTCGTCCTCCCGGCCGGAGGGCTCCCCGCACGCGCTGGGCCGCACCCTGCTGGTCCTCGTCGTCCTGCTGCTCGGCGGGGCCGTCGCGTACGCCGTCCTCTTCATGCCGGGCGAGAAGGAGACGCCTCAAGCGCCGACCGGTGCGACCACGCCCACCGAGGGCCGGACACCGGGCACCTCCGCGCCGCCCACGAGCCGTCCGTCCACGACGACGGCGCCGCCCGCCACGCCGCGTACCACCCCGCCCGCCGCGGATCCCTCGGCTCCCGCGCTCGCCGCCGGGTACACGCTGCGCCAGGACCCCGAGGGGTTCCGGATCGGTGTGCCGGACGGATGGCGGCGCAGCCCCATCAACGACGCCGGGCAAGTGCGCTACTCCCGGGGCGACTTCACGATGATCGTCGTGCCCGGCCGGGACAGCGTCCGCGACAACGGTTCCGACCCGGTGGAGTACCAGAACGCCAAGGAGCGCGAACTGGAGCCGTGGCGGGCGTCGAGCTGGTCCCGGGTGGAGGAGACGCGCCGGATCGACATCGGCACGACGGCGACGGCCACGGGCAGTTACGTGTGGCTCGACAGCACGGGACGCGAGGTGTACGTCCGCAACCTGGCCCTGATCAGCGGCGGCAGGTACCACGTCGTCCAGGTCATCGGCCCGGACGGCGCGCGCCGCAAGGTCTCCGAGATCTTCGACGAGGCCACGAAGGGCTTCCGCCCGGGGCGCTGAACAGGACGGAACGAGGCCGCGCGCCCCCGGTACGCCGGAAATGCCCACCGGCCCCCGGTCACAGTGCTGTTCCTATGACCGCCCCGAGGTTCCGTCGCCCGTACCCCCCTCCGTAACCTGGCATCCGAAGGAACGGGCGGGGGCAAGTGGAACATTCTCAGAGCACAGGTGCGGGGCTGTTGCTCGCCGGTCGCTACCGGCTGGGCGAGTCCATCGGACGCGGCGGCATGGGCAAGGTCTGGCGCGCGCACGACGAGGTGTTGCACCGCGTGGTGGCGGTGAAGGAGTTGACGGCGGGCCGCTTCGTGGGGGAGGCCGACCGGCTCGTGCTGCACGCCCGTACGCAGAAGGAGGCGCGGGCCGCCGCGCGGATCACGCACCCGGGTGTGGTGACCGTCCATGACGTTCTGGAGCACGACGACCGGCCGTGGATCGTCATGCAGTACGTCGACGGGCCCTCGCTCGCCGACGCCGCCAAGGAGAAGGGCCCGATCGATCCCCACGAGGCGGCGAGGATCGGGCTGCACGTCCTCGGCGCGCTGCGTGCCGCGCACGCGGCCGGGGTGCTGCACCGGGACGTCAAGCCGGGCAACGTCCTGCTGGCGCGCGACGGGCGGGTCCTGATCACCGACTTCGGGATCGCGGCGATCGAGGGCGACGCGACGATCACCCGAACCGGTGAACTCGTCGGCTCCATCGACTATCTGGCGCCCGAGCGGGTGCGGGGCGGCGACCCCGGTCCCGCCTCCGACCTCTGGTCGCTCGGCGCCACGCTCTACACGGCGGTGGAGGGCACCTCGCCGTTCCGCCGCACCTCCCCGATCAGCACCATGCAGGCCGTGGTGGCCGAGGAGCCGCCGTACCCGGAGAAGGCCGGGCCGCTGGCCCCCGTCATCGTGGCCCTGCTGCGCAAGGACCCGCTGCAGCGGCCGAAGGCGGACGAGGCCGGCCGGATGCTGCTGGACGCGATGGAGGGGCGTACGCCGGAGGCCGCGCAGGCGTATGTGCCGACGCAGCGGGTGGCCAGGGAGGACCTGGACCCGGCGGGGGACGGGCCCGCCTTCGGCCTCGACCTGGTGGAGCTGAGCGAGGACGACGACGGCGCGGGGGCGCGGGACGCCACGGGTCCGGCGGGCACCTCCCGCCCGTCCGTACCGGCTCGTACGGCCCAGTGGCCGCATCCGCCGCAGCCGGCCGAGTCCGGTCCGTCCCACCCCGCCGTCTCCCCGCCCACCGTGGTGCCGCCGGCCCTCGGCCCCACGCCGGCCTCCGGCCGAGGCCGCTGGCGTTCCGCCGTCCTGGCGGCCCTGCTCGCCGGACTCGTCGCGGGCGGCGCGGTCTTCGCGGCCATGAACTACGCGAGTGGCGAGCGCGGCGACGGCGGGCGGCCCACGGCCACCGGATCGTCCCCCTCCACCGTCACCAAGGGCACCGGGAACGACGTGCCGGCCGGCTGGCAGCGCGTCGAGGACCCGGAGGGCTTCAGCCTCGTCGTACCGGAGGGCTGGAAGCGGCAGACCGAGGGCGACAACATCGACTACACCCCGGACAACGGCCGCCACCGCATCCGGATCAACGTCGACCCCAGCCCCGACTTCGAGAACCCGTACATGCACGCCCTCGACCTGGAGCGCACGGTCGAGAAACGGATGACGTACGACCGGGTCAAGCTCGGCCAGACCACCTACCGCGACCAGGTCCGCTCCTGTCTGTGGGAGTTCACCTGGACCGAGAAGCGGGACTTCCCCGGGCCGCGGCACGCGATCGACCTGATGTACTACGCCGACGACGGCACCGAGTACGCGATCTACATGTCCTCGCCGGAGTCGAGCTGGGAGACCACCCGCCAGCAGTTCGACGTCGTCCTCCAGCACTGGCGGGCGCCGGGCGACTGAGCCGGCGGACCGGGCGGCCGGACCGTCGGAGGGGACCCGCGCGAGGCTTCGAAAATCTCCGTCGGGGGCCTTCGTCTGCCATAAGGCCCTGATCAGGGCTTATATGCCAGTGATCGCTGGCGCGATGTGCGCACCCGGTGAAAACGCGTTACCGACGGGTACCCAAAGGGCGGAACGACGCCTACGCTCGCCCTCATGACGGACTCGCAGGCCCCCGCCGCCCCCTCGGTCACCGCCGCGCCCACCACGGCCACCAATCCGGTCGCGCCCGCGCCCGCCGGCGCGCGCACCGCCGCCGACGTCGTGACGCCCGACGTGGTCGCCCGGCTCACCCGCGGCGTCGTCGGCTCCGGCCGGACCGCCAACCACACCCCCTTCACCGGGGCGAAGCTGGCGGACCTGCCCGAGGCCACCCCCGAGGACGTCGCCGAGGCCTTCACCCGCGCCCGCGCCGCCCAGACCGCCTGGGCCGCCACCCCGGTCAGGGCCCGCGCCGCCGTCCTGCTGCGCTTCCACGACCTCGTCCTCCAGCGCCAGTCCGAGGTCCTCGACCTCATCCAGCTGGAGACCGGCAAGGCGCGCCTGCACGCCCACGAGGAGGTGCAGGCGGTCTGCGTCGCCGCCCGCCACTACGGCCGCAAGGCCTCCTCCTACCTGCGGCCCCGCCACCACACCGGCGTCGTCCCGACCCTCACCAAGGTCACCGAGCTGCGCCAGCCGCGCGGGGTCGTCGGCCAGATCGCGCCCTGGAACTACCCGCTGGAGCTCTCCGTCGGCGACGCGCTCCCCGCCTTCGTCTCCGGCAACGCCGTCGTCATGAAGCCCGACACGGAGACCGCGCTCACCGCGCTGTGGGCCCGTGACCTGCTCATCGAGGCCGGACTGCCCGCCGAGGTCTTCCAGGTCGTCCTCGGCGACGGCCCGGTCGTCGGCCCCGAGGTCGTCAAGCACGCCGACTACGTCTCCTTCACCGGCTCCACCCGCACCGGCCGCGAGGTCGCCCAGGGGGCCGCCGCCCGGCTCGTCGGTGTCTCCCTGGAGCTCGGCGGCAAGAACGCGATGCTCGTCCTCAAGGACGCCGACATCGAGAAGGCCGCCGCCGGAGCCGTCCGCGCCTGCTTCTCCTCCGCCGGCCAGCTCTGCATCTCCATCGAGCGCCTCTACGTGCACGAGTCGATCGCCGACGCCTTCCTCGACCGCTTCGCCGCCCGCACCAGGGCCATGCGGCTCGGCAACTCCCTCACGTACGGCGCCGACATGGGCTCCCTCGTCGGCGAGCGCCAGCTGGAGACGGTCACGAAGCACGTCGACGAGGCCGTCGCCAAGGGCGCCACGCTCGTCGCGGGCGGCGTCGCGCGCCCCGACATCGGCCCCCTCTTCTACGAGCCGACCATCCTCGACGGCGTCGAGGCCCCGATGGCGGTCTGCGGCGAGGAGACCTTCGGCCCGGTCGTCTCGATCTACCGCTTCAGCGACGAGGACGAGGTCGTCGGCCTCGCCAACGCCACCCCGTACGGTCTGAACTCCTCCGTCTGGACGAAGGACTCGCGCCGCGGCCACGCCGTCGCGGCCCGGCTCCGTACCGGCACCGTCAACATCAACGAGGGGTACGCCCCCGCCTACGGCAGCGTGCAGTCCCCGATGGGCGGCATGAAGGACTCCGGGCTCGGCCGGCGCCACGGCTCCGAGGGCATCCTCAAGTACACCGAGGCCCAGACCGTGGCCCAGCAGCGGCTGATGCCGCTCGCGCCCTCCTTCGGGATGGACGACGAGAAGTACGCCGCGTTCATGAGCGTGTCCCTGAAGGCGATGAAGGCCCTGCGTCTGCGCTGAGCCCCCGCTCCGCCTCAGCACCCCGACTGTTCCCTTTTCGTACGAGGAGAGCCATGACCGCGGTACCCCCTACCCAAAATCAGGAGCAGGTGGAGGACGAGGGAGAGGCGTACGACTACGACGTCCTCGTCGTCGGTTCCGGCTTCGGCGGTTCGGTCACCGCCCTCCGGCTCACCGAGAAGGGCTACCGGGTCGGCGTCCTGGAGGCGGGGCGGCGCTTCACCCGCGCGACCCTGCCGAAGAACTCCTGGGACGTGAAGAACTTCCTGTGGGCTCCCGCCCTCGGCCTCTACGGCATCCAGCGCATCCATCTGCTCGGCAACGTCATGGTGCTCGCGGGCGCCGGGGTCGGCGGCGGCTCCCTCAACTACGCCAACACCCTCTACGTACCGCCGAAGCCCTTCTTCGACGACCCGCAGTGGAAGGACATCACGGACTGGCAGGACGAGCTGCGGCCGTACTACGACCAGGCCCAGCGGATGCTCGGCGTCCGGCTCAACCCCACGACGACCCCCTCCGACGTGCACCTCAAGGCGGCCGCCCAGGCGATGGGCATCGGCGACACCTTCCACATGGCACCCGTCGGAGTCTTCTTCGGCGACGGCCGCGACGCCGTCGGCGAGGACGGCGTCGGTACGGCGAAGGCGCAGCCCGGCGGCGAGGTCGCCGACCCGTACTTCGGCGGCGCGGGCCCGGCCCGGCGCGCCTGCACCGAGTGCGGCGAGTGCATGACCGGCTGCCGTCACGGCGCCAAGAACACCCTCAACGAGAACTACCTCCACCTCGCCGAGAAGGCGGGCGCCACCGTCCACCCCATGACCACGGTCGTCACCGTCACCGAGGACTCACGGGGCGGCTTCGCGGTGAAGACCCTGCCCACCGACCGGCGGAGGAAGGGCCGGGGGCGCACCTTCACCGCCCGTCGCGTGGTGATCGCCGCCGGCACGTACGGCACCCAGACCCTGCTGCACCGGATGAAGGACAGCGGCCTGCTGCCCCGGATCTCGCAGCGGCTCGGCGAGCTCACCCGCACCAACTCCGAGGGCCTGGTCGGCGCGCAGACCACCGACCGCCGCTACCGGAAGCGGCACGGCAAGGAGAAGGCCGACTTCACCAAGGGCGTCGCGATCACCTCCTCGGTCCACCCCGACGAGAACACCCACATCGAGCCGGTGCGCTACGGCAAGGGCTCCAACTCGATGGGCAGCCTGACCGTCCTCCAGGTGCCCTACGGGGCCCACCGGGTACGCAACTGGTTCGTCAACCTCGTCAAGCACCCCGCCCTCGCCGCCCGCTCGCTCTCCAACTGGCACTGGTCGGAGCGGACCATCATCGGCCTGGTCATGCAGTCCCTCGACAACTCCCTGACGACCTACCGCAAGCCCGGCGGCCTCGGAAAGGGCCTGCTCACGGCCCGGCAGGGGCACGGGGCACCCAACCCGGTGCAGATCCCGGAGGCCACCCGGGCCGCCACCCTCCTCGCCGAGGAGATCAACGGCTTCGCGGGCTCCAACGTCGGCGAGCTGATGGGCACCCCGCTCACCGCCCACTTCCTGGGCGGCTGCCCGATCGGCGCCGACGCCGAGGCCGGCGTGATCGACCCCTACCACCGGCTCTACGGCCACCCGGGGATCTCGGTCGTCGACGGGGCGGCCGTCTCCGCGAACCTCGGGGTGAACCCGTCCCTGACGATCACCGCGCAGGCGGAGCGGGCGATGTCCTTCTGGCCGAACAAGGGCGAGGAGGACGCGCGACCCCGGCAGGGCGAGACGTACGTACGGCTCGCGGCGGTCGAGCCGAAGTCCCCCGCGGTCCCGGCCGAGGCCTTCGGCGCGCTGCGGCTGCCGTTCCTCGGGATGCCGACGGTCCCGCCGAAGAAGATCTGACAGGGCCGAGGAAGAGCCGGCAGGGCCCCGGGAGAGACGGCAGGGCCCGGGAAGAGCTCACAGGGCCGAAAAAGAGCTGACAGGAAAGGGCGCTGCACCCCCCTCCGAGTGCAGCGCCCCCACCAGCTTTGGTGTTGCTGCATAGATGACCCGCGACCGACGGAGATGGTTGTAGCGGTTGCGCGGGATCTTCATGTGACGCGCGTCACGTCTGGGGCGGGTCGGGTGCGTGGGCACGGGCGAGGGCCCCGTGGCGCGATTCCGGTCGCGGCACGGGGCCCTCGGGGGTCGGCACCGGTGTCAGGGCAGCGGCGGTGCCGAGCGGGGCGGCGCCGGGGGGGCGCGCCGCGTGGGGAGAGGTCAGGAGAGGGACGGGACGGGATTCGGGTTCCGCACTGTGTGAGGCCGCGGGGGCCGCGACCGAAAGAGCCGGTTGCGGCCGGCCCCGGGCGTCCCCGGGACCGACCGCTCCTTCTGGGCGACCGGGCTGCTGTCCCCTGCTGTCCGGTCACAAGCGCTGGTGCGAGGTCCCACGACGTACCAGAGGTACGCCACACGCCCCAGCGAAGCCACGCGTGGTTTCTTACGGGCCCGCCCCTGGCTGGCACGGACACCCGGACCAACGAAGCCGGGCCTGAGCCGGTCACGCGCCGTACGGGTGAGAGCGGGACCGAACTCAGATGCGACCCCGGCAGAGCTCCAGCATCGTCATCGCGAGGGACGTGCCCGGCTTGCCCAGCGCGTCCCTGAAGTGACCGAGGACCTCCATCTCGCGGGCCAGGTTCACCCGGCGGCCCCCGGAGGAGATCCGCGCCTCCTGGATGACGGCCGAGACGGCCATCCGTTCCTGGATGAGACCGATGATCCGGTCGTCGAGCGCGTCGATGCGGTCACGGGCGTCGCCGATCAGCGTCGCCGCCTCGTCGGTGCGGGCGCCGGTCTTCTCCGGGGTGGCGGTGTTCGTCGTCATGATGGGGCTCCTGGGGTGTCGGATGCCCTGGGGTGAACCGGCCCGGAACGACAGAACGCCCCGGGCTGTCAGCCCGGGGCGCCTGGGAAGTCGCTTGTCAGTTGCTCAAGCAGCACGACCATGGCAGCCGGTGGGCCGGTTGCCATAGGTAAAGACGAAGGTCGTGAGCTCGCGCATGGCGACAGTATGGACCCCGCCGCCCGGCCGCGGCCAACCCGGGTTCGGATGGTGAGACGAAAAGCGCCACCGCCACGCCGGTAGAATCGACAAATAGCACCCCCCTTCGGGGGACCCTCCTCCTACCGCCGGAAGGCCGCCGTAGTGTCATCAGCGACCCCCGCTGCCGCGCCCGACGTCACCAACCCGGACGTAGTCCTCGTTGTCGACTTCGGCGCCCAGTACGCCCAGCTCATCGCCCGCCGCGTCCGCGAGGCCCGGGTCTACAGCGAGATCGTCCCGTCCACCATGCCGGTGGCCGAGATGCTGGCCAAGAACCCGAAGGCGATCATCCTCTCCGGCGGCCCGTCCTCGGTGTACGCCGAGAACGCCCCCCGCCTCGACCGTGAGATCTTCGAGGCGGGCGTCCCCGTCTTCGGTATGTGCTACGGCTTCCAGCTGATGGCGACGACCCTCGGTGGCACCGTCGACAACACCGGCGCCCGCGAGTACGGCCGGACCCCCCTGCACGTCTCCAAGGCCGGCTCCACCCTCTTCGAGGGCACCCCGGTCGAGCAGTCCGTGTGGATGTCGCACGGCGACGCCTGCTCCGCCGCCCCCGAGGGCTTCTCCGTCACCGCGTCCACCGACGTCGTGCCGGTCGCCGCCTTCGAGAACGACGAGAAGAAGCTGTACGGCGTCCAGTACCACCCCGAGGTGCTGCACTCCACGCACGGCCAGCAGATCCTGGAGCACTTCCTCTACCGCGGCGCCGGCATCGAGCCCAGCTGGACCACGGGCAACGTGATCGAGGAGCAGGTCGCGGCCATCCGCGCCCAGGTCGGCGACAAGCGCGCCGTCTGCGGTCTCTCCGGCGGCGTCGACTCCGCCGTGGCCGCCGCACTCGTGCAGAAGGCCATCGGCTCGCAGCTCACCTGCGTCTACGTCGACCACGGCCTCATGCGCAAGGGCGAGACCGAGCAGGTCGAGAAGGACTTCGTCGCCTCCACCGGCGTCAACCTCAAGGTCGTCGACGCGCAGGAGCGCTTCCTCACCGCCCTCGCGGGGGTCTCCGACCCCGAGACCAAGCGGAAGATCATCGGCCGCGAGTTCATCCGGGTCTTCGAGCAGGCGCAGCTGGAGATCCTCCAGGAGGACGGCCCCGAGGTCGCCTTCCTCGTCCAGGGCACGCTCTACCCGGACATCGTCGAGTCCGGCGGCGGCACCGGCACCGCCAACATCAAGTCCCACCACAACGTGGGCGGACTCCCCGACGACATCGAGTTCGAGCTCGTCGAGCCGCTGCGCCAGCTGTTCAAGGACGAGGTCCGCATGGTCGGCCAGGAGCTCGGCCTGCCCGAGGAGATCGTCCAGCGCCAGCCCTTCCCCGGCCCCGGCCTGGGCATCCGCATCGTCGGCGAGGTCACCAAGGAGCGTCTGGACCTGCTCCGCGAGGCCGACGCCATCGCCCGCGAGGAGCTCACCGCGGCCGGTCTCGACCGCGAGATCTGGCAGTGCCCGGTCGTCCTGCTCGCCGACGTCCGCTCCGTGGGCGTCCAGGGCGACGGCCGCACCTACGGTCACCCGATCGTGCTGCGCCCCGTCTCCTCCGAGGACGCGATGACGGCCGACTGGTCGCGTCTGCCGTACGACGTGCTCGCCAAGATCTCGACCCGCATCACCAACGAGGTCGAGGACGTCAACCGAGTCGTCCTCGACGTCACCAGCAAGCCGCCGGGCACCATCGAGTGGGAGTAGTCGCGCCCGCTCCCTGAGTCGACCGAAGCCGCCGCCCCCGCGCCCGTCGCGCGGGGCGGCGGCTTCTTCGCGTCCGGGCTCTGGTGAGTTGACCGGCCGGGCGTTACCTTCCGGCGCATGAGCGTGATACCCGACCCCGTACCCGTCGACCGGCTCCACTTCGCCATGCCGCCCGTCCACGCGACGGCCGACGAGGAACGCGTCCACCGCAAACAGCGACTCGCGGGCGCGCTCCGGGTCTTCGGACGGTTCGGGTACGAGGAGGGCGTCTCCGGCCACATCACCGCCCGCGACCCCGAATACGCCGACTGCTTCTGGGTGAATCCCTTCGGGGCGCCGTTCGAGGAGGTGGCCGCGAGCGACCTCATCCTGGTCAACGGCGACGGTCAGGTCGTCCGCGGCGGACAGCACGTCAACCAGGCCGCGTTCACCGTCCACGCCCAGGTCCACCGGGCCCGGCCCGACGCCGTCGCCGTCGTCCACACCCACTCCCTCCACGGCCGGGCCCTCGCCGCCCTCGGCGAACTCCTCGACCCGATCACCCAGGAGGCCTGCGCCTTCTACCAGGACCACGCCCTCTACGACGCCTACACCGGCGTCACCGTGGACGCCGAGGAGGGACGCCGGATCGCCGTCGCCCTCGGCGCGCTCAAGGCGATCGTGCTCCGCAACCACGGGCTGCTCACCGTCGGCACCTCCGTCGACGCGGCCGCCTGGTGGTTCATCGCCCTGGAGCGCTGCGCCCAGGTCCAGCTGGCCGCCCGGGCGGCCGGCAAACCGGTCCTCATCGACCACCGCGAGGCCCTCGCCACCCGCGAACAGCTCGGCAGCGACCTCGTCGCCTGGATCAACTACCAGCCCCTCTGGCGCAGGATCAGCCGAGCGGAGCCCGAACTCCTGTCGTAACACCATCGCTTCACCCTTCTGTACGTCAATGAGATGGCGCGGCAATCACTCTCCGGCAGGGCGCACGCGGGAGGCGCGGAAGCCGCCGGTGCGACACAATTCCGTGGAACCTACGGCTGGTTGACCCTTCGGGAGGCACCCGGTACGTGTCGTGAAGTGAGCTCGGGAAGTGAGCACCGTGGCGGTTCAAGAGGCGAGACAGTACGGCGAGCACGCGACGGCCTGTGCCGGCTGTGCCCACTGCGGAAAGGCCGGCCACCGCCGTGCCGTCGCCGCCTTCCTCGCCCGGCGCGACGAACTCGCCGCCGGGCACGGCGTCCCCGCGGCCGTCGCCCACTCCCCGGTCGCCGCCCGCCAGTGGGTCTCCGACGAGCTCGCCCAGTCCGCCCGCGCGGTGGCCGCACACGGCCGGGAGGCCGGGGTGGCCTGGCTGGAGCGGGTACGGCGCGGAGGCCTCGGCGCCGTCTGGGGCGCCGTCCTCGCCCTCCTCCTCGGCCAGGCCCTCACCGCCATCGGCGGCGGCTGGACCGGGGCCCGCACGGCCGGCCTCTGCACCGCCCTGGTCGTCGCCGTCGTGCTCAGCGCAGCCGCCCACGCCCACCGCTCCCGCGGCGGTCTCCTCGCCCCCCTGATCGGCGAGGACAACCGGCTCTCCACCACCCGTGCCGTCGCCGCCGCCTGGCTCCTGCTCCTCGGCTACACCCTCCTCTTCCTGGCCTTCCTCGCACCGGGCGCGACCGCCTTCGGCCTGGCCCGCGGCGCCGGTCTGCTGACCGCCCTCGCCCTGGTCTCGGCGGTCACGGTCACCGCCCGCCCGGTCGTCTCGGCGGGGATCGCGTCCCGCCGCCTCCAGAAGGTGCGCGCCGACCGTCCGCGCGCCGCCGATCTGTTCTGCGACGACGGCGGCCGGGCCTGCCTCGCCGACGTCCAGTACCTCCTCGTCTCCGGCTCCGTCCTGGCCCTGGCGGCCGTGGGGCTCGTCCGCGACCCCGCCGGGCTCCCCGAGGTGCCCTGGTCCCTCGTACTGCTCCTCGGCCTCTCGGCGGCCTGGCACCTCGCCGCGAAATGCACCGAGGGCGTCCGCCCCACAATCCACTCCGTGGTCCGGTCCCGGGAGGCCGGCGATCTCGACGCCCCGATCCGCACGGGCGACGACATCGAGATTCGCGGCTGCGGCTTCGTCCCGCCCGGCGCCGCCGCCCCCGAC
Source organism: Streptomyces sp. NPDC017246 (assembly GCF_044331325.1). NCBI lineage: Bacteria > Bacillati > Actinomycetota > Actinomycetes > Kitasatosporales > Streptomycetaceae > Streptomyces > Streptomyces sp. NPDC017246. The sequence continues at coordinate 132,158 of NZ_JBIRMW010000016.1, read as the reverse complement.
CCGCTGACCCGCCTCGTCGTCCGCATCGGCCCGGTCCACGCCCACGTCCCCCTGGTCCCGGTCCCCGGCGGCTTCGCCAACCCCACCGACACGACCCTGACCGTCCCCCTCCCGGCGGACGTGGAACCGGGCCGGGTGGAGGTCTCGGTCGTGACAGCGGCGGGCGTCGAGACCAACCGCGTCACCATCGACGTCATGGACTGACCCGCCACGACGATCCCTCCGCGGCGCGCTCTCCGCGCCGTCCCCTCCGCCCACTCCGTGCGGAGACACCTTGCGCCGGCCTCCGGCCGTTCTTCCGGCCCCCTTCGCGTATCCCCGGAGCGGTGGTGCGAGGAGAATCGTTCCGCGGACAGTTGTACGGGGTGAGGAAAGGTGGCCGATGATGACGGGACACGCGGACCGGGCGGACGGCACGGCCGACGGGACCGGCCACGCGGGCGGCGTGAGCGGCGATGACGGTGGCGTGGACGGTGCGACGAGTGCGGGGGATGCGGGCCGGACCGGTGGCTCAGGCCGGCTCGACCGGTGGAAGGCCCTCGCCTCCCGTTACGCCCTCTTTCCCCTGCGGCTCTTCCTCGGCATCACGTTCATCTACGCGGGGCTCGACAAGCTCACCGACCCCGCCTTCCTCGCCGACACCGGCAGCGGCTCCATCGGCGAGACGATGCGCGGCGTCCGGGACACCTCGGCCATCCCCGCCCTGGTCGACCTCGCCCTCAACAGCCCCACCGGCTTCGGCTACGCCATCGCCTTCGGTGAGATCGCCGTCGGCATCGGGACCCTGCTGGGTCTCTTCGCCCGCCTCGCGGCGCTCGGGGGAGCCCTGATCTCCCTGAGCCTGTGGCTCACGGTCAGCTGGCAGGTGAACCCGTACTACCTCGGCAACGACCTCGCCTATCTGATGGCCTGGCTGCCGCTGCTGCTGGCCGGGGCGCCGGTGCTGTCGCTGGACCGGCTTCTCGCCGAGCGGCGGCGCACGCGATAGGTGATCCAGGTCGCGAGACCGGCCAGGCCCAGGCCACCGCAGACGATCGGTATCGCCACGTACCAGGGGGTCGTCCACGAGCCGGCGGCGTCGCCCGCGTAGACCGCGGCCACGGCGAGGGCCGTGAGGCCGGCGAGGAGACGGCCGGGGCGGAACTCATGAAGCAGCACGGGTGACCTCCACCTGTCCGATGCCGACCTCGAGGGAGAGGTCCAGGGTGCCCGCCGGGGTGGTCCCGGCCGGCGGGTTGAGCGTCCGGGTCACATCGCGGTCCGGCGCGATGTCGATGTCGTTGGGCTGTTCACCGGGCAGCTGCAGGTCTCCGAGCCCCACCTGGGCACGCAGCTTCACGACGGCGTCCTTCGGGACGATCACCTTGAGCTGCCCCGCGCCCACCTCGACCGACGTCGAGACGGTCGTGCCCACCGGGACCGGTACCCCTGTCAGATCGAGCGTGCCGACCCCGGTGCCCACCTCGTACCGGGGCTGCACCGCGGCGACGGACGCCGGTCTCCACGTATCGCGGATCCAGTCCGTGGTGATCTGCTGCGGCAGCGCCGTGACCAGGGCGAGCAGCCCCGCCGTGACCACGGTCTGGAAGACCGTGCCGAACCCGGTCCGGCCGAGGAAGCTGCTGACGACCAGGCCGAGACCGAACACCGCGAGGGCGCCGACGAGACCCGTCTGCAGGCTCGTGCCCAGCGGTTGGGACTCCCAGGTGAGAGCGGTGCCGAGCACGGCGGCGACCATGGCGAGCAGAGTGACGAGACCACCGATGGAGCGCGGGCTCCGTCGGATCGAGGGCTTGGGGCGCCCGGGGGCCGGGGGACCGGCGCCCCACTGACTGCCGGGCTTCGGCACCTTGCCGTCCACCCGGCCCTTCTCGTCCACGATGCCGTGCGGACCCCAGAGATAGCCGACGGCCACCTTGCCCGTCGAACCGTCCTTGACGATCGGGTCCTTCCACCAGGAGGGGAACTCGACGAGCGGCGGTGCCTTGGTCTCGGGCGGGGCCACGGCGACCGCGTGGGCCGCGGCCGCCGAATCCACCCGGCCCTCGGGCTCCACCGCGCCCGCCTGCCGGCGCCGCGACCAGACCGACGCCGCCGAGACGAGGAACGCCACCAGGAGCGCGGAGCCCAGCATCGTCCCGCTGTGCAGCATCGACAGGAAGATCCCGCAGCCCACCAGGGCCATCAATATGGCGGCCAGGGTGGCGCCGGAGACCCGGCCGGTCAGCAGTCTGCGCCCCTCGTTCTCGTCCTCGCCCGCGAGCGGGATCAGCAGCCAGGCGAAGCCGTAGAAGATCAGCCCGAGTCCGCCCGGCACCGCCAGCACACCGACCACGACACGGAAGATCACCGGGTCCAGGTCGAAGTACCGGCCGAGACCGCCGCAGACACCGCCCACGACCTTGCTGCCGCGCGAGCGCCGCAGTGGCAGGGCGGGAACGGCCTCCGCCGGCGGCGGGGCCTCGTGCTGCGAAGGCATCGAACTCGTCATGCATCCATGGTGACGGCCCGTGACGCCGAGCGGCACCGGGGCCGACCCTGGCCCGACCCTGATATTCCGCGCGCCGTTCTCCCCGAGGCGGTACCAGGGGCGATCTCAGGGCCGACCCTGATGTCCCGGGCAGGCCGAACGTGTGACGATCAGTGCATGTCCGCAGCCGCTCGTGTCACCGACACCGACGAACCGCCCGTGCGCAAGCTCTACCGGAGCGCCGACGGGCGATGGCTCGGCGGTGTCGCGCGCGGCCTCGCCGGGCATCTCGGCCTCCCGGTCGTCTGGGTGCGCGTGATCTTCCTGGTGCTGTTCTTCATGGACGGCCTCGGCCTCCTGATCTACGCGGCCTTCTGGATCGTCGTCCCGCTCGGCGTCGGCGGGCGGACCGCCCCGCGTCCCGTCTTCGAGACGACCCCGGACGGACGCCGCAGACTGCGCAAGCCCGACCGGGGTCAGATCTTCGCCCTGATAGCACTCGCGATCGGGGCGGCGGTCCTCGTCGGGAACATCAGCGTCGACAGCGGGTCCGGGCGGTACATCTGGCCGCTGATCCTCGTCAGCGGCGGCGTCGCCCTGGTCTGGCGCCAGGCGGACAACGCCCGTCGGGCCAGCTGGACCGACGCCGGGGGCCACAGCCGCGCCTTCCATCTCGTACGCGGCCTCGTCGGCGTCGCCCTGGTCGGCACCGGCCTCGCGGTCTTCGTGGTGGTCCGCGGCTCCGTCGCCCAGCTCGGCACGGCCCTCACCGCCGCCGTCGCGGTCCTCACCGGCATAGCCCTGCTGGCCGGCCCGTGGCTGGTCCGGATGTCGCAGGACCTTACGGAGGAGCGGACCATGCGCATCCGCGCCCAGGAGCGCGCTGAGGTCGCGGCCCACGTCCACGACTCCGTGCTGCACACCCTGACCCTGATCCAGCGCAACGCCGAGGACGCGGGTGAGGTCCGCCGGCTCGCCCGCGCCCAGGAGCGGGAGCTGCGGAACTGGCTCTACAAGCCCGAGGGCACCGGCAAGGACGAGGAGCCCGAGACCCTCGCGGAGGCGGTGAAGAAGGCGGCGGCCGAGGTCGAGGACAAGCACGGGGTGCCGATCGAGGTGGTCGTCGTCGGTGACTGCCCGCTCGACGAGGGACTGGTCGCACAGATTCAGGCCGCACGCGAGGCGATGGTCAACGCCGCGAAGTACGGTGGCGAGGGCGGGGCCGTACAGGTGTACGCCGAGGTGGAGGGCCGCACGGTCTTCGTCTCGGTGCGGGACCGGGGACCGGGCTTCGACCTGGACGCCGTGCCCGAGGACAGGATGGGCGTACGAGAATCGATCATCGGTCGGATGCAGCGCAACGGCGGCACGGCCCGGCTGCGGTCCGTGCCGGGCGGGGGCACCGAAGTGGAGCTTGAGATGGAGAGGGCGGACGGATGAGCGACGAGACCGGATCAGCGACCGGGACCGATGCGGGGGCGGCGGGTACGGAGCGCCGGGTGCGGGTGGTGCTCGTCGACGACCACCGGATGTTCCGTACGGGCGTGCAGGCCGAGATCGGCCGGACCGAGATCACCGGCGTCGAGGTGGTCGGCGAGGCCGCCGACGTCGACCAGGCGGTCACCGTCATCACGGCGACCCGCCCCGAGGTCGTCCTCCTCGACGTGCACCTGCCGGGCGGCGGCGGGGTCGAGGTGCTGCGGCGGTGCGCGAACCTGATGGGTGCGGCGGAGGATCCCGTCCGCTTCCTGGCCCTGTCCGTCTCGGACGCGGCCGAGGACGTGATCGGGGTGATCCGCGGCGGCGCCCGTGGCTATGTCACCAAGACGATCACCGGCACCGACCTGGTCGACTCGATCTTCCGGGTCCAGGAGGGCGACGCCGTCTTCTCCCCCCGCCTCGCCGGGTTCGTCCTGGACGCCTTCGCCTCGACGGACGCGCCCCCGGTGGACGAGGACATGGACCGGCTGACCCAGCGGGAGCGGGAGGTGCTGCGGCTGATCGCCCGCGGGTACGCGTACAAGGAGATCGCCAAGCAGCTCTACATCTCGGTGAAGACGGTCGAGTCGCACGTCTCGGCGGTGCTGCGGAAGCTCCAGCTCTCCAACCGCCACGAGCTGACCCGCTGGGCCACCGCCCGCCGCCTGGTCTGAGCGACGCGGTCCGAGTGATCCGAGGGGCGGGTCCCGTCAGCCCACTCGGGTCGCTCCGGCGAAGGGCATCTCGTCGATGGGGGCGATCCGCACCGGGGCGCCGGGCCGAGGGGCGTGGATCATCTGGCCGCCGCCGATGTAGAGCCCGACATGGCTGATGCCGGAGTAGAAGAAGATCAGGTCGCCCGGGGTGAGCTGGGACCGGGAAACGCGCTGACCCGCGTTGATCTGCGTGTACGTGGTCCGCGGCAGGGAGATGCCCGCCGCGCGCCAGGCCGCTTGGGTGAGGCCCGAGCAGTCGTACGCGGAGGGGCCCGTCGCCCCCCACACATACGGCTTGCCGAGCTGGGCGTGGGCGAAGGAGACGGCCTGGGCGGCGCGGGCGTTCGGGGCGGTCACCGGGCCGCGGTCGCTGCCCGAGGAGCGGTCGGCCCGTGTCGCGGCGGAGCCGCCGGCCGTGGTCGTACGGGCCGTGCCGCCGTTCCCGGCGGAGGCGCGGGAGCCGTCGCGGCCGGCCGAGGCGGCCTCGTAGCGGGCCCGTTCCTCGGCGGTCAGCCGGGCGAGCAGGGTCCGGGCCTCCCGGAGCTTGCCGAGGACGGCCGTCCTCTGTCGCCGCAGCTCCGTCTCGTGCCCGCGCAGCGCGTCCAGGCGTCCCGTCGACTCGCCGCGCAGCTGACGGATCGCGGCGAGCTCACGCCGTACGAGTCCGACGGCGGCCGCCTGTCGCTCCCCGGCCTTCTCGGCGAGCGCGGCCCGCTCCAGGTACTCGTCGGGGTCGGAGGTGAGGGCGAGCTGTACGGCGGGGTCGAGCCCTCCGGACCGGTACTGGGCGGCGGCCATGGCCCCGAGTCCGTCCCGCGCGGTGTTGAGCCGCTGGGTCCTGCGGGCGGCCTCGTCGCGCAGCCGGTCGAAGGCGGCGCGGGCCTCGTCCGCCTTCTCCTTCGCCCCGTTGTACCGCTCGGTCGCGACCTCGGCCTCCTCGTAGAGCCGGTCGACCTTCTCCTTGACCTGCGCGGTGGTGGGCCGGGGTTCCGCGTGTCCGGATCCCTCGAAGAGCGTCGCGGTCGCGGCGGAGGCGAGGGCGAGGGTGGCGGCCGTGCGGCCCGCCTGACCGCCGAGGGGCGACTGCTTGGGTTTTCGGTGTGCTGCCACGAGGGCGGGTCACATCCTCTGCCTGAGGGGAACGGGCCCACCGGGCCGACGGCGGGCCGCACAGGGGAACGGCCCGCCGCCGGGTTCTCGGCGGGGGTGACCGACAACCGCCGGATCGCCGACGGTGGTGGGGAGTCGGTCACCTGGTGGAGGACGCTAAACCGGGGGTCACGCCCGGGCGGTGAGTTGACCGCTATTGGCGAGAGTTGACGGTCGAGGACCGATGTTCTCCGCCCGCGATGGCGGGCCGGGGGACATTGCGGTGGTCGACCGACCGAAGCGCGGGAGTGGGTGGACCCGGCCGGGGGAGGGTGCTAGGGCCCCGGTTAGGCTCCGCCCCATGGACGTACTCATCAATGTCTTCGTCGCCCTGCACATCATCGGTATCGCCTCCCTGCTGGGCGGATTCCTCACGCAGATGAAGGCGATGGGGGCCGGTACGGCCCGCTTCAGCCCCGCGATGCTGCACGGCGCGCTGACCATGCTGGTCACCGGCGTCGCGCTCGTCGGCCTGAACCAGGCGGACGACCAGACGGTGAACAACATCAAGATCGGCATCAAGCTGGCGGTCCTCGTCGTCGTCCTCGGCCTGGTCTACGTCAAGCGCGACGAGGAGCGGGTCGACAAGGGCGTCTTCGCCGCCGTCGGCGGTCTGACCACGGCGAACATCTTCATCGCGACCCTCTGGACGTGACCCGTCCGACAGGGCGGGACGACCTGTCCCGCGGGCCGGTGTGACCGGTTCCGCAGGCCGCGGGGGAAGGTGGGTCCCGAAGGCGGGCCCGGATGTCGGTGGGGCGTCCTAGACTCGTGAGGCGATGAGCAGCCTCTTTGACGACAGCTTCCTGGCCGGCCTCCAGAACCACTCCTCGGAGGAGGCCCCGCCCCACCCCGAGGACGACGGGCACGGCACCCCGGCCGTGGAGGACGTCCCGCACGACCTCTTCGGGGAGCACTTCGACGTGCCCCCGCCCGCCCGGGACGCGTACTACCGGGACGGCGCCCCCCGCCCCGTCGTGGACACCGCCGCGCTCCTGGACGGGCTGAACGAGCAGCAGCGCGCCGCCGTCGTCCACACCGACACCCCGCTGCTCATCGTCGCCGGTGCCGGCTCCGGCAAGACCCGGGTGCTCACCCACCGCATCGCCCACCTCCTGGGCTCGCGGCACGTGCACCCCGGTCAGATACTGGCGATCACCTTCACGAACAAGGCCGCCGGCGAGATGAAGGAGCGCGTCGAGCAGCTCGTCGGGCCGCGGGCCAACGCGATGTGGGTGATGACCTTCCACAGCGCCTGCGTCCGCATCCTGCGCCGCGAGTCGAAGCGGCTCGGCTTCACGTCCTCCTTCTCGATCTACGACGCCGCCGACTCCAAGCGGCTGATGTCGCTGGTCTGCCGTGACCTGGACCTCGACCCGAAGAAGTTCCCGCCGAAGTCGTTCAGCGCCAAGATCTCGAACCTCAAGAACGAGCTGATCGACGAGGAGTCCTTCGCCGACCAGGCCGTCGACGGCTTCGAGAAGACGCTCGCCGAGGCGTACCGGATGTACCAGTCGCGGCTGCGCGAGGCCAACGCCCTGGACTTCGACGACATCATCATGACGACGGTCCATCTGCTCCAGGCGTTCCCGGACGTCGCCGAGCACTACCGGCGCCGCTTCCGCCATGTCCTCGTCGACGAGTACCAGGACACCAACCACGCCCAGTACACCCTCGTGCGGGAGCTCGTCGGCACCGGCTACGAGGACCTCGGCCCGGCCGAGCTGTGCGTCGTCGGTGACGCCGACCAGTCGATCTACGCCTTCCGCGGCGCGACCATCCGCAACATCCTCCAGTTCGAGGAGGACTACCCGGACGCGACCACGATCCTGCTGGAGCAGAACTACCGCTCCACCCAGACGATCCTCTCGGCGGCCAACGCCGTCATCGAGCGCAACGAGTCCCGCCGCCCCAAGAACCTGTGGACGAACGCGGGCGCGGGCGCGCGGATCACCGGATACGTCGCCGACACCGAGCACGACGAGGCCCAGTTCGTCGCCGACGAGATCGACCGGCTCACGGACACGGGCGAGGCCAAGGCCGGGGACGTCGCCGTCTTCTACCGGACCAACGCCCAGTCGCGTGTCTTCGAGGAGATCTTCATCCGCGTCGGACTGCCGTACAAGGTCGTCGGCGGTGTGCGCTTCTACGAGCGCAAGGAGGTCCGGGACGTCCTCGCGTATCTGCGTGTCCTCGCCAACCCCGAGGACAACGTCCCGTTGCGCCGCATCCTCAACGTTCCGAAGCGGGGCATCGGCGACCGCGCCGAGGCGATGATCGACGCCCTCTCCCTCCGCGAGAAGATCACCTTCCCGCAGGCCCTCAAGCGGGTCGACGAGGCGTACGGCATGGCCGCGCGTTCGGCGAACGCCGTCAAGCGGTTCAACGCGCTGATGGACGAGCTGCGCACCGTCGTCGAGTCCGGCGCGGGCCCGGCCGTCGTCCTGGAGGCGGTCCTGGAGCGCACCGGCTATCTGGCCGAACTCCAGGCCTCGACCGACCCGCAGGACGAGACCCGGATCGAGAACCTCCAGGAACTCGCCGCCGTGGCCCTGGAGTTCGAGCAGGAGCGGGGCGAGGAGCCCGCCACCCTGGCCGAGTTCCTGGAGAAGGTCGCGCTGGTCGCCGACTCCGATCAGATCCCGGACGAGGACGAGGAGGGCCGGGGCGTCATCACGCTGATGACGCTGCACACCGCGAAGGGCCTGGAGTTCCCGGTGGTGTTCCTCACCGGCATGGAGGACGGCGTCTTCCCGCACATGCGGGCCCTCGGTCAGGCGAAGGAGCTGGAGGAGGAGCGGCGCCTGGCGTACGTGGGCATCACGCGCGCCCGTGAGCGGCTCTACCTCACGCGTTCGTCGATGCGCAGCGCCTGGGGACAGCCCTCGTACAACCCGGCCTCGCGTTTCCTGGAGGAGATTCCGCCCGCGTACCTGGAGTGGAAGCGGACCGGTCCGATGGCGAAGCCCGCCGGGCCGACCTCGGGGATCACCTCCTCGCTCTCCTCGTCCCGTTCGCGTTCCGGCCCCTCGGGCTTCGCCACCCGGCGTGCCGGGGAGAAGCCGGTGATCTCCCTCCAGGTCGGTGACCGGGTCACGCACGACCAGTTCGGCCTCGGCACGGTCATGACGGTGACCGGTGCGGGCGCGGACGCGCAGGCGACGATCGACTTCGGCGACGAGAAGCCGAAGCGGCTGCTGCTGCGGTACGCGCCGGTCGAGAAGCTGTAGCACCGACGACGACAGCGGGCCCCGGCTTCGGCCGGGGCCCGCTCTCGTGCGTACGGGAAGGGTGAGCGCGTGTGCGGGTGAGCAGCTCAGCTGGTCGGGTCGAGACCGTGGCTGCGCAGCCAGGCCAGCGGGTCGATCGCGTAGCCGCCGGCCGGCCGGACCTCGAAGTGGAGGTGCGGGCCGGTCGAGTTGCCGGTGTCGCCGGAGTAGGCGATGACGTCGCCGGCCTTCACCTGACCGGAGCGGATCTTGGCGCTGCTGAGGTGGCAGTACCAGGTCTCGGTGCCGTCGGGGGCGGTGAGGATCACCATGTTGCCGTAGGCGCTGTTGATCTGGGTGCGGACGGTGCCGTCCGTCGCGGCCATCACGGGTGTGCCGGGCTGTACGGGGAAGTCGATGCCGGTGTGCACGGACATCCAGTTGACGCCGGACTGGCCGAAGCGCGCGCTGAGCCGGTGGAGCTGCACCGGCAGCATGAACTTGGGGCGCAGGGCCTCCTTGCGCGCCGCTTCCTCTTCGCGCTTCTTCTTCTCGGCCGCCTGGCGGACCTTGAGGTCGATGCGCTCCTGGGTGCGGCTGGCGCGCTCGCCGAAGTCGCGGGCGTCGGCGCTGAGCGCGGCGAGCTGGGTGTCGAGCGCGTTGTTGGCGGCGACCTGCTTGACGGAGGCGGGGTCCGCCGCGGCGAGCGCGGTGGTGTTGTCCTTCTGTCCGCTGTCGGCGGTGGCGCCGGTGAGTCCGCCGACGGAGGCGGCGGCGATGCCGGCGACGCCCATGACACAGGCGGAGGGGACGGCGACGGTCAGCAGCGCGGACCGCTTGGCGGGGGTGCGGCGACGGCCGCGGCTGCCGCCGGCGGAGCGGCGCACGGGGCGGCCGGCGACGGGGGAGTCCGTGCGGAGCTCGACGGCGGGCTCGGTGCCGCGGTCGTCGTGACGGTCGTCGTCGAGGTCGTCGGCGGTGCCGTACGCGGCCTCGGGGTCGTCGAGGTCCGCGAGGTCCTCGACGCCGTGGGCGTCCTCGGGGTGCGCGGCGTGCTCGGTGGGCTGTTCGTCGTAGGTGTACGCCGCCTCCGCGTGGGCCTCGGCGGTGCCCGCCCCGGTCTCGGGGACGTACTCGTAGGCGAACTCCGCGGTGTGCTCGGCCTGCGGGGTGTACTGGTGGGGGACGACCGGCTCGGCCTCGGGGGCCGCCTGGTTCCACGCGGTCGCGTCGTAGGCGCCGGTGTCGGTCGCGAAGGCGGGGGCGGCCCACTGGCCGGTGGCGTCGTAGGTCTCGTGGCCGTACGCGCCCTGGGCGGCGTAGGCGCCGGAGTGGAGGGTCTCGTACTGGCCGGTGTGCTGGGCGTCGGTCCAGGCGGAGGCGTCCCACTGGCCGGTGGTGTCGTACGAGACGGAGGCGTCGTACTGCGCGCCGGCGTCGTACTGCGAGCTCGTGTCGTACGCCCCGGTCGTCGTCGCGTACGTGCCGGTGGTGTCGTAGGCGCCGGTGGTGTTCCACTGTCCGGTGGTGTCCCACTGGCCGGTCGTGTCGTACTGACCGGTGGTGTCGTACTGACCCGTCGTGTCGTACTGCGGGCCCGCGGTGCCGTACTGCGTGGTGTCGTACTGCCCCGTGGTCCCGTACGCGCCGGTGGCGTCGTACTGACCGGGATTCCACTGGCCGCTCTGATCGGCCTGACCATCGGCGTAGGCGCCGAAGAGCGGGTCGGTGGCGAAGCTGCCGGTGGTGTGGGCGCCGTCTCCGGCGTACCCGGCGTGGGGGTGCTGGTCGTTCACCAACGTCTCTCTCGCCTCGGCAGCAGGACCAGTCCGGGGCGGCCCGACGAGGGGTGTCCCGGGGGTAAGCAGTGGCGCGACTGTACCCGGCGGTATGCGCAGCCGACAATCTTCGGAGGGGCTTACGCCCGCAGGAAACGGGCAATCGGCTGTGTTTCGCCAGCTCAGGGAGAGAGCTTTGGCCTTGTGTTCGAGGAACGTTCGAAGAACGGTGCCGGAGTGTCACGCGACAGAGGTCGCGCCCGGCTCCTCCTCCCGTGCCGCGGGTGCCTCGGCTCCGCCCGCGTCGAGGGCCTCCCGGACCCCGGCGGCCACCGTCGGGTGTACGGGCAGCGCGAGATGGCCGATCCCGCTGACGCGGACGTTGTGCACGAGCAGGTCGGGGTGGTCGAGACGGGCCGTCTCCACGGGCACCATCACCTGGTCGAGATCGCTCCAGAAACTCACGAACCGGGTCCGGCAGCCGGGCGAGGGCCCGGCGAGCTCCCGCAGCACCTCCGAACCGGGACGCATCTGCCGCACCAGCGGGTGCGCGTCGGCGAGCGGGGCGACGGTGGTGCCGGAGTGCGGGGTGCCGAGCGTGACCAGGGTCCGTACCCGGGTGTCACCGCCGAGACGCTGTACGTAATAACGGGCGATGAGCCCGCCCAGGCTGTGTCCGACGATGTCCACCTCGGCGTGTCCCGTACGGGCGCGGATCTCCTCCACCCGGCGGCCGAGCAGCTCCGCGGCCGCCCGCAGGTCGCAGGTGAGCGGTGAGTAGTTGACCGACTCGACACAGTCACAGCCGTTCCGGGTCAGGGAACGGCGCAGCATGACGAAGACCGAACGGTTGTCCACGAAGCCGTGCAGCAGGACGACAGGGCGCCGGCCCGGGGTGATCGCCGACGGGGGAGCGGCGGGCGACAGGCGCTCGGCCACGATCCCCGACGGGTACAGGACGAGATGCCCGGTGAGGATCGCGAGCTCCAGGGCGGTGGCTTTCATCAGGGCGGTGACCTTGGCGAACTCCATGGCCGGCCTCCCGAACGGCACGCGGGGCCGGAAGGCCGGTACGCCCCGCCCCCGCGCCGCACGGACGGCGGCACGGAGGCGCGGCGACCTCGTCGCGGCTCCCTTTGCGACAGTGCCCCGCTTGCGGCTGGTGGGCCCAGGAGGAGGGCCCGAAAGCGGGGTACGGCGCAGAGCGAACATGTCCCACGTGTGATTTCCCCCTCGCTCGCCTCCGCGAAACGGGCGGGTACGGGATGCTGGAGATAACGTTCGTTCACCTCCCCGGGGCCATCAGGCGCGGGGGTCGCATGTGGAGGCAGTGATGGGTGTGACCGGTCCGATCCGCGTGGTGGTAGCCAAGCCGGGTCTCGACGGCCACGATCGCGGGGCCAAGGTGATCGCGAGGGCACTCCGCGACGCCGGTATGGAGGTCATCTACACCGGTCTCCACCAGACGCCCGAGCAGATCGTCGACACCGCGATCCAGGAGGACGCCGACGCGATCGGCCTCTCGATCCTCTCGGGCGCGCACAACACGCTGTTCGTGAAGGTCCTGGAGCTCCTCAAGGACCGCGACGCGGAGGACATCAAGGTCTTCGGCGGCGGCATCATCCCGGACGCGGACATCCCGCCGCTGAAGGAGAAGGGCGTGGCGGCGATCTTCACGCCGGGCGCGACGACGGCGTCCATCGTCGACTGGGTGAACGCGAACGTCCGCGTGGCCGCGTAACCCGTTTCGGCGATGCGCGCCTCACATGGCCGGTGAAGGGCCCTCCCTCCGGGGAGGGCCCTTCCTGTCGTACCGGCCGTTCAGAGGGGAGCCGGAGTCCCGGAGGCCGGCGGCGGTTCGGTGAGCTCGGCTCTCATCGCCGCACGCAGCCGGAGGGTGGAGACCAGCCGCTGGAAGGCCTCGGCCCAGTAGCCGCCCGCGCCGGGGGAGATGTCCTCCGTCTCGTCCGGCCGGGCCGTCAGGGACTCCAGCCGCCGCGCCGCCTCCGGAGCGAGGCACCGCTCGGCCAGTCCCATCACCCCGCTGAAGCTCCACGGGTAACTGCCCGCCTCCCGCGCGATGTCGAGGGCGTCGATCACCGCCCCGCCCAGCGGCTCCGCCCACGGCACCGCGCAGACCCCGAGCAGCTGGAAGGCCTCCGACAGACCGTGGGCGGCGACGAACGAGGCGACCCAGAGCGCCCGTTCCTCCCGGGGAAGCGTGGACAGGAGCTGGGCCCGCTCGGCCAGCGACGAGGTGCCGGGGCCCGTCGCGGGCGGGATCGCCGGGGAGCCGAGCAGGGCGCGCGACCAGGCCGCGTCCCGCTGTCGCACGGCCGCCCGGCACCAGGCCGCGTGCAGTTCGCCCTGCCAGTCGTCGGCCACCGGCAGGGCCACGATCTCCTCCGGCCCGCGCCCCCCGAACCGCGGCGGCCAGCAGGACAGCGGGGCGGCCTCGACGAGCTGGCCCAGCCACCAGGACCGCTCACCCCGCCCCGCCGGAGGCGTCGCCGCGAGGCCGTCCCGCTGCATGGCCGTATCGCACTCGTGCGGAGCCTCCACGGTGACCGTCGGCTCGTCCGCCGTCCGGTCGAGACCGACGCAGGTCACCGCCCGGCCCGCCATCCGGCCCGCGAGCGCCGAGGCCGGCAGGGCGGAGAGCAGTTCGGCCGCGGTGGCGCGGACATTGCGGCTGCGGTCGCCGAGGGCGGCCTCCAGGAACTCCTCGTCCGCGTCCGAGAGTCCGGTCCGCAGCGAGTCCACGAACATCAGCCGGTCCTCCGCCCGCTCGGCGGACCAGGTGGAGGCGAGGAGGGCGAGGCCGGCCGTCGGATCCTCCGTCCGTACGGCGGAGAGCAGGGCGACCCGCTCGGCGAACAGGCCCTCGTCCCACAGAGCACGCACAGCCTCCCGGTCCCCGGGGGCCGGGAGGGAGCTCCCCGCGCCCGCACCCCGCAGGGCGAACCGCCACTCCGGGTTGAGGCGGGCCAGCCACAGGCCGCGCGGCCCGGCCAGACGCAGGGCCTGGGGGCGCAGATCGGTACGGGCCCGGGCCGCGTCGAGGAGGGCGGGCAGGGTCGCGGCCGGTGCCCGGTAGCCGCGCTCGTTGGCCAGGGCGAGCCACTGCGGGAGCAGTTCGGCGAGGTCGGGGGCGGCTCCGCGCCGCCCGGCGGGCGAGGGCGCGGCGCGGCCGGCGAGCAGCTGGTCGAGGCGCCGCCGGGCCGCCTCGGGCAGCGGTCCACGCGGGTCCTCGGGTGCGGGCTCCGGCGGTGGCGCGGCGGGTCCGGCACGCAGCCCCGCCCTGCGCCGTACGGTGTGCAGCGCCGCGGCGTCGAGCAGGGCGCCCGGCACGTCCCGGGGCCTCTTTCCGGCGAGCCGGGCGGGCGTCCGCCGGTCCGTGCCGAGCAGGGCCGAGGTGACGAGCTCCTCCCAGACGGCGTCCTCGGCGACACCGCTGCCGAGTTCGGCATCGCTGCCGAGCCCCCCGCCGCCGAGCTCGGGAGCGCCGCCGTGCTCGGGAAGGGTGTCGGTGTCGGTGTCGGTGTCGGCGGTCGGGCCGGTGGCGGTCGGGGGCGTCGTGTCCGTCTCCATCGCGTTCCTCCGGGCGGGCGGGCGTCCGTGGGCGGGTGGCGTACCGAAGGGTGCGCCGGTGGTCGTCCCGGGGGTCATATGAGAGGGACCGTCTCTCCCGGGGTCTCCGGGGACCAGGCGGCGAGGGGCGTGAAGCCGCGGTGCCCGCACTCTCCGAAGACCGTCACCGGGGCGCCGCCCGACAGGGCGACCAGACGCCAGAGTCCGGGCCGGGACTGGGCGGCGGGTGTCAGCGGCAGGGCCTCGCGGCCGTCCGCGTCGGCGAGCTGCCAGCCGTACTCCGCCCGCGCGGGGAGAACCCCGCTCAGCGTGACGGGCCAGGAGTCGAGCCACGGGTCCTCGCGCAGCGCGCGGCCGTACGCGTCGAGGGCCGCGCCCACCGGCCCGCCCGGCGGCGGGGCGACAGGCCCCCCGACCGGCACGAACCGCTCGCCCGGCTCCGCCCGCAGCTGACCGGACCCCCCGTGCGGCGTCACCTCGCCGTCGAGCACCATGCCCACGGGGAGCGCCAGTCGAGGAGCCCTGCCCGCCGCGCCGAAGGAGAGCAGGAGCGCGGTGCGCCCGCTCGTCGTGCCGTGCAGCCAGATGCGCCGGGTGGTCAGCCGGGCGTCGGCCGCGTCGTACTGCGCGAGGACGAGCCAGTGGTCCCGCAGCGGCACGCCGTCGACCGGGGCCGTGAGGCCGACCCGGGTCCGTACGGTCGTCGCGAAGGGCGGGGGCAGCCGGTCGGCGGTGAGCCAGGCCCGGTCGAGGAGATGGGTCAGCGCGCACTCCTCCAGGAGCCGCACCGGCCAGCCGGGCCCCGAACCCGGTATGGCTCCCAACTCCCGCACCCGGCCCGCCAGTCCCGGCGCCTGGGCGTCGACCATCCGGGCCGCCGTCTCCTCCCACAGCCCGTACCCCGGCTGCTCGGCCGCCGCCAGTCCGCCGCGCAGCAGGTCGACGAGCCGCTGCTCCAACTCCCGCGCCCCCGAGGTGATCCGGGCGGCTCTCCGCTCGGCCCTGCGCCGCGCCGCCTCGGGATCCGCCGGGCCTCCGGCGGCGCCCTCGGCCCCGAGAGCCGCGCCCGCGGTGCTTGTGGCGGCTTCGGGGCTTCCGGCGTGCTCGCGTCGCGCCGTGAGCCACCGCGCGGCCCAGTCGGGCGCGGTGGTCTCCTCGATCGCCGCCGGGTCCGAGGCGCGGAGCAGCAGCAGGCCGAGCGCGTGCTTGCACGGGAACTTACGACTGGGGCACGCGCAGAGGTATGCGGGGCCCGTGGTGTCGACGACCGTCCGGTACGACACGCCGCCGCTGCCCTTGCACAGCCCCCAGACGGCGCCCCCGTCGCGGCCCGTGCCCGACCACGGTCCGGCCGTGCCCAACGTGCTCCCCGCTCTGCGCGAGGCGTCGTCAGGAGCCAGTGCCAGCACCTGTTCAACTGAAACGCGCACCCCCATGGCATTCATGTCCCCGACGGTAGAGCCCGCCACTGACAACGCCTCTGGCCTGCGTGTTCAGGGGTGGTGAAGGGGTCGTGAAAGGATTTGACTTTACCTTTCCTTTGCGATTCTCTGCGCGAGACCAACTGATCCACCGCAACTGCTTCAGGGGAACCACGCAATGAACCGCACCACCCGCACCGCCGTCTCGGTCCTCGCCGTCGCCGGTCTCGCCCTCGGCCTCGGAGCCTGCTCTCAGGCCGCCGAGAAGGCCGCCGACCAGGTCGACAAGTCCGTCGGTGACTCCTACGAGGTCACGTACGAGGTCACCGGCAAGGGAATCGAGTCCATCGACTACCACGCGGGCGACGGCACCGCGATGGCGCCGAAGGTCGAGTCGGAGAAGAAGCCGACCACGCCGTGGAAGAAGACGGTGAAGCTGAAGGGCATCATGCCGCCGGCCGTCATGCCGGTCTCCCTCAGCCCCGCCGACCTCACCTGCAAGGTCATCTACCAGGGCAAGGTCATCAAGGAGGCCAAGGCCGAGCAGGCGATGGCCGGCGGCTGCGTCGCCGTCTCCCCGGTCGTGGGCTGATCCCCACCCGCCCCGAGGACGGGGCCGCCCCGCCCCGTCCCGACGGAGGGCTGACCCTCCATCACCCCTCCATCACCCCTTCATGAACCCTCCAACTGCCTCTGACCAGCGGTGACATCCGATTGTCAGAGGCATGGTGCACCGTGGATCGCACAGCAGGTCGAACGATCTGGAGGGGGATCCATGCCCGTGCCCGAAACCATCGCGCAGCCCGGTTCCGGTGTCGAGACGGACACCGGAACCGGGCGGCCGCAGGCCGTGACCGAAGCCCTGCGGCCGCACGCGGAGCACGCCTTCGCCGACGAACTCGCCGCCCTCGCCGCGGCCGACGACCGGCCCCGCCCCGCCCGCTGGCGCCTCTCGCCGTGGGCCGTCGCCACCTATCTCCTCGGCGGCACCCTCCCCGACGGGACGGTGATCACACCCAAGTACGTGGGACCGCGCCGCATCGTGGAGGTCGCCGTCACCACCCTCGCCACCGACCGGGCGCTGCTCCTGCTCGGTGTGCCAGGCACCGCCAAGACCTGGGTCTCCGAGCACCTCGCCGCCGCCGTCAGCGGCGACTCCACCCTCCTCGTCCAGGGCACCGCCGGCACCCCCGAGGAAGCCGTCCGGTACGGCTGGAACTACGCCCAGCTCCTCGCGCACGGCCCCAGCAGGGACGCCCTCGTGCCGAGCCCCGTGATGCGGGCCATGTCGCGGGGCATGACGGCACGGGTGGAGGAGCTCACCCGTATCCCCGCCGACGTCCAGGACACGCTCATCACGATCCTGTCCGAGAAGACCCTCCCCGTCCCCGAGCTGGGCCAGGAGGTGCAGGCCGTCCCCGGCTTCAACCTGATCGCCACGGCCAACGACCGCGACCGAGGCGTCAACGAACTCTCCAGCGCGCTGCGCCGCCGCTTCAACACGGTGGTCCTGCCCCTCCCCGCGACCCCCGAGGCCGAGGTCGACATCGTCGCCCGCCGCGTCGAGCAGCTCGGCCACTCCCTCGCACTGCCCTCCGTACCGGACGGGGCCGACGAGATCCGCCGGGTCGTCACCGTCTTCCGCGAGCTGCGCGACGGGGTCACCACCGACGGACGGACCAGGGTCAAGTCCCCCTCGGGGACGCTCTCCACGGCCGAGGCCATCTCCGTCGTCACGGGCGGCCTCGCCCTCGCCGCCCACTTCGGCGACGGCGTCCTGCGCCCGGCGGACATCGCGGCGGGCATCCTCGGCGCGGTCGTCCGCGACCCGGCGGCCGACCGGGTCGTGTGGCAGGAGTATCTGGAGACGGTGGTCAGGGAGAGAGACGGCTGGAAGGACTTCTACCGCGCCTGCCGCGAGGTGAGCGTATGACGGCCGCGGCGGTCCGGGACACCGCCGTCGGCGTCCCCGTCCCGACGGTCCCGACGGTCCCGACGGTCCCGACGGTCCCGGCGGTCCCGACGGTCCCGACGGTCCCGACGGTCCCGACGGTCCCGGCGGTCCCGGTGCGGCGCGGAGCCGAGGGCGCGGCGCGGGCCGGCGGGGGGCCGCTCGTGCTCGGGGTGCGGCATCACGGGCCCGGGTCGGCGCGCGGGGTGCGGGCCGCCCTGGACGCGGAGAAGCCCGCCGCCGTACTCGTCGAGGGCCCCGCAGAGGCCGACGCCCTCGTGGCGCTCGCCGGCGATCCCGGCATGCGGCCGCCGGTCGCGCTGCTCGCCCACGCCGTGGACGACCCCGGGCGGGCCTCGTTCTGGCCGATGGCCGAGTTCTCCCCGGAGTGGGTCGCGATCCGCTGGGCCCTCGACCGGGGCGCCGCCGTCCGGTTCATCGACCTGCCCGCCGCACACACCCTCGCCGCGGCCGACCCCACCTGGGACGACGGGGAGGACGAGGTCTCCGGGAGCGGCCTGCGGATCGACCCGGTCGCCGAACTGGCCAGGGCCGCCGGGTACGAGGACGCCGAGCGCTGGTGGGAGGACGTCGTCGAACTGCGCGGCGACGGCGACGCCGTCGCCCCCTTCGAGGCCCTCGCCGAGGCCATGGGCGCGCTCCGCGAGGCGTACGGGCACGGCGGCCATCCCCGCGACCTCGTCCGCGAGGCGTACATGCGGCTCCGGCTGCGCGCCGCCCGCAAGGAGTTCGGCGACGCCGTCGCCGTCGTCTGCGGCGCCTGGCACGTTCCCGCCCTCACCCGGAAGACCACCGTCACCGCCGACCGGGCCCTGCTCAAGGGCCTGCCGAAGGTGAAGACCGAGATGACCTGGGTCCCCTGGACCCATCGCAGGCTCGCCCGCCGCTCGGGATACGGCGCCGGGATCGACGCGCCCGGCTGGTACGGACACCTCTTCGCCGCGCCCGACCGGCCCCTGGAGCGCTGGATGACCAAGGTCGCCGGACTCCTCAGGGCCGAGGACCACCTCGTCTCTCCCGCCCATGTCATCGAGGCCGTCCGGCTCGCCGAGAGCCTCGCCGCCCTGCGCGGCCGACCGGCACCCGGCCTCGACGAGACCACCGACGCCGTCCGTGCCGTCCTGTGCGAGGGCTCCGACGTGCCGCTCGACCTCGTCCGGGACCGCCTCGTCGTCGGCGACGTCCTCGGCGAGGTCCCGGCCGGCGCCCCCGCCGTCCCCCTCCAGCGCGATCTGGCCCGCCGCCAGCGCAGCCTGCGCCTCAAGCCCGAGGCCACGGAACGCGACCTCGAACTCGACCTCCGCAAAGAGATGGACGGAGACCGCAGCCGGCTGCTGCACCGGCTGCGCCTCCTCGGTGTCGGCTGGGGCGAACCGGCCGCCGGACGCGCCGGCACCGGCACCTTCCGGGAGACCTGGCGGCTGCGCTGGGAGCCCGAGCTGCACGTCCAGGTCGCCGAGGCCGGCGTCTGGGGCACCACCGTCGAGGCCGCCGCCACCGCCAGGGCCCGGTCCAGGGCCCTGGCGGCGACGGCCCTCGCCGACGTCACCGCCCTCGCGGAGCACTGCCTCCTCGCCGGGCTGGGCGACGCGCTCCCCGTCGTGATGCGGGCGCTCGCCGACCGGGCCGCGCTCGACACGGACGTCGCCCATCTCGCCCAGGCCCTCCCGGCCCTCGCCCGCTCACTGCGCTACGGCGATGTCCGCGGCACCGACACCGCGGCCCTCGCCGAGGTCGCCGCGGGCCTCGCCGAACGGATCTGTGTCGGCCTGCCGCCCGCCTGCGCCGGACTCGACGCCGACGCGGCCACCGCCATGCGCGAGCGGATCGACGAGGTCCACCAGGCCCTCGGCCTGCTGCCCGGCGCGGACGAGCTGACCGTCCGCTGGGCGGGCGTCCTGCGCCGGCTCGCCGACCGCGACCGGATACCGGGCATCCTCAGGGGCCGGGCAGCCCGGCTCCTCCTGGACGAGGGACGGATCGCCGACGACGAGGCCGCCCTGCTCATGAGCAGGGCCCTGTCGCCCGGCACCCCGCCGGCCGACGCCGCCGCCTGGATCGACGGCTTCGCCGGCGGGGCCTCCGGTGGCGGACTGCTGCTGGTCCACGACGAGCGGCTCCTCGGCCTGGTCGACGCCTGGCTCACGGGTGTGCCGGCCGAGGCGTTCACCGATGTCCTCCCGCTGCTGCGCCGCACCTTCTCGGGATACGAGCCGGGTGTGCGCCGCACCCTCGGCGAGCTGGTCGCCCGGGGCCCCGGCGCCGGCGGCCCGGCGCACTCCGTGCCCGGCGTCCCCGGCTTCGCCCCCACGCTCGACCGGGAACGGGCGGACGCCGTACTGCCCCTGCTCCACCTCGTCCTCGGCACGGAGGCCCTCGCATGACCACCGACACGAGGACCGGCACCGACACGAGCACCGGCACGGGCCCGGCCGCCGGCGCGGCGGCGAGCGCGGCGGACGAGCGGCTGCGGCGCTGGCGGCTCGTGCTCGGCGGAGGGGAGGCCGACGGCACCGGCCGGGCCCTCACCGGCACCGACGCCGCCATGGACGGAGCCCTCACCGCGCTCTACGGCCGCGGGAGCCAGGGCGGCGACCGCACCGGACGGGACCGCTCGGCGGGGCTGGGCGCCTCGGCGCCCTCCGTCGCCCGCTGGCTCGGCGACATCCGTACGTACTTCCCCAGCTCCGTCGTCCAGGTCATGCAGCGCGACGCGATCGACCGCCTCGGCCTGGCCACCCTCCTCCTGGAGCCGGAGATGCTGGAGGCCGTCGAGGCCGACGTGCACCTCGTCGGCACCCTGCTCTCCCTCCACAAGGCCATGCCCGAGACGACCAGGGAGACCGCCCGCGCCGTGGTGCGCAAGGTCGTCGACGACCTTGAGCGGCGCCTCGCCACCCGCACCCGCGCGACCCTGACCGGCGCCCTCGACCGCTCCGCCCGGATCAGCCGGCCCCGGCACCGGGACATCGACTGGGACCGTACGATCCGCGCCAACCTCAAGAACTATCTGCCCGAGCACCGCACGGTCGTCCCCGAGCGGCTCGTCGGCCACGGGCGCGCCTCCCGGTCGCTACGGAAGGAGGTCGTCCTCTGTATCGACCAGTCCGGCTCCATGGCCGCCTCCGTCGTCTACGCCTCCGTCTTCGGCGCGGTGCTCGCCTCCATGCGGTCGATCGCCACCCGGCTCGTCGTCTTCGACACGGCCGTCGTGGACCTGACCGACCGGCTCGACGATCCCGTCGACGTCCTCTTCGGCACGCGGCTCGGCGGTGGCACCGACATCAACCGCGCCCTCGCCCACTGCCAGTCGAGGATCACCCGCCCCGCCGACACCGTCGTCGTCCTCATCAGCGACCTCTACGAGGGGGGCATCCGTGACGAGATGCTGAAGCGGGTCGCGGCGATGAAGGCGTCGGGAGTGCAGTTCGTCGCGCTGCTCGCCCTCTCCGACGAGGGCACCCCGGCGTACGACCGGGACCACGCGGCGGCGCTGGCCGCGCTCGGGACGCCGGCCTTCGCGTGCACGCCGGACCTCTTCCCGGAGGTGATGGCGGCCGCCCTGGAGAAGCGCCCGCTGCCGATACCGGCGACCTGACGGACCGCGACCGCGCTGTCGGGCCCGATCGACCGGCGTCCGCGGCTGTCGACCGGCACCCACGGCTCTCGACCGGCACCCGCGGCTGCGGAATTCGTCGTCGCGGGACCACCCGCACGGGCGCCCCGAGGGTGATTGAGTCCCATATCACATCCGTCTCAGAACGCCCCTCACCTGCGCTTCCGGCGCGCCGTGAGGGGTCGGGAGGCCAAGCCGCGCCTGCTGTGAACGCCGCATGTCCCCACCTCCCGCTCCCTACGGACGGCCCCCTCGCCCCTACGATCTGTGACCCGTATCACCGCTCTGGTGTGATCTGCGATTTAGGGACCCACGTCCCTCGGGGATAACCTGCGAGACGGACATGCCGCGTCCACGGTCACCGTGTACGCCTCCCTTGTGACAGCGCAGTCACGTTGCCCTTCGCGGCACGCCCACGCAGACAACGAACCGCGATCATCAGAAAAGGGACGGACGCGCGTGGACCTGTTCGAGTACCAGGCGAGGGACCTCTTCGCCAAGCACGGTGTACCGGTGCTGGCCGGTGAAGTCATCGACACGCCTGAGGCGGCGCGCGAGGCCACCGAGCGTCTTGGCGGCAAGTCGGTCGTCAAGGCGCAGGTGAAGGTCGGTGGCCGCGGCAAGGCCGGCGGCGTGAAGCTGGCCGCCGACGCGGACGAGGCGGTCGCCCGTGCGACCGACATCCTCGGGATGGACATCAAGGGCCACACGGTCCACAAGGTGATGATCGCCGAGCTGTCCCCGGAGATCGAGGCGGAGTACTACGTCTCGTACCTCCTCGACCGCACCAACCGCACCTTCCTGGCCATGGCCTCGGTGCAGGGCGGCATGGACATCGAGGAGGTCGCGGAGAAGACCCCCGAGGCCCTCGCGAAGGTCCCGGTCAACGCCGTCGAGGGCGTGAGCATCGAGAAGGCCCGCGAGATCGTGGCCCTGGCGAAGTTCCCGGCCGATGTGGCCGAGGGCGTCGCCGAGGCCATGGTGACCCTGTGGGACACCTTCGTCGCCGAGGACGCGCTCCTCGTCGAGGTCAACCCGCTGGTGAAGACCAAGGACGGCCGCATTCTGGCCCTGGACGGCAAGGTGTCTCTCGACGAGAACGCCGACTTCCGTCAGCCCGGGCACGAGGCGCTCGAGGACAAGGCCGCAGCCAACCCGCTCGAGGCTGCCGCCAAGGCCAAGAACCTCAACTACGTCAAGCTCGAGGGCGAGGTCGGCATCATCGGTAACGGTGCCGGTCTGGTCATGTCGACCCTGGACGTCGTCGCGTACGCCGGTGAGAACCACGGCGGCGTGAAGCCGGCCAACTTCCTCGACATCGGTGGCGGCGCCTCCGCCGAGGTCATGGCGAACGGCCTGGAGATCATCCTGGGCGACCCGGACGTCAAGTCCGTGTTCGTCAACGTCTTCGGTGGCATCACCGCCTGTGACGAGGTCGCCAACGGCATCGTCCAGGCCCTGGAGCTCCTCGCCTCGAAGGGCGAAGAGGTCACCAAGCCGCTGGTCGTGCGCCTCGACGGCAACAACGCGGAGCTGGGTCGCAAGATCCTGTCGGACGCGAACCACCCGCTCGTGCAGCGCGTGGACACCATGGACGGCGCGGCCGACAAGGCCGCCGAGCTCGCGGCTGCGAAGTAAGGGACGAGGTCAAGCACACCATGGCTATCTTCCTCACCAAGGACAGCAAGGTCATCGTCCAGGGCATGACCGGTGCCACGGGCATGAAGCACACCAAGCTCATGCTGGCCGACGGCACCAACATCGTCGGTGGCGTGAACCCGCGCAAGGCCGGCACGACCGTCGACTTCGACGGCACCGAGGTCCCGGTCTTCGGCTCCGTCGCCGAGGCGATGAAGGAGACCGGCGCCAACGTCTCGGTCCTCTTCGTCCCGCCGGCGTTCGCGAAGGCCGCCGTGGTCGAGGCGATCGACGCCGAGATCCCGCTGGCCGTCGTCATCACCGAGGGCATCGCCGTCCACGACTCCGCCGCCTTCTGGGCGTACGCGCAGTCGAAGGGCGACAAGACCCGCATCATCGGCCCGAACTGCCCCGGTCTCATCACCCCGGGCCAGTCCAACGCCGGCATCATCCCGGGCGACATCACGAAGCCGGGCCGCATCGGCCTGGTCTCGAAGTCCGGCACGCTGACGTACCAGATGATGTACGAGCTCCGTGACATCGGCTTCTCGTCCGCCGTCGGCATCGGTGGCGACCCGGTCATCGGCACCACGCACATCGACGCCCTCGCGGCGTTCGAGGCGGACCCCGACACCGACCTGATCGTCATGATCGGTGAGATCGGCGGCGACGCCGAGGAGCGTGCGGCCGACTTCATCAAGGCCAACGTCACCAAGCCGGTCGTCGGCTACGTCGCGGGCTTCACCGCGCCCGAGGGCAAGACCATGGGCCACGCCGGCGCCATCGTCTCCGGCTCCTCCGGCACCGCCCAGGCGAAGAAGGAGGCCCTCGAGGCCGCCGGCGTCAAGGTCGGCAAGACGCCGACCGAGACGGCCAAGCTCGCGCGCGCCATCCTCGCGGGCTGATTTCGTCAGGAACACAGCGGCCGCGTCGTCGCGGTTGACGGTCGCAGTCGTACGAGAGGGCCCCGCCCCCGCCCGGTCACCCGGGCGAGGGCGGGGCCCTCTCGCGTACGGCAGCCCCTACTCGGCCGCGGGGATCAGCCGCTCCGGGCCCGGGTTCGGCTCGGAGCGCAGCTTGTCCCTGAGCTCCAGGTCCTCCGTCCGGAGCTTCTGCGGGCCGCCGCGCACCGGGACGCCGTTGACGGTCTCGCCGGGGACGTTCACCGGGATGTAGCGGGTCGGCGCGGTCGCCACCGTGAAGCCGGTGACGCCGATGAGGACCGCCGTCACCCCGAGCACCGCGCGCGTCCAGGTGCGGGAGCGGCGTTCGCTGCCCGTCCGGACCGTGCGGGCGGGCGGGAGCGTCGCCGTCGGCGCCTCCGTGACCAGGGTGCTCAGCCGCCGGTGCAGGGCCTCGGGCTCGGCGAGCTCGGGGACCCGCCGCCCGAGGACGGTGCGGGCGTGCAGCAGCCGGTTGGCGGCCGCGGGGGTGCTCGCCTCGGTCTCGGCCGCCGTCTCCGGCAGGTCGAGGCCGAGTCCGTCGTAGAGCAGGACGGTACGGCGGTACGGCGGCGGCAGTTCGAGGAGCGCGGTGAGCAGCGCCCGCCGGCTCGCCTCGGTGGGCGGGGAGTCGGGGTGCTTGTGGGCGCGGCGCAGCCGGTGCCAGGGGGAGAGGGCGTACTCGTACGCCGTGGCCCGCACCCAGCTCACCGGGTCCGCGTCGACGGCGACCTCGGGCCAGTGCTCCCAGGCGTGGTGGAAGGCGTACTCGACGGACTCGCGGGAGAGCTGTCGGCGGCCGGTCAGCAGGTACGTCTGGTGGACGAGAGCGGGCGCGGCGTGCGCGTACAGCGCGTCGAAGGCCTCCTCGGGGGTGAGGCCCGGTACGGCGGGGGGTCCCACCGGCTCGGGTGCCCGCACCGGCTCCCGGCCGGGCGCCGACCACGGGGCGGGCGTCTCGGCAGCCGTCGGTTTCAGGCGCTCCTGCGGCTTCGCGGGGCTCTTGCGCGCCGGGCCGGGGGCGATGGCCGGGGCCGGGGAGGGCGCCTTCGGCGGCTTGGCGGCCCGCTTGGCGGCGGCCCTGGGCCGCACGGTGGCTGCCGGGGGCTGCGCCGACGCGGGCGCGTGGGTCTGTCCGTGTGACTGCGCCTGGGCGTGTGCCTGGGCGTGCGCCTCCTGCGCTTCCGGCTGTGGTTGTGGCTGGGCCTGCGCATGAGCCTGGGTGTGCGCCTGTGGCTGTGCCTGCCGCCGTACGGGTGAGGACACGTCGTCCGGCTCGTACGTGCCGAGCAGTTTCGCGTATGCCTCGCGCTTGCGGCCCCGGGGCGCCGAGCGCCCGGTCTCCCACGCCTTGACCGTGGCCTTCGTGACGCCCATGGCCTCGGCGACCTGCTCCTCGCTCAGGGCGAGGGCCTCACGCAACCTGCGCCGCTCCTTCGGGGTCGGCAGGGTGACGGAGGATGCGGAATCCGCTGTGCTCCGGCTCATCGGCGTCGACCTCCCGCAGAGCTGCTCTGGGCGGAAAAGTACATAAACGTATCTTGAGCGACACAACGGAGGTTTGCCTGTTACGCGGCAAAAGCGCGTGTCGTTGGCAGCATGACCCCGTGACCCATGTGACCGAGCACCCCCTGGTCCAGGGCGGGCGTTCCGCCGCGCTCGCCACCGCCTGCGTCCGCGGCGCGGTCGCCGCCGGACTCGGTCTCGGCGCCCTCGCGGTCCTGGTGATCGCCGTCTGGATCAGCTCCCCGTACCCCGACAGCGGCCCCGGCGGCGCCCTGCACCTGGCCACCGGCCTCTGGCTGCTCGCCCACGGCGTCGACCTCGTCCGTACGGACACCCTGTCCGGCCTCCCCGCCCCGCTCGGCATCGCCCCCATGCTCGTGGTCGCCCTGCCCGTCTGGCTCGTCCACCGGGCCGTCCGCGACACCCTCGACACGGATGCCGAGGACGACCGGCCACGCCCTTCCGCGAGCGGTGCGGTCGCCGCCGTGGCCGGGGGATACCTCCTGGTCGCGGCCGCCGTCGTGGTCTACGGCGAGAGCGGTCCGCTGCCCGCCGACCTGATCGCCGCGGGGCTCTGGCTGCCCGCCGTCGTCGTCGGCGCGGCGGGGGCGGGCGCCTGGACGGCGCTCGGCCGCCCGCTGCCCGGACAGCGCCAGGCGGCCGCCGCCCTGCGCGCCGCGGGGCTCGGCCTCGTGACGCTGATCGGCGGCGGCGCGGTCGCCGCGGCGGTCTCGCTCGCCCTGCACGCGCGCGAGGCGCAGGCCGCCCACGCGGGGCTCGCGGGGGAGTGGTCGGGGAGCGTGACGGTGCTGCTGCTCGTCCTGGCGCTGCTGCCGAACATGGCCGTGTGGGGAGCCGCGTACGGGCTCGGGCCGGGCTTCACCCTCGGTACGGGTGCGATGGCGACCCCGCTGGGCCTCGCCGGCGACCCGGCCGTGCCGCCCTTCCCGCTCCTTGCCGCGCTGCCCGCGGAGGGCCGCGGCACCTGGCTCCACTGGGCGGTCGTGGCGGTCCCGCTGGCCGCCGCGGCGCTCCAGGGCCGACGCGTGGGCCGCTTGGCGGGGACCTGGACGGCCCGCGACACGGCGCTCACGGCGCTCGGTGCGGCCTGGGGGTGCGGGGCGGCCGTCGCCGTCCTCGCGGGCACGGCGGGCGGCCCGCTCGGCAGCGGCCGGCTCGCCGAGTTCGGTCCTGTGTGGTGGCAGACGGGCGCGGCGACGGTTCTGTGGGGCGCCTGCGTCGGGGTGCCGGTGGCCCTGGGGGTACGGGCCTGGGGCCGTCGAGCGCTCCGCCCGAAGCCCCTGCCGGTGCCCGCGGGGGAGGGGCCGGGTGCGGGGCCGGCGGTCACGTCCGCGTCCGCGAAGGGACGCGTCCCCGGCCGCGTACCGGCGCCCGGCGCCGTACCCCCGTCCACGCCGGACCCTTCGGAGACCGGGAAGACACAGCCGGACAGTGCCGGGACGGTCCCCGCGCCGGCGGCTCCCGCAGGGGCGGCATCCGGCTCCGGCTCGGGCTCAGGTCTCGGTTCCGGCTTCGGAGCCGGTTTCAAAGCCGGCTCCGGCATCGATCTAGGCCCCGACGGCGACCCGTACGGCAGCCGGTACGCCGACCCGTACGGCGACTCCGGCTTCGAGCCCTACGACTACCTTCCGGCGGCCTGGGAACCGGCCTCCCCTCCGCCACCGGCCCCGCCGGCCGACTAGGCGGGCCGACTGGGCCGAACGGGTCGGGACCGCTACTCCCGCACCCCGAAGCCCGCCCGGAGCGGCTTCGGCAGGAGGTCGTTGCAGGCCAGCTGGCCCGCGTGGGTGAGGGCGTCGTCGCGGCACTCGTAGAAGTCGCTGTAGACGAGCTGCATCGTGAAGCCCACCGCGACGATCATCAGAGCCACGCTCGCCGCGACCAGACCGCTGATGGCGGCCGTCCGCATCGAGCGGAGCGGGGCCGCCGTGGCACCCTGCCCCGAAGACCGGCCCGCGCCCTGACCCGAAGCCTGACCCGCGCCCTGACCCGAAGCCCGACCCGGCGTCTGTCCCGAAGGCTGAGACGCCTGCGCGGGTGCCGACTGTGATGTCGGCGACAGCGCGTCGGCCGGCTTCGGCTTGGCGCGCAGCGAGCTGATCGCCCAGTAGAGACCCAGGGCGCCGAGCAGCAGCGCCAGTTCCGGGATCTCGAAGATGGCGAAGAAGAAGGCCCACATGCCCGCGAGGATCGCGTACCGCGCACGCCGCTGCGCCGGGTCCGTCGGGTCCCAGCGGAGCCCCTTGCCGCCGGGTCCGCTCTGACCGGGACCTCCCTCGGGGCCGCCCTGGCCGCCCCCCTGGCGCTCGGGCCCGCGCCCGAATCCGCCGTCCGAGGGGCCTGGCTGCCGCGGGCTCCAGCGGCCGTCGGACGGCCCCGACGGATCCGAGGCCCCGGACGTCTCGTCGTCCGAGCCCTCCGGTCGCCGCGGCTGCCACGGCTGATCCGGCCGGCCCTCGGGCGGCGGCGCGAACGGGTTGTTGTCGTCCGTGGACTGGCGTTCCGGCATCTGCTGAACGTCTTCCCTCTGTCGTCGCGACCACGGCCGCACCCGTGGTCTCCGCTGCTGTCTCGTCTGCTGCTGTCTGCTGATCGTCGGGCGTCGGACCCTGACGCTACCGCCCTGCTCCGCCCCCGTCCCGTGGGGGCCGCCCGGTGTGCCGGTATCGTTGCTGACGGTCGAGCCATTCGTAGGGTTCCCCGTATCGAGCGGCACGATTCGTTCGTACGACCGTACAAACACCACGGAAAGAGTGACCCAGTGGCTGCCGCCCGCCTCGTCGTCCTGGTCTCCGGTTCCGGTACCAATCTGCAGGCCCTCCTCGACGCCGTCGCCGCGGACCCCGAGGGGTACGGCGCGGAGATCGTCGCCGTCGGCGCGGACCGCGACGGCATCGCCGGTCTGGAGCGCGCCGAGCGCGCCGGGCTGCCCACCTTCGTCTGCCGGGTCAAGGACCACGCCGGCCGCGAGGACTGGGACCGCGCGCTGACCGGGGCCACCGCCGCGTACGAGCCGGACCTCGTCGTCTCGGCCGGCTTCATGAAGATCGTCGGCAAGGAGTTCCTCGCCCGCTTCGGCGGCCGGGTCGTCAACACCCACCCGGCTCTGCTCCCCAGTTTTCCCGGTGCCCACGGGGTGCGTGACGCCCTCGCCTACGGCGCGAAGGTCACCGGGTGCACCGTCCACTTCGTCGACGACGGTGTCGACACCGGCCCGATCATCGCCCAGGGCGTGGTCGAGGTGCGGGACGAGGACGATGAAGCCGCTCTGCACGAGCGCATCAAGGAAGTCGAGCGCTCGCTGCTCGTCGACGTCGTGGGGCGACTCGCCCGGCACGGCTATCGCATTGAGGGACGAAAGGTTCATGTCGGTGAACACGGACACCGTTAAGCCCATCCGCCGCGCGCTGGTCAGCGTCTACGACAAGACGGGGCTCGAAGAGCTGGCCCGCGGTCTGCACGAGGCCGGTGTCGAGCTCGTCTCCACCGGCTCCACGGCCGGGAAGATCGCCGCCGCGGGCGTGCCGGTCACCAAGGTCGAGGAGCTCACCGGCTTCCCCGAGTGCCTGGACGGCCGCGTCAAGACCCTCCACCCGCGCGTGCACGCCGGCATCCTCGCCGACCTGCGCCTGGAGTCGCACCGCGAGCAGCTCGCCGAGCTCGGCGTGGAGCCCTTCGACCTGGTCGTCGTGAACCTCTACCCGTTCAAGGAGACCGTCGCCTCCGGCGCCACTCCCGACGAGTGCGTCGAGCAGATCGACATCGGCGGCCCGTCCATGGTCCGCGCCGCGGCCAAGAACCACCCGTCCGTGGCGATCGTCACCAGCCCCGAGCGGTACGCCGACGTGCTCGCCGCCGTCCAGGCCGGCGGCTTCGACCTGACCGCCCGCAAGCGGCTCGCCGGTGAGGCCTTCCAGCACACCGCCGCGTACGACGTGGCCGTGGCCTCCTGGTTCGCCGACGACTACGCCGCCGCCGACGACTCGGGCTTCCCCGACTTCCTGGGTGCCACGTACGAGCGGAACAACGTCCTGCGGTACGGCGAGAACCCGCACCAGGGCGCCGCGCTCTACGTCGACGGCACGGGCGGCCTCGCCGAGGCCGAGCAGCTGCACGGCAAGGAGATGTCGTACAACAACTACACGGACACCGACGCCGCGCGCCGGGCCGCGTACGACCACACCGAGCCCTGCGTCGCGATCATCAAGCACGCCAACCCGTGCGGCATCGCGATCGGCGCCGATGTCGCCGAGGCCCACCGCAGGGCGCACGCCTGCGACCCGCTGTCCGCGTTCGGCGGCGTCATCGCCGTCAACCGTCCGGTCTCGGTCGCGATGGCCGAGCAGGTCGCGGAGATCTTCACCGAGGTCATCGTCGCCCCGGCGTACGAGGACGGCGCGGTCGAGGTCCTCGCGAAGAAGAAGAACATCCGCGTGCTGAAGGCCGAGGGCGCCCCGAGCAACCCCGTCGAGGTCAAGCCGATCGACGGCGGCGCGCTGCTCCAGGTCACCGACCGCCTCCAGGCCGAGGGCGACGACCCGGCGAACTGGACCCTCGCGACCGGCGAGGCCCTCTCCGCCGAGGAGCTCGCCGAGCTCTCCTTCGCCTGGAAGGCCTGCCGCGCGGTCAAGTCCAACGCGATCCTGCTCTCCAAGGACGGCGCCTCGGTCGGCGTCGGCATGGGCCAGGTCAACCGCGTCGACTCCGCGAAGCTCGCGGTCGAGCGGGCCGGCGAGGAGCGGGCGCGTGGCTCCTACGCGGCCTCGGACGCCTTCTTCCCCTTCCCGGACGGTCTGGAGATCCTCACCGCGGCCGGTGTGAAGGCGGTCGTGCAGCCGGGCGGCTCGATGCGTGACGAGCTGGTGATCGAGGCGGCGAAGAAGGCCGGCGTGACGATGTACCTCACGGGGACGCGCCACTTCTTCCACTGAGCCGAGCGGACAGCGGGCGGCCCGCCGGTACCCCAGGGGTACCGGCGGGCCGCCCGTCGCTCGTCGCACCGGTACGCGGCCTCAGGCCCGGCACTCCGCGACGAACGCAGAACGTCACCGCCCGGGTCCGGAGTGCGACGGGAGGCCGCGCGGCGCCCCAGGGGGCCGTCGGAGGGGTCGTACGGCCCTGGCGGCGTCAGATCCGCCGATCGGGTGGACTCTGGTCTAATGGGTTGCTCTTTTGTCGACCACTGGTAGTGGGGGCGTGGTGTTGGACGTACAGAACAGGTCCGCCGAGGAGGCCGTCACCGGCTCTCCGGGCGCCGCCGCCACCGAGTCGCCGGACGGCCTCTCACCGGCCCCGCTCCGCCCGTACCTGATCCTCGCCGCGGTCCTCTGCGGTCTGTACTTCCTCTACTCCTGGATCCAGTACGCGCACTTCCGCACCCCGTCATGGGACCTCGGGATCTTCGGGCAGTCCGTCCGGGCGTACGCCGAGTTCCGCTCCCCGATCGTCGACATCAAGGGCCCCGGCTTCCACATACTCGGCGACCACTTCAGCCCGGTCACCGCGCTCCTCGCGCCGCTGTACTGGATCTGGCCCTCGCCGGTGGCCCTGCTCTTCGGCCAGGCCGCGCTGTTCGCCGCCGGCGCCGTCGTCGTCGGCCGCACCACCCAGCAGATCCTCGGCAGCAGGGCCGCCGGCATCGGACTCGCCCTCGCGTACGGGCTCTCCTGGGGCCTCCAGGAAGCGGTCAAGTCAGACTTCCACGAGATCGCCTTCGCCGTCCCGCTGCTCGCCCTGACCTGCCGGGCCCTGCTCCTCGGACGCTGGACCGCCGCCGTCGCCTGGTCCGTCCCGCTCGTCCTCGTCAAGGAGGACATGGGGCTGACCGTCTCCATGGTCGGCGTGGTCCTCTTCCTCAAGGGACAGAAGCGGCTCGGCGCGGCCCTGGCCGGCTTCGGCGCGGCGGCCTTCGCGCTGACGGTCCTCGTCCTGATCCCGGCGGCGAGCCGGGTCGGCGAGTACGACTACTGGTCGAAGATCGAGAAGACCGGGCAGGGCACCGAGACCTCCTTCGGGCAGGTCGTCGGCGACGCCCTCGCCTCGGGCGAGCGGTGGGAGATGGTGGTCTTCCTGCTCGCGATCACCGGCTTCCTCGCCCTGCGCTCCCCGCTGATCCTGCTCGTCCTGCCCACGCTGGGCTGGCGCTTCCTCTCCCAGGACCCCAACCACTGGGGCATGCACTGGCACTACAGCGCCATCCTCATGCCGGTGGTCTTCCTGGCCCTGGTGGACGGCGTCCGCTCGGTGCGCACCTCACCGCGCGCGTGGCTCGTCTCGTACGGGAAGGTCGTCGTCCCGGTCGCGACGGCGGTCGCCCTCGTGCTCGCCGCGAACCTGCCGCTGCGGGAGCTGACGAAGCCGGAGACGTACCGGACGGACACCCGGACCGAGCAGGCGCGGGCGGCGGTGGACGCGGTGCCCGAGGGCGCGAGCGTGGAGGCCGACGTCTCGCTCCTCGCGCACCTCACGGCGGACCACAGGGTCTACTGGGTGGGCACGTCGAAGGGCGCCACCCCGGACTATCTCGCCTTCGACCTGCGCGGCTGGTCGCAGCAGGTCACGGACCCGGAGCAGCTGGCTTCCCAACTGCATCCGGAGGCGCGGTACGAGATCACCCACCGCTCCGAAGGCTTCGCGGTCCTGAAGCGGGTCTGAAGCGGGTCCGGCACGCTGGACATGGCTGGGGCCCGGTTCCGTACGGAACCGGGCCCCAGCCGTCGGTGGATCAGTACTGCTGCTTGTTGCGGTTGAACCAGGCCGAGCCGTCCGACTTCGCCACGAATACGATGATCAGGACGCCGAGGGCGAGGCTCACGATGCCGAGCGGCAGCGAGAAGAGGCTGAACAGCACGGCGAACGCGCCCCAGACGATGGAGCCGATCCGGACGCCGTTGCCGCCGGACTTGAACTTGGCGGCGAGCACCATGCCGAAGACGGCGAAGAGGAGCGAGACGATGCCCGCGCCGATCAGGATGCCCTGACCCAGGTCCGCGAAGGCCTCGGCGTCGGCGGACGAGGCGCCCGACTTCTCGAGCTCGCTGTCGACGGCGAAGGAGATGGCGATCGCCGCGATGCCGCCGAGCACGTTGAACGCGCCGAGGATCCACAGCATGACGCGCGCGGCCTTCACGCCACCGGGCATCTCCATGACCGCGCCCGGGTAGCCGCCCCCGCCGTACGGCGAGACCGGCGGGGCCGCGGGGTAGCCGTAGCCCTGCTGCGGCGGCACGCCCTGGGGGGCCTGCTGCGGGTAGCCGTAACCGGGCTGCTGGCCCTGGCCCTGACCCTGCTGGCCGTACGGGTTGTTCGGGTCACCGAAGCTCATCGCGGGTTTCCTCCGTGAAATTTCTCTGTGCGGGGACGACGCGGCCCGCGCGGAGGACTTTTCACGGGATGTGAGCGGATTCCCCCCGGCACTTTCCGCGGTACTTCGTCGATCATCGTGGTCGCAACGTCGACTTTTTGTCCAGTCGATACGCAGCGGAGTTGTGCAAGTGCAACCTGTCGTTCCGTGTGACGGGCCTTCCGGCACGAGCGAATTGGAACAAGGCGGGGGTCATCCGGGAGGATGTCTCCATGAGCGCCCAGATTCTCGATGGCAAGGCCACCGCAGCCGCGATCAAGTCCGATCTGACCGTCCGTGTGGCGGCCCTCAAGGAGCAGGGCATCACACCGGGACTCGGTACCGTCCTGGTCGGCGACGATCCGGCCAGCCAGAAGTACGTGGCGGGCAAGCACCGCGACTGCGCCCAGGTCGGCATCGCCTCCCTCCAGCGCCACCTTCCGGCGACCGCCACGCAGGAGGAGATCGAGGCGGTCGTCCGCGAGCTCAACGAGGACCCGACCTGCACCGGGTACATCGTCCAGCTCCCGCTGCCGAAGGGCATCGACGAGAACCGCATCCTGGAGCTGATGGACCCGGCCAAGGACGCCGACGGTCTCCACCCGACCAACCTCGGCCGGCTCGTGCTCAACGAGCCCGCCCCGCTGCCCTGCACGCCGAACGGCGTCATCACGCTGCTCCGCGCGCACGGCGTGGAGATCAACGGCGCGGAGGTCGTGGTCGTCGGCCGCGGTGTCACCATCGGCCGTCCGATGCCGCTGATCCTCACCCGCCGCTCCGAGAACGCCACCGTGACCCAGTGCCACACCGGGACCCGGGACCTCTCCGCCCACCTGCGCAACGCCGACATCATCGTCGCGGCCGCCGGTGTGCCGCACCTGATCAAGCCGGAGGACGTGAAGCCGGGCGCGGCCGTCCTCGACGTCGGTGTCTCGCGCGACGGCGAGGGCAAGATCCTCGGCGATGTGGACCCCGGCGTCGCCGAGGTGGCCGGCTGGATCTCCCCGAACCCCGGCGGTGTCGGCCCGATGACCCGCGCGCAGCTCCTCATCAACGTCGTCGAGGCCGCCGAGCGCGCGGCCGCGGCGCTCTGACGTGACCTCCGGGACCCCGGGGACGGCCGGGAATCCGGACGGGGCGGACGCGGACGCGAACGTGGACACGCCGTCCGGCGAGGCGGAGGCCGCCGCCGGTGCCTCTGCCGGTGCCTCTGCTGACGCCTCTGCCGACGCCTCCTCCGCCTCCCCCGACGGCGCTTCCGTCGACGCCGCCGACGGTGCCTCGGCCGGCGCCCTCGTCGGTGGCCCGCGGAGGCGGCCGCCCACCGTGACGACCGGTACCGCGCGCCCCGAGGGCGGCGGCCGGGCGGCCGCCGGTGACGCCCCCGCGCCCGCCCGTCAGTGGCCGCTGCTCACCGTGCTCGGTCTCGCCGGACTCGGTCTGCTCGTGGTGGGCACGGACGCGTTCCCGCAGGCCTTCCGGATCGGGGTGATCCTGGTCGGGGCCGCGCTCCTCGTAGGGGCCGCGATGCGCCGGGTCCTGCCCTCGGTGGGCATGCTCGCCGTACGGTCCCGCTTCACGGACATGATCACGTACGGGGTGATGGGTGGCCTGATCGTGCTGCTCGCGCTCATGGTGCAGCCGGAGCCCTGGCTGAAGATTCCGTTCCTGGAGGACGTCCTCCACCTCACGGTCACCTAGCCCGGATCGTACGAGGCACGGCGCCCGCCCTCTCCCCCGTGGGAGGGCGGGCGCCGCTGCGATCAAGGGTCATGTACGTGCCAATGCGGGTTCAAGGTCCGTCGGCGCGCTGTGGCACGGAAGTGACCATTCCGCTACCTCGGCTCCGCATCCGGGGGCGCGCATCGCTCCTGGACCTGCCATCCTTCGGGAAGCAGGGGAGGCACGGGACAAGGGGGGCGCACATGCCTGGCTGGAAGTCACTGCCGGACGAACTCGACCCGGACGTCCGTGCGTTCACGGAGCGGCTCCGCCGTCTGATCGACCGCAGCGGCCTCGGCGTCACGGCCGTCGCCGAACGCACCGGACGCGAACGGTCCGCGTGGGACTCGTATCTGAACGCGCGTCAGCCCGCGCCCCGCGCCGCCGTCGTGGCACTCGCCGAGGTGACCGGAACCGACCCGGCGGCCCTCGCGACCGACGGGGAGCACGCGGAACGCGCCTGGGCCCGCGCCGCCGCCCTCACCGGCGGGCAGGGCGATGCCCCCGCCCCCGCCCCCGCGCCCGAGGACGGCGACGGAGTCCCCGGCGCCGACCGCACCATGGAGATCCGGCGCCTCGACCGGCCCCGCCCGGCGGCGACCTCGGGCGCCGACGCCGCCGTGCCCCCGCCCCGTATCCCCGCGCCCGACGCCGCCGCACCCCCCGCCCGCACCTCCGACTCCCGCCGCCGCGCCGTCCTCCTCTACGCCGCCGGGATCGTGGGTGCCCTGCTCGTGGTCACCGCCGCGCTGCTCCTCGTCGACCTGGGAGGTTCCGACGGCGAGGACGACCCCGTGGCCGCCCCGCCCACCACCACCGCCCCACCCGCCACACAGCGCGCCAGCCTTCCCCCGGGGGTGAACTGCTCGGGTCCCGACTGCACCGGACAGGACCCGGAGGCCATGGGGTGCGGCGGCCCGCTCGCCACCACCGTCGCCCTCGCCCGCGTGGGCGACGCCCGGGTCGAGGTCCGCTACAGCGCCACCTGCGCGGCCGCCTGGGCCCGGATCACCGGTGCCGCGCACGGGGACACCGTCACCGTCGAGGCCGGGGAGAGCGTGCGGCGCGCCACCGTGGCCCCGGGCACCGACACGGCGGCGGTGGAGACCGACGCGTACACGCCGATGGTCGCCGTCGGCTCCGCTACGGCCGCGAAGGCCTGCGGGCTGCTCGCGGACGGGAGCGAAGGCTGCACGGCCGACCGCTAGCGGGTGTTGTGGCCGTGCCCACGTGAACTCGCGGGCGCGCAGGTGGGAACCGGTCCGCACGCGGGCGCGTGCCGGTGGACCGGCGCGCGCGGACGGGTCGACACGCGGACGTGAACCCCCGGGAACCCGGGCGTCACCCGGCCTCCGGGAAGGGGCGCGGACGGGCGGCAGTGAGCCGGACCACAAGGGGGTGGGGATTCAGCGGGGCCCGGGTCGGATAGCCTGACCGCTGGATATCTCTTCATGTCGAGACACCGATCGATCAAGAGAGCTATCCCGCACCAGGGGCAGGGACCCCCACCGCCAGCTGTCTTACGGAGATCGCCATGACCCGCACTCCCGTGAATGTCACCGTGACCGGCGCGGCCGGCCAGATCGGCTACGCGCTGCTCTTCCGCATCGCCTCGGGCCACCTGCTCGGCGCGGACGTGCCGGTCAAGCTGCGCCTCCTCGAGATCCCGCAGGGCGTGAAGGCCGCCGAGGGCACCGCCATGGAGCTCGACGACTGCGCGTTCCCGCTGCTCAAGGGCATCGACATCTTCGACGACCCGAGCCAGGGCTTCGAGGGCGCCAACGTCGCGCTGCTCGTCGGCGCCCGCCCGCGTACCAAGGGCATGGAGCGCGGCGACCTGCTCGCCGCCAACGGCGGCATCTTCAAGCCGCAGGGCAAGGCCATCAACGACCACGCCGCGGACGACATCAAGGTCCTCGTCGTCGGCAACCCGGCCAACACCAACGCCCTGATCGCCCAGGCCGCCGCCCCGGACGTGCCGGCCGAGCGCTTCACCGCGATGACCCGCCTGGACCACAACCGCGCGCTCTCGCAGCTCGCGGCCAAGACCGGCGCCTCGGTCGAGGACATCAAGCGCCTCACCATCTGGGGCAACCACTCGGCGACCCAGTACCCGGACATCTTCCACGCGGAGATCGCCGGCAAGAACGCCGCCGAGGTCGTCGGCGACGAGGCGTGGCTGGCCGACACCTTCATCCCGACCGTCGCCAAGCGCGGCGCCGCGATCATCGAGGCCCGTGGCGCGTCCTCCGCCGCCTCCGCCGCGAACGCCGCCATCGACCACGTCCACACGTGGGTCAACGGCACCGCCGCGGGCGACTGGACCTCCATGGGCATCCCGTCGGACGGCTCGTACGGCGTCCCGGAGGGCCTCATCTCCTCCTTCCCCGTCACCACCAAGGACGGCGCGTACGAGATCGTCCAGGGCCTGGAGATCAACGAGTTCTCCCGCACCCGTATCGACGCGTCCGTGGCGGAGCTCGCCGAGGAGCGCGACGCGGTGCGCGAGCTCGGCCTCATCTGAGTCCGAACCCCGGCTCCACGCCCCGGCGTGACGCCAGGCTCCACGCCCCGGCTCCACGCCCGGCGTGACGCCAGCCCCACAGACCCGGCGTCCCCGGGCCGTACGACCGACCGTACGGCCCGGGGGCGCCGTTTCGCTGCCGACACGGAACCCCCACCTCCCCTATGCTGTCCCACCGGTTCACGGCCAAGTGAGTCGTAAACGTGGACAGTTACACACCTTCGGGGGAGTTTTGGCGCAGTCGTCCTTACCTCAGCAGCCAGGCCGGCCACCGCACACACCACCGCCCGGCGCCCCGCCGGCCGTCGACCCGCGCCGGCTCCCGGCCTCCAGCGAGGCGACCCGGCTGCTCTGTGCCGGCACGTACCTCGACGACGGGTTCCGCGACGCCGTCATCGACCAGCTGTACGTCCACGAGGAGCGCTTCGCCGCCCCCTCGCTCGGCTACGACGCGAGCCGCGTCCTCGCCCACGCGCTGCGCGCCCGTCGCGTCGAACTCGCCTGGGCCGCCGGCATCCTCGCCCTCTGGATCGTCGCGCTGCCGCTCACCAAGGGCCTGATCGCCCTTCTGATCGTGCCGTTCCTGGTGCTCGGTCTCGCCCGGTGGGTCAGGGGCCGGTCCGCCGCCGCGCCGGTCTACCGCGTCGTCGCCGCCTTCCTGCTCCGCTGGTACGGGCGGCTCATGCTGCTCCAGTCCGTCCTGCTCCTCCTCTTCCTCGCCCTCGGCGACGAGGAGTCCGGCTGGGAGTTCCTCGGCGAGACCGCCGAGGCGGGCCAGTTCGTCGGTCTCGCGGTCGAACTCGCCGCCCAGGAGATCTGGGGCATCGGCGAGCTGGAGGTGTGGATCACGGTCGCCGTACCGTTCCTGGTGGCCTGGGCGGTGGCCACCCAGCGCGGCCAGTTCGCCCGCGCGCTCACCGAGGAGCTGTCCCGGGACCGCTTCCCCGACCAGCGATCCGACCCCGCCGAGCAGACCGAGGGCGCCAGGTCCCGGCGCCTGCGCGAGCTGATCCGTGTCGAACAGCACGCGCGACTCGTCATGTACGGGGCCGACGACCCGTTCTGCGGCGCCGGCGAGCCGTACGAGCCCTGGTCGCTCTCCATCGAGCTGCGCCCCCGCAAGGACCTCGACGGCGGGGCGCCCGAGCCGCTCGACAACAGCGCCATCATGCGGCACATCGTCCCGCTCGTGGAGGCGCTGCGCCTGCCCTCGCCGCACGGCTCGCCGTCGATCCAGGCCGCCGTCCGGGACCGGCTGCGCGAGCTGGAGATCGACGAGGTCGTCTTCCTGCCGGTGGACGGGCTGCCGGCCCGTACCGTCGCCCCGTACAGCCCCGAGGGCTTCGAGACGCACCGCTCGGGCGCCATCGAGGAGGGCGGCGAGACCCGCCGGCACTTCCTCCGCATCCGGGTCGGCGGCTGGGGCGAGGAGATCGTCACCACCGTCTTCGTCCGCGTCCACACCCAGGGCGGCATGCTGATGCTGGAGGTCGCCCCGCACGTCCTCAGGCCGGTGAAGCCGCTCTACCGGTACGCCGACCGGATCGCCCACCGCTACCGGCACAACCACCGCTTCGGCAAGGCGGTCTGGGCCCTCGGCCAGACCCCGCGCTCCGCCGGTCAGGCCCTGGCCACGCTCGGGCGCTCGCTCGGCCACGCCTGGCGGCTGCTCACCGGCGGACACGCCAACGCACTGCCCGAGGGTCCCTGGGCCTCGGTCCGCGAACTCGGCTCCGACGACGAGGCCTCCCTCTTCCAGGAGATGGACGTCAGCCGCTATCTGAAGAGCGTGCAGGACCGGGTCGCGAACGGCGTGACGGTCGCGCTCCGCGAAGCGGGGTACGAGACCGCCGAGTTCGAGCAGAAGATCGTTCATGTCGCCGAGGGCGCCACGTTCATCGAGAACACCAAGGGCAATGTCACCCTCGGCAACCACAACACCGTCACCAGCAAGACCTTCACCACCGCGACGACCGGAGGCAACCGTGGCTGAGACCGGGCACAGCACCGACAACGGCACCGGCGACGGCCGCGCCCGTGGCGGCATCCACGTCACCAACACCGGCGGCAACGTCACCATCGGCGACCACAACACCGTCACCAGCACGGTGAACGGGACCGGGCCCGCCCGCGACCCGCAGCAGGAGGAACTGCTCCTGGCCATCCGCCGGCTCCGCGCCGACCTCGGCGGGGTCGTGCCCACCGAGCAGACGGCCGCCCTCGACACCGAACTCTCCGACGCCGAGGACGAGATCGAGGGCACGGGCCGGGCGGCCGCGGGACGGCTCGCCCGGCTGCGCCGCGCCCTCACGGACGCCGGAGCGGTGACCGGGATCCTCGCCTCGGGCGTGGCCGTCGGGCAGGCCGTCGGCACGCTGCTCGGAGGGTGAGATGAGCGGCTACGGGGGCGGGGCCCGCTGGAACGACGAGACACAGAGCTGGGAGACCGGCACGGCGCCGGCGAGGCCCGTAGGGGGAGCCGCCGCAGCCCCCGTCGTGGGCGGGACGACCGGTCCGGCAGGGGAAGGCGCCGCGGCCGGCCCCGGCGGGGAAGGGCCGACACCCGGTCCCGCCGGGGAAGGGGCGACGTCCGGTCCCGGGACCGATCCCGTCATCAGTCTGACGAAGGGGGGCGGGGGCGGCCCGGTCATACCCCTGCCGCCACCGCCCCCGCCGCAGTACACGCCGGGACCGGCGCCGGAGTACAACCCCGGGTACGCGCCCGCGTACGTGCCGGAGACGGGCGGCTGGCAGTACTCCCCGCCCGGCGCCGCCGCTCCGGCGGCCCGGCCACGCGCGCGTGGCACCGTCGCGGCGGGCGTCGCCGTGGCCGTCCTCGCGGCGGGCTCCGTGGGCGGCTGGCTGCTCTGGGGCCGTGACGCCGACGGGCCGAGCCCGGCGGCGGGCGGCCCCGCGGTCTCCGTCTCGGCCCCGGAGGAGTCCACCGGGGCCACCGGCACCGACGACCCGACGACCGGCTCGCCCTCGGAATCCCCGTCCGGTACATCGCCGGACCCGGCCTCGCCCTCCGGTACGGCCGCCCCCACGGACGGAACGCCCCCGGCCGGCTACGGGGTCGTGGAGGACCTCAAGGGCTTCACGATCGCCGTCCCCGACGGCTGGGACCGCACGGAGACCGACCAGGGCGTCTTCTACAACGCGCCCGACCGCCGGAGCCTGCTCCAGGTCTTCGTCGTCACCGAGGCCGGCCTGACGCCCTACGAGGCCCTGCGGGGGGCCTCCGAGGACGGCCGTGCCAACAAGCCCGGCTACCGGGAGATCAGCCTCGAACGGGTCACCGGCGAACCGGGCGCCCCGGCCGACTCCGCCGAGCTGGTGTACGCGTACACCCGGGACGACGGAAGCCGCCGCAAGGTCGTCGACCGGGCCTTCACGGCCCCGGACGGCAACCACTACGCGATCCTGGTCGCGGGTCCGGAGGCCGACTGGCCAGGGCAGCGGGAATCCCTGCGCGTGGCCCTGGAGTTCTTCCGGCCCGGCGCGTACTGAGGCCCGCGGCGCGGGACTTCGGGTCCCGCGCCGGGGGGTCCCTTACGGGGGCGTCCTCGGGGTGGCGCCCACGGGTTCTGTCCCCGGGGGCCCGGAGGCGCTCGGAGACCCCGTCGGCCCGCGACGACGCTCAGGAGACCCCGCCGCCCCGGAGCCGGAGCTTCGTCGCCAGTGACCACAGGTCGTCCCTCGCGCGCAGGAGCAGCCCGTCGCCGAAGGTGATCCGGGTCGCGCCGAGCCGGCCGAGCGCGGCGAAGGACGGGCCGCCCGGGTCGCCCGGTCCGGCCAGGGCGTTGACCGGGAGCTCGCCGAGGGCGGCGCGCAGGGCCGGGAGGTCGGTGGACGGGGCCGCGATCGGGTAGACGCAGTCCGCGCCCGCCTCCGCGTAGAGCCGGGCGCGGGCGATCGCCGCCTCGACGGGGGCGGGAGCCCGCCGGATGTACACGTCCACGCGGGCGTTGACGAAGAGTCCGGGGCCCGCCGCGGCGCGCACCTCCGCCAGCCACTCGGCCTGCGCCCGGGGGTCCTTGAGCCCCTCGGCCGGGTCACTGTCCTCCAGGTTCACCCCGACGGCGCCCGACTCCCTCACCCGTTCCACCAGTTCGGCCGCGGGGAGCCCGTAGCCGCCCTCCAGGTCGGCCGTGACGGGCACGGACACCGCGCGGGTGACGCGCCTCACCGCGGCGAACATCTCCGCCGCCGGTGTCGCCCCGTCCTCGTACCCGAGAGAGGCGGCGATCCCGGCGCTCGGTGTGGCGAGCGCCGGGAAACCGGCCGCCTCGAAGGCCCGGGCGCTCACCGCGTCCCACGGACCGGGCAGGACGAGCGGATCGCCGGCGGCCCGGCCCAGGTGGAGGGCGCGCAGCGCCTCGGCCGTCGCACCCGCGGGGGCATCGGCCGTCCCGCCCGCGTCCGTCCCGGCCGTCCCGCCCGCGTTCCCGGTCCCGCTCACGCGGAGCGCGGGGTGTAGTGGCCGGGCGTCATCCGGGTGGTGACGCCGATCCGGTTCCACGCGTTGATGACGACGATCGCGCCGATGACCCGGGCGAGCTCGGTCTCGTCGAAGTGCGCGGCGGCGCGGGAGTACACCGCGTCCGGGACGAAGCCGTCGGTGAGGACGGTGACGGACTCGGTGAGCGCGAGGGCGGCCAGCTCCCGCTCGGTGTAGAAGTGCCGGGACTCCTCCCACGCGGAGAGCTGCACGATCCGCTCGACGGTCTCGCCCTCCGCCAGCGCGTCCTTGCTGTGCATGTCGACGCAGAACGCGCAGTGGTTGATCTGTGAGGCCCGGATCTTGATCAGGTGGTACAGGGTCGGGTCGATGTCCTTCGCGGCCGCCGTCTCCAGGCGCAGCATCGCCCGGTAGAACTCGGGGACGCGCTCGGCGAGCGGGAGTCGGGGGGTGTGCTCGTGGGCGTACTCGGTCGTGGCGGCCGGGGCGGAGGGAGCGGCCGCGGTGGGTTCGACGACGTTCGTGTGCGTGGTCATGCCTTCACCGTACGAGCGAGGTGGCTCAGGAGTATGGTCCATTGGCATGGTGAACGAGTGGGCCACTTTCGGGGCCGATCTCCATCTGGAACTCCGTGGTCCGCGGCTGCGGGCCGGCCTCATGGACGCCCTGCGGGAAGCGGTCCGCAGCGGGCGCCTGGAGGCGGGGACCCGACTGCCGTCCTCCCGGTCGCTCGCCGCCGACCTGGGGATGGCCCGTAACACCGTCGCCGACGCCTACGCCGAACTCGTCGCCGAGGGCTGGCTGACGGCCCGGCAGGGATCCGGCACCCGGGTCGCCCGCCGTGCCGAGCCCCGGCCGCCGGTGCGCCCGTCACCGGCCTCCTCGCCGGCGCTCGCCCTGCCCCGGTCCGCCACGCCCGCGCACAACCTGAAGGCCGGCACCCCCGACCTGGCGTCCTTCCCGCGCGCGGAGTGGCTCAAGGCGTACCGACGGGCCCTCGTCGCGGCCCCGAACGAGGCCTTCGGGTACGGGGATCCGCGCGGCCGGATCGAACTGCGCACCGTCCTCGCCGAGTACCTCGCCCGTGCCCGGGGCGTCCACGCCCGGCCCGAGCGGATCGTCGTCTGCACGGGCTTCGTGCACGGCCTGACGCTGATGGGGCAGGTGTTGCGGAGCCGGGGCGTGACGGACGTGGCGGTCGAGTCGTACGGCCTCGACCTTCATAGGGCCCTTCTCGCCGGCGAGGGACTCGGCACACCGGTCCTGCCCTTCGACGAACGCGGCACCCGGGTCGAGGAGTTGTCGGACCCGGGAGATCGCGGGCCGGGGCCGGGGCCGGGACCCGGTGCGGGTGGGGCGGGCGCGGGACCCGGTGCGGACGCGGCCGGCGCGGGGCTCGGCCGGGCCGGGGCCGTTCTGATGACGGCCGCCCATCAGTTCCCGCTGGGCGGCGCGCTGCCCCCGGACCGGCGGGCGGCGGTCGTCGACTGGGCACGCGCCTCGGGCGGCTTCGTCCTGGAGGACGACTACGACGGCGAGTTCCGGTACGACAGGCAACCGGTGGGCGCGCTCCAGGGGCTCGACCCCGAGCGGGTCGTCTACCTCGGCACGGCGAGCAAGTCCCTCGCCCCCGGCCTGCGGCTCGCCTGGATGGTGCTGCCGGAGAGCCTGGTGGGCGAGGTGACGGCGGCGAAGAGGGGTGTGAACTGGGGGCCCGGCGCGCCGGACCAGCTGGCGTTCGCGGAGTTCCTGGGCTCGGGGGCGTACGACCGGCACGTCCGGGCGATGCGGCTGCGCTACCGGCGGCGCCGTGACCAACTGGTGGCGGCGGTGGCCGCGCACTCGCCGGAGACGAGGGTCGGCGGGATCGCCGCCGGGCTCCACGCGGTCCTGGCCCTGCCGCCCGGCACGGAGCAGGACGTCCTGCGGGCCGCCGCCTGGAACGGCCTCGCCGTCCAGGGCCTCGACCAGTTCCGTCGCCCCACGGTGCCGACGACCCTGGACGGCCTCGTCGTCGGCTACGCGACACCTCCGGACAGCGGATGGCAGGGCGCCCTGCAGACCCTGTGCAGGGTGCTGCCCCAGGGGTGACAC
The DNA here is from genome assembly GCF_044331325.1 of Streptomyces sp. NPDC017246. Taxonomy (NCBI): domain Bacteria; kingdom Bacillati; phylum Actinomycetota; class Actinomycetes; order Kitasatosporales; family Streptomycetaceae; genus Streptomyces; species Streptomyces sp. NPDC017246. Next base: position 88,507 of record NZ_JBIRMW010000016.1, on the reverse strand, counting down.
GCCGATCGGGCCGCGCTCGCGGCGCGAGCGACAGGGCACCCCTTCTGGCGGCCGGGACCGCCGATCGGCCGGGCGCTACGCCGGGCGCCCCGGACCGGTCTCCGTGCCCGTGACCGGGGCCAGCGGCTTCCCGGCGGGGTCGGCCTCCGGCGGCTCGCCGAAGCGGGCCAGGACGAGGGAGCCCGCCACCGCGATCGCGAAGCCGAGGATCGCGAGCCAGCCGTAGCCCTCCCGCGTGCGGTCGCCGAGCCAGACCACCCCGACGATCGCCGGTCCGACCGTCTCGCCGAGCACCGCGCCCGCCGTGGCCGTGGTCACCGAGCCGCGCTGGAGTGCCGAGGTCAGCAGGAGGAACGCGGCGCCGCCGCCCACCAGGAGCGCGTACCAGACCGGGTCGGCGAAATCGATGCCGTCGATCAGCCGGACGGCGACCTCCACCACCCCGAAGCCGAAGCCCGCCCCGAGGCCGAGGACGAGCGCGCGGGGCTTCTCCGGCAGCCGGCCGCCCACGACGCCGAGCAGCAGCACTCCGAGGGAGATCGCGAGCAGCGCCCAGCGCAGCCACTCCGATCCGTCCCGGTGGCCCTCCTTCCCGGCGGCCAGGGCGAGCATCCCGAGCCCGAGGCAGACCACGGCCACGGCCGCCCACTCGACCCGGCGCAGCCGCACGCGCAGCAGCCGGGAGGAGATGACCGCCGTGACCGCCAGGCTCGCGGCGAGGGCCGCGCCCACCACGTAGATGGGCAGGGTCCGCAGGGCGACGATCTGCAGGACGAACCCCGTTCCGTCCAGCCCGAGTCCGAGGAGGTACCGCCACTGGCGCAGTGCCCGCCACATCAGCGCGACGTCGACGCCGCCACCGGTCCCCGGAGTCGCGGCCCGGGCGCCCATCGCCTGGAGAACCGAGGCGGCGCCGAAGCAGACGGACGAAGCGAGCGCACAAATCATCCCTAGAAGCACGAAAAGACTCTAGGCGTTGCGGCTGGAAATCACCGGCCTACACTGTGCGGTCGCGACAGACGTGAACGCGACAAGCGTGAACGGCGGCCGGTGTGACCGCGGAGGTCGCGACCGCGAAGGGGAAGGCGACGGACATGCGGAGGCTGAGGTCGAGCACGGTGGTGCTCGGCGGGATGGGTGTGCTCGCGGCGACGATCACCGCGTGCGGATCCGAGCCGGACAAGCGGTGTGTCGACCCGCTGACCCGGGAGGAACTGCCCCGCTACGAGTGCGAGAGCGGCGGCGGTGGCGGTGACGACGACAACGGCGGCTCGACCACCCGCGGCTCGTACTACTACGGCGGTTCCGTGCGCGACAAGCAGGTGAGCGGCGGCAGCTTCGACATGAAGGCCGTCGACACCGGCGGCTTCGGCTGCTCCGGTTCCGGCGGCGGCTGAGAGGGGCCCGGCAGATGCGACGGCACACGATCGAGCCCCGACCGGGCTGGCAGGAGACGGTGGAGGAGCAGGGGCTCGTCTATCCGCTGACCCGCTACCCGGACGGTTCCCTGCGCCCTTACTGGGACGAGAGCGCCTACTACTCCTTCACCCTGCCCGAGGTCGAGGCCCTGGAGGAGGTCGTCGAGGAGCTGCACGCGATGTGCCTGGCGGCGGCCGCGCACATCGTCGAGCGGGACCGGTTCGCCGAGCTCGGGTTCACCGATCCGAAGCTGGTGTCCCTGGTCGCCGAGTCCTGGCGGCGGCGCGCGGAACTCCCCTCCCTCTACGGGCGGTTCGATCTGCGCTACGACGGCACGGGCCCGGCCAAGATGCTGGAGTACAACGCCGACACCCCGACCTCGCTCGTGGAGGCCGCCAGCCCGCAGTGGTTCTGGATGGAGGAGCGGTTCCCCGGCGCCGACCAGTGGAACTCCCTCCACGAACGGCTCGTCGACGCGTGGAAGAACCAGGCCCACCTGCTGCCCCCGGGTCCCGTCCACTTCGCGCACTCGGACGGCGACGAGCTCGGCGAGGACCTGATGACGGTCGCGTATCTGCGCGAGACCGCCCAGCAGGCCGGGCTGGAGACCGAGGCGCTCTCCGTCGAACGGATCGGCTGGGACCGGCTCTCGCGCCGCTTCGTCGACGACCGGCTCCGGTTCGTCCGCAGCTGCTTCAAGCTCTACCCGTGGGAGTGGCTGACCACCGACCGCTTCGGCGGGCACGTCCTGAGCACCCTCGACAACGGCGGCGGCACCGGCACGACCTGCTGGATCGAGCCCGCCTGGAAGATGCTGCTCTCCAACAAGGCGCTCCTGGCGATCCTGTGGGAGCTGTACCCGGGCCACCCCAATCTGCTGCCCGCCTACCTCGACGGGCCGCGCGAACTCGCCACGACCGGCGGCTGGGTCGCCAAGCCGCTGCTGGGCCGCGAGGGCGCGGGCGTCACCCTGCACGAGGCCGGTACGGAGCCGTTCGTCCGGGACGGGGAGCCCTGCTGCTACCAGGAGCTGGCCCCGCTGCCCGACTTCGACGGCAACCGGGTGGTGCTCGGCGCGTGGGTCGTCGAGAACGAGGCGGCGGGGCTCGGGATACGGGAGTCGGCGGGGCTCGTCACCGACGAGTACGCCCGCTTCCTCCCGCACGTGATCCTGTGACCCGCCCTACTCCGCGACGTACTCCCTGAGCGGCGCGGGCTTCAGGCCCGCCGCCTCGGCCGCGTCCAGGGCCCGCCGCAGGTCCTGCTCCAGCGTCTCGTTGAAGTGCAGCAGGATGATGTCGCCGGCCTTCAGCGTCGGCGTCGGCGGGGTCCACTGGCCCCAGGTGGTGAGGTCGTACGTCCAGGTCACCAGCGCCTTCGCCCCGCAGGCGCGGGCCGTGGTCAGGGTGGTCGCGTCGTACACCCCGTACGGCGGGCGCAGCAGCCGCGGTCCGTCGCCGAACCGGGCGAGGTGCTGGTCGCGCGCCCCGCAGACCTCCGCCCTCTGGCCGGCGGCGTCGAGGGTGGTCAGGTCCGGGTGGTCGACCGTGTGGTTCTCGACGCGGGAACGGCCCTGGTCGAGCAGGGTGCGGAAATAGCCGGAGTCGTACGAGTAGGCGCCGGGCAGCAGGAAGAGCGAGGCGGGCACCCGGCGGTCGAGCAGCAGCTTCGCGGCGGCGGGGTCGTGGAACCAGCCGTCGTCGATGGTGATGAAGACGACGGGGTCGGTGGTCTCGACGTGCGAGACCACCGGGACGGGCTCGGGCCAGGCCGCCTTCGGGGCGGCGTGCGCGGGTCCCGTGACCGCGCCGAGGAGCGCGAGGGGGACGAGGGCGGCGAGCGCGGCACGCACGGCGTGACGCAGACGGAGTCTCGGCATGGCGGCATCATTGGCCTAGACCAACTGCCGTGTCAATGGCCCGAGTTGCCCCGCATCGGCCCGCACCCGCCTCCCTCGCAAGCGGACGAGGTCACTCCTCCGACAGGACCCCCCTCAGCTGCTCCAGACCCCAGTCCAGATCCTCCTTCGAGATGACCAGCGGCGGCGCGATCCGGATCGTCGACCCGTGGGTGTCCTTCACCAGGACCCCCCGCTCCATCAGCTTCTCCGAGATCTCCCGGCCCGTGCCGTGCGACGGCGCGATGTCCACCCCGGCCCACAGACCGCGCCCGCGCACCGCCTCCACCGCCCCGCCGCCCACGAGCAGGCCCAGCTCCGCGTGGAGGTGCTCGCCCAGCTCCGCCGCCCGCTCCTGGTACTCGCCCGTCCGCAGCATCGCGATCACCTCCAGCGCCACCGCACAGGCCAGCGGGTTCCCGCCGAACGTCGACCCGTGCTCACCCGGCCGGAACACCCCCAGCACCGACCGGTCGGCGACCACCGCCGACACCGGCACCACCCCGCCGCCCAGCGCCTTCCCCAGGATGTACACATCGGGCACCACGCCCTCGTGCTCGCACGCGAACGTCCTGCCCGTCCGGCCCAGACCCGACTGGATCTCGTCCGCCATGAACAGCACGTTCCGCCGGAGGGTCAGCTCCCGCACCCCCGCCAGATAGCCGGCCGGCGGGACCAGGACCCCCGCCTCGCCCTGGATCGGCTCCAGCAGCACGGCCACCGTGTTCTCGGTGACCGCCGCCTCCATCGCCGTCAGATCCCCGTACGGCACGATCTCGAACCCCGGCGTGTACGGGCCGTAGTGGTCCCGGGCCTCGTGGTCCGTGGAGAAGCTGACGATCGTCGTCGTCCGGCCGTGGAAGTTGTTCGCCGCGACCACGATCTTCGCGTGCCCGTCCGGCACGCCCTTCACCTCGTACCCCCACTTCCGGGCGGTCTTCACGGCCGTCTCCACGGCCTCCGCGCCGGTGTTCATCGGCAGCACGGCCTCCTTGCCGCACAGCTCCGCGAGCCGGGCGCAGAACTCGGCGAAGCGGTCGTGGTGGAAGGCGCGCGAGGTCAGCGTCACCCGCTCCAGCTGGGCCTTCGCCGCGTCGATCAGACGCCGGTTGCCGTGCCCGAAGTTCAGCGCCGAGTATCCGGCGAGCATGTCGAGATAGCGGCGCCCCTCGACATCGGTCATCCAGGCGCCGTCCGCCGAAGCGACGACGACCGGCAGGGGGTGGTAGTTGTGAGCGCTGTGCGCCTCCGCCGAAGCGATCGCGTCTTGTGTGCTCGACACGGGATCTCCGTTCGTCCTGCGGCTCGGGGGATGACCCCGACGAGGGGGTGTGGCCCCTGTTTCTATCGTCGCTCGGATGCCGGACCGGGAAACCTCGCGCGCGGCGCGCCCGCTACTCTGAAAACACGCACGGCGACTGGCGCACGGGGAAGCGACCCCGGGGGAGCCGTGCGCGGCAGACCACACGAGACGCCGCCCGCCTGGGCGTCACGGGACCGAAGTCCCGCGTGGCGCCGCGCCTCTCACGCCGTGCCCCGGGACCCGCCGACGCCCGGAGGACACCACCATGAGCACCCCGCAGCACTCCGCACTCGCCACCGCCGACCCCGAGCTCGCCGCCCTCGTCGTCGCCGAGGAGCGCCTCCAGGCGGAGACCCTGCGCCTCATCCCCAGCGAGAACTACGTCTCCGCCGCCGTCCTCGAAGCCTCCGGCACCGTCCTCCAGAACAAGTACAGCGAGGGCTACCCCGGCCGCCGCTACTACGAGGGCCAGCAGAACATCGACCAGGTCGAGACCCTCGCCGTCGACCGCGCCAAGGCCGTCTTCGGCGTCGACCACGCCAACGTCCAGCCCTACTCGGGCTCCCCGGCCAACCTCGCCGTCTACCTCGCCTTCGCCGAGCCCGGCGACACCGTCATGGGCATGGCCCTGCCGATGGGCGGCCACCTCACCCACGGCTGGGGCGTCTCCGCCACCGGCAAGTGGTTCCGCGGCGTCCAGTACGGCGTCCGCCACGACACCGGCCTCGTCGACTTCGACGAGGTCCGCGAGCTGGCCCTCAAGGAACGCCCCAAGGTGATCTTCTGCGGCGGCACCGCGCTGCCCCGCACGATCGACTTCGCCGCCTTCGGCGAGATCGCCCGGGAGTCCGGCGCCGTGCTCGTCGCCGACATCGCCCACATCGCCGGCCTCATCGCGGGCGGCGCCCACCCGTCCCCGGTCCCGCACGTGGACGTGATCTCCACGACCACCCACAAGACCCTGCGCGGCCCGCGCGGCGCCATGCTGATGTCCCGCGAGGAGCACGCCAAGGCCCTCGACAAGGCCGTCTTCCCCGGCCTTCAGGGCGGCCCGCACAACCAGACCACCGCCGCCATCGCCGTCGCCCTCCGCGAGGCCTCCCAGCCCTCCTTCCGCGACTACGCCCACGCCGTCGTCGCCAACGCCAAGGCCCTCGCCGAGGCGCTCCTCGCCCGTGGCTTCGACCTGGTCTCCGGCGGCACCGACAACCATCTGATCCTGATGGACCTCACCCCCAAGCAGGTCCCGGGCAAGATCGCCGCGAAGGCCCTCGACCGGGCGGGCATCGTCGTCAACTACAACACCGTCCCCTACGACACCCGGAAGCCCTTCGACCCCTCCGGCATCCGCATCGGCACCCCCTCCCTCACCTCCCGGGGCCTCACCCCGGAGCACATGACGCAGGTCGCCGACTGGATCGACCGCGGCGTCGCGGCGGCCGGCACCGGTGACGAGGAGGCCCTCCTCGCCATCCGCGCCGAGGTCGCCGACCTGATGTCCGCCTTCCCGGCCCCCGGCCTCCCGGTCTGACCCGCCCCGGGCACCCGCCCGGGACGCCGCCCCGGCCGGGACGGCGATGCCTGACCCGCCCCGGCCGTCAGTCCGCCGACCCCGCCGACTGCACCGACTCGGTGGACTCCACCGACTCGGCCGTCCGGCGGGCCTCCCCCAGGTCGGGTATGCCCTCCAGGCGGAAGGTGAGCGTGCCCCCGTTCCTCGTCCAGAGGAGCGTGGGGCCCGCCGTGCGGACCTCATGGGTCCAGGCCGAGCCCGTCCCGTCCGTCATCGGGAAGGTCAGTGGATGCGGGGCCGCGAACCAGTACCCCTGGGCGCCGTCCGGGAGATCGACCCACTCCGGACGGACCCTGACCTGCTTGGCGAAGCCGATGTCCAGCCGGGCCGGGAACTGGTCGAGCCGGACGGTCCGACCCCCGACGCGCCAGCACAGACTGATCACCGCCCGGCCGCGCTCGGCCGAGCCCGTCACCGCGACCGCGTCCGGCGCGCCCAGCGCCCTCGGTATCAGCGGCTCGAAGCCCGCCAGCCGCCCCGCCTCCGCCAGGGGCACCGGCTCCGGGCAGCCCGGCACCGCGCCACCGGCCGGGACACGGCGCCCTTCGGGGTCGTACCGCACGGCCACCCCGCCGAAGTCGAACCAGTCCGCCACCGCCGCCCGCACCGGCGGGGTGAGCACCAGCACGATCAGCACCCCGGTCAGGACCGCCACCAGCGCCCGCCACCGCTCCCGCGCCCGCCCCCGCACCGCCGCCCACCACCGCCACCGGACCCGCCCGGGCGCGGGCCCCGGCACGGACTCGGGCTCCGGACCGCTCACGGGCACCGGACCGGTCACGGACACCGGCCCGGACTCGGGCACCGGCGTCGGCACCCGCTCGGCGAGAAGCTGCGCGAGCACCCGCTCGGCCATCGTCGCGCCGTCCACGTCCGGCACCCGCAGCCGCCGTCCCAGCTCCCTCAGCTCGTCCGGCAGATCCTCGTCAGCCACGCTCCTCACCTCCCTCCGGGCCCTGCTCCAGCACGAGTCCCAGCTTCCTCAGCGCCCTGCTCAGCCGGGACTTCACCGTCCCCTTCGGCCAGCCGAGGGCCTGGGCCGTCTCCGTCTCGTCCAGCTCCAGCAGATACCGGTGGATCTCCACCTGCCGGTGGTCCTCGGTCAGCCCGTCGAGCGCGTCGAGAAGCCGTCGGCTCCGCTCCCGCTCCTCGGCCGCGACCGCCGGGTCCGCCGACTCCGGTATCCGCGGCTCGCCCCCGAGCAGGTCCGCCTCCCGGTCGGCGACGGCCCGCTGCCGACCCGCCGACCGCACTGTGTTCCTGGTCTCATTGACGACGATCCGCAACAGCCACGGCCGGAAGGCCGAGCCCTCCTTGAACCGTCCCAGCGCGCGGTACGCCTTGAAGAACGCCTGCTGCACCACGTCCTCGGCCTCCGCGCCCGCACCCCACGCCACCGCGGCTCTCAGCGCGACCGCCGTGTGCGCGCGGACCAGCTCCGCGTACGCCTCCGGCTCCCCGGCGCGCACCCGTGCGATCACCACGGCCTCGTCGGCGTCGACCAGGCCCCCCTCCCGCGTCCTCACACTCTTGATACACCGGCAGTCCGGGATCGGTTCCCACACCTGAGAGAATGATGTGCATGGCCTCTGATCGTCCTCGCGCGCTCTCCGGAATCCAGCCCACCGCAGGCTCGTTCCACCTCGGCAACTACCTCGGTGCGGTCCGTCAGTACGTCGCACTCCAGGAGTCCCACGACGCCTTCTACATGGTCGTGGACCTGCACGCCATCACGGTGCCGCAGGACCCCGCCGAGCTGCGCGCCAACACCAGGCTCGCCGCCGCCCAGCTGCTCGCCGCCGGTCTCGACCCCGAGCGCTGCACCCTGTTCGTCCAGAGCCACGTCCCCGAGCACGCCCAGCTCGGCTGGGTCATGAACTGCCTCACCGGTTTCGGCGAGGCCTCCCGCATGACCCAGTTCAAGGACAAGTCCGCGAAGCAGGGCGCCGACCGCGCCACCGTCGGCCTCTTCACGTACCCGATCCTCCAGGTCGCGGACATCCTGCTCTACCAGGCCAACGAGGTCCCGGTCGGCGAGGACCAGCGCCAGCACATCGAGCTGACCCGCGACCTCGCGGAGCGCTTCAACGGCCGCTTCGGCGACACCTTCACGATCCCCAAGCCGTACATCGTCAAGGAGACCGGGAAGATCTACGACCTCCAGGACCCGGCGATCAAGATGAGCAAGTCGGCGTCGACGCCGAAGGGCCTCATCAACCTCCTGGACGACCCGAAGGTCACCGCGAAGAAGGTCAAGAGCGCGGTCACCGACACCGACACGGTGATCCGTTTCGACCCGGAGAACAAGGCCGGCGTCTCCAACCTGCTCGTGATCATGTCCACGCTCACCGGCACCTCCGTCGAGGACCTGGTGAAGAGCTACGAGGGCAAGATGTACGGCGCGCTGAAGACGGATCTCGCCGAGGTCATGGTGGACTTCGTCACGCCGTTCCGGGCCCGCACCCAGGAATACCTGGACGACCCCGAGACGCTGGACTCGGTCCTGGCCAAGGGAGCGGAGAAGGCTCGCGCGGTCGCCGCGGAGACGCTGGCGCAGACGTACGAGCGCATGGGCCTCCTGCCCGCCAAGCACTGAGCGGTCGCCGATCAGGCACCGTGGGGACAGGGAGTCCAAGGACCCTGGCCCAAAGGGTGGTGCAGGCCGCACACTGGCGGCTGCACCACCCGACACAAGTCCACCGACGACGGAGGAGAACGACGTGGGGACCGTAACGCTCGGCGTTTCGATCGCGGTCCCGGAGCCCTACGGCAGCCTGCTCCAGGAGCGGCGCGCCGGCTTCGGGGACCCGGCCGCACACGGCATCCCCACGCACGTCACGCTCGTCCCGCCGACCGAGGTCGCCGAGGAGCGGCTGCCGGAGATCGAGGCGCACCTCGCCGGTGTCGCCGCCGACTACCAGCCGTTCCCGGTGCGGCTGAAGGGCACCGGGACCTTCCGGCCGCTCTCGCCGGTCGTCTTCGTGAAGCTGGACGAGGGCGTGCCCCTCTGCAACCGGCTCCAGCACCAGATCCGGGACGAGGCCGGCCCGCTCGCGCGCGAGCTGCAGTTCCCGTACCACCCGCACGTCACCGTGGCGCACGCCATCTCCGAGGAGGGGATGGACCGGGCGTACGAGGAGCTCGCCGGGTACGAGGCGGCCTGGACCTGCCGTTCCTTCGCGCTGTACGAGCAGGGCGCTGACGGCGTGTGGCGGAAGCTGTACGACTACGAGTTCGGCAGCGGCCGCCCGGTCTCCGCGGTTCCGGCGCAGGGCGGCAGCCCGGTCGACACCCCGACGGCCACCACCACCGGCTGACCCGGACCCCGGGCACGCCCGCCCCCGGGCGCCGCGTTCACACCGGCAGGCGCCGGAACAGCGGCCTCGGCACGTGCCGCACCGCCGCCATCACCATGCGCAGCGCCCCCGGCACCCACACCGTCTCCGAGCGGCGCCGCAGCCCCAGCTCGATCGCGCCCGCGACCGCCTCCGGCGTGGTCGCGAGCGGCGCCTCCGCGAGCCCCGCCGTCATCTTCGAGCGTACGAACCCGGGCCGTACGACCATCACGTGCACCCCGGTGCCGTGCAGCGCGTCCCCGAGGCCCTGGGCGAAGGCGTCCAGCCCCGCCTTCGACGAGCCGTAGATGAAGTCGGCCCGGCGGGCCCGCTCGCCCGCCACCGAGGAGAGCACCACCAGCGAGCCGTGCCCCTGCGCCTGGAGCGCGCCCGCGCACACCAGCCCGGCCGAGACCGCGCCCGTGTAGTTGGTCTGCGCGACCCGGACGGCGGCGACCGGGTCGGACTCGTCCCGCGCCTGGTCGCCGAGGACCCCGAAGGCGAGGAGCACCATGTCGATGTCCCCCTCGGTGAAGATCTTGCCGAGCCGCTCCTCGTGCGACTCGGTGTCGAGCGCGTCGAAGGGCACGGTCCGCACCTCCGCGCCGAACGCGCGCAGCGAGTCGGCGGCGGCGGTGAGCGCGGGGGAGGGGCGCCCGGCCAGCCAGACGGTACGGGTGCGGCGGGCGATCAGCCGGCGGGCGGTGGCCAGCCCGATCTCGGAGGTGCCGCCGAGGACGAGCAGGGACTGCGGGGCACCGAAGGCGTCCTTCAACGTGAACTCCTGGAGATCGAGGCGGGCGGGAGGGCGAGCCCGGCCAGCGGCCGGGACGGGCTAGAGAGCGAGGCGCCGGGAGAGGTCCGAGGTGAAGACCGACCGGGGGTCGAGCGTGGCGCGCAGCTCCCGGAACCCGTCGAGCCGCGGGTACATCGCGGCCGCCGTCTCCGGCCGCACCCGGGAGTCCTGCGCGAGGCAGACCCGGCCGCCCGCGCCCGCGACCTCCTCGTCGAGCCGGTCGAGGAAGGCGCCGAGCCCGGGGAGGCCGGTGGGCAGGTCGAGGGAGAGGCCCCAGCCGGGCAGCGGGAAGGAGAGCCGTCCCGGGCCGGCCGCGCCGAACCGTTCGAGGACGGCGTGGAGGGAGGGGCAGCCGCGGTCCGCGAGCCGCCGCACCACCGTCCGCAGGGTCTCCTCCTGCCCGTGGGGGACGACGATCCGGTACGGGACGAAGCCCTCGCGTCCGTAGATCCGGTTCCAGTGCGGGACGGCGTCGAGGGGGTGGAAGAAGGCGGTGAGCGGCTGGAGCCTGCCGGTGCCGTGCCGGGGGGCCGTGCGGTGGCGGAGCTCGTTGAGGAGTCCGACGGCGGCGCGGCCGACCAGCCCGTTCGGAAGGTACGGCGGCGGGGCGGGCAGCCGCCCCGGACGGAACGCGAGCGGCGCCCGGCGCGCCCGGTGCCGGGCGGGCAGTGCCTCGTACGGGGCGTGGTCGGCGGACGTGAGGACGGCGCGGCCGGTCGCGGCGCCCCGGGCGAGCAGATCGACGCGGGCGAACGCGTAGCGGTGACGGCGGTCGACGGCGGTGAGCCGGGCCAGCAGCTCGTCGAGATCGCGGACGCGCTCGGTGTCCACGGACATGAGGGAGGTCTCGACGGGCAGCAGCCGCAGGGTGGCCGAGAGGATCACGCCGGTCAGGCCCATGCCGCCGGCGGTCGCGTCGAAGAGCGGCGTGCCGGGCAGCACGGTCCTGATCCCGCCGTCCGCGGTGAGGAGTTCGAGCGCGGTCACATGCCGGCCGAAGGAGCCGGAGACCGGATGGTTCGTGCCGTGGACGTCGGCCGCGATCGCGCCGCCGACCGTGACGTACCGGCTTCCGGGGGTGACGGGCACGAACCAGCCGAGGGGCAGCAGCGCCTCCATCAGCCGGTGCAGGCTGACGCCGGCCTCGCAGACGACGCGTCCCGCGGTGGCGTCGACGGCCAGGATCCGGTCGAGGCCGGTCATGTCGAGGACGGTGCCGCCGGCGTTCTGCGCGGAGTCCCCGGAAGAGCGGCCGAGACCTCGGGCGATCGCCCCGCGGGCCCCGGCCGCGCGGACGGCGTCGGCGGCCTCGGCGTGCCCGCGGGGCCGGTGCACGCGCGCGAGGCTCGGGGCGGTGCGCCCCCAACCGGTGATCGCTTCGCAGTCGTCGTCCAGGACGAGGGTCTCGACAGCCATGGAGGTGACCGTATAGCCGCCTCTGGGGCTTATGCCGGTATTGCATGGCGGTTCGTCGAAATGGGTGATTAAAGGAGTGTCGGGAAAGCGTCCTCGACGAGGTGCTCCCGTGGACCGCCGGTCGCGATGCGGGGGATGTCGCTCGCGGGCCCACGGGCCCCGGCGGGAGATTCTCGTATCGCGGCCGCATCAGGGGCACTGCACGGATCGAGGGGTAGGCGTACGACATGGACTGGCTGACCAAGCTCCCCGTCATCGGCCCATGGGTCGTGAGACTCATGCGGACCCACGCGTGGCGCTCGTACGAGACCCTCGACGAGGCCCACTGGACCCGGCTCGCCGCCGCGATCACCTTCGTCTCGTTCCTCGCGCTCTTCCCGCTGATCACCGTCGCCGCGGCGGTGGGGGCCGCGCTCCTCAGCAAGGACCAGCTCGACCGGATCGAGGAGAAGATCAGCGACCAGGTGCCCGGCATCTCCGACCAGCTCAACATCAGCGGGCTCGTCGACAACGCCGGCACCGTCGGACTCGTCGCCGGCGCGCTCCTTCTCCTCACCGGCATCAGCTGGGTCGGCGCCATGCGGGACTGCCTGCGCGCGGTGTGGGGGCTCGACGACATCGAGGGCAACCCGATCCTGCTCAAGGGCAAGGACGCGCTCATCCTCATCGGCCTCGGCGGCGTCGCCCTCGCCTCGCTCGCCGCGTCCTGGCTCGGCTCCACCGCCGTGGGCTGGAGCGCCGACCGGATCGGGATCTCCGGCGACGGGGCGGGCGGCTACCTCCTCCAGACGGCCGCCGTCCTGGTCGCGGTGGTCGCCGACTTCCTGATCCTGCTGTACGTCCTGACGCTGCTGCCGGGGGTGCAGCCGCCCCGCCGCCGGCTCGTCGTGGCCGCGCTGCTGGGCGCGGTCGGCTTCGAGCTGCTCAAGCTGCTGCTCGGCGGCTATATGAGGGGCGTCGCGGCGAAGTCGATGTACGGGGCGTTCGGCGTCCCGGTCGCCCTGCTGCTCTGGATCAACTTCACCGCGAAGCTGCTGCTGTACTGCGCCGCGTGGACGGCTACGGGTTCACGTCGGAATCCGTCTCCGGAGTCTGCTGCGGGCGACGCCGACGGCCCGCCGTCGCAGCGAGCGGCCAGCGACGGTTGACCAGGAAGACGGCACCGGCCAGGAGCACGAGCACACCGCCCGCCACGGCGAGCGCGATCCCGACGCCGCCGGAGCCCTGCTCCTCCGCGGCCGTGGGGACGGAACCCTCCGGGGCGTTCTTCCCGGGGGCCGGGGCCGAGCCGTCGTCCGGGGCGGAGGTGGACGTACGGGCGGAGCGCGGCGGCACCAGTTCGCCGACGGGGGTCACCTTCCCGTACGCGGCGAAGCCCCAGTCGAGGAGCCGGGCGGTCTCGCGGTAGACCGCGTGCTGCTCCTTGGAGGAGGGGTTCATCACGGTCACGAGCAGGACCCGGCCGTTCCGCTCGGCGACTCCCGTGAAGGTGGCACCCGCGTGCGTGGTGTTGCCGTTCTTGACGCCCGCGATGCCCTGGTACGGGGCGACGCCGAGGTCGCCCGTGAGCAGTCGGTTGGTGTTCTGGATCTCGAAGGTCTCACGCTTCTTGCCCGGCTTCTGCTCGCCGGGGAAGGCGGCGCGGGGCGTGGCGGCGTACTCGCGGAAGTCCGGCTTCTGCATGCCGTTGCGGGCGATGAGTGTCAGGTCGTACGCGGAGGAGACCTGGCCGGGGGCGTCGTAGCCGTCCGGGGAGACCACGTGGGTGTCGAGCGCCTGGAGCTCGGCCGCGTGGTCGTTCATGTCGTTCACGGTCTGCCGGAGGCCGTTGTTCATGCTGGTCAGGACATGCACGGCGTCGTTGCCGGAGCGGAGGAAGACGCCGAGCCACAGGTCGTGGACGCTGTAGGTCTGCTTCTCCTTGATGCCGACGAGGCTGGAGCCCTCCCCTATCCCGGCCATGTCCGCGTTGGTGACCAGGTGGTTCTGCGTCTTGGGGAACTTCGGCAGCAGGGTGTCCGCGAAGAGCATCTTGAGGGTGGAGGCCGGGGCGAGCGGCCAGTGCGCGTTGTGCGCGGCGAGGATCTGGCCGTTCTCGGCGTCCGCGACGATCCAGGAGCGGCCGGACAGCTCCTTCGGCAGCACGGGGGCGCCGGGCCCCAGCTTCACCTGCGTACCGGGGCTGCCAAGCAGCGGTCCGCCGACCAGGGACATCGTGGCGGGAGGCTTGGGCTGCTTGTCCTTCTCGTCCTTCGTGTCCGCATGGGCGGGCACGGCGACGACGAGGGGCAGGAGTACAGCAGCGGCGACCGCCCAAGCGGTCTTCTTCGAAGCAGACACGGTCGTGAACGTACAGGTACGGAAGAAGGATCCGAACCCCGGCTGGCGGTTCACCGAGCCTCCTCCACCCGGAAGTGGGGCCCCCGGGGCGGACGGTGATACGGGGGTCATAAAGCTCAGCCGCCGGGTCTCCTGGTTCCTGCTCGCGTTCGGGGTGTGCAGCTGGTTCATGTGGATCACTTTCTATATGGAGCTGATCAGCGGGGCTTCAACGACAGAAAGAGCAGGTGAGAGACCTTGTCCCCCCTTCGTTTCGGCCGTGGGAGCCGAGCAGATGGACACGGTTCGAGTGGCCGTGTACGCCCGGCAGTCCAAGGCCCGCCCGGACTCGTCCGAGGCGTCGCCTGAGGCGCAGACGGCGGCCGGTGAGGCGCTGGCGGCGAGCCGGGGGTGGGAGGTCGTTCACGCCTTCAAAGACGTCGGAAGGTCCGGTTGGGATCCAAACGCCGTCCGCCCGGCTTTCGAAGACCTCATGTCCGCCGTGCGCGCGGGCGAGGTCGACGCGGTGGTGGTCAACGAGCTGTCCCGACTGACCCGCAAGGGCGCACACGACGCGCGGAGATCGACAAGGAGTTCAAGGAGTACGGCGTCCGCTTCGTCTCCGTACTCGAACCGTTCCTCGACACGTCGAATCCGATCGGCGTCGCGATCTTCGCGCTGATCGCGGCCCTCGCGAAGCAGGACAGCGACATCAAGGCGGAGCGCCTGCGCGGAGCCAAGGGCGAGATCAGCGCGGTCGGCGGCCAGCACTCCAGCTCCGCCCCGTACGGCATGCGGGCCGTCCGCGAGAAGATCGGCAACCTTGTCGTGTCCGTCCTTGAGCCGGACGGAGACAACCCGGAGCATGTCGAGATCGTCGAGCGCATGGTGGAGATGTCGGTCGCCGGGATCGCCGACAACAAGATCGCGGCGACACTGGCGTCAGAAGGAGTACCGGCGCCCGGGGAGGCCGAACGGCGAGCCACCGAGAGGCGGATGCAGTCCATCAAGAAGCGGCGTGTGTCGGACGAGGACAGCGCCATCCGGTGGCGTGCACAGACAGTGCGCTGGATCCTCTCCCACCCGGCCGTCGGAGGCTTTGCCAGCGAACGAGTGAAGCGGGGCGAGGCACACGTGAACGTGATTGCCCGGGACGAGGGCGGGGCGCCCCTGACCCCTCACCGGGGCGTTGTCGCGGGGGCCAGGTGGCTGGAGCTCCAGGAGAAGCGCAGCAAGCGGACGAAGACCAACAGGCAGCCCGGCGGAGAGGCCGCACCCACCCTCCTGAGTGGATGGCGCTTCGCGACCTGCGGGATCTGCACGGGTTCTCTCGGCCGGAGCAGGAGCAACGGCGGCCAGGACTCCTCCATGTGCGCCAACCCCAAGGGGCACGGCGGACTGAGCATCAAGCGCAAGGACGCCGACGAGCATGTGGCCCGCTGCGTCTGGGCGCGACTGACCGGCGCGGACCCGGATGACGACGAGGACAGGGAGTGGCTCGCGCAGGCGGCACTTCGGTTCGCGCTCCAGCGTGATCTGTCCGGAGTCCAGGAGGAGCGGCGTGAGACGGAAGCCCACCTCGAGCACGTCCGCGACTCCATCGCCGAACTCCAGGCCGACCGCAGGTCGGGGCTCTACCGAGGGCGCGACGAGTTGGCCACGTGGCGCGCGACGATGGAGCAGTACCGGAGCTTCGAGGGCCGGTACTCGGCCACGTTGGAAGACCTGAACGAGCAGACCGCCGCAGCGATCCGGGTTCCGGCGGAGTGGCGCGAACCGGGGGAGGACCCGCTGGGTCCTGGTTCCCCGTGGGCGGCGTGGGACGTCATCAAGCGCCGCGAGTTCCTCGACCTCTTCCTTGAGGGTGTCTCCGTCGGCCCCGGCCGGGACCCGGAGACCCGGAAGTGCATCGTCGTCGAGGACCGGGTGACGCTCGACTGGCGTCGCCTTGAGCCGGATGAGGACCACGAGGACGACGAAGAGGTGCCGGCTGCCCTCTGACGCCTTCCCGCAGCCCCGGCAGTCGGGGCCGGCGGCGAGCGGCGAGCAACGATGCTGCGAGGGCTTCGCGCCCGGGCCCTACCTCTTGCCCGCGCGGACGCCCCGGAAGCCGATCACGCCGACGGCCGTCCCCAGGATGAACGACGTGACCGCGAGTGCGAGGTGGACCCAGAAGTACGCAGTCGGGTTTCCGGCGTCGTCGAAGGCGAGACCGCTCCCGTCCTTCCAGAGATTCTTTGCGAAGGTCACCCAGATCACCCAGGACCAGGCGCCGAACACGAGCAGGAACCAGGAGACGCGGCGGCTGAGCTTCATGCGGGAGTCCTTCGGGTGGGCGGGTCGTTCCCTGCCAGTATCGAACCGCCCCCGCAGGGCCCTGCAGGCGGGCCTCCGTACGCTAGTGGTGAGCTGCTGGTGGCGGGAGTGGCCTCGCGTTCGACGATGCGGGGGCCCCGACGGCCTACTTCTGGGTTCATCTGCTGCTTGCCGTCACGTCCTTTGTCCTGGGGACGGTGATCGGGGTGCTCGGGTTGCGTGGGGTGCGTGCCGCGCGCCGCGAAAACGGTTAGGACCGCGCGAGCGGTCAGAAGAGGGGTTCCGGGGCGTGGTCGTCTTCCTGCTGGTCCTGATCGTGGTCCTCGCGCTGCTCGGCGCGGTCCACTGGTACGTGTGGCGGCGCCTCGTGCGCGATGTCACGACGCGCGGGAGCCTGCCGCGTCGCCTGGGCACGGCCGCCGTCGTGGCGCTGCCGCTGCTCTCCTTCGCGGCCCTCGGGGCCTCCCGAGCCGGAGCTCCCTTCCTGCTCCAGCAGGTGGTCGCCTGGCCGGGCTTCCTCTGGCTCGCGCTGCTGCTGTACGTGACCCTGGCCCTGGTCGTCGGTGAGGCCGTCCGGCCCCTCCTGCGCGCCTGGCTCGCCCGTCGCGCGGAGGCCGGGGCGACGGCGCCGGCTTCCCTCCCGGTGCCGGTCCGCGAGCCCGTCCCCGCCGCCGAGCAGCAGGTCCCGCAGGCGGCGCCCGACGCGGCGGCCGGACCGGCCGCCGCGCAGGAGTCCACGGAGCCCGAGGCACCCAGGGGGTCCGAGGGGGCCACGGGGCCCACAGGGGCTGCCGGACCCACCGGGGCGACGGAGCCCAAGGAGCCGAGGGGTGCCACCGGGCCGGTGGCACCGGGAGCCGCCGCCGAGGTCTCCCGCCGGCTGTTCGTCTCCCGGGTCGTCGGCGGTACGGCCGCCGCCGTCGCCGTGGGCACCGTCGGCTACGGCACGTACGGCGTGCTGCGCGGCCCCCGGGTCAAGCGGGTCACCGTCCCGCTCGCCAAGATCCCGCGCGCCGCGCACGGCTACCGGATCGCCGTCGTCTCCGACATCCACCTCGGCCCGATCCTCGGCCGCGCCCACACCCAGCGCATCGTGGACACGATCAACGCCGCCCAGCCCGACCTGATCGCTGTCGTCGGCGACCTCGTCGACGGCACCGTCGAGAACCTCGGTTCCGCCGCCGAGCCGCTCGCCCGGCTCCGTGCCCGGCACGGCTCCTTCTTCGTGACGGGCAATCACGAGTACTTCTCGGGCGCCGACGCCTGGGTCGACCACGTCCGCGAACTCGGCCTGCGGCCACTGCGCAACGACCGCGTGGAGATCGCGGCCGGGTTCGACCTCGCCGGCGTCGACGACGTCGCGGGGGAGAGCGAGGGGCAGGGGCCGGACTTCGCCCGGGCCCTCGGCGACCGCGACCGGGCCCGCGCCGCGGTCCTCCTCGCGCACCAGCCGATCGTCATCCACGACGCCGTACGCCACGGCGTCGACCTCCAGCTCTCCGGACACACCCACGGCGGTCAGCTCTGGCCCGGCAACTACCTCGCCGAGCTGGCCAACCCGACCGTCGCCGGACTCGAACGGTACGGAGACACCCAGCTGTACGTCTCGCGGGGCGCGGGGGCCTGGGGGCCCCCGGTCCGGGTCGGGGCGCCCTCCGACATCACGATCGTCGAACTCGCCTCGAAACAGGCGTAATCGGGACGGGGTCACTCCCCGCGCCGAGACCGATACGTGCTGCTCATCGACTTAAATTCGCATTTCCCGGACATATACCTGTGGTGTGAAAGTTTTCTCTTCCACTTGTGAAAACGGTGTGATGGGATGACATCCATCGCGACGTTTCCGGGGGCCGTCGCAGCTGGGGTGGACGAATAAAGGAAGCACGGCAATGCGGTCGACGGTCCGTCTGCGGATCCTCATCACTTGTGGAGTACTGGTGGCCGCCGGAGTGGGGGGCTGGCAACTCCTGCCCTCCGACGGCGGCCGGACCGATCCGATCAGCGTCGGCACAACCGACGCGATCACTTCACTGGACCCGGCCGGCGCGTACGACGCCGGTTCCTGGGCCATGTACAGCAATGTGTTCCAGTCGTTGCTGACGTTCAAGCCGGGGTTCACGACCCCGGTTCCGGACGCGGCGGAGAGCTGCAAGTTCGTGGGCACCAAGCTCACGACCTACCAGTGCACGCTGCGCGACGATCTCTCCTTCGCCAACGGGCGCAAGATGACCGCCGAGGACGTGAAGTACTCCTTCGAGCGGATGCTGCACATCAAGACCGACGTCGGTCCGCAGCCTCTCTTCCCGACGCTGAAGAACGTCTCGGCCGAGGGCCGTACCGTCACCTTCCACCTGAGCGGCCGGGACGCCACGTTCCCGCTGAAGGTGGCCACGGGCGCCGGTTCGATCGTCGACAAGGACCAGTACCCGGCCGACAGGCTGCGCACCGGCTCCGCGGTCGACGGCTCGGGGCCGTACGTCCTCAAGGAGTACAAGGAGGGCGAGTCGGCCCTCCTGGAGCCCAACCCGAAGTACAGGGGCGCCATCACCAAGGCCGGCGGTCCGGTCCTGGTGAAGTACTTCGGCCAGTCCGAGGAGCTCGCCGACGCCTGGAAGTCGAAGGACGTCGAGGTGACGCACCGGCAGCTCCCGCCGGAGTTCGTCTCCAACCTGGACACCAAGGACGGCACCCGGGTCACCGAGGCGGAGAGCGCCGAGATCCGCAACCTCAACTTCAACGTCCGGCCCGGCTCGCCGATGGCCGACAAGGCCGTGCGGCAGGCCGTCGCCGCCGTCCTCGACCGCCCGGCGATCACCACCGGCGCCTACAAGGGCACGGTCGAGCCGCTGTACTCCCTCATCCCGCAGGGCTTCGTCGGGCACAGCACCGCGTTCTACGACGTGAACCCGGAGCCGAGCGCCGAGAAGGCGAAGAAGCTCCTGAAGGACGCCGGGATCAAGACCCCGGTGAAGTTCACCTTCGGCTACCGCAAGGACGTCACCTACGGCGCCGAGACGGCCGAGATCAAGCGGCAGCTGGAGGAGACCGGCCTCTTCGAGGTCGAGGCCGTCGAGGTCAAGTGGACGGAGTTCCAGAAGGCGTACGCGAAGGGCACCTACGACGCGTACACGGTCGGCTGGCTCCCCGACTTCCCCGACTCCGACAGCTTCACCGCGCCGCTCGTCGGCACGGAGAACACCCTGCACAACGGGTTCTCCAGCAAGCGGATCGACACCCTGATCTCCTCGACGCAGCAGTTCAGCGACCGCTCGCGGGCCACGGGCGACTTCAGGGAGATCCAGAACGAGGTCGCCACGGACGTCCCGCTCGTCCCGCTGTGGCAGAAGAAGGACTATGTCCTCTCCACGGAGGCGGTCGCCGGCTCCCAGTACCTGACGGACGGTACGGGCATCTGGCGCCTGTGGGAGCTCAGCTGGATCTAGACCTCGTCACGAGGTCTTCGGCGGCTTCGGTTCAGCCCTCTTCTTGGGCTTTCCCGAGGCCGCCATTCCGGCTGCCGTCGGCATGAAGTCGGAGAGCAGCTCGTGCGTCTCCTTGACCAGCGGGCGCAGGATCCGGAAGCGGGAGAGCGAGATCGCGCGGGCGGTGACGGGCGCGAGGCGCTCCACGAGGCGCCGGCTGTTGGCGGCGCCCTCCGAGCGGTCGTACACCCAGAAGAGCACCAGGCCCATCTGCTGGAGCCAGAGCAACTGGGGGAGGGCTTCGGCCAGTTCCGGGTCGACCTTGACCGAGGCGCCGGAGATGACCCGCCGGTGGACCTCGATCGCCGCCTCGCGCGGGCCCTCCGACTCGGGCGAGAAGGGGCTGAGCGGGCTGTCCGGGTCGGCGGCGTTCTTGAAGAACTGGGCCGCGAACTCGTGGTACGGCCCCGCGATGTCGAGCCAGCCGAGGTAGACCCCCCGGATCCGGGCCGTGAGGTCCTTCTCGCCGCCGGTCAGGATGGACTCGACGGCCGCCTGGTGCTCCTCGGCGATCCGGTCGTAGAAGCCCTGGACGAGGTGTTCCTTGGAGGAGAAGTAGTAGTAGGCGTTGCCGACGGAGACTCCGGCCTCCTGGGCGATGGCCCGCATCGTCGTCTTGTCGTAACCGCGCTCCTTGAACAGCCGGAGCGCGGTTTCGAGGATGAGCGTGCGGGTCTGCTCGCTCTTCGGGGCCTTCTTCTCGTCGGCCTGCTTCTCTTCCTTCGCGTCCATCACGGGACCGAGCCTAGCCGGGCGGACCGGGCACCTCGCAGTGCCCGTCCGCGCAGCTCCCGTCCCCGCCGCCCGGCCCCTTGAGGGCCTCGCGCCACTTCGCCGCGGCGAGCACGGTCATCCGGGCGAAGGGCTGCCCGGCGGGGGTGGCCAGCCAGTGGGCCTTGGCCCGGTGGTCGGCCAGCGCCCAGAGGCAGACGATCCAGGCGGAGGTCTCCCGGTAGACCTGGCCCCGGTCCCCGATCACGGTGATCTCCCGCAGGGTGGCGGCGTGATCGAGGGCGGGGAAGCGGCGCCTGGCCTCCTGCGACGCGGCCGGTACGAGGTCCAGCGGCACGAGCTGCCGCTGGCGCAGCAGCCAGTGCCTGAGGTGCACGCAGAGCGGGCAGTCGGCGTCGTACAGCACGGTCAGGCGTCCCACGGGGGTCGGCACGGCGGTTCAGCCCTGAGGTGCGGGCGGGGCCCAGGGGCCGGGCTTGGGGGCGGCCGTCCAGCCCTGCGGACCGACCGGCGGCACCTGCTCGCGCTCCATGACCCCGCGGCGCCGGATCTTGTTGAGGACGTACACGTTCCCGAGGTGCATGACGCCGAGGACGAGCAGTACGACCCCGAGCTTCACGGAGAGCGCCTCGAAGAGGGCGCGGGCGTCGAGGACGGCGTCGTCCTGGCTCAGATAGAGGGCGACGAAGCCGAAGTTGACGAGGTAGAAGCCGACCACCAGGAGGTGGTTGACCGCTTCGGCGAGCTTCTCGTTCCCGTGCAGGACGTCCGCGAGGAAGATCCTTCCGTTGCGGCTGAGTGTGCGCGCGACCCAGATGGTCAGGGCGACGCTGATCAGCAGGTAGGCGATGTACGCGATGACAGTGAGGTCCATGCCCCACCCTCCCTTGAACGCGTTCAAAAGCTGGCGGTCATGACTGTAGACCTCTCTTTGAACGTGTTCAAGTCGCTGTGCGGCTGCTCGCGGGGGCCGGTGGAAACCCGCTGGTCACCACTTGTCCCGCCGCCTAGGGTCGGGCGGATGACGCTCTCTCACGACCTGGCCGGCGCCGGCCCCTCGACCGTTCTCCTGCTGCACTCCGGGGTCTGCGACCGCCGGATGTGGGACGGGCAGTTCCACGCCCTCGCCGACGCCGGACACCGCGTCGTCCGCTGCGACCTCCGAGGCTTCGGAGACAGCCCCATCGACGCCCCGCACACCCACGCCGACGACGTGCGCGACCTCCTCGACCACCTCGGCGTCGAGCGGACCGCCGTCGTCGGCGCCTCCTTCGGCGGCCGGATCGCCCTGGAACTCGCCGTCCGTCACCCCGGCCGCGTCTCCGCCCTCGCCCTGCTCGGCTCCGACATCCCGGGCTTCGCGCCCGGCGCGGAGCTGCGGGCCTGGGGAGAGCGCGAGGACGAACTGCTCGAAGCCGGCGACCTCGACGGGGCCGTCGAGTTCAACGTCGACACCTGGCTCGGACCCGAGGCCGGACCCGGGGCCCGCGCCCTCGTCCGGGAGATGCAGTGGCGCGCCTTCGAGGTCCAGCTTGCCGCCCCCGAGGAGTTCGAGCCCGTCGAGCCCGAGATCGCCGCCGACGACCTCGCCGGAATCGAGGTCCCCGCCCTCGTGGTCACCGGTGCCCACGACCACCCCGACTTCCGGGCGGTGGCCGACGACCTCACCCGCCTCCTGCCCGGCGCCCGCCGCGTCGACCTCGACTGGGCCGGGCACCTCCCCGCCCTGGAGCGCCCGGACGAGACCGCCCGCCTGCTCACCGCCTTCCTGACGGAGACGACGAGCGACCGGGCATCCTGACCCGCCGCCTCCGGCCGCGCACCTGCCCCGGCCGCAGCAGGCCGCGCCCCGGGGGCCCGCCCCGTTCAGCGCCGGGCCGGGCCCGCCCCGGTCAGCTCCCTGCCGGGCCCGTCTCCGTCGCGGCCACCTCCACGAACAGGTCGACGTCCCGGAACGCCTCCGACAGCGCGAGCGCCGGTACGTCGGCCAGCGCGGCCTCCGACCAGGCACCCCGCACGCCCGCGGCGCCGGACCGCCGCTCGAACCACACCCGGTCCGTCGCGCAGAGCCGGGCCACCCCGTCCCGGCTCGCCCCCTCGTCGACCAGCTCGACGAGGAACCGGGCCCGCCAGACCGTCCCCTCGGCCGCCGGAACGTCCCCCGGTACCGGCAGCTCCTTCGCCATCTCCGAGGACCAGCCGTCCGAGAAGTACCCCAGGTGGTTCCCCGTCCAGCCGCGCTCGGTCATCAGCGCCCGTGCCTGCCCGTACCGCAGCTCCCGCCCGGCGAAGCGGTGGGAGGACGAGCCGGCCGCCCGCTCCGCCGGAGTGAGCGGGTACACCTCGCGGAAGACCTGCTTGAACGGCCGCTCCTCCTCCCGTCCCTCCGTCGCGGCCCGCCACTCGGCGGCCTCCTCGTCCCCGGCCCGCAGCGGATGCCACAGCCTCAGCCGGGCGCCCGGTCCGACCGGACGCGCGGTGCCGTCCGCGCCCGCCAGCGCCCAGCCGCCGCCGGTGCGCTCGGGCAGGCCCGCGGTCCACCGCTCCCCGTCGCCCTCCGCGACCTCCCACAGCAGCACGCGGGCCATCGTCCCGGTGACCGGGTGGTCCACGTAGTACCGCTGCCAGTCCTCCGCAGGCCAGGTCGTCCCCGCCGTCAGGTGCTCCTCGAGGCGGGAACGCTCGGCGGCGACCAGGGCCCTGAGCTCCTTGAGCCCCGCCCGGACCCGCTTCAGCTCTTCGGCGTGCTCCTCCCGGACCTCCTTCGGCGCGGTCTTCGGGAGTCTCCCCTCCGGGCTTCTGAAGACCAGCGCGACCGTGCCCGGCTCCCGTACCGACAGCTCGGCCGTGTACGCCCCGAGCGGCACCTCCCGCACTCCGCGCCCGTCGAGTCCGAGCGTCGCCACCCCGCGCTCGCGGAGCATCGACGGCGCCACCCCGGAGCGGGCCGAGACCTCCTCCAGGGCCTTGGCGATCCCCTTCGCCACCGTGCGGTTGACCACCTTCCTCGGCAGCCGGCCGAGCCACTGCACGGCCTCCTGGCCCCGGGCCTCCCCGCACGCGCCGAGTACCGCGACGGCGGTCGTGGCCAGGGACTGGCTGCGGCACATGCCGCCGGAGCCCCCGAGCCCCGTACCCGCGTGGAGCGCGACGGCGCCCACCAGCGGGACGGCCCACTCGGCGTCCACGTCGAGCGCGGCCCACAACAGGCCGCGGACGAGCGGGGTGTTGCCGGTGGCCGCCAGTGTCGGGGCGTTCATCCCCCACGGGTCCAGGTCGCTCACCCGGTGTTCGGGCTGTGCGGCGATGCCTTCGAGGAGGAGGCGTACCACCTCCGCCCCGCCCTCGGCCCGTGCCAGGAGCTCCGCCGACCGCTTCCGCCAGCTCAGGGGGGCCCGGGGCCGGTGCAGCGTGGCGCAGTGCTCCAGGAACTCCACCACCCCCGTCCGCGTGAGGAGGGTCGGGTGCGCGGCCCGCATGGCCGGGCCGTAGTCGTCGAGCGCGTCGAGGAGGTGACGGGGCAGCAGGCCCGGTTCGACGTGGATCCGGCGCCGCAGCAGGGCGTCCATCCGGTCCCGGAGGGCGGCGAACCGGTCGCTCCGGTAGACCCGGAGCTGCTCGGCCATGCCCCGCAGCAGCCGCACCCGGGGCCGGTCGAACTCCTCGGCCTGCTCCGCGGCCGACAGGGCGATCGTCACCAGGGAGAGGAAGGACTCCCGCAGTTCGTGCGGGGCGACCTCCGCGTCCTTTCCGAGGAGTCGGGCGAGCAGCTGATCGGACTCCGCCGTCGACCAGCCGAGTTCCTGCCCGGCCAGGGTGCCGAGGGCCCGCCCCGCCGGTTCCTCGTCGGACCGGCGGCAGATCCGCCGGTGGAGGGCGAGGGCGCTCTCCCGCCGGCCGGCCGTGTCCAGTGAGTCCAGGAACTCCCCCAGGGCGCCCGCCCCGTCGGCCCGCTCGCGCGCGAGCGCCTCGCCAAGCCGGTGCCCCAACCCTTGCCCCGGCCGCAGCCCCGGCCCGTCTCCCGGCCCCGGCCCGTCTCCCGGCCGCAGCGCCGGCCCGTCTCCCGGCCCCAGTCCTGCCCCGTGCCCCAGCCCGTTGTCCGGCCCGACGGCCGTCACCGTGTTCCCCGTGTTCCCCGCGTTCCCGCTGTTCCCCACCATGCGTACGACGGTAGAGGACCCCACCGACAACGCTCAGATGAGGCGGCGCACCCCCGGTACCAGTGCCGTCGCGGCGCAGCAGGCGCCCACCAGCACCCCGGCGGCGAGCAGCGGCACTTCGGGGCCCCAGGCCGAGGCGGCGATCGGCGCCAGCGTGTACCCCAGGGGTACGGCCGCGAGCGAGAGCAGCCAGTCGTACGAGGTGACCCGGGCGAGCGCGTGGGCGGGCACCGACCGTTGGACGGCGGTCTCCCAGACGGGGGAGAGGAAGCCGAGCCCCGCCTGCGCGAGCCCGTAGGCCGCGACGGTGAGCGGTGCGGGCGCGGCGACCGCGAGGAGGACCAGGGGCAGGGCGTACGTGGCGAGTCCGAGGTTGGCCGTGAGGACCGGGCGCCGGGGGCTGACCCGGTCGGCGAGGAGCGCCCCGAGGAGGTAGCCGACGGCGCCGACCTGCAGCAGGACGACCCAGGTGGTGCCGCCACCGAGCCGCTGCACGGCGACGGCGGGTCCGAGGGTCATGAGGACGGCGGCGGCGCCGTTCCACGCGCCGTGGCCGATCAGGCTGGTCCAGTACCAGTCCCGGGAGCGGACCTCCTGCCAGCCCTCCGCGAGGTCGGCCCGGAGCGAGCGGCGGGGGATCGGCACCCGCTTCACCCGCACGGCCGTCAGGAGCAGCGCGCTGACGGCGAAGGTGGCCGCGTCCAGGACGAAGGCCCAGCCGGGCCCCACGGTCAGGACGAGGGTGCCGGCGAGTGCGGGGCCGCCGAGCCGGCCGGCGCTCCGGGCGACGCTCATCGCCGCGTTGGCGCGGTGCAGTGACTCGGCCGGCACCGTGCCCTTCACGAGGGGTGCGACGGTCGGCATCGCGAAGGCTCCGGCGGCGCCGCCGAGCGCTTCGGCGACGGCGAGGACGGCCAGGCTCGGTGTTCCGCCGAGGAGCTGGATCCCGACGATCAGCTGGGTGGCGAAGCGTACGAGGTCGGTGGTGAGTGCGACCGTGCGGGCGTCGAAGCGGTCGCCGACGACTCCTCCCAGTGGCAGCAGGAGCAGCTTGGGCACCATCGCGCAGCCGAGGACGAGGGCGAGTGCCGCGGTGGAGCCGGTGGCCTCCAGGACGGCGAGCGCGAGGGCGGCGGGGATCGCGGCGTCGCCGAGGAGGGAGAGGGCGCGACCGGCGAAGAGGAGCCGGAAGGAGCGGGTGCGGAGGGGGTGCGGGGTGGAGGGGGGCGCAGAGGTGACGGGGGCGGTCATGGTCCGAAGAGTATTTCGGTACCGAATAGTTCGTCAACGAAGTACTTATCAGGAGGATCTCCGTCCGCCGACGTACGATCACCCCATGGCGCACCCCGAGGAACCGCGTACTCCCAGCGAGCCGCGCGACTGGACCGACGAGCACGTCGCCCGCTGGCAGCCCGTGCTGCCCGGCCTCGACCCCGTCGTCGAGGGCGCCGTCACCCGGATGAAGAAGCTCTCCGTCCATCTGCGCCGGGTCAGGGAGCAGTCCCTCGTCGACTTCGACCTGGAACGCCACGAGTTCGACACCCTGCACAAGATCGCGGGCCGGGGCGGCAGCGCCGCACCCTCCGAACTCGCCCAGGACCTCGACCTGGCGCCCGCCTCCGTCTCCGGCCGCCTCGACGCCCTGGAGAAGCGCGGACTCGTCCGCCGCACCCAGTCCACCGCCGACCGCCGCCGGGTCGTCGTCGAACTCACCCCCGCCGGCCGCGAGACCTGGCTCGGCGCGATGGACGTCCTCGGCCACGAGGAGGACCGCCTCCTCGGCGTCCTCACCCCCGAGGAGCGCACCCTCCTCAACGACCTGCTGCGCCGCGTCATGGTCGAGGCGGAGTCCGCGGAGCCGGCCCGCCACTGGCACGGCTGAGGGACCCGGGGGCGGCCCCTGGGTCCCTCGGACGAACGCACGCACCCACCGCCGTACGGCGAACGGTCACATGCTCAGCGAGCGCGCGTAGTTGAGCTGCCCCATCACCCAGTGGATGGTGTCCGGGCCCCGCGCCGGGATCATCGTGGCGTGGTGCCTGCCGCCGCTGGTCACCGTGACCTGGATGAAGCCGGTGGTCTGCTTCTCCTTCATGAGCAGGAACAGCAGGCCCAGCAGGCAGAAGACGAAGAAGATGACGGCCAGCACGACGGCGACCGTGGGCATCTTCTCCTCGGTCCGCGACATGTCCATCGCGTTCCACACGGCGCCCTTGAGGGGCATCGGCCCGGCCGGCGTGATGATCTGGTCGCCGACCACGGTGATGTCACCCAGGCTGAGCAGCGGGGCGCCCGCGCCCATGGGGCCCTGAGGCGGCCCCGGCAGGTGCTGCGGCGGAACCGGCACCCCTTCCGGCAGGGTCGGCTGGTACGCCGGGGTGTGCGGGTAGCCGTAGGCCGGCTGCCCCGGCGTACCGGGCTGCTGCCGGCCCGGGCCCCACTCGTAGTCCTCCGCCTTGTAAGGGTTCGGCTCGCTCATCAGTCCCCGTCCTCCACAAAAGAAAAAGCCCGCTCCTGCACGCCGCAGCGTACAGAAGCGGGCCGGGACACCGAACCGTCCGTCAGAAGCGACGCGTGATCAGCGCACGCTTCACTTCCTGGATCGCCTTGGTGACCTCGATGCCACGCGGGCAGGCGTCCGTGCAGTTGAACGTGGTGCGGCAACGCCACACGCCGTCCTTGTCGTTCAGGATCTCCAGGCGCTGCTCGCCCGCCTCGTCACGCGAGTCGAAGATGAAGCGGTGCGCGTTGACGATCGCGGCCGGACCGAAGTACTGGCCGTCGTTCCAGAAGACCGGGCAGGACGACGTGCACGCGGCGCACAGGATGCACTTGGTGGTGTCGTCGAAGCGCTCACGGTCCTCGGCGGTCTGCAGGCGCTCGCGCGTCGGCTCGTTGCCCTTGGTGACCAGGAACGGCATGACGTCCCGGTACGCCTGGAAGAAGGGCTCCATGTCGACGACAAGGTCCTTCAGCACCGTGAGGCCCTTGATGGCCTCGACCGTGATCGGCTTGTCGGGGTTGAGGTCCTTGATCAGCGTCTTGCAGGCGAGCCTGTTCTTGCCGTTGATCCGCATCGCGTCCGAGCCGCAGATGCCGTGCGCGCACGAGCGGCGGAAGGTCAGCGTGCCGTCGACGTCCCACTTGATCTTGTGGAGGGCGTCGAGGACGCGCTCCTTCGGGTCGATCTCGATCTGGAAGTCTTCCCAGACCGAGGCGTCCGAGATCTCGGGGTTGAAGCGGCGGATCCGCATCGTGACCGTGATGTACGGGGAGGCGGCGGACTCCGCCTCGACCTTGTCCAGTACGGGGGTAGCCATCAGTACTTACGCTCCATCGGCTGGTAGCGGGTCGTCACGACCGGCTTGTAGTCGAGACGGACGGTCTCGGAGCCGTCCTCGCCGACCTCGCGGTACGCCATGGTGTGACGCATGAAGTTGACGTCGTCGCGGTTGGGGTAGTCCTCGCGGTAGTGACCGCCGCGGGACTCCTTGCGCGCCAGGGCCGAGACGGCCATGACCTCGGCCAGTTCGAGCAGGTTGCCCAGCTCGATGGCCTCCAGGAGGTCCGTGTTGAAGCGCTTGCCCTTGTCCTGGATGGACACGTTCTCGTAGCGCTCGCGCAGCTCGGCGATCTTCTCGACGGCCGTCTTGATGGTCTGCTCCGTACGGAACACCATCACGTTGGCGTCCATCGTCTCCTGGAGCTCGCGGCGGATGTCGGCCACCCGCTCGCTGCCCGTGGAGTTGCGGAGCTTCTCGATCGTCGAGACGACGAGCGCCTCCGGGTTCTCCGGCAGCTCGACGTAGTCGTGCTTGGCGGAGTACTCGGCCGCGGCGATGCCGGAGCGCTTGCCGAAGACGTTGATGTCGAGCAGCGAGTTGGTGCCGAGGCGGTTGGCGCCGTGCACCGACACGCAGGCGACCTCGCCGGCCGCGTACAGGCCCGGGACGACGGTGGTGTTGTCCGAGAGGACCTCACCCTCGACGTTGGTCGGGATGCCGCCCATGGCGTAGTGCGCGGTGGGCTGGATCGGGATCGGGTCCGTGTACGGCTCGATGCCGAGGTACGTACGGGCGAACTCGGTGATGTCCGGGAGCTTGGCGTCGAGCTGCTCCGGCGGGAGGTGCGTCAGGTCCAGGTAGACGTGGTCGCCCTCGGGACCGCAGCCGCGGCCCTCGCGGATCTCCGTGTAGATGGAGCGGGAGACGACGTCACGGGACGCGAGGTCCTTCATGACCGGCGCGTACTTCTCCATGAAGCGCTCGCCGTCCTTGTTGCGGAGGATGCCGCCCTCACCGCGGGCGCCCTCCGTCAGCAGGATGCCCATGCGCCAGATGCCCGTCGGGTGGAACTGGAAGAACTCCATGTCCTCCAGGGGCAGGCCGCGGCGGTAGCAGGCGGCCTGGCCGTCACCGGTCAGGGTGTGCGCGTTGGAGGTCACCTTGAAGAACTTGCCGGTGCCGCCGGACGCGTAGATCACGGCCTTGGCCTGGAAGATGTGGATCTCGCCGGTGGCCAGCTCGTAGGCGACGACGCCCGCGGAGTGCTTCACACCGTCGACCTCGACGATGAGCTGGTCCAGGACGTAGAACTCGTTGAAGAACTCCACACCCTCCTTGACGC
The DNA here is from genome assembly GCF_044331325.1 of Streptomyces sp. NPDC017246. Classification (NCBI taxonomy): domain Bacteria; kingdom Bacillati; phylum Actinomycetota; class Actinomycetes; order Kitasatosporales; family Streptomycetaceae; genus Streptomyces; species Streptomyces sp. NPDC017246. The sequence continues at coordinate 59,133 of NZ_JBIRMW010000016.1, read as the reverse complement.
AGTTCTGGTACAGCGTCTGGAGGATCATGTGGCCGGTGCGGTCCGCGGCGTAGCAGGACCGGCGGACCGGGGCCTCGCCGTGGTTGCGGGAGTGACCGCCGAAGCGGCGCTGGTCGATGGTGCCGTTCGGGGTCCGGTTGAACGGCAGGCCCATCTTCTCCAGGTCGAGGACGGCGTCGATGGCCTCCTTCGCCAGGATCTCGGCGGCGTCCTGGTCGACCAGGTAGTCACCGCCCTTGACCGTGTCGAAGGTGTGCCACTCCCAGTTGTCCTCCTCCACGTTCGCCAGCGCGGCGGCCATGCCGCCCTGCGCGGCGCCCGTGTGGGAGCGGGTGGGGTAGAGCTTCGTCAGCACGGCGGTGCGGCTGCGCTTCGTCGACTCGATGGCGGCGCGCATGCCGGCGCCACCGGCGCCGACGATGACGGTGTCGTACTTGTGGATCTTCATGACGTGGATTACCTCAGCCCCGTGCCTAGCGGATGTTCGGGTCGAAGGTGAAGATCACCAGCGTGCCCAGAAGGATGGTGAACACCGTGGCGGTGTACAGCAGGCCCTTGAGCCACAGGCGCGTGTTGGCCCGCTCCGCGTAGTCGTTGATGACGGTACGGAGGCCGTTGGCGCCGTGCAGCATGGCGAGCCAGAGCATCAGCAGGTCCCAGACCTGCCAGAACGGGGACGCCCAGCGGCCGGCCACGAAGGCGAAGCCGATCTTGGAGACGCCGCCGTCCAGGAAGAGCTGGATCAGCAGGTGGCCGAGGACCAGGACCACGAGGACCACGCCGGAGAGGCGCATGAAGAGCCAGGCGGCCATCTCGAAGTTGCCGCGGGTCGCGCGCGGGGTCTTGCCCGTGCGCTTGCGGGGGGCCTCGATGTACGGCGCGGGGTTGTCCACGTCGTACTGGGCGCCGCCCTCGACGGGGCCGATCGCGGCGGAGGTGGTGTCAGCAGACATGTCTGGCGTCAGCTCCCGAACAGTTCACGTGCGGCATGGCCGAGGACGGGGTACAGCGAGCCCGCCATCAGGACGACCCAGATGCCCACGACGGTCCAGAGCATCTGCTTCTGGTAGCGCGGGCCCTTGGACCAGAAGTCCACGGCGATGACACGGAGACCGTTCAGCGCGTGGAAGAGGATGGCAGCGACGAGGCCGTACTCGAGGAGAGCGACGATCGGCGTCTTGTAGGTCGCGACGACCTCGTCGTACGCCTCGGGAGAGACGCGGACGAGAGCGGTGTCCAGCACGTGTACGAACAGGAAGAAGAAGATGAGGACGCCGGTGACTCGATGAGCCACCCAGCTCCACATTCCTTCCCGGCCGCGGTACAGCGTTCCAGCCGGCACGGAAAAACCCTCCGGGAGCGGGGATCGGGGTCGGCCGGCTTCAGTGTCGGTCTGACCCGGCCGGGTACGGTCCACCGGCCCCGGTCATCGTAGCGACGACTTGTCGGTTCGTTTGCGCGGGGTCCATAGGTGTGATCAAACAGGCACGGACGGCCTATGACACAGACCGGAATCGCCGCATTCCGGACGGAATCACGGTGCGGAGTGTCGGGGTGTGAGCGTCTCGGCGAGCCGGAACGCGAGCCGGGCGCGCGCGAGCCGCCTCAGTTCGTCGGCGGCGATCACCCGCTCCTCCTCCGCTTCGTTGCCGAGACGTGACCGGATGCCTGCCAAAACCTGGTCCAGCCGCTCCCCGGGGCTTACTCCGTCGAGGCTGATCACGAACGCGTGTCCGAAGCTGCTCTCGTACGCGGCGTGGGCGGCCCGCAGCGCGGTCCGCGCCGCCGGCGGCGCGTCGGGGTGCGGCAGGGCCGAGGACTCGGCGGCCAGGGCGCCGTCGAGATCGGCGCGGGACAGGTCGTACCCGGCCTCGTCGGCGGCGGCGAGCAGGGCCTCCACGGTCGGGTACGGGCGGTGCGCGGCCACCCGTTCGGCCCAGCGGTGGCTGTGGCAGCAGGAGAGGAGCAGGGCCTCGGCCTCGGCGGGCGAGGCGGCGTTGAAGCCCGCGAGCCCGCGGACGGAGGGGCCCTGGTTCTGGGCCGGTATGGCAGGCGTGTCCGTGGAGCCCGGCTTGCGGCAGGGGACATGAGTGTCGCTGGTCAGCGTGGGCTCCGGTACTCCGGGACGGGTGGGGCTGTCGCGCGCGGGGACGGGCGCGATGGGGTGGGTGTGACACAACGTTATCGACGGGACGAGGGAAGTGTCCGACGGATGCGCGAATTTCACCCGGAAGGGAGAGTTTCGGAACATGTGATGGACGATCGGATTCCGGTCGGCCTTCCCTTTCGCCCCGGCCCGTCCCCCGGCCCGTCCCCCGATTGGCCGGACCGGCCGACGTACGGGAGGATTCCGAATGATGCGGTACTCCATACGGGGGCCCCGCCGGGGCTCCGCTCTTCTGGCGACCGCGGTGGCACTGGTCACCGTGGCGGCCTGCTCGAACGGCTCTCCGTCCGGGTCGGCCCCGCCCTCCTCCTCCGGGACGTCCGCGAGCGCCGTGCCCACCAGCGCGCCGCCCAGCCCGACACCCACCCCGACCCGGACCTACCCGCTCTCCACCGCACCCCGGACCATCCCCGCCGTGCGCGGCCACGAGGCCGCCCGCGGCCCCGGCTGGAAGCCCGCGCCCACCGGCGGAGTCGTCGTCGCCGCGAACAGCGCGGGCCTCGCCGACGAGGGCAGACTCCTCGCCGGGGAACTCGGCATCCCGTACCGCGGCGCCGCCGCCGCCGGACCCGGGGACGTCGAGCTGGCCCTGGGCGGGACCGGCGCCCCCGAGTCGTACACCCTGACCGTCCGCGACGACCGGGTCCGGATCAGCGGCCCCGACGAGGCCGGCGTCTTCTACGGCACCCGCACCCTCAAGCAGTCGGTGAAGGGCTCCGGCGCGATGCCCGAGGGCGTCGTCACCGACGCGCCCGCGAAGCCCCAGCGCGGACTGAACGTCGACATCGCCCGCAAGTTCTTCACCGTGGACTGGATCGAGGCCCGGCTCCGCGAGATGGCCGACCTCAAGCTCAACCAGTTCGGTCTGCACTTCTCCGACGACCAGGGCTTCCGGATCGCCTCGGACAGCCACCCCGAGATCGTCTCCGCCCAGCACCTCAGCAAGGCCGAGGTGCGCCGGATCCTCGCCCTCGCCCAGACCCTGCACATCACCGTCGTCCCCGAGATCGACTCGCCCGGACACCTCGGCGCCGTCCTGCGCGCCCACCCGGATCTCCAGCTGCGCAACGTCCAGGGGACCCCGCGGCAGGGTGCCATCGACATCTCCAAGCCGGCCTCGGCGCGGATCGTGGACGAGCTGCTGCGCGAGTACTCCGCCCTCTTCCCCGGTGGCTGGTTCCACGTCGGCGCCGACGAGTACCAGGCGCTGACCGTCCGCAGCCCGGCCGCCTCCTACCCGCAGCTCGCCGCGGCGGCCCGGCAGAAGTACGGGCCCCAGGCGGGCGTCCAGGACCTGGCGGAGGGCTGGCTGAACGACCGCGCCGCCGTCGTACGCGCGGCCGGGAAGACGGCCAAGGCCTGGAACGACGGCTTCTTCCGCGGCGGGGTCGTCAACGCCGACCGGCGCATCGAGGTCGAGTACTGGACGGGCAAGGAGATCGGCGCCCGCCCGCCCGCGGAGTACCTGGCGGAGGGCCGCAAGGTCGTGAACCTCAACGACGAGTTCCTCTACTACGTCCTCGGCGAGCCGAACCAGTTCACGTACCCCACCGGCCGCCGGATCTACGAGCAGTGGACGCCGCTGGTCCTGCGCGGCACGACGCCGGTGCCGGCGCGGTACGCCCCGCAGATCCTGGGCGGCCGGTTCGCGGTCTGGTGCGACCTGTCGCGCGCGCAGACGCAGGCGCAGGTGGCGGACGGGATCCGGATGCCGCTGACGGCGACGGCGCAGAAGCTGTGGGACGCGCGGACACCGACGCCGACCTGGGAGCAGTTCAGGGCGCTGGCGGTAAAGGTGCGCGGCTGACCTGCGGTTTCTCTGTGGACGTGGTGCCGCCGGATCGCGTACGGTCCCCGGCGCGGCGGCCGAGCGGTCGCCCCGGCGCCTCGGGGAGGGGCGCCGCTCGTCCTCGGGGGGTCCGCACCGTCATGCTCCGCAATCCTGTTGGTCTGTCGTACGCCGTGGTGGCGCTGCTCGGGTCGACGGCCCTGGTGGACGTGTTCCTGTTCCTCTCGTCGTTCCGGGTGCGGCTCCTGATGGCCGACGGCACGGACGCGGCCGGGTTCTCGCACCCGGGCGTCGACACCGCCTCGTGGGTCCAGTCGGTGGTGCTGCTGCCGACCATGGTCGTCTTCATCGTCTGGTTCTTCCGGGTCAGGCGGAACGCCGGGGTCTTCGCGCCCGACCTTCACCGCGGCGGCCCCGGCTGGGCCATCGGCGCCTGGTTCGTGCCGGTCGCCAACCTCTGGTGGCCGCGGAGCGTGGCGGCCGGCACCTGGCGGGCGAGCCGGCGGGACCCGTACGGCGACGGCAAGGGGGAGTCGACCGCCCTGCTCAACTGGTGGTGGGCGTTCTGGGTCGCCTCCGTGTTCCTCGGCGAGTTCGCGGGCGCCGTGTACGACGACGCCGACCGGGCCGATGAGTTCGAGGCGGGCGCCGGACTGCTCATGGCGTGGAGCGTCGTCGACCTCGTCGCCGCCGTCCTCGCGATCCTCTTCGTGCGGCGTCTCACCTCTATGCAGCACGCCAAGGCCACTGGCATGATTCCGGCCGCACGGTGACGAAATAGCGCCCCTCGGCGCAGTAGTGGACGTAGTGAGTCCGCATCGGGTGGCAAGGAGGCGTCCATGGCATCGGCGACCGGCCGGAACCTGCTGGAACTGATCGACGGGGCCGACGAGCGAGGTCTGGCCGCGGCCGGTCTCGCCTGCCTCGACCGCTGCCTCCCGCTGCTCGCCGGCGACCGGGGCGACGTCCTGCGCCCCGTGTGGGCGGCCGTCGCGCGCGGCGACGGCGCGGCCTGGAGCGAGGCCGTCGCCAAGGCCCGCGTCGAACTGGACGTCACGCACGACGCCGACGGCACCGAGGAGGCCCGGGCCGTACGCGCAATGCTGGCGGAGGCCCCGGCCGCCTGGACTGCCGAGGCCCTGCGCGCCTGGGCCGGCGCCTGCTCCGGCACCGCCCTCGCCCTGCACGGCCGGTACGACGCGGCCGACGTGCCCGACGGACTCGTCGAGCGCTGCCGGGCCGGGGACGCGGACGGCGCGGGCCCGCTGCTCGCCGGGGAGCTCCGCCGGCAGCAGGCCGTCCTCGAAACGGTCGCCCACGGCCCGACCGGTCTGCGCCGGGCCCGTGAACTCTCCGTCGAGGGCGGCCGGGTGCTGCGCGCGGTCGTCTCGCGCCGGGCCCGCACCGCCTGAGGCCCGTCGCTCAGGCCCCCTGCTCCGGCGCGTCGGCCGACGGTCCGGCCGACGGCCCGCTCTGCGCGTCGGCCGGTGCCTCGATCGTCGCCGAGGCGATCGCCTCGGCGATCTGCCGCTCCGCCGTGGTCTTGTCGAGGCCGAGGCCGCTCAGTGCGCCCGTACCGTCCTCGTGCTCCAGGAGCGCGAGGAGGACGTGTTCGGTGCCGACGTAGTTGTGCCCGAGGCGCAGCGCCTCGCGGAACGTCAGCTCCAGGACCTTCTTCGCCGCCGCGTCGTACGGGACGAGCGCCGGCACCTCGGCGGCGGCCGCAGGCAGGGTCGCCGTGAGGGCCTCGCGGACCTGTTCCGCGGACACGCCCTGGGAGGCGATCCAGCGCACGGCGAGCCCCTCGGGCTCGGCGAGCAGGCCGAGCGCCAGGTGGGCGGTGCCGATCTCGTCGTTCCCGGCGGCCTTGGCCTCGTTCTGGGAGGAGACGATCACGTTCCGCGCCCGGGGGGTGAAGCGGCCGAAGCCCGCGCTGGGGTCCATCTTCTCCGCGTCCGGGTCCTTGGGCACGAACCGCTTCTGGGCCGCCTGGCGGGTGACGCCCATGCTGCGGCCGATGTCGGTCCAGGAGGCGCCGGAGCGGCGGGCCTGGTCCACGAAGTGGCCGATGAGGTGGTCGGCGACATCGCCGAGGTGGTCCGCCGCGATGACCGCGCCCGAGAGCTGATCCAGGGCGTCGGGGTGGACCTTCTTGATCGATTCGATGAGCTCGTCGAGGCGGACAGGGATGTGCAGACCGACTGGATTCGTCATGAGGCAACCCTAGGTTGACACCTCTCCACTGTCAACCATTGGTTGACACTCTGGCGGGAGGGGAAAAGGGAGGAAGGAGGCGGAAAAGGGAGACGGCCGGGGTCGCCACCCCCCACAGGAGAGACCCCGGCCGTCGTCCACGGAGCCGCAGCACGGCTCCGTACTCCATTCAGCGCCGGGAGTGCGGTTTCTGTCACACCGCGGCAGCGCGGCCCCTCACGTGTCACCGCGCGGCCCCTCGGGCCATGACCGGGCGGCCTGTCGCACCGTGACCGCGCCGCCCCCTCGCACCGCCCCCTCGCGCCGCGGCCCCGCCGGCGGCGGCCCCGTACCGGCGCCCGAAGGTTGCAAGTTGTACAAAGACCCCGGATCGCGTGGACGCGGCGCCGCGACACGACGTAGCGTGCAGGTGCGCGAGGCAGCGTGGCGGCGGTGACCAGCCGCGATGAAGCGACGACGCGACCGACGAACAGGGTTTGGGGAGTGCTGGGGGACGACGCGGAGCTGACGGCCGCGGTGCTCGCTGCGCAGGACGGGAACGAGAACGCGTTCCGTACTGTGTATCGCGCCGTGCATCCACGGTTGCTCGGCTACATACGCACACTGGTCGGTGACACCGAGGCGGAGGACGTCGCCTCGGAGGCCTGGCTCCAGATCGCCCGCGACCTCGACCGCTTCGACGGCGACGCGGACCGCTTCCGCGGCTGGGCGGCCCGGATCGCCCGCAACCGCGCCCTCGACCACGTCCGGATGCGCGGCAGGCGCCCCGCCGTCGGCGCCGACGAGACCGAACTCACCGACAAGCCCGCCGCGTCCGACACCGCGGGCGAAGCCCTGGAGGCGCTGGCCACCGGCCACACCATGCAACTGATCTCCCAGCTCCCCCAGGACCAGGCCGAGGCCGTCGTCCTGCGCGTCGTCGTCGGCCTGGACGCCAAGAGCGCCGCCGACACCCTGGGCAAACGCCCCGGCGCCGTACGCACCGCCGCCCATCGCGGCCTCAAGAGGCTCGCCGAACTCCTCGGTGCCGACGGCGGGACGGCCGGTCCCGACGACACCGGCGAGGCCGTCGTCCCCCTGGACGGTGTGCCTCCGCAACGCGGGCGCGGGCCGGGGTCCGTGACCCCCGGCGGTGTGACGCATTCGCGTCCGCGTACGCAGAAGGACATGTGATGGCCGACGAGCGGTACCAGTGGCTCGACCAGGAGGCCGCGGAGCGGCTGCTCCGCGGCGAGCCGGTCGACGCCGCCGACGACCGCGCGCGTTCCCAGGCCGAGCGACTCGCCGGAGCCCTCGACGCGGCCCGTCCGCCCGCCGTCGTCCCGGCCGCGCGCACCGAACTGCCCGGCGAGGCCGCCGCGCTCGCCGCCTTCCGGAAGGCCACCGCCGAGCGGGCCTCCGCCGCGGTGACGACGACCGCCGCCGGCCGCACCGAACACGCCGAACTCGGCCGGGTGCGGCTCGCGGCCGGCGCCGCCCCGCGCCGCCGCTGGGGACGCTCCGTGCGGTACGGACTCGCCGCCGCGGTCGCCGCCGTCACCGTCGGAGGGGTCGCCGTCGCCGCGGGAACGGGTGTGCTGCCGATCGTGGGTCCCGCGCCCGCCAGCTCCGTCACGGCGGGGGAGACCGTCGCACCGCTCGTCTCGGAGGAGTCCGGCATACGCGAGGAGCCCGAGGCGTCCCCGACCGAACCGGGCGGCGACTCCGGCGGCACGCCCGGTGTGTCCCCCTCGGCGAGCGGCGGCACCACGGCCCCGCCCACCGGCGGTCCGGACGGGAACGGCACGGGCACCTCGGAGCCGGGCACCCGGACGCCGGGCAGGAGCACGGCCGGCACGGGTACGTCCACGGGCGGCCCGGAGAAGGAACCCGACGGTACGGGCGGCGACCCGGGCGCTACGACCCTCCGGGAGAAGGCCGTCAAGGCCTGCCAGGCGTACCGCGCGGGCAAGCTCGACGCCACGACCCGCAAGGGGCTCACCCGCACCCTGCGCGACGGCGAGACCCTGCGCCGCTACTGCGACCGGATCCTCGGCACCGCCACGGGAGCACCCCAGGACGGGAACAAGGACAGCGGAAAGGGCGGGGCCGAAGGCGACTCCGACGGCGACCCCACGGGCGACGGTCTCCCCGGGGACGGGAGCGACGGCGACCTGGACTTCCCGCGCACCGGCACCGGCACCGGCGACAGTGACCGCCGCGACCTGACCCGCTCCTCGGCGGTGGACTCCGTCCGCGCGGCCGCCCGGCTCTCCACCGAGGTCGCGTTCCCCCTCGGGATCGCCGTCACCACCCGCGTTCCGCTCCCGGTGTAACACTTCTCGACCCGTCGGCGCAGTACTGAGTGAGCCGACTGGTCATCGGCCGCGCAGTGAGCCGGGGTTCCCCCCGTACCTACGGCTCCGCGCACCCGGCGCGGGTGGGACACGTTCCCCCGGTCCCACCCGCGCCCTCTCTCCTCCCGGTCGTCCCCCTCCGGGGCGCCAGGCGGATCGCCGGTGGATCACCAGTGGACGACGACCTTGTCGCCGACCTTCACCTGGTCGAAGAGCGCCGTGAGCTTGGCCTTGTCCCGGACGTTGACGCAGCCGTGCGAGGCCCCGTTGTAGCCGCGGGCCGCGAAGTCCGCCGAGTAGTGCACCGCCTGGCCGCGGCTGAAGTACATCGAGAGCGGCATCGGCGTGTGGTAGAGCCGCGACCAGTCCTGACGGACCTTGCGCTCGACGGTGAAGATGCCCTCCCGGGTCGGGGTGTTCTCCGAGCCGAAGCGGACGTCCATGGCCGAGACGACCTTGCCGTCGATCATCCAGGCGAGGGTCCGGCTCTCCTTGCTGACGCACAGCACCCGGCCGGTCATGCACCGGGCGTCGGGGGTGTCCAACTGGTTGGTGGTGGAGGGCTTCAGCTCGTCGGCGGTCGGCTTCCGGCTCGCGCCGAGCAGCTGCTGCCAGGTCGCCCCGTCGACCGAGCCCGTCCGGGGCAGGCCCTGCTTCCGCTGGAAGGCCTTCACCGAGCCGGCCGTCATCGTCCCGTAGAAACCGGTGGGCGCCCGGTCGAAGTGGCCGAGCTGCCGCAGCCGGGCCTGCAGCTCGCGGACCTGCTCGCTCTCGTCCCCGTCGCCCATCAGGGCCGCGGGCTTCGGCGCCCCGGTGGAAGTCTCGCTGGGCGCCGCCGTCGTGGCCGAGGGCGACGGTGCCTTGCCGTCCTCGGTCGGAGCATCGGTGGGGGAACCGGTCGCGGCCGGTGCGGAGGAGCCGCTCGACGGCGCCTTCGTCGGATTCGCGGAGGTACCCGTGCCCCCGGCCGCCTGGGCCGTACAGCCGGCGGCGAGAGCCACCGAGGCCGCTGCGAGTACCGCTCTGCGTATGACGGAAGAAGACCGCTTCATTGTTGCCCCCCCGAGACGTGTGTGTGTACGTAGGGATGCTTCCCGCGCGTGTGCGGTTGCGCGCGAAGGTCACGATCCGCGCATGCTGTGAGGAAGGTCCCAGCGTGCTGCTCTCCATCCTCCGGACACCCGCCGCTACAGTCCGTCGCGAGGGGTCGGTACCGCCGAGTAACGAGGTCCTCACCGCTGGGCGACGAAGGTCCGTACTGCTGAGCAACAGGTATCGGGAGGCACAACCAATGGCGCGCGAGTCGGAGTCGGGGCTGCCCGTCGAGCCGGTCTACGGACCGGACGCCCTGGACGGGTGGGACCCCGCCGAGAAGCTGGGCGAGCCGGGTGCGTACCCCTTCACCCGTGGTGTGTACCCGTCCATGTACACCGGCCGGCCCTGGACCATGCGCCAGTACGCTGGCTTCGGCACCGCCGTGGAGTCCAACGCCCGCTACAAGCAGCTCATCGCCAACGGCACGATGGGCCTCTCCGTCGCCTTCGACCTGCCGACGCAGATGGGCCACGACTCCGACGCCCCGATCTCCTCCGGCGAGGTCGGCAAGGTCGGCGTCGCGATCGACTCGATCGACGACATGCGGATCCTGTTCGACGGCATCCCGCTGGACAAGGTCTCCACCTCGATGACCATCAACGCCCCCGGCGCCCTGCTGCTCCTGCTCTACCAGCTCGTCGGCGAGGAGCAGGGCGTCCCGGCCGACCGGCTGACCGGCACGATCCAGAACGACGTGCTGAAGGAGTACATCGCGCGGGGCACGTACATCTTCCCGCCGAAGCCCTCGCTGCGGCTGATCGCGGACATCTTCAAGTACTGCCGGGCCGAGATCCCCAAGTGGAACACCATCTCGATCTCCGGCTACCACATGGCCGAGGCCGGTGCCTCGCCCGCGCAGGAGATCGCGTTCACCCTCGCCGACGGCATCGAGTACGTGCGGACCGCCGTCGCCGCCGGCATGGACGTGGACGACTTCGCGCCCCGCCTCTCCTTCTTCTTCGTGGCCCGTACGACGATCCTGGAGGAGGTCGCCAAGTTCCGGGCCGCCCGCCGGATCTGGGCGCGGGTCATGAAGGAGGAGTTCGGCGCGAAGAACCCCAAGTCGCTGATGCTCCGCTTCCACACCCAGACCGCGGGCGTCCAGCTCACCGCCCAGCAGCCCGAGGTCAACCTGGTGCGCGTCGCCGTCCAGGGCCTCGCGGCCGTCCTCGGCGGCACGCAGTCGCTGCACACCAACTCCTTCGACGAGGCCATCGCCCTGCCGACGGACAAGTCCGCCCGCCTCGCCCTGCGCACCCAGCAGGTCCTCGCCTACGAGACGGACGTCACCGCCACCGTCGACCCCTTCGCCGGCAGCTACGTCGTCGAGAGGATGACCGACGACGTCGAGGCCGCCGCCCTGGAGCTGATGGGCCGGGTCGAGGACATGGGCGGCGCGGTCAACGCGATCGAGCGCGGCTTCCAGAAGAGCGAGATCGAGCGCTCCGCCTACCGGATCGCCCAGGAGACCGACAGCGGCGAGCGGGTCGTCGTCGGCGTCAACCGCTACACGATCGACGTCGAGGAGCCCTACGAGCCGCTCCGCGTCGACCCGGCGATCGAGGCCCAGCAGGCCGAACGCCTCACGAGGCTGCGGGCCGAGCGGGACCAGCGGGCCGTGGACGCGGCGCTCGTGGAGCTGAAGAAGGCGGCCGGGGGCACGGACAACGTCCTGTACCCGATGAAGGACGCGCTCAAGGCACGGGCCACGGTCGGTGAGGTCTGCGACGCGCTGCGCGAGGTCTGGGGCACCTACGTCCCGACCGACGCCTTCTGATCTTCCGCGATACGAAACACACAGGCGGAGTGTCGTACTGACATGCGACACTCCGCTTCATGCTGGGTGTCACCGATCTTCCGACCTATCTCGTGGGCCTCGTCCTCATCATCCTCCTGCCGGGGCCGAACTCCCTCTACGTCCTGTCCGTCGCCGCCCGCAAGGGCACCCGGACCGGATACCGGGCCGCCGCCGGCGTCTTCACCGGCGACGCGGTCCTGATGACGCTGGCCGCGCTCGGCGCGGCCTCGCTGCTCCAGACCACCCCCCTGCTCTTCATGATCGTGAAGTACGCGGGCGCGGGCTATCTGGCCTGGATGGCCTACGGGATGCTGCGGTCGGCCCGCGAGATGTGGCGCTCCCGCGGGGAGACGGCGGCCGAGGAACCCGAGCGGGCCCAGGCGGCGCCGGGGGAGAACCCGTACCGCAGGGCGCTCGTCATCAGCCTGTTCAACCCGAAGGCGATCCTCTTCCTCATCTCGTTCTTCGTGCAGTTCGTGGACCCCTCGTACGCCTACCCGGCCCTCTCCTTCCTGGTGCTCGGCACGCTCCTCGAGATCGGCAGCTTCCTCTACCTCACGATGCTGATATTCGGCGGCACCCGCCTCGCCGCCACGTTCCGGCGCCGCAGGCGCCTCTCGGCGGGAGCCACCTCCGCCGCCGGCGCCCTCTTCCTCGGCTTCGCTGCGAAGCTCTCCCTCAGCAGCGCCGCTTGACCCTGACACCGTGTGAGGCCGTGTCGTAGGAGTCGTCATGTTCACCATCGGAGACTTCGCCCGGCACGGGCGGGTGTCGGTCCGGATGCTGCGCCATTACGACGCCATCGGACTGCTGCGCCCGGCCCGGGTCGACCCGCACACGGGCTACCGCTTCTACACCGCGGACCAGCTCGCCCTGCTCAACCGTGTCATCGCGCTCAAGGACCTCGGCTTCACCCTCGAACAGGTGGGGGCGATCCTCGACGAGAAGTTCGACGCGGACGAGCTGCGGGGCATGCTGCGTCTGCGCCAGGCCGAGCTGGAAGCGGCCCTGGCGGAGGCGCGGGCACGGCTCGCCCAGGTCGGCGCGCGGCTCCGAGCCATCGAGAGCGAGGGACGCATGTCCACTCAGGACGTCGTCGTCAAGAAGATCCCCGCCGTCCGGATCGCCGAGCTGAGCGCGGTCGCCGCGAGCTTCGGCCCGCACGACATCAGCCCGGTCATCGGGCCGCTGTACGACGAGCTGTGCGGGCGCCTGGAGGCCGCGGGGCTCACCGGGTTCGGCCCGGGGATCGCGTACTACGAGGACGCGGGCGAGGGGGACGGCTCGGTCCGCGTGCACGCGGGCATGACCGTCCCGGAGGGGACGGCCGTGGAGGGTGTCGAGGTGCACGTGCTGCCCGGCATCGAGGAGGCGGCGACCGTCGTCCACCGGGGCTCCATGGACACCATCCTGCCGACCGCGCAGACCCTGGCCCACTGGATCGAGGCCAACGGCTACGTGTCGCGGCGGTACGCGCGCGAGCTCTACCTGGAGTGCCCGGAGGACCGCTCGCAGTGGGTCACCGAGATCCAGGAGGCCATCGTCCGCGCCTGAGCCCGGGCGCGGGTCGTCCGCGCCCGGGCTCCGGCACGGGCGCTCGCCCGGCGGGAACGCCTCGGCCCGGGACCCCCGCCCGGGACCCGGGCCCGGCGCGTTCCCGCCGAGGCCCGGGCGCCGCTACCTCTTCAGCACCCTGCGCAGCCGCAGCGCGCGCCGCGCGAGACGGCGCACGCCCGGGTGCCGGGGGAGCGGCAGGCCTCCGGGCAGGCTCAGGACGGTGAGGCGGCGGCGGGTGAAGTGGTGCCGGGTGCGCTCGGCGAGCGGGCCCGACAGATGCCGTACGGCCGCCTCCCGCAGCTCCGGCCGGATCTTCGGCTGCATCGCGAAGCCGACCGCCGCGACCAGGTCGTTCAGCTCCGCCGTACCGACCGTGCCACCGTCCTGCCCGCCGGCCCCCGCACCGGCCTCCGCGCCGTCCTCCGAGCCGTCCTCCGCGCCGTCCTCAAGGGGCGGCAGGACCGCGTCGACGACCGTGAGGGGGATGCGGTTGCTGTTCTGGAACGGGGTGAGCCGTTCCAGCAGGGCACGTGTCCCGACCCGGGCGACCGGCAGCCCGTAGAAGGTCCGCGCCGTGAGCAGCGCCGTGGAGAAGCAGCCGACGACGAGAGCGGGCCGCAGCTCGCGGTAGAGCACCTCGGCGAGCACCGGGCGGTCCTCGACGGTCAGCTCGGCGCCGAGCGCCTCCGCCGCGCGCACCAGCGCCTTCGACCAGGCGTCGGGTGCCGTCGGGTGCGGCTTGAAGACGAGCCGCCGGTGGCCCCGGGCGACCGCGCCCCGGACCATCCGCAGATGCAGTTCCTCCTCCTCGGCGGTGGTCAGCAGGTCGAGCGCCGCCAGGTACTGGCCGAGGAGCAGCGCGGGCCCGTCGTCCGCGCCGGCCGCGGCGGCGGGCCCGGCCAGCTCGTCGACGCACTTCGTGAACGCCTCCGTCGGCACGGCCTGCGCCGCCGCGCCGAACTCGGCGAGCAGCAGCGGCGCGAGCCCGGGGACGAGGTCCAGGTGGAGCAGCCGGCCGACGCGTCCGCCGATCAGCGGGTCGATCTTGTTCCGGGTCGGCCCGTAGCTCATCAGACCGTCCGCGTACACGGTGATCGGCGCGTCGGGCAGCAGCTGGGCGATCGCGAGCGCGGGCGTCACCTGGAGCGACTCCAGGGCGAGTTCGACACGGTCGTCGCCGAGGTCCCAGAGCGTGCGCAGATGGCGCTGGAGGAGCGGCAGGTCGCTCGGCCGGGGGGTCCAGCCGCCCGGGTGGAGCGGGGAGATCGTCTCGTTCCACGACAGGACGGAGTCGAAGCGGCCGCGGAGCCGTGCGAAGCCCTCCGCCTCGTCCAGGGGCGGGGTGGTCTCCGGCACGGCCGCGTTGTTGGTGACGAGGAGGATCCGGCGGTCGGCGGGGCCGAAGGCGCCGCTGTCCAGGGCGGCGGCGAGCGTCACCGCCCCGTACAGGGTGGAGGCGCAGAAGATCTGGGTGGTGCGGCGGGAGCTCACGCGGCCACCTCCGCGGCGCCGCGGCCGGCCCCGGCGCCCGGACCCGCGCCCGGACCCGCGCCCGGACCCGCGCCCGGGGTCGGCGGAGGCGCCGGACGGCGTCGCCGGAGCTTGCGGAGCATCGTCGCCCGGTCCCCGCCCATCGCCGCGAGGGCCTCGTCGAGGACGTCCTGCGGCATCCGCCGCAGCGCGCCCGCGCTCATCGCCTTCAGCCGGCGGGCCACCTCGGGTTCGAATCGGTCCATCGAACCGATGTGATGGGAAATCACCGCGCAATAGGTGCGGACGGCCTTCGGAAGAAGAAGATCCGCGTCCGCGTCCTTCGCCGTTTCCTCGATCACCAGGTCGAATGCGCGGATGAAATCCAATTGCCGTACATCGCCGATCTGGGTGAGTGAGGTCGCCACTCCGCGCCGGTAGAAGACTCCGAGTTCACCGATCGCGGCGAACGATTTCGCCTCGCGGTGCAGTTTCCAGATCCACGGCCGGTCCTCGGCCGTCCGCAGCCCGTGCGGGAAGTGCAGCAGGCCGCGGTCCAGGAGCCGGCGGTGGTAGATCCCCGCCCAGGCGTACGGGTAGTCGACCGAGGTCGTCCGGTGCGCCGGCAGGATCGCCTCGCGCGGGTTCAGCACCTCGCCGCGCGGGGGGACCGGCGCGCGGCGGACGGCGCGGTTCCTGCCGGTGACGGAGACGTGGTCGGTGCGGAGGAAGTCGCAGCCGAGGTCCTCGGCGGCGGCGACCAGGCGGGAGTAGTAGCCGGGGGCGAGCCAGTCGTCCCCGTCGAGGAAGGTGAGGTACTCGCCGCGGGCGGCGTCGAGGCCGGTGTTCCGGGCCGTGGCGAGGCCCTCGTTGTGCTCGTGCCTGATGAGGACGGCACCCGGGATCTCGCGCGCGGCCCGTTCGAGGAGCTCCGGGGTCCCGTCCGACGAGCAGTCGTCGACAAGCAGGAACTCGAAGTCCTCGCGGGCGTTGGCCCGCAGGCTCGTGAGGGTGTCGGGGGCGTATGTCTGCACGTTGAAGAACGGCACGACGACGGAGAGCTTGACCACCCGGCCGACGCTAGGCGCCGCCCCGGCATTCCCACCGACCGGTGGGCAACCCTTCGGTGAACACCAAGCGGCGGGCCGATTAACCGCCTTTACCCGAGAGGGAAATCGGCTCCCGTACGCCCGTTTCGCGCCCCGCTTCAGCAGGCGGAGAGGCTCTGTTCACCGTTTGTTGTGGCCCAGTTGGGCCGGAAAGCGGAATGCCCTTCTAGCGTCCTCGGCGTGCCAGCAAGTACCAGAGAAGCGGTACGGGTCGCCGTACTCGCCGACTCCGACACCCGGTGGAAATGGGGCGCCCTCACGGCGCGCCGCATCACCACGGCGACCGCCGAACCCACCGGATTCGTCCTGCGCGGACGGGCCACGCCCACCGAACGCCAGCTCGCCGAGACCGGGGTGTCCACGACCACCCCGCGCGAGGTGACCGGGGCGGAGTTCCTGCGCGCGGTACGGGACGCGGAGAAGCGCGGCGAGGGATACGACGTCCTCGTGCTCGCCCTCGTCGGCGGCACCGTCCGGGCGGTCCTCCAGGGCCTCGCCGACCTGGGCCTCGAACGGCGCCCCGTGATCGTCACCGGCTATGTCGGCGTCGTCTACGAGAAGCTGACCGACGGACTGCTGCTGCGCCACGGCGCCGACATCGTCCTCGCCAACTCCCGCCACGACGCGGAGCGGTTCCGCGCCGTGTACGAGGGGGTGGGCGCCGGAGCCGACTCGGTCGTCGAGGCGGCGCTGCCCTTCCTGGGCGGTGCCCCGCACCGTCCCGAGGCCGGCCGCGACACCCTGGTCTTCGCGGCCCAGCCGTCCGTGCCGGCCACCCGGGCCGAACGCGCCTACGTGCTGCGGCGCCTCATCGAGCACGCCCGCCTCCACCCCGGCCGCGAGGTGCTCCTCAAGCTCCGCTCCAAGCCGGGCGAACACACCACGCACCTGGAGGAGTTCCCGTTCCAGAAGCTGGTCCGCGAGCTCGACCCGCCGGCCAACTTCCGTCTTGTGTACGGGCACATGGGCGAGGTCCTCGACCGCACCGACCTCCTGGTCACGGTCTCCTCCACGGCCGCCCTCGAAGCCCTCCACCGGCGGATCCCCACCGCGATCCTCACCGACCTCGGGGTCCGCGAGGCACTCGGCAACCACCACTTCGTCGGCTCGGGGCTGCTGGCCTCCTTCGACCGGCTCGACAAGGGGCTCGCCCCGACGCCCGACGAGACCTGGCTCGCCCGGCAGGGCGTCGCCTCCGACAGTCCGTACGAGGCCGCCTTCGACACGGCCCGGGACCGGGTCGCCGCACTCCTGGCGCTCCCCGCGCTGCCCCCGATCGCCCCCTACTACACCGCGGAGACGGCCCCCGGCTACCTGCCCGGGATCCTCGCCCGCCACCGCCTGGACGTCACCGCGCCGGAGCCCCGCGAGAGCGGGCTCCGCCGTGTCGTCCGGGAGGCCGCGCGGGCCTCGTACCGCCATGGCGTGCAACGCGTCGCGCCCGTCATCCGCCGCCTGGGAGAACTCTGATGACCGCCACCGCCACGCCGGCCGAGAACCCGGCCACGGAGCCCGCCACCGTGCTCGCCGTGATCCCCGCGAGGGGCGGCTCCAAGGGCGTCCCCGCCAAGAACCTCGCCCCGGTGGCCGGAGTCCCCCTGGTGGCCCGCGCCGTCCACGCCTGCCTCGGTGCCCGCCCGGTCACCCACGTCGTGGTGTCCACCGACGACGAGGCCATCGCCGCGGCCGCCCGCACCGCCGGCGCCGAGGCCGTGCGGCGCCCCGCCGTGATCGCGGGCGACACCGCCACCAGCGAGGCGGCCGTCCTGCACGCCATGGACGCCTTCGAGGCCTCCCACGGCCGCCCGGCCGACGTGGTCCTCCTCGTCCAGTGCACGAGCCCCTTCCTCACCTCCGCCGAGATCGCCGAGACCGCCGGGCGGATCACCTCCGGCGCCGCGGACACCGCCTTCACGGCCGCCCCGTCGCACGGCTTCCTCTGGCGCGAGACGGGGACGGGCGCCGAGGGCGTCAACCACGACAAGGCCCACCGCCCCCGCCGCCAGGACCGGGAGCCCGAGTACCTGGAGACCGGCGCCGTCTACGCCATGGACGCGGCCGGCTTCCGTACCCACGAGCACCGCTTCTTCGGCCGCACCTCGCTCGTCGTCACCGACCCCGCCCGGGTCCTGGAGATCGACGACCCGCACGACCTGGCCCGCGCCCGCGCGCTCGCGCCGCTCCTCGACACCCCGGCCACCCCCGGCTTCGCCGACGTCGACGCCGTCGTCCTCGACTTCGACGGCACCCAGACCGACGACCGGGTCCACCTGGACTCCGAGGGACGGGAGTTCGTCTCCGCGCACCGCGGCGACGGTCTCGGCATCGCGGCCCTGCGCCGCGCCGGACTCCCGGTCCTCATCCTCTCCACCGAGCAGAACGCCGTCGTCGCCGCCCGCGCCCGCAAGCTCAAGATCCCCGTCCTGCACGGCATCGACCGCAAGGACCGGGCCCTCAAGGAGTGGTGCGAGGCCGAGGGCATCGACCCGCAGCGCGTGCTCTACGCCGGAAACGACGTCAACGACCTGCCCTGCTTCCACCTCGTCGGCTGGCCCGTCGCGGTGAGCAGCGCCCACGACTCCGTACGGGCCGCGGCCCGCGCGGTCACCGTCACCCCGGGTGGTTCGGGGGCGATCCGCGAGATCGCCGCCTGGCTCCTCGGACCCGAGCTCGACACCCCCAACTCCTAAGGACCGGCACCATGAACACCCGTATCCGCACCCTCGGCGACAAGACCGCAGGCCCGGGCCACTCCGTCTACATCACCGGCGAGATCGGCATCAACCACAACGGCGACCTCGACAACGCCTTCGCCCTCATCGACGTGGCCGCCGAGGCCGGCTGCGACGCCGTCAAGTTCCAGAAGCGCACGCCCGAGATCTGCACCCCGCGCGACCAGTGGGACATCGAGCGGGACACCCCCTGGGGCCGGATGACGTACATCGACTACCGCCACCGCGTCGAGTTCGACGAGACCCAGTACCGCGCCATCGACGAGCACTGCAAGAAGCGCGGCATCGACTGGTTCGCCTCCCCGTGGGACACCGAGGCCGTCGCCTTCCTGGAGAAGTTCGACGTCCCGGCCCACAAGGTCGCCTCGGCCTCCCTCACCGACGACGAGCTGCTCCGCTCGCTGCGCGCCACCGGCCGTACGGTCATCCTCTCCACCGGCATGTCGACGCCGGCGCAGATCCGTCACGCCGTCGAGGTCCTCGGCAGCGCGAACATCCTGCTCTGCCACGCCACCTCGACCTACCCGGCCAAGGCCGAGGAGCTCAACCTGCGCGTCATCCAGACGCTCCAGGAGGAGTTCCCGAACGTCCCGATCGGCTACTCCGGCCACGAGACCGGCCTCCAGACCACGCTGGCCGCCGTCGCCCTCGGCGCCACCTTCGTCGAGCGCCACATCACCCTCGACCGCGCCATGTGGGGCTCCGACCAGGCCGCCTCCGTCGAGCCCCAGGGCCTGCAGCGCCTGGTCCGCGACATCCGCACCATCGAGGCCGCCCTCGGCGACGGCGTCAAGAAGGTCTACGAGTCGGAGCTCGGCCCGATGAAGAAGCTCCGCCGGGTCCAGGGGCTCGTCGCCGCATGACCGGGCAGCTGGCGTTCGTCGAGAGCCCGGTCCAGCTCCTCAACGTCCTGGAATGGGCGCACACCCGGGCGACGGCCCCGGAAGCGCCCTCCGCCGTGCCCCCGGGCACGGCCGGCCCCGCGGGCGCCGCTGCGTCCGCGAGGGCGCTGCCCTCGACGGACGCCATACCGGGTGCGGCACCCGCCGCATCCGGCCTCACGGTCGTCGTCCTCTCGCCGACCGACCCCATGTCGCGCGGCCAGTTGCGCCGGATGGCCCAGCTGGCCCGCGACGAGGGCTTCGCCGTCCGCTGGCAGGAGGCCCGGGGCGGCCGGGGCGCGCTCGTCCGCACCCTGCGGGAGCTCGCCGGGCCGCTGCGCTCGGCGGAGCGGGTGATCATCGGTGACCCGTTCTCCCGGTACGTCCAGCTGCTCCTGACCCTCTTCGGCCCCCGGCACCTCACCGTCGTCGACGACGGCACCGCGACGATGGAGTTCGCCGCGCAGCTCGGCCGGGGCGAGCGTCTGGTGCGCTGGCACCGCAAGGGCAGTCTGGGCCCGCGCGAGCTGGTCCTCGCCCCGGTGACCTCCCTGGCCAAGCGGCGCCTCGCCCCGGCCCGGGGCCGTACGGTCGAGATCTTCACCTCGCTGCCCGTGGAGGCCCCCGAGGGCGTCACGGTCACCGGGAACTCCTTCGCCTGGACGCGGTCCCGCTTCGGCCCGCCGCTGCTCACGGGCGGTGCGGACCTGGTCGGCACCTCGCTGGTCGAGACGGGGGTGGTCGACGCCGCCCATTACGACCGGGTGGTGGGCGAGCTCGCCCGGACCCACGGCGCCACCCGTTACTTCGCGCACCGCAGGGAGAGCGCGGAGAAGCTGCACCGGATCGCGGTCGAGACGGGCCTCCAGGTGGTCCGGCCCGAGCTGCCGCTGGAGCTGATCGCCCGGCGCGGTCCCATCGGCCGTACGGTCGTCAGCTTCCCGTCCACGGTCGTGCACACCCTGCCGCTGGCCCTCGCCGGGACCGGGGTGAAGGTCGCGGTGTGCGAGATAGCGCCCGAGTGGCTGCGGGCGAGTGCCTCACCGCGTGCGCAGGGTTTCCTGTCCGGGGTGGCGGGGACGGCGGCCCACGAGGTGGACCGGCTCACCGCGAGGGTGACGAATCCGACGGACCGGCTCGAATTCGGCTGAGCGTACCCACATGGAGTGGCCTTCATGCCTGCCAAACCGAGATTCTTTCCCCTAACGGGCTGAACTTTTGGTGATCAACGGGCAGTTGACCTCTCCGGAGGCCTACCCTTCAAAGGGTGAACCAGTTGAAGTCCCGTGAGCCAGGCTCCGTCACCCTGCCCGGAACGCTGTCCGAACCCCTGCGCGTCGAACTGATCGCCTTCCGCAGGGACTTGCACATGCACCCGGAGCTGGGGAACCAGGAGTTCCGTACGACCGCCGCGCTCAAGGCCCGCCTGGAGGCGGCCGGCCTCGCGCCGAAGGTCCTGCCGGGCGGCACCGGACTCATCTGTGACATCGGCACCCCGGACCGCGACCGGCCCATGCTCGCGATCCGCGCCGACCTCGACGCGCTGCCCATCCCCGACGTCAAGACCGTCGCCTACCGCTCCACCGTGGCCAACCGCGCCCACGCCTGCGGACACGACGTCCACACCACCACCGTCCTCGGCGCCGGACTCGTCCTCGCCGAGCTCGACCGGGAGGGCCTCCTCCCGAACGCCGTACGGCTGGTCTTCCAGCCCGCCGAGGAGGTCCTCCCCGGCGGCGCCGCCGACGCCGTCGAGGCCGGCGTGCTGGACGGCGTCGGACGGATCATCGCCGTCCACTGCGACCCCAGGGTGGACGCCGGGAAGATCGGGCTGCGCGCCGGCCCCATCACCTCCGCCTGCGACCGCCTCGAAGTCACCCTCGACGGCCCGGGCGGTCACACCGCCCGCCCGCACCTCACCACCGACCTCGTCACCGCCGCCGCCCGGGTCGCCACCGACGTCCCCGCCGTCCTCGCCCGCCGCGTCGACGCCCGCTCCGGGCTCTCGGTCACCTGGGGCCGTATCGAGGCCGGCCACGCCTGCAACGTCATCCCGCAGCACGCCGAGCTCTCCGGCACCGTCCGCTGCCTCGACCTGCCCACCTGGCGGGAGGCGCCCGACCTGGTGCACGCCGCCATCGACGAGATCGCGACCCTGCACCGCGCCAAGTCGACCGTCACCTACGTCCGGGGCGTCCCCCCGGTCGTCAACGACCCCGCCGTCACCGACCTCCTCCAGGCCGCGATGACCGCCCGCCGCGGACCGTACGCGATCGAGGACACCGAGCAGAGCCTCGGCGGCGAGGACTTCTCCTGGTACCTGGAGCACGTCCCCGGCGCGATGGCCCGCCTCGGGGTCCGCACCCCCGGTGACACCCGGGTCCGCGATCTGCACGCCGGTGACTTCGACGTGGACGAGCGCTGCATCGAGGCCGCGGTGGAGCTCTTCACGGCGGCCGCCCTGCTCGACGCCGCGCCGCAGCAGCACTGACGCGCGCCGCCGGGCGGCGCCGATTCCCGGCCGGGCGGACCCCTCGTCCGTCCGGCCGAGGGCTGTCCCCCGTTCGGCCCAGCGCCCGGCGTGGCGCGCGCCCGCCCCCTGTCCCGCCACCCCTTCCCGGCGGTATAACCGGCGGTACCGGGCCGAACGCCCCCGGTCGCCTCGGCTGGCCGGTTCGCGACGATCCGATAACGACTCATGAACGGGTCTTTAACTGACATCTACGCGCGTTACGATCGCCGCGAAACCAGCGCCGGAAGAGGCGCTTTCGGTCAGTCTTGAAGGGACCCTCCTCTTGCGCCGGATCACCAGGATCACGACCGTGGGCATCGCCTCCGCGGCGCTCGCCCTCTCCGCCACCGCGTGTGGCAAGTCTTCGACGGACTCCGGCTCCAGCCCGAGCTCGGACTCGAAGGCGACGAAGGCCGCCATCGCGTACGACATCGGTGGCCGCGGCGACCAGTCGTTCAACGACGCCGCCTACGCGGGCCTGAAGAAGGCCGAGGACGAGCTCGGCGTCAAGGGTGCCGAGGCCGAGCCGTCCGAGGGCGAGGGCGACGCCGACAAGGTGCAGCGCCTCACCGCTCTCGCCCGCGCCGGCAACAACCCGGTCATCGGTGTCGGCTTCGCCTACGCGCCGGCCATCGAGAAGGTCGCCAAGGCCTACCCGAAGACCACCTTCGGCCTCATCGACGACACGTCGAAGACCGGCCCGAACATCGCCAACCTCGTCTTCAACGAGGAGCAGGGCTCCTACCTGGCCGGCGTCGCCGCCGCCAAGGCGTCCAAGACCGGCACGGTCGGCTTCATCGGCGGTGTCGAGGTTCCGCTGATCAAGAAGTTCGAGGCCGGCTTCGCGCAGGGCGTCAAGGACACCAACCCCAAGGCGAAGGTGCTCGTCCAGTACCTGACCCAGCCGCCGAACTTCGACGGCTTCTCGAAGCCCGACCTCGGCAAGGCCGCCGCGCAGGGCCAGCTCGACAAGGGCGCCGACGTGATCTACGCCGCCGCCGGTCTGGCCGGTTCCGGCTCGATCGAGGCCGCCGCGACCGCCGGCAAGTGGGCGATCGGTGTCGACTCCGACCAGTACAACCAGGCGGGTCTCGCCTCCTACAAGGAGCACATCCTGACCTCGGTCACCAAGGATGTCTCGGACTCCGTCTTCAACGTGATCAAGTCGGTCAAGGACGGCAAGCCGCAGAGCGGCGAGATCCGTTACGGCCTCGCCACGGACGGCGTCGGCCTGGCCGACTCCAACCCGGCGTACAAGAAGATGACCGATGTCACCGCCGCCGTGGAGAAGGCGAAGAAGGACATCGTCGACGGCAAGATCACGGTCAAGACCGCTCCGTAAGGACCAGCAGGTCATGACCTGAGCCCGCGGGCCCGGAGCGGTGGCACCCGCCATCGCACCGGGCCCCGGGCCCATTCCCGTACGGGTTTTCATTTTTCGGCAGCGCTACGCGTGTAGATGTCTCCCTGGCACGATAACTTCGCCCCGCCCTGCCCCTCCCCGCTCCCACTCCTTCCGGCCAAGGAGAGTGCGTCATCAACGCGTCCAGCCCCCCTGCCGTAGAACTGCACGGCATCACCAAGCGATTCCCCGGCGTCGTCGCCAACAGGGACATCGCCATCACGGTCCGCAAGGGCACCGTGCACGCCCTCATCGGCGAGAACGGAGCCGGCAAGTCGACCCTCATGAAGATCCTCTACGGCATGCAGAAGCCGGACGAGGGCACCATCGCCGTCGACGGCGAGCAGGTCACCTTCTCCAGCCCCGGTGACGCCATCGCGCGCGGCATCGGCATGGTGCACCAGCACTTCATGCTCGCCGACAACCTCACCGTCCTGGAGAACGTCGTCCTCGGCGGCGAGAAGCTCTACGGCATCGGCGCCAAGGCGCGGAAGAAGATCCTGGAGATCTCCGGCGCGTACGGCCTCGGGGTCCGACCGGACGCCCTGGTCGAGGACCTCGGCGTCGCCGACCGGCAGCGCGTGGAGATCCTCAAGGTCCTCTACCGCGGCGCCAAGATCCTCATCCTCGACGAGCCGACCGCCGTGCTCGTCCCGCAGGAGGTCGACGCGCTCTTCGACAACCTGCGCGAGCTCAAGGCCGAGGGCCTGACCGTCATCTTCATCTCGCACAAGCTGGGCGAGGTCCTGAAGGTCGCGGACGACATCACGGTCATCCGCCGGGGCACCACGGTCGGCACCGCCGACCCGAAGACCGCCACCACCAAGCAGCTCGCCGAGCTGATGGTCGGCAGCGAGCTGCCCTCCCCGGAGACCCGCGAGTCCACGGTCACCGAGGTCCCGATGCTCACGGTCGAGAACCTGACGCTGAGCGAGAGCGGAGTCGCGGCCGCGCCGCTGACCACCGCCGCCCCGGCCGACCCGTCGAGCGCGGCGACCGTCCACGAGGAGGCAGCGGGCGGCCGCAAGCTCCTCGACGACATCTCCCTCACGATCCACAAGGGCGAGATCCTCGGGATCGCCGGCGTCGAGGGCAACGGTCAGACCGAGCTCATCGAGGCCCTCATGGGCATGTCCAGCCCCGACGCGGGCGTCATCTCCCTCGACGGCCAGGACATCTCCAAGGTCTCCGTGCGCAAGCGCCGCGAGGGCGGCATCGGCTACATCCCCGAGGACCGGCACCGCCACGGCCTGCTCCTGGAGTCCCCCCTCTGGGAGAACCGCATCCTCGGCCACGTCTCCGAGGCGCCCAACTCCAAGCGCGGCATCCTCGACCCGAAGGCCGCCCGCAAGGACACCGAGCGGATCGTGCGCGAGTACGACGTGCGCACCCCCGGCATCGACGTCACCGCGGCCTCCCTCTCCGGCGGCAACCAGCAGAAGCTGATCGTCGGCCGCGAGATGAGCCACGCGCCCAAGTTCCTGATCGCCGCCCACCCCACCCGTGGTGTGGACGTCGGCGCGCAGGCGCAGATCTGGGACGCGATCCGGGACGCCCGCCGCGACGGTCTGGCGGTGCTGCTGATCTCCGCCGACCTCGACGAGCTGATCGGCCTCTCCGACACCCTCCGGGTCATGTACCGCGGCAAGCTCGTCGCGGACGCCGACCCCGCCACCATCACGCCCGAGCAGCTCGGCTCCGCCATGACCGGCGCGGCCAGCGGCCAGCTCGAAGGCGACGCAGAGCAGCCCGAAGACGGTGACGCCCGATGATGAAGTTCGACAAGGACAAGCTGATCCTGGGCGCGGCGGGACCCGTGCTCGCCCTGGTCACCTCGTTCGTGCTCACCGTGCTGGTGCTGCTCGCGACGGGCCTCGACCCGATCGAGCCGATCCGGCTGATGATCGACAACGCCGGCTTCGCCGACATCCAGGTCCTGATCGTCAACCAGACCGGGATCTACTATCTGGCAGCCCTGGCCGTGGCCATCGGCTTCCGGATGAACCTGTTCAACATCGGTGTCGACGGCCAGTACCGGCTCGCGGCGATGGTCTCGGCCCTCGTCGGTGCCTCGATCGAGCTGCCCGGCCCGCTGCACATCCTGGTGATCGTGCTCGTCGCGATGCTCACCGGCGCCTTCTGGGCCGGCATCGCCGGCATCCTGAAGACCACCCGCGGTGTCTCGGAGGTCGTCTCGACGATCATGCTGAACGCCATCGCGACCTCGCTGGTGGCCTGGCTGATCCTGCCGAAGAACTTCGGCGTCCAGCCCGAGGGCTCGAACAACCTCACCACCGGTGAGATCTCCGAGTCCGGCTGGTTCCCGGGCATCGACATGGGCGAGGGCAACGGAGTCATCTACGGCTTCACCTTCGTCGCGCTCGCCCTGGGCGTCGTCTACTGGTTCGTCCTCAACCGCACCCGGTTCGGCTTCGACCTGCGCGCCACCGGCGCCAGCGAGTCCGCCGCCCAGGCCAGCGGCGTCGACGCCAAGAAGATGGTCCTCACCGCGATGCTGCTCTCGGGCGCGCTGGCCGGTCTCTCCGGCATGCCGACGCTGCTCGGCGAGTCGCACACGTACAGCCTCGACTTCCCCGTCGGTGTCGGCTTCACCGCCATCACCATCGCGCTGCTCGGCCGGAACCACCCGGTCGGCATCTTCTTCGCGGCCCTGCTCTTCGCGTTCCTGGACAAGGCGTCCAGCAACCTCGACGTGTACGGGTACCCGAAGGAGATCACCAAGATCATGCAGGGCATCATCGTGATCGCGGTCGTCGTCTCGTACGAGCTCGTCCGCCGTTACGGCCTCCGTCGCCAGCAGCAGAAGGTCGGCGAGGAACTCGCCGCCGGCGGCGCCATCAAGACCGACAAGGAGGTCTCGGCATGAGCACCGTCACCGCCACCAAGCCGAGCGCCGCGCCCAAGGGCGGCGGACGCCGCAAGCTCACCTGGCCGTGGATCATGCTGATCGTCGCGGCCGGTCTCCTGCTCTTCTCCTTCGTCCGTGCCGTCTCCGGGGCCAACGACCTCACCTCGGTGGGTCAGGTCTCCGGCGCGCTCCAGCTCGCCGTGCCGATCGGTCTCGCCGGTCTCGGCGGTCTGTGGTCCGAGCGCGCGGGCGTCGTCAACATCGGTCTCGAAGGCATGATGGTGCTCGGCACCTGGTTCGGCGCCTGGGCCGGATACCAGTGGGGCCCCTGGGTGGGTGTCCTCTTCGGTCTCCTCGGTGGTGCGATCGGCGGTCTGCTCCACGCGATCATCACCATCACGTTCAACGTGAACCACATCGTCTCCGGTGTGGCGATCAACATCCTCGCGGTCGGCTTCACCCAGTACCTGTCGAACTTCACGTTCGCCGAGGCCGAGGGCGGCTCCTCCAAGCAGTCCCCGCGCATCGACCAGATCACCCAGATCACGATCCCGGGGCTCTCCGACTGGCTGGCGGATCTCCAGGCCAAGCACTGGTTCTTCATCTCGGACCTGGCGGGCATCCTCGGCGGCCTGGTCACGAACCTGTCGCTGCTGACGCTCGTCGCCCTGCTGCTGGTCCCGGCCACCTGGTGGCTGCTGTGGCGCACGGCCTTCGGCCTGCGGCTGCGCTCCTGCGGTGAGAACCCGGTCGCCGCCGAGTCCCTCGGCGTGAACGTCTACAAGTACAAGTACATCGCCGTGGCAGTCTCCGGCGGCCTCGCCGGCCTCGGCGGCGCGTTCCTCGCGATCGTCTCCACCGGCATCTACCAGGAGGGCCAGACCGGCGGCCGCGGCTACATCGGTCTCGCCGCGATGATCTTCGGCAACTGGATGCCCGGCGGCATGGCGCTCGGCGCCGGCCTCTTCGGCTTCACCGACAGCCTCAAGCTCCGCGGCGGCGCCGAGAACGTCCACGCGTTGCTGCTGCTCGTCGCGCTGCTCCTGGTGATCGCCGCCCTCTGGCAGCTGTACAAGAAGAAGTACGTGGTCGCGGTCGTCTCCGCGGCGTTCTCCGCGGCCTTCTTCCTCTGGTACTTCCTCACCGACGAGGTCCCGAGCCAGTTCGTCGACGCGGCCCCGTACATCACCACGCTGCTCGTACTCGCCCTCTCGGCGCAGCGCCTGCGGATGCCGAAGGCGGACGGTCTGCCGTACCGCAAGGGCCAGGGCAAGTGACGACGGCCCTGACCGAGGCCGACTGGGAGGCCCTGCGGGTCACGGCACGCGAGGCCATGGCCCGTGCGTACGCCCCGTACTCGGGCTACCCGGTCGGCGCCGCGGCCCGCGTCGACGACGGGCGGGTGGTCTCCGGCTGCAACGTCGAGAACGCCTCCTTCGGACTCGGCCTCTGCGCCGAGTGCGGCCTCGTCTCGGAGCTCCAGGCGACCGGCGGCGGCCGGCTGACCCACTTCGTCTGCGTGGACGGCCGGGGCGAGTCCCTGGTGCCGTGCGGCCGGTGCCGGCAGCTGCTGTACGAGTTCGGCGGCCCCGAGCTCGTACTGGAGACGCCCGCCGGCTTCCTGACCCTGGACGAGATGCTTCCGCAGGCATTCGGCCCCGGTCACCTCGCCAAGTAGCACTTCGGAGCGGCCCTTCCGGCACGATGGGAGGGCCGCTCCTCCTTTCCCCCTCTATGCGCGTAGAAAGAGGCACCACCATGGACGTCATCTCCGTCATCCGCACGAAGCGGGACAAGGGCGAGCTGAGCCCGGAGCAGATCGACTGGGTCATCGACGCCTACACCCGCGGTGCGGTCGCCGACGAGCAGATGTCCGCCCTGGCCATGGCCATCCTGCTGAACGGCATGAACCGCGCGGAGATCGCCCGCTGGACGGCGGCCATGATCGCCTCCGGCGAGCGCATGAACTTCGACTCGCTCTCCCGCCCCACCGCCGACAAGCACTCCACCGGCGGCGTCGGCGACAAGATCACCCTCCCGCTCGCCCCGCTCGTCGCGGCCTGCGGCGCGGCGGTCCCGCAGCTCTCCGGCCGCGGTCTCGGCCACACCGGCGGCACCCTGGACAAGCTGGAGTCCATCCCCGGCTGGCGCGCCCTGCTCTCCAACGAGGAGATGCTGCACGTCCTGGACACCACGGGCGCGGTCATCTGCGCGGCCGGCGACGGCCTGGCCCCCGCCGACAAGAAGCTGTACGCCCTCCGGGACGTCACCGGCACCGTCGAGGCCATCCCGCTGATCGCCTCCTCGATCATGTCGAAGAAGATCGCCGAGGGCACCGGCTCCCTGGTCCTCGACGTCAAGGTCGGCACCGGCGCCTTCATGAAGAACATCGAGGACGCCCGCGAGCTCGCCTCGACGATGGTCGGCCTCGGCACCGACAGCGGCGTGAAGACGGTCGCGCTGCTCACCGACATGTCCACCCCGCTCGGCCTCACCGCCGGCAACGCCCTGGAGGTCCGCGAGTCGGTCGAGGTCCTCGCGGGCGGCGGCCCGGCGGACGTCGTCGAGCTGACGATCGCGCTGGCCCGCGAGATGCTCGAAGCGGCCGGCGTCAAGGACGCCGACCCGGCGAAGGCCCTGGCCGACGGCTCGGCGATGGACCACTGGCGCCGGATGATCGCGGCCCAGGGCGGCGACCCGGACGCGGCCCTCCCGGTCGCCCGCGAGCAGCACGTCGTGACGGCCCCGTCCTCCGGCGTCCTGACCCGCCTGGACGCCTACGACATCGGCGTCGCCGCCTGGCGCCTGGGCGCGGGCCGCGCCCGCAAGGAGGACCCGGTGCAGGCGGGCGCGGGCATCGAGCTCCACGCCAAGCCGGGCGACACGGTCACGGCGGGCCAGCCCCTGCTGACCCTCCACACGGACACCCCGGAGAAGTTCGACTACGCCCTGAAGTCCCTGGCGGAGACCTGGGACATCGCCCCCGAGGGCACGTCGTTCACCCCGAACCCGATCGTCCTGGACCGGATCTCCTAGGGCCGGTCACCCTCGGCGGGTGCCCCTGACGCGCTCACCAGGACGGGGCCGGTGGATCTCCACCGGCCCCGTCCCGCGTCACGGAGTCACTGCGTCACTGCGTCACTGCGTCGCGCCGAGCAGTTCCGGGAGCCCGCGCATGTCGTCGAAGACGACCGTGCGGGGGCCCGTCAGTCGGTCGGGGCGGGTGAGGCCGCCGGTGTAGCCGAAGGCGCGCATGCCGGCCGAGCGGGCGGCCCGGACGCCGTACGGGCTGTCCTCGACGACGGCGCAGCGCTCGGGCGGCACGCCGATGGTGGCGGCCGCGTGGAGGAAGAGGTCGGGGGCAGGCTTGCCCCGGGTGACGTCGCGGGCGCTGAAGATCCGGTCCTCGAAGCGGTCGAGGAGGCCCGCGCGGGTGAGGTTCCTGCGGATCGTGGGGTGGCTGCCGTTCGAGGCGAGGCAGTACGGGACGGAGAGCGCGTCCAGGGCGTCGGTGACGCCTTCCACGGCGGTCAGCTCGGCGTCGAGGGCGTCCTCGTACCGCTGCCGGAACGGCGCGTGCCAGTCGGGTTCGAGGGGGCGGCCCCTGCGCTCCTCCACGATGGCGGTGAGGAGTTCGTGCGAGGAGCCGACGAACCGCTCCACGATCTCCGCCTCGGTGAACTCCGCCCCGAGGGCGGCGAACACCTCCCGGTCCACCCGGCAGTAGATCTTCTCGCTGTCCACCAGGACGCCGTCACAGTCGAAGATCACCAGTTCGACAGGCTCGTGAGTCATGATCGGGAGCCTATGCGGTGGTCCGGCACCGATGAGTTCCGGTCCGCCCTCCGGTCACCAGGCATGTGGACACCAGTCAACCGTTCGTCGTGACCCTGACCGCCAGCCCCACCGGGGACGAGGTGGCCCGGCTCTGTGCCGAGCTCGGCGCCGCACCGCCCGGCGAGGTGGTCTGTGAGGTCGGCGCCCTCGCGCGCGCCGATCTCGCCGCCGTCGACGCCCTCGCCCGGCTGAAGCTGGCCGCCGGGCGGCGCGGCCACCGGATCCGCTTCCACGGGGCAGGGCCCGACCTGCGGGCCCTGCTCCTGCTGACCGGACTGGACGGAACGCTGCCGGTCTAGCCTCCGGGGAGTGTCGTGCGGGTCAGGCCTCCAGGCGGGCCGGCAGGTCGAAGAGCGGGAACCAGCGCTCGGTGTCCAGGAAGAAGTCCATCCCGGCGACCTTGCCCTCGCGGAGTTCCAGGACGATGAGCGCCCACGGGCTGAAGCCGCCCGCCGGGTCCGGGTGGTACTGGGCGAAGGCCGGGGAGCCGTTCGCCACGGTCGGCACCAGCTTGGAGCCGGCGCACACCTCGCCGACGCCCAGCATCCAGCCGACGATGTCGTCGTGCCCCTGGAGCCAGAGGTCGTACGGCGGCATGGACATGGTCGCGTCCTCGTGGAGGAGCGCGGTCAGCGCCTTCATGTCGTAGCCCTCGAAGGCCGCGACATAGCGCTCCAGGAGCGCCTTCTGCTCCTCGTCGAGCGGGTTCGCCGTGTCGGAGGCGGCCGGTGCCTGCTCGGCCAGGGTCGCGCGGGCCCGCTGGAGGGCGCTGTTGACCGAGGCGACGGAGGTGTCGAGGAGCTCGGCGACCTCGCTCGCCTTCCAGGCGAGGACCTCGCGGAGGATGAGCACCGCCCGCTGCTTGGGCGGCAGGTGCTGGAGCGCGGCCACGAAGGCGAGCCGCACGGTCTCCCGGGAGACGGCCGTCTCCGCCGGGTCGGCGACCGAGGGCAGGACCCGCCCGTCGGGGACGGGCTCCAGCCAGGTGATCTCGGGCTGCTTGACGAGCTGCGCCTGGGCCACGGGAGTGGGTGAGGTGAGGTCCATCGGCCGTGCCCTCCGGTTGCCCGCGTTCAGCGCGTCCAGGCAGACGTTGGTGGCGATGCGGTAGAGCCAGGACCGCAGTGAGGAGCGGCCCTCGAAGGAGTCGATGGCCTTCCAGGCCCTGACCATCGTGTCCTGTACCGCGTCCTCCGCCTCGAAGGAGGATCCGAGCATCCGGTAGCAGTAACCGGTCAGCTCCCTGCGGTACTTGTCGAGTTCGTCGGTCGTCGCGGTCGCGGCGTCACTCATCGGGTCCACACCCCACTCACCCCTCACCGGCACCCGTTCGGTGCCGGTGAGAGGGAAGCTACCGCAGGGGACTGACAGCCGGGGTCAGGTTCCCGGCTTGCGTCCGTAGATGAAGACGTCGTCGCCGTTCCGGAGCAGGCTCCAGTACGCCTTGGCGTCCTTCGACGTCATGTTGACGCAGCCGCCCGAGCCCGGCGGGTTCCACATGGACTTGGTGGTCGAGTGGAAGGCCTGGCCGCCGTCGAAGAACTGCGAGTACGGCATGGAGACGTGGTAGAGCGTCGACCAGTGGTTGATGTTCCGCCAGTAGATCTTCTTCGAGCCCGTACGGGTCTCGGTGCCGTCCTTGCCCGTACGCACCGGCACGGGGCCGTACTTGAGACGGGCACCGTCCTGGATCCAGGTCAGCTGGCGGGTGAGGTCCACACAGGCGATCCGGCCCTTGTTGGTCGGACACCTGCGGTCCTTGTTGGGGTTGGACCCCGCCGCCTTCTGCTGGATCATCGTGTTCATCGTGCGCCAGGTGATCGTCCCGGCGTACCCCGCGGCCGGGGTGATGCCGTGCTTCTTCTGGAAGGCCTGGACGGCCTTGCAGTCGGCGGACGACTGGCGTCCGTCGACCGGCCGGCCGAGGAACTTCTCCACCTGCTTCTGGTACGGGCCCGTCGTCACGTTGCAGGACGCCGCCTGCGCCGGAGCCGCACCCAGTGCGATCGTCATGGGTACCAGCAGCGAGGTGAGGCCGGCCGCGATGCCCGCCCTCTTGCCTATGCCGCCCACGATTCTGTTCATCTTCGTCAACTCCCCCTTGAGTCCTATGACTCAGGACGTCCGGGGGAGCGACTCAGTTGCAGCGGATCCGGGCCGAGTCAGCAGGACGCGGCGAGCTGGATCCGCCGCGCCTCGGTGCGGGCGCTGTGGCTGCCGTAGAGGGTGACCGAGACGACGCCGAGGACCGCGACGAGACCGATCAGGACCGTGCCCGCCCAGCCGCCCGCGTGGAAGGCGATCGCGCCGAGCGTGCCGCCCGCGCTGCTGCCGAGGTAGTACGCGGACTGGTAGAGCGCCGAGGCCTGGGCGCGGCCCGTCTTCGCCGTACGGCTCACCGAGGAGGAGGCGACCGCGTGGCCGGCGAAGAAGCCGGCGGTGATCAGGACGAGGCCCGCGAGGACCGCCGGCAGCGCGTCGGAGAGCGACAGCAGCAGGCCGGCTGCGGTGGTGGAGACCGCCAGGTAGAGCGCCCCGCGGCGGCCGAGCCGCCCGACGAGCCGGCCGGCGGCGGCGGAGGAGACCGTGCCGACCAGGTAGATCAGGAAGATGGAGCCGATCACGCCCTGCGGCAGGGAGAACGGGGCCTCGACCAGGCGGTAGCCGATCACGGTGTAGACCGCGCCGAACACCGTCATGAACAGGGCGCCGATCACATACAGCCGCATGAGCAGCGGGTCCGCGAGATGGGTCCGTACGGTCCGGGCGAGCGCCTTCGGGTTGAGCGTGCCGGGCGTGAAGTGCCGTGCCTTCGGCAGCAGCGCCCGGAAGGCCAGCGCGCACAGCAGGGAGGTCAGACCGACGGCGGCCAGACCCGCGCGCCAGCCCCACATCTGGGCCACCCAGCCGGTCACCAGGCGGCCGCTCATGCCGCCGATGGAGTTGCCCGCCACGAACAGGCCGATCGCGGCGACCAGCGCCTTGGGCCGGACCTCCTCGGCGAGGAAGGCCATCGCGGAGGCCGGAAGACCGGCGAGCGCCGCGCCCTGGATCGCGCGGAGGGCGATCAGGGACTCCAGGTTCGGGGCGAGCGGCACGAGGAGCGCGATGCCGACCGCGACCGAGAGGGAGGTGATCATCATCGTGCGCCGGCCGAAGCGCTCCGAGAGGGCGCTGAGCGGCAGGACGCACAGGGCGAGGGCGGCGGTCGCGGCCGAGACCGTCCAGGAGGCGGCGGAGGCGGTGGCGCCGAACTCGGCCGAGATGGCCGGGAGGAGGGCCTGCGTGGAGTAGAGGAGGGCGAAGGCGGCGAGGCCGGCGGCGAAGAGCGCGAGGCTCATGCGGCGGTAACCGGGGGCGCCGGGGGTGAGGCGGGTGTCGGCAGGGGCGAGGCGGGTGTCGGCGGACGCGTGGGTGGCGGCCGCCTTGGTACTGGCGGAAGGCATGCAACGAACCTAGGACGCCCTGTTTCATGCGTCCAATGCACGGAACTGCTGTAATCGTTCCCATGGTGCATGAGTACAGGTCACAGCCTCGGCTGTCACCGAACAGTAACGAAGAAGACATGGGACTGCTGCTCGCGCCGCGGCTCGCGTACTTCGCCGCCGTCGCCCGGCACGAGCATGTGACCAGGGCCGCGGCCGAGATGGGCGTCCCGCAGTCCACGCTCTCCCGGGCGATGGTCAGGCTCGAACAGGACCTGGGCGTCACCCTCTTCGCCCGCCGCGGCCGCACGGTCTCCCTCACCCCGGCCGGGCGGCGCTTCCTCACCGCCGCCGAGCGGGCGCTCGCCGAGGTGGAACGGGCCGCCGACACCGTACGCGCCGACGCCGACCCCACCGCGGGCCGCGTCGCCTTCGGCTTCCTCCACACCATGGGCTCCGAGACCGTCCCCGGCCTCATCCGCGCCTTCCGCGTCGACCATCCGCGGATCCGCTTCACCCTCGTCCAGAACTACGGCGAGGCGATGATCGAACGGCTCAGGGCGGGCGACCTCGACCTCTGCCTGACCTCCCCGGTGCCCGACGCCCCCGACCTGGTCGCCCGGCGCCTCGACGAACAGCGGCTCCGGCTCGTCGTCCCCGACGACCACCGGCTCGCGGGCCGCAAGCGCGTCCGCCTCGCCGAGGCCGCCGACGAGACCTTCGTGACCCTGGAACCGGGGTACGGGCTCCGCCGCATCACCGACGACCTCTGCGCGGAGGCCGGGTTCAAGCCCAGGGTCGCCTTCGAGGGCGAGGAGGCCGAGACCCTGCGCGGCCTGGTCGCGGCCGGTCTCGGCGTCGCCCTGCTGCCCCCGCCGGCCGTCCCGCGCCCCGGCGTCGTCGAACTCACCGTCACCGCCCCGCGCGCGGTCCGCGAGATCGGTGTCGCCTGGCTGGACGGCCACCCGGACACGGCCCCGGTGGCCGCCTTCAAGAAGTTCCTGCTGAGCCGCAGGGGCCATCTGCTGCCGAAGGACCCCTCGCGGCCCGAAGGACCCTCACCGTCGGAGTGATGCCCTGAAGCCCGCCGCGAGCGGCATCCGCAGGCCCAGCGGCGGGGGAGCGGCCATCGCGTCGGTCACCGGGCGGGTGACCGGGCGGGCGAAGAGCGCGCCGAGGACGAAGTCGGCGGCGAGGGCCTGCACCTCGGCCGCGTACTGACGCAGAGCGTGGCCGTCCGAGTGCACCTCGAACCGGCAGGTGTCCCGGTTGGCCTTCTTGGCCCGTTCGGCGAACCGGAACGACAGTTCGGGGTCCGTCCGGGCGTCGTTCGTGCCGTGGACGAGCAGCACCCGGCGCCCCACCAGCTGCCGTACGGCCTCCGGCTCCGCCGCCATGTCGTGCTCCGGCAGCCAGGGGGCGAGCGCCAGGACCGCGCTCACCGCGCCGTGCCCGGCGGCCCGCAGCGCCGCCCGGCCGCCGAGCCCGTGGCCGACGAGACAGACGGGCACGTCGCCGTAGCGGCGTACGGCCTCGGCGATCGCCCAGGAGGCGTCCTCCGCGAGATTCGCGTCGGCGCCGTTCCAGCCGCGCCCCCGGTAGCGCACCACATGGGCGACGAGGCCCTCGGCCCGGCCGGCCCGGACGAGAGAGCGTCCGAGCGGCAGCACGGCCGCGTGGGCCAGCGCGGAGGCGCGCCGCCCCGACACCGGCTCGCCGTCCGGCAGCAGCAGCACCACGCCGCCCACCGCCGACGTGCGGGAACCTCCAACAGGCCGACCGAGCCGGGGTCTCCGGGCGTCGGGCGGCCCCACGAGTGCGAAGTGCGCCATGACAGAACAGTCTCAGAATCGGAGGTGTACGCCAGTCGTACGCGCGGTCTCTGTTACGTATCGCCCGGCGGGGCACCGCCGTTCGGCCGGAATCAGTAGGTGACGGTGATGCGGCGGGCGGGGCCGTCGACGCGGATCGGGCCGCCGCAGGGGAGCACCTGCTGCGGGTCGGTGTGCCCGAAGCCGACGTCGAAGACCGCCAGGGCCTCGGGCGCGTACTCGCCCAACGCCTTCAGCACCGCCTCGCGTTGGGCCTCGCGGTACGCGGCCCCGGCCGGCTTCTCCAGCGGCTGCCCGAAGCTCCAGCTCTTGGCCCGGGCCACCAGGACGGCCGGGAACTGCCGCAGCAGCCCGCGCTCCCCCATGTTCCGCAGGATCCGGTACACCTCGTCGGCGCCCGGCATCTCCTCGGAGGTCTCCAGGAAGAGCACCTGCCCGGCGTACTCCTCGACCGGCCGGATCTCCCGGTCGGCCATCAGCATCCAGGCCAGGATCTCCAGGCAGCCGCCCCAGCCGATGCCGGTGACCACCCGGTCGGCGTTGTGCCAGAACCAGCCCTCGCCCGGCTCCATGGACGGTTCGCTCGCGAAGGTCTCCGGCGCCTCCCACGGCCTGTCGACCTCGCCGACGTCCGCCGACGGCGTCAGCTCGTACGGGCCGGAGCCGAGCAGCGCGGCCCGCAGTGAGCGGGCCGTCAGCGGGTGGAGCGCCCCGGGCCTGCCGAGCTCCACCATCACCGAGCCGCCGTGATAGCTCACGACACCGAGGTTCCGGAGGAAGAGCAGGAGGTTGGTGTTGTCGCTGTACCCGAAGAACGGCTTCGGGTGGGCGCGGATCAACTCCCGGTCCAGATGTGGGAGCACGGTGATCTGGTCCTCGCCGCCGATGCTCGCGATGACGGCCTTGATCTCCGGGTCGGCGAACGCGGCGTTCAGATCGGCCGCGCGCTCCCGGGGCGTGGAGCCCCAGGTGCGGGTGGTCGGGTACTCGACGGGGACCAGACCGAACTCCTCCCGCAGCCGGTCGAGCCCCAACTCGTAGGGCAGCGGGAGGAGCCCGGGCAGACCGCCCGAGGGAGAGACGATCGCGACCTTGTCGCCGGGCCGGGGCTTGGGCGGGTGCACGGGGTTCGGCATCGGGCTACACCTTCTGGAAGTAGTGGAGGGTGTCGGCGACGGCGAAGCCCTTCCGCCCGTACCAGCGGTGCGGCCAGTTCGCCGCGTTCGCGCTCAGGAAGCGGAGATCGCAGCCGGCCTCGGCCGCCAGGTGCAGCGCCGTGTCGATGACCCGTCCCGCGTGGCCCTGTCCGAGGTGCTTCTCGGCGGTGACCAGGTCCTCGATGCGGGCGACCCCGGTCGACGGGTCGAGATACAGGTCGGCCCACGAGGCCACCTCGCCGTCCTCGGTGCGCACGGCGAGGAACCGTACGTCCTCGGCGGCCCGGAGCCGGGCGGCCCGCCGCTCCACCAGGTGGTGGACCTCCTCGTCGGTCACCCCCGGCACGAAGCGGCGCCAGGCCGCCGCGGCCGGTGCGCGCAGCTCCTCCAGACCCACCGGCCGAGCCCCGCCGTGCGCCGGGACGGGGCCGGTGTGCCGCATGAGGTAGATGGCCGTGTGGGTGTAACCGGCTCGCTCCAGCGGGCCCCGGCAGGCGGCCGCGACCTCGTCGTCGACGACGTACACGAGCCGGTACGGGAGATGGCCGAGCAGTTCCTCGGCCCGCGCGGGCAGGGCCCCGGGGGCGGTCTCGCCGTCGACCAGCACGTGGTTGTTGCCCCGGGAATGCGTGTACAGGTCGTCGAGGGCGGCGAAACCCCCGGGGAAGTCGACGACCCGGCCCGCCTGACGTCGGTGGAAGGCGGACAGGGAACCGTGGATACGCCGCAGTTCGGCCGAGGAAGTCGCGGAAGTCATGGGCTCACGCTAGGTGTTCGCGTTTCCGGGACGCATCCGAAATACCCCGGGACGGACACGGCGCCACAAGGCGCGCTCTACGCGCGTAGGGGCTAGAGTGCGGAAATGACGAGCCAGACCCCCAGCGTCCCCACCGCGGACCAGATCCGTCGTGCCCCGAAGGTGCTTCTCCACGACCACCTCGACGGCGGACTGCGCCCCGGCACGATCATCGAACTCGCCCGGGAGCAGGGCTATCGGCAGCTCCCCGAGGCGGAGCCCGACAAGCTCGGCCTCTGGTTCCGCGAAGCCGCGGACTCCGGGTCCCTGGAGCGCTACCTGGAGACCTTCGCGCACACCTGCGCCGTCATGCAGACCCGTGACGCCCTCTTCCGCGTCGCCGCGGAGTGCGCCGTCGACCTCGCGGAGGACGGCGTCGTGTACGCGGAGGTGCGCTACGCCCCGGAGCAGCACCTGGAGTCCGGCCTCACCCTCGAAGAGGTCGTGGAGGCCGTCAACGAGGGCTTCCGGGAGGGTGAGCGGCAGGCCAGGGAGAACGGTCACCGCATCCGGGTCGGCGCCCTGCTCACCGCCATGCGGCACGCCGCGCGCGCCCTGGAGATCGCCGAACTCGCCAACCGCTACCGCGACTCCGGTGTCGTCGGCTTCGACATCGCGGGCGCCGAGGCCGGCTACCCGCCCACCCGTCACCTCGACGCCTTCGAGTACCTCAAGCGGGAGAACAACCACTTCACCATCCACGCGGGCGAGGCCTTCGGGCTGCCCTCGATCTGGCAGGCGCTCCAGTGGTGCGGCGCCGACCGGCTCGGGCACGGCGTCCGGATCATCGACGACATCGAGGTCGCCGACGACGGCTCGGTGCGCCTCGGCCGGCTCGCCGCCTACGTCCGCGACAAGCGGATCCCGCTGGAGATGTGCCCCTCCTCCAACCTCCAGACCGGCGCCGCCGCCTCGTTCGCCGAGCACCCCATCGGTCTGCTCCGCAAGCTGCACTTCCGGGCCACGGTCAACACCGACAACCGGCTCATGAGCGGGACCAGCATGAGCCGGGAATTCGAGCTCCTGACCGAGGCATTCGATTACACGCTCGACGACATGCAGTGGTTCACTGTCAATGCGATGAAATCAGCGTTCATTCCTTTCGATGAACGCCTGGCCATGATCAACGAGGTCATCAAGCCCGGATATGCCGAGCTGAAGTCCGAATGGCTGTTCCAGCAGACCGCCACGACCAGGGAGTCTTCCCGCACGGCGGGCTGAACAGCACCCCGTCACGGGGAACGGAGCGGCCGGGAAAGCGCGACACCCGGCCGCTTTCCGGTGTTTGCGGAGGGGTCGTTCACTGGTTAGGTTGCAGAGCCGCTCTGCATTCCCAGGATTTCCCCGCCCGGCTTTCCCGGAAGCCCCCGGATTCCCCAAGGAAGATTTTCAGATGAAGCAGTCTGCCGCCAAGAAGCTCGGTGTCGCCGCTCTCGGTGCCGCTTTCGCCGCTGCCGCCGCCGGCACGGCCTCCGCCGCCCCGGCCGTGCCCGCCACCCCCGACGCGCTCGGCCTGGTCACCCAGACCGTGCCGGTGGGTGACGACCTCACCAAGCTCCCCGACGGCGCCGCCGAGTCCCTCGGTGCCGGCCAGGGCGCCCTCGGCCAGGGCCTCGACCAGGGTGTGAAGACCCTCCCGGCCGCCGCCGGCCAGGCCACCCAGAGCCTCCCGCTCGACGCCGCCGCCGGTGGCCTCGGCGCCACCCCGCTGGGCGGCCTCCTCGGCGGTCTGCCGCTGCAGGGCCTGCCGCTCGGCTGACCCCCGGGGGCCGTACCAGGCTCTCCGTACGCCGAAGGGGCGCGCACCCGGTCTCCCGGGCACGCGCCCCTTCGGCGTGGGTCGTTCGCGGCGGTGACTACCAGGCCGTGGTGGCCTTCCGCTCGTCCGGCATGAAGATCCACAGGCCGATGTAGATCAGGAACTGCGGGCCGGGCAGCAGGCACGAGACCAGGAAGATCAGACGCATCGTGTTCGAGGAGATGCCGAAGCGCCGGGCCAGGCCCGCGCACACTCCGCCGATCACGCGTCCGTCACGGGGGCGGGTCAGTGCGGCCATGGTGGGCTCCTTCGGAGTCGGTCCGGGAGCCGCTCCGTCGGGCTCCCGATGACTCCATACTGCCCCCGGACGGGGGTCCGGGGCGTCGGTCTACCGGGCGATCGGAACCCTGGTAATCGTCGGGGTCGCACCCTGAGACGCCTCGTTCCGCAGCAGGGCGGAACCCCGACCCGGCACGGTACCCACGGTGGAGTCCGACCGCCCCGCGTCCGACCTGCGACGCAGCCAGGTCCGTCCCGCGGGGACGAAGAGGAGATGGGCGAGCGCCACCCCGGCGGTGTTCAGGAGGACCGAGTCCACGTCCACGACCTGACCCGGTACGGCGGTCTGCAGCAGTTCCACGGCGAGCGACACCAGGGCCCCGGCGGCGGTCGTACGGGCCAGCGAGGCCCACCGGGACACATGGAGGCGTCCGTCGGCCATCGGCAGCAGCACCCCGAGCGGTGCGAGGAGCAGCAGCCCCTCGCCGATCAGCCGGGCGGCCTCGACGGTGCCGAGGGCGAGATCGGCCCGGAGGCCGTTCAGCGGGACGATGTTCGGCGCGGTCACCCAGGCCACGTCCCGTGGGCGCAGGCTGACCCAGGCGACGAGCAGCAGATGCGTGAGGACGAGGACGAACCCCGCCACGCGGACGACCACGGCGGCACTGCCGCCCGAACCTTGACGCTGCACGCCCCCCAAGACGCCCGCGGCGGCGGAATCGGTTCCGCCGGGACGGGACGGACCCCGCGAGACCGGAACCTCCGCCCCCGGCCCCGCCGTGCGGGCGGTCCTCCCGGAGGGCGGGGCGGGCGCCCTCAGCCCGCCGTCGGCGCGGGCGCCGTCGGCGGCGTCGACTCGGGGCGTTCACGCAGCTCCGTCGTGCAGCGGTAGCGCTTCGGGGCGTACGCTCCCGGGCCGCCGAGCAGCACCGTGTGCTCGCCCGCGCCCGCCGAACTCGCCGCGAACGTGCAGACCAGCTGGGACAGGGCCGTCGGCGCCAGGTCCTCCGGCTGGCGGCTCAGCCGCAGCGTGCCCGCCGGGTCGACCCGGCGGCCGCCGCTCACCACCAGCGGCCCGCGCACCGCCGTCGTGAAGCCGGCCTCCTTCTCGCTCCCCGAGGGCTCGGCGAGCAGCTGCGCGAGCAGCCCGTTCGCCGTGCGCACCGGGTCGCCGCCCGCCTTCTCCTCCGGCAGCGGCGTACGCCGGTCCACCGCCTCCAGCTGGGAACCGCAGACCAGGAACACCCGGACCGGGACGCCCTGCGCCGGCGCCCCCGTCGCCCCGTCCTCGGTCACGCTGCACGGCACCCGCGACGGGGCCGCGCCCGCGTCCACCGGAACCGAGGTGGTCCTGATCCCGCAGCCGGTGACCAGCGCGGTGAGCGCGGCGGCCACCAGGGCTCCCGTACCGGCCGTACGCCCGAAGGTGCGGCGCCTCACGCTTCCTCCACCTCGCCCTGGCTGCTGCGGGTCTGCACCTCGCGCGTGATCCCCGACGCGTCCAGCGGCAGCCGCAGCACGAACACCGCGCCGTCCACCGCCCCGTCCTCGCCGACCGAGTTGGCGGCGGTGATCGAACCGCCGTGGATCAGCGCGTTCTCCATCGCGATCGACAGACCGAGACCGCTGCCGTCGGACCGCGGCCGCGACGCGCTCGCCTTGTAGAAGCGGTCGAAGACATGCGGCAGCACCTCCTCGGGGATGCCGGGGCCGTGGTCCCGTACCGCGATGACCAGTTCGTCGTCCTCGGTGCGCACCGAGACCCGGACCGGCGAACCGCCGTGCTTCAGCGCGTTCCCGATCAGGTTCGCCAGGATCACGTCGAGGCGGCGCGGGTCGAGCGGTGCCACGATCCCGCGCTCGGCGTCCAGGTCGACCGCGTCCAGCCAGGCCCGCGCGTCGATGCACGCGGTGATCTGGTCGGCGATGTCCACCTCGTCGAGGACGAGCCGCGCGGTGCCCGCGTCGAAGCGGGTCACCTCCATCAGGTTCTCCACCAGGTTGTTGAGACGGTGGGTCTCGCTGACCACCAGCGCCACCGCGGGGGCGATCATCGGGTCGAGGGAGTCCTGCTCGTCCTCCAGGACCTCGGTGACGGCGGTGAGCGCGGTCAGCGGGGTCCGCAGCTCGTGCGACATGTCGGCCACGAACCGGCGGGAGGACTCCTCCCGGGCGCTCATGTCCGCGACCTTCTTCTGCAGGGACTCGGCCGCGCTGTTGAAGGTGCGGGTGAGATCGGCCAGTTCGTCGGCGCCGGTGACCCGGAGCCGGGTGTCGAACTTGCCCTCGCCGAGCTGCTTGGCGGCCTCCCCGAGCCGGTGCACCGGACGCAGCACGGTCGTCGCCGCGACCTGCGCGAGCAGCACCGAGCCGGCCACCGCGAGCGCGGTGGCGATCCCCAGCGACCAGGCGAGCGAGTTCAGGTCGGCCTTCTCCGCGGCCAGCGACTTGAACATGTAGCCGGCGGGTCCACCGCCGTCGATCCGCGTCCCGCCGACCAGGTACGGCGTCCCGTTCCGCTCCGTACGCTGCCAGAACAGGTGGTACGGGTACGGGTTGGCCTCCGTCACCGGCCGCTCCGTGTCCACCGCGACCATCAGCGAGCGCGGCACGTCGGCCAGGGTGAAGTCGTCCGGGTCGGAGGCGCCGACGATCGGCTTGCCCGCCGCCCGCTCACCCAGCAGCAGCACCTGGTAGTCGGCGCTGCCGGTCGCCATCTGCTCGGCGGTCCGCCGCAGATCGTCCTGGGTGGGCCGCAGCGGCAGCGTCGCCGCCCGGTTCTGCATCTCCTGGCGGAAGTCGTTGAGCGCCCCGTCCTGGGTACGCGTCAGCACCGCCTCACGGTTCAGCCAGTACGCGATGCCGGAGGCGGAGACGGCAGCGGTGAGCGCGACGAGGGCGAAGACGACGACAAGACGCAGCCGGAGGCTCGAAAGGCGCAGCCGCGTGAGGATCCCTTTGCTCACGCAGGGACGTCCAGCCGGTAGCCGACCCCGCGCACGGTACGGATGAGCGTCGGCGAGGACGGGACGT
This sequence comes from Streptomyces sp. NPDC017246, assembly GCF_044331325.1. Taxonomy (NCBI): domain Bacteria; kingdom Bacillati; phylum Actinomycetota; class Actinomycetes; order Kitasatosporales; family Streptomycetaceae; genus Streptomyces; species Streptomyces sp. NPDC017246. The sequence goes on along the minus strand of NZ_JBIRMW010000016.1, from coordinate 17,084 downwards.
CCTCCACCTTGGCGCGCAGCCGCTGCACACAGGCGTCGACGAGCCGCGAGTCGCCCAGGTAGTCGTGCTCCCACACGAGTCGCAGCAACTGCTGCCGGGAGAGCGCCTGTCCGGGCCGGCGGCTCAGCTCCAGGAGCAGCCGCAGCTCGGTCGGGGTGAGTTGGAGGTCCTCGCCGTTCTTGGTGACCGTCATCGCGGAACGGTCGATCACGAGGGACCCGTAGGTCGCCGAGTCCGTCGACTCCCGCTCACCGCGCCGCAGTACGGCCCGGATCCGGGCGTCGAGGACGCGGCCCTGCACCGGCTTGACGACATAGTCGTCGGCTCCGGACTCCAGGCCCACGACCACGTCGATGTCGTCACTGCGCGCGGTCAGCAGAATGATCGGCAACTGGTCCGTGCGGCGGATGCGCCGGCAGACCTCGAAGCCGTCGATGCCGGGCAGCATGACGTCGAGCACGACCAGGTCCGGCCGCTGCTCGCGCAACAGCTGGAGGCCGTCCTCACCGGTCGCGGCAGTGGCCACCCGGTGGCCCTGCCGCGACAGGGAGAGTTCGAGGGCCGTGCGGATGGCGTCGTCGTCCTCGATCAGCAACAGAAAAGGCACGGGCAACATTCTGTCGCATTCGGCCGTCCGAGTTCGACCGCTGGGAGGCTCGCTTCTGCGAGGGGCCCTGTGACACGCCTGTGACAGTCGGCGGACAACGCCATGAAGTCCGATGGGCAAGCTTCTTGGCACACGGACCGAAACACACTCCAACCGACGGGGGGCGCGAGATGAACGCACTGCACAGCACCACCTCAAGCGCAGTAGTCACGCGTCTCCACGACGTCGTACGGAGCACGGAGAAGTCCGGCGCGGTGAACGGGCGGGGGTGCGTTCGCAGCGTCGGGCGTCAGCGCAAGGCGCCGTACATGGTCGCCATTGCTGACGGGGGAGCGGCGTACGGGGAGGTCACGGGGGAGCGCAACTGCTCGGAAGCCGAGTTCACGGCTTACGTCCAGGAGCGTCGTGCCTCCCTGTACGCCACCGCCTACCACCTCACCGGTGACCGTTTCGAGGCCGAGGACCTCCTCCAGAGCGCGCTGTTCTCCACGTACCGCGCCTGGGAGCGGATCAGCGACAAGGCCGCGGTCGGCGGATACCTCCGCCGCACCATGACCAACCTGCACATCAGCGCCTGGCGCCGGCGCAAGCTCAACGAGTACCCGACCGAGGAGCTCCCGGAGACGGTGGGCGAGACGGACGCGATGCGCGGCACGGAGCTGCGCGCGGTGCTGTGGCAGGCCCTCGCCCGGCTGCCCGAGCTCCAGCGGACGATGCTGGTGCTGCGCTACTACGAGGGCCGGACCGATCCGGAGATCGCGGAGATCCTGGACATCAGTGTCGGCACGGTGAAGTCGAGCATCTGGCGGTCGCTGCGGCGGCTGCGCGAGGACGAGGTGCTCAGCTTCGGCCGTGACGAGGAGGAGTCCTTCGGCGAGCTGGTGGCCTGAAGGCGGGGGGAAAGACCCACAAGGGCCCACGGGGGAAACGGGGCCCGCAGGGGGAGCACGGGGGAACAAGGGGGGACCGTACGGGGGTACGGGGAAAACGGTGCGGGTCGCACAAGCCGGGGGGCTTGTACGACCCGCGTCGTGTTTACCCGTTCGTCTTTACCGGTTCGTCGCCGGTGTGCGGTGGCGGCCCGCCGCCGCGGCGGCCAGGCGGCCCAGGGCCTCCGGTTTGGCGCAGGGGTGCGCGCCCAGCGCGGCCTGCCGGGCCACGATCGCGCGCTCGGCGCGCATCAGGCGCCAGCCGCGGCGCAGCAGGAACGGCACCGACTTGCGGCCCTCGCGGAGGTCGCGGGCGAGCCGCCGGCGGAACGTCGTCGAGGGACGGCCCCGCAGACAGATCGCGTCGGCCAGCACGTCCAGCTCACGGCAGCGGTTCACGATCTCCGCGGCGAAGATCCCCTCCGCCACGAAGAGCGGCGTCCGCTCGATGTCGAGCCGCTCACGGCCGACCCGGGAACTGGTGGCGATGTCGTACACGGGGACGTCCGTCCGCCCCGTACGGCACAGCTCGACGACGGCGGCCACGGCGGCGTCCGCGTCCCAGGACAGTGGGGAGTCCCAGTCGATGTCCGCGCTGCCCTCGACGAGAGGGAGGGACGGATCGTCGGCTTCCTTGTAGAAGTCGTCGAGGCGCAGGACCGGGAGGCCGGCGACGGCGGCGAGGGACGACTTGCCGGAGCCGGAGGGGCCCGCGAGCAGGACGACACGGGTCGGAATCGGTAGGGAACTCACGGGACACCAGTGTGAACCATTCCCCCGTGCAGGGGACCCCCGAGGAAGCCCGTTGGTATCGAGCATCACACCTCAACTACTGTCGGTGTCCGCTCGCTCACCCCTCGGAAGGATCGTCATGGCGCGTCACGCAGAACCCCGCAACCCCCGCCGCAGCGCCCTGCTCAAGGCCGGTCTCACCGTCACGGCGGCGGGTGCGGCGATGCTCGGAGCGGGTGCCGCGGCCCAGGCCGCGGCCCCGGTGCCGCTGCCCGTCGACTCGCTGACCAGGACGGACGCCGGAGCGGCCGGCGCGGGCGCGCTGTCCGGCGTCACGCAGGGCCTGGGGCCGCTGACCCGGCTTCAGCTCGACCCGCTGGCCAACACCGGCGTCGACCCGCTCGACAACGGCCTCGGCACCCAGGTCTCCGACTTCAAGCCGGTGGGCACCAATCTGGTGACCGACCACCTCACCAAGGGCGGCGCGGTGGCCGATCTGCCGGTGGCGGGACCGCTGACCCAGGGCCTGCTTCCGTAACGGGGCCGTTGAACCGGGATCCGCTTCCGTAGCGGAGCCGTCGATCCGGGGCCCTGCTTCCTTGACGGGGCCGGGAGGTGGGGGAGCGGGGGACGGCGGGCGGAGGCTCAGCGCCCGCGCCGCCGGAGCCAGCCCTGCGCCCTGCGGAGCTCGGGCTGCTTCACCGGGGTGCCCGCGCCCTGCGCCCATCCGCCGCTCACCCAGCCGCTGTGCGGCTCCAGGTGCTTCAGACGCGCCCGCCACGGACCGTCCGCCCGCATCAGATGGACGAGCAGGGGGCCCTCGGGCAGCGGCACGGTCTCCTGGCGCCTGCCGATCTCGTTGACGCGGGTCGACCCGGGCTCGGGCAGGGTGGTGGGGTCGTCGTGGTCCGCCAGCTCGTAGAGGTAGACGATGAAGTTGCTGTCGCCGCGGTAGTGGAAGGCGGCGTCGGCCGTCCCTCCGGTGTGCAGCAGGACGTCCGGGCCCTCGCACTCCAGGGTGTCCTCCGCCAGGAGCCGGGCCTCCGACAGCGGCAGGATCCGCATCCGCCAGGGTCCGTCCGCCCTCAGCTTCAGGCGCAGCCGCCCGTTTTTGGGGACGTCGGTGAGCAGGCGGCCCCGGAAGTTGTCCCGCGTGCTGTTGACCAGGCTGCTGCCCTCCTTGTTGAACCGGTCGAGGGGCCACAGGCCGGTGTAACCGTCACTGTCGACGGCGAGTTCGACCAGCACCGGGCCGGGCGGAAGGCCCTCCTCGCTGATGACGTCGTTCTGTCGGCCGCTGAGCTCGCGCGGCTCGAAGACGGACCCGAACGTCCACGCCGGCGGGCTCGGCTCCGGCACCGGCAGGGGAACCGTCCCGAGAGGGGCGGGACCGGGAGGCGGCGCGAAGGCCGGGCCACCCGGCTGGGGGTGGACGGTCGGCCGGGCGTACACAGGGCCCGGGGCCTGGACGGCCGGTGGCGCTTCGAAGGCCGACGGGGCCTGGACGGCCGGCGGGGCCTGGACGAGGGGCGGGCCCTGGACGACGGTCGGGAACTGGCCGGGGGCCGGTGCGTCAGCCGGCGCGGGGCCCGGTGACGTGGCAGGGCCAGAGGCCGGGGCAGAGTCCGGCGTCGGGGTTGGGGCCGGGGCCGGGGCCGGTGACGCGGCCGGGGCCGGTACGGCGGCCGGGGCCTCGTCCGCCACGTCCACGCCGTGGTCCACGGCCAGCCCTTCGAGGCCGTCCAGGTAACCCTGGCCCACCGCGCGGAACTTCCAGCCGCCCGCCCGCCGGTACAGCTCGGCGAGCACCATCGCCGTCTCGCCGCCGGCGTCGGTCACGGCGTACCGCACGACCGCGGTGCCGTCCGGCGCGAACGCCTCCACGGACAGTCCGTCCACGTCCCGCAGCGCGCCGTTCTCCGTCGACGCGACGACGAGCACACGGGAGACCGCCTCCTCGATCGCCGTGAGGCCGGTCTCCAGCCACACCGTGCCGTCCTCGCCCTCGGTCAGCACCACGGCGCCCGACGGATGGACGGGAGCGCCGTGGAACACGATGTCCCCGTCCCCCCGCACCCTGCCCTGCTCCGTCACCAGCAGCGCCGCGACGTCGACACCGTTCCGTACGGCGACGCGCAGCGGCACCGTCGGGACGTAGGCGTTGTCCCCCTTGATCAGTCCACTCATGACGTACCGACCCGTCCCTTCATGTCCCCTCCGAGATCGATCACCACTGGATCTTGCGGTCGACCGGCTCCGCGGGGCAAGGGCCGGAGGAGGCGCGAAAACGGGGAACGGCCCCCTGGGTGCGTGCACCTGAGGGGCCGTCCGATGTTTCGGTACTAGTACGCGGAGCCGCTCGCGCCCAGCGAACCCGTCGGGTGCCAGACCGTCTTCGTCTCCAGGAACGCGGTCATGCGGTCCGTGCCCGGGGACTCCGCGAAGTCCTCGGTGCGCGGGCGCAGGACGCGCTTCAGGTTGTCCGCCGCCGCGATCTCCAGGTCGCGGGCGAGGTCGCCCTCGGTCGCGCCCGTCAGGTCGATCGCGTTGACGTCCTGGTGGGCCGCCAGGTGCGGGCCCATCTCGGAGGCCTTGCCGGAGAGGATGTTCACGACACCGCCCGGCAGGTCGGAGGTCGCGAGCACCTCGCCCAGGGAGAGGGCGGGGAGCGGGGACTTCTCCGAGGCGATCACGACCGCCGTGTTGCCCGTCGCGATCACCGGGGCGATCACGGAGATCAGCCCGAGGAAGGACGAGTCCTGCGGGGCCACGACCGTGACGACACCGGTCGGCTCGGGCGTGGAGAGGTTGAAGTACGGGCCCGCCACCGGGTTGGCACCGCCGACGACCTGGGCGATCTTGTCCGTCCAGCCCGCGTACCAGACCCAGCGGTCGATCGCCGCGTCGACGACGACGGCCGCCTTCGACTTCGACAGGCCCTCCGCCTCGGCGACCTCGCGGACGAACTGGTCCCGGCGGCCCTCCAGCATCTCGGCGACGCGGTAGAGGACCTGGCCGCGGTTGTACGCGGTGGCACCGGCCCAGCCGCCGAAGGCCTTGCGGGCGGCGACGACCGCGTCACGGGCGTCCTTGCGGGAGGACAGCGGTACGTTCGCCAGCCACTTGCCCTTGGAGTCCGTCACCTCGTACACCCGGCCGCTCTCGGAGCGGGGGAACTTGCCCCCGACGTACAGCTTGTAGGTCTTGAAGACGCTCAGCCGCGTCGCCGATTCAGACATCGAGGTAGGCCTCCAGACCGTGACGGCCGCCCTCGCGGCCGAAGCCCGACTCCTTGTATCCGCCGAACGGCGAGGTCGGGTCGAACTTGTTGAACGTGTTGGCCCAGACGACACCCGCGCGGAGCTTGTTGGCGACCGCGAGGATGCGGGAGCCCTTCTCCGACCAGATGCCGGCGGACAGTCCGTACTGGCTGTTGTTGGCCTTCGCGACCGCCTCGTCGGGCGTACGGAAGGTCAGCACCGACAGGACCGGGCCGAAGATCTCGTCGCGGGCGACCGTGTGCGCCTGCGTGACGTTCGTGAAGAGCGTCGGGGCGAACCAGTAACCGGCCTCGGGGATGTCGCAGGCCGCGGTCCAGCGCTCGGCGCCCTCCGCCTCGCCCTGCGCCACCAGCGAGGTGATGCGGGCCAGCTGCTCCGAGGAGTTGATGGCGCCGATGTCGGTGTTCTTGTCCAGCGGGTCGCCGAGGCGCAGGGTGTTCAGCCGGCGCTTGAGCGAGTCGAGCAGCTCGTCCTGGATCGACTCCTGGACGAGGAGGCGCGAGCCCGCGCAGCAGACCTGGCCCTGGTTGAAGAAGATGCCGTTGACGATGCCCTCGACGGCCTGGTCGATGGGGGCGTCGTCGAAGACGATGTTCGCGCCCTTGCCGCCCAGCTCCAGGGTGGCCTTCTTGTCCGTGCCCGCGATCGACCGGGCGATGGCCTTGCCGACGGCGGTCGAACCGGTGAAGGCGACCTTGTTCACGTCCGGGTGCGCGACGAGCGCGGCGCCCGTCTCCCCGTACCCGGGAAGGATGTTGACGACGCCCTTCGGCAGCCCGGCCTGGCGGCAGATGTCCGCGAAGAACAGGGCGGTCAGCGGGGTCGTCTCGGCCGGCTTCAGGACGACCGTGTTGCCGGTCGCGAGCGCCGGGGCGATCTTCCACGCCAGCATCAGCAGCGGGAAGTTCCACGGGATGACCTGACCGGCCACGCCCAGCGGCTTCGGGTTCGCCCCGTAGCCCGCGTGGTCGAGCTTGTCGGCCCAGCCCGCGTAGTAGAAGAAGTGCGCGGCGACCAGGGGGAGGTCCGCGTCGCGGGTCTCCTTGATCGGCTTGCCGTTGTCCAGGGTCTCCAGGACGGCCAGCTCACGGCTGCGCTCCTGGATGATCCGGGCGATGCGGAAGAGGTACTTGGCGCGCTCGGAGCCGGGCAGCGCCGACCACTTCTCGAAGGCCTTCCGCGCCGCCTTCACCGCACGGTCGACGTCCTCGGCGCCCGCCTGGGCGATCTCGGAGAGGACCTCCTCGGAGGACGGGGAGACGGTCTTGAAGACCTTGCCGTCGGCCGCCTCGACGAACTCGCCGTCGATGAACAGGCCGTAGTTGGGGGCGATGTCGACGACGGACCGGGACTCGGGCGCCGGTGCGTACTCGAATGCAGATGCCATGTTGATCAGTCCACCGTCACGTAATCGGGGCCGGAGTAACGGCCGGTCGCCAGCTTCTGGCGCTGCATCAGCAGGTCGTTGAGCAGGCTGGAAGCGCCGAAGCGGAACCAGTGGTTGTCCAGCCAGTCCTCGCCCACGGTCTCGTTGACGAGGACCAGGAACTTGATGGCTTCCTTGGTGTTGCGGATGCCGCCGGCCGGCTTCACGCCGATCTGCACGCCGGTCTGGGCGCGGAAGTCGCGCACGGCCTCCAGCATGAGGAGCGTGTTGGCCGGGGTGGCGTTGACCGCGACCTTGCCGGTCGAGGTCTTGATGAAGTCCGCGCCGGCCATCATGCCGAGCCAGGAGGCGCGGCGGATGTTGTCGTACGTGGACAGCTCGCCGGTCTCGAAGATCACCTTGAGGCGGGCGCGGTCACCGCACTCGGCCTTGATCGCGGCGATCTGCTCGAAGACCTGGAGGTAGTGGCCGGCGAGGAAGGCGCCACGGTCGATGACCATGTCGATCTCGTCGGCGCCCGCCGCGATGGCGTCCGCCGTGTCGGCGAGCTTCACCGGGAGCGCGGCGCGGCCGGCCGGGAAGGCGGTCGCGACCGAGGCGACCTTGACGCCGGAGCCCGCGAGGGTGGCCTTGGCGGTGGCCACCATGTCCGGATAGACGCAGACGGCGGCGGTCGTCGGGGTCGTGCGGTCGGTCGGATCGGGACGGACGGCCTTGGCGGCGAGCGCCCGGACCTTGCCCGGGGTGTCCGCGCCTTCGAGCGTCGTCAGGTCGATCATGGAAATGGCCAGGTCGATGGCGTACGCCTTGGACGTGGTCTTGATCGAGCGGGTGCCGAGGGACGCGGCGCGCGCCTCCAGGCCGACGGCGTCGACGCCGGGCAGCCCGTGGAGGAAGCGGCGCAGCGCACCGTCGGACGCGGTCACGTCGGCGAATGCGGATGCTGCGGATGCAGTGGTGGGCATGGTCACCAGTCGAGCATATCTACGCGCGTAGCGACCTGTACAGGGGACCGGCTTCGCAGAGCCCGAGGTCACAGGCGGGCGGTCGGCGTGGTGACCCGTGCCAGGGGCCCCGTCCGCCACTGTGGTGACCCCTGTCACAGGCCGTGACATGGAGTGGACAAGTCCTGAATACAAGATCAATAGATTTCTTCCTGCAGCCAGCCGGACCTCACCGGAAACAGTCGGACCGAGAAAAAGCGGCATGCGACTCTCCCATCCAACTGCCTGAATTCACAGGAGTCGTTATGCGCACCGCCCTTCGCGCCGCCATCGCCGTCGCCCTCGTCACGGGTGTCGCGATCACCGCCCCGGCCCTCACCGCCGGAGCCGCCTTCGCCGCCGACGGCCCGGCCGCCGCCCCGTCGGCCGCCGCCGCGCCGGGCGCCGCGAAGCCGGCTGGCCCGTCCGGAGCCCGCCCGTGAACCGCCGCCCCAACCCGTACCCGTACCGCCTCCGTCCTCCTCCTGGTGGCCCTCGCCGCGCTCACCGGCTGTTCGACGGCCTCCGGGCCCGAGCCCGTCACCCCGCCCCCGCGGATCTCCGCGGCCACCGCCGCGCCCGCCCCGACCGCGAGCGCCGCGCCCGTCACACCGCTCGCCCGCTCCCTGCCCGTCCGCGTCCAGGTGCCCGCCGCCGGGGTGGACACCGGGCCCACCGGGCCCGTCCTGGAGCTCGGGCTCGCCGCCGACGGCACCGTCGAGGTGCCCTCGGTCGCGGACGCCGAGCGCATCGGCTGGTACGACAAGGGCGTCACGCCCGGTCAGACCGGCCCGGCCGTCCTCATCGGGCACTTCGACACCGTCCGCGGCCCCGCCGTACTGAAGAACGTGTCCAAGGTCCGGATCGGCGACGAGATCACCGTGACCCGGGCCGACGGCACCGCCGCGGTCTTCCGGGTCAGGGAGCTGGAGCAGGTCGACAAGGACACCTTCCCGACGTCCAAGGTGTACGGCGACACCGAGCGCCCGGAGCTGCGCCTCGTCACCTGCGGCGGCGAACTGGTCGACGGCCACCGCCCCGACAACATCATTCTGTACGCGGATCTGGTGGCCACGCGGGGCGCCTGAGTCTCCACCGGCCCGCTGAGGCACAATCGGCCCCATGACGACCCCCGAGCCGACCCCCGAGCCCAGCCACGAGCCGAGCCGCGAGTCGACCCCCGAGCAGCCGTCCGCAGGGAAGCAGTCCCCCGACCGGGTCTTCCGGTCGCCGCTCGGGATCGCGAGCGGGGTGTTCCTGCTGATCCTCGCGGCCCTGTTCGCCGGTGACGTGATGTTCCGCGGCGAGGGCCGGTCGCCCTGGCTCGCGCTCGCGGGTCTCGTCCTCGCTGTGCCGCTGATCGTCGCCTTCACGATCCGGCCCGCCGTGTACGCGAACGACGACCGGCTCCGGATCCGCAACCCGTTCCGGTCGATCACGCTGCCCTGGGCGTCGGTCGCCGACGTCCGCGCCGGCTACTCCAGCGAGGTCTTCACCCAGGACGGCACGAAGTACCAGCTGTGGGCCGTGCCCGTCTCGCTGCGCCAGCGCAAGAGGGCCGCCCGCAAGGCCGCCCGCGCCTCCCAGGACGACCCGCACGGCCGTACCTCGGTGTCCGCCAACGTCCGGGACAGCGCCTCACGGACCGCGCCCACCGACCAGACCGTCGCCGATCTGCGCGAGCTGGCCGAGCGCCGCGGGGGGACCCCGGGCGCGCAGGGCGAGGCGCGGGTGCGCTGGGCGTACGAGATCGTCGGCCCCGCCGTGGCCGGGCTGCTGCTCCTCGTGATCCTGATGGCGACGGGCTGACGCACCCCGGCGCGCATGACGACGCCCCGCGCCGACCTCACCCGGACGGGTGAACGGGTGAACGGGGCGGGAACACACGGAAGGGCCGGTACGGAAGATCCCGTACCGGCCCTTCACGGCTGCCGCCCAGAGCTCAGAGCCCCGCGGCCGCCGACAGGTCCCGCTTGATCGAGACGAGTACGTCCGCGGCCGTCGCCCGCGCCGGAGCCAGGTCGACCGCCGCGGCGACCGGCACCACGACCTCCAGGTAGCACTTGAGCTTGGGCTCGGTGCCGCTCGGGCGGACGATCACCCGGGCCTTGTAGGTGCCCTCCAGGTGGTAGCGGAGCCCGTCCGTCGGGGGCAGCGACTCCGTGCCCTTCGTCAGGTCCTCCGCGGTGACCACCGTCAGACCGGCCAGCGAGACCGGCGGACGCTCGCGCAGCGCCGTCATGGCGTTCGCGATGACGCTCAGGTCCTCGACCCGCACCGACAGCTGGTCCGTGGCGTGCAGCCCGTGCTCGACGGCCAGGTCGTCGAGCAGGTCGGTCAGCGTCCGGTCCCGCTCCTTGAGCACCGACGCCAGCTCGGTCACGAGCAGCGCGGCCGTGATGCCGTCCTTGTCGCGGACGCCCTCGGGGTCGACGCAGTAGCCGAGCGCCTCCTCGTACCCGTACCGCAGGCCCTCGACGCGGGCGATCCACTTGAAGCCGGTCAGCGTCTCCTCGTACCCGACGCCCGCGGCCTCCGCGATCCGGCCCAGCAGCGAGGACGACACGATCGACTCGGCGAACACACCCGTCGCGCCCTTGTGCACCAGGTGCGCGGCGAGCAGCGCGCCCACCTCGTCGCCCCGGAGCATCCGCCAGCCGCCCACGATCGTCGGGTCGGGCACGGCCACGGCGCAGCGGTCGGCGTCCGGGTCGTTGGCGATGACCAGGTCGGGGTCCACGGCCCGGGCCGCCTCGAAGGCGAGGTCCATGGCGCCCGGCTCCTCCGGGTTCGGGAACGCGACCGTCGGGAAGGCCGGGTCCGGCTCGGCCTGCGCGGCGACGAGCGCCGGCGGCGGGAAGCCCGCGCGGGCGAACGCGGCGGTCAGGACGTCCTTGCCGACGCCGTGCATGGCCGTGTAGACGGTCCGCGCGGTGCGGGGGGAGCCGGGGGTCAGGACGGCGTCCGTACGCGCCAGGTACGCCTCCAGGACCTCGTCGCCGAGGGTCTCCCAGCCGGTCTCCGGGCGGGGCACGTCGTGCAGCGAGCGGATCGCGTCGATCTCGGCGGCGATCTCCGCGTCGGCGGGCGGCACGATCTGGGAGCCGTCGCCCAGATAGACCTTGTAGCCGTTGTCGCGCGGCGGGTTGTGGCTGGCGGTCACCTCGACACCGGCGACGGCGCCCAGATGCCTTATGGCGAACGCGAGGACGGGCGTCGGCAGCGGGCGCGGGAGCAGCGCGGCGCGCAGCCCGGCGCCGGTCATCACGGCGGCGGTGTCGCGGGCGAAGTCCGCGGACTTGTAGCGCGCGTCGTAGCCGATGACGACGAGGCCGCCCTCCTGGCCCTTGGCCCTGAGGTAGGCGGCGAGGCCGGCGGCGGCCCGGACGACCACCGAGCGGTTCATCCGCATGGGCCCGGCGCCCAGCTCGCCTCGGAGCCCGGCGGTGCCGAACTGGAGGGTGCCGGCGAAACGGGCCGTGAGCTCGTCGGTCGCGCCGCGGTCGAGGAGCGCGGCCAGCTCCTCCCGGGTCTCCGGGTCGGGGTCCTCGGCGAGCCATGCCTGGGCCTGGGCGAGGAGATCGTCCTGCGTCACGGTGTGCCTTTCGGGGAGTCGGCGGGGGAGGGGTGGGTGCGGGTGGGGCGGGGGAAGGCGCCGCCGCGCGGAGCCTTCCCCCGCCCCACCCCTTCCCGAAACCGGGGGCGGGCCCCCGGACCCCGTACGGTCCGCGGCCGTGCCCCTCGAACGCCGGGCGGGCCGACGGTCCGCCCGGGCGGCCGTCTCGGCCCCGACGGTGATCGAGGCGCGGGGTCCGGTGCGGGATCCCGGTCCGGGAAGGGGCGGGGCGGGGAAGACGCCCCGCGCGGCGGACCGGCCGACGGGCGGTCGTCGACCACCCCGTCGGCCGGAGGCCGCCGCAGCGCCCCGAAGCCTCCTCGGCCCGGGGGCCGAGCGGTGCGAGGGGCGCGGTCAGGACTCAGATCCGGTCGAGGACCCGGGTCAGCAGCTCACCCATCCGCGCCGCGGAGTCGCGGCCCGCCTGGAGGACCTCCTCGTGGTTCAGCGGCTCGCCCGAGAGCCCCGCCGCCAGGTTGGTGACCAGGGAGATGCCGAGGACCTCCGCGCCGGCCTCGCGCGCGGCGATGGCCTCCAGGACGGTGGACATGCCGACGAGGTCGCCGCCGAGCACGCGGACCATGTTGATCTCGGCCGGGGTCTCGTAGTGCGGCCCGGGGAACTGGACGTAGACGCCCTCTTCGAGGGTCTCGTCGACCTCCTTGCACAGCGCGCGCAGCCGCGGCGAGTACAGGTCGGTGAGGTCGACGAAGTTCGCGCCGACGATCGGGGAGGCGGCCGTCAGGTTGAGGTGGTCGCTGATGAGGACCGGCTGGCCCGGGCGCATGCCCTCGCGCAGGCCGCCGCAGCCGTTGGTGAGGATGATCGTCTCGCAGCCGGCGGCGACGGCCGTGCGGACGCCGTGGGCGACGGATGCGACGCCCCGGCCCTCGTAGAAGTGGGTGCGGCCGAGGAAGACCAGCGCGCGCTTCTCGCCGATCTTGTACGAGCGGATCTTGCCGCCGTGGCCCTCGACGGCGGGCGGCGGGAAGCCGGGCAGGTCGGTGACCGGGAACTCGGCCTCGGGGGCTCCGAGCGCGTCGACGGCGGGCGCCCAGCCCGAGCCCATGACCAGGGCGACGTCGTGGTTCTCGACTCCGGTCAGCTCGCGAAGACGTGCGGCAGCGGCCTCGGCGGCCTCGTACGGGGTGGCAGTTGCGTTCACTGACTCTCTCGCCTCGGGGAGGGGGGTCCGAGGCGGGCCCCGGACGGATTTGATACGCGCAGAAGCGTATCCGGAGTTTGCCTACGCGCGTAGATGACGATGCCGACGGACATGCGATCGTTGTCTTGTCGTTTCCGACGAATGGCGCACGCTCACCCCCGTCCCGCGCGTCGGCAGTTCGTACACCCCCGGCGGGCACCGTCAGCAGGGGCGCTTGCGCAACTCCATCACGTAGTCGTGCGGCGCGCCCGCCGACTCGGCGGCGTCGGCGACCTCGCCCAGATACCGCGCGGAGGGCAGCCCGCCCTCGTAGGCGTTGAGGACGTAGACCCAGGCCGGCTCCTCGCCGTCCAGGGTGTGCACCCGGACCCGCATCCGGCGGTAGATGTCCAGCCCCACGCCCTCCCACCGGTCCATGGAGTCCTCGTCCATCGGCGCGACGTCGTACAGCGCCACGAAGACCTGGGAGCGGGGGGCCTCCACGATCGTGGCGAGCGCTCCCTCCCAGCCCATCTGCTCTCCGCCGAAGGTGAGCCGCCAGCCGTTCAGCCAGCCGGTGCCGCGCAGCGGGGAGTGCGGTGCGCGGCGGCTCATCAGCCGCGCGTCGAGGTTGCCGGCGAAAGCGGCGTAGAGCGACATGGGACCGAGGGTACGGGAGGGGGCGGGGTGTCCGGCGAACTCCGAGGTGGGGACCGCGGGGTGGGTGCCGCGGGGGGCCGGAGCGGCGGATTGCCCCCTTCGGAGGCCCCGGCGTGAGACCGCGCCGGGCGTGCGGGAGAATGGGGTACGCACTTGAAGCGTGCGGGACAATGGCGTACGCACTGCATCCCAGCGGGGGGACCCCCCGGCAGAACGAGAGCGCGAGGCGTAGATCCCAGTGACCCGGATCGTGATCATCGGCGGCGGACCCGGCGGATACGAGGCGGCCCTGGTGGGCGCCCAACTCGGCGCGGAGGTGACCGTCGTCGACTGCGACGGCCTCGGCGGCGCGTCCGTCCTGACCGACTGCGTCCCCTCCAAGACCCTGATCGCCACGGCCGAGGTGATGACCACCTTCGACTCCTCCTACGAGGAGCTGGGCATCATCGTCGCGGACGACACCCCGCACGTGGAGCAGGCCGCCCGTGTCGTCGGCGTGGACCTCGGCAAGGTCAACCGACGGGTGAAGCGCCTCGCGCTGGCCCAGTCGCACGACATCACCGCCTCCGTCACCCGGGCCGGCGCCCGGGTGCTGCGCGGCCGCGGCCGGCTCTCCGGCCGGCAGGCGATGGACGGCTCCCGCCAGGTGATCGTCACCGCCGCCGACGGCACGGAGGAGACGCTGACCGCGGACGCCGTGCTGATCGCGACGGGCGGCCACCCGCGCGAGGTGCCGGACGCCAAGCCGGACGGCGAGCGCATCCTGAACTGGACCCAGGTCTACGACCTCAAGGAGCTCCCGGAGGAGCTCATCGTGGTCGGCTCCGGTGTCACCGGCGCCGAGTTCGCCGGTGCCTACCAGGCCCTCGGCTCCCGGGTCACCCTCGTCTCCTCCCGCGACCGGGTGCTGCCGGGCGAGGACCCGGACGCCGCCGCCGTCCTGGAGGACGTCTTCCGCCGCCGCGGCATGAACGTCATGGCCCGCTCCCGCGCCGAGTCCGCCAAGCGGGTCGGCGACCGGGTCGAGGTCACCCTGGCGGACGGCCGGGTCATCTCCGGCACGCACTGCCTGATGGCGGTCGGCGCGATTCCGAACTCGGCCGGAATGGGTCTGGAGGAGGCCGGGATCAGGCTGAAGGACTCCGGTCACATCTGGACCGACCGGGTCTCCCGCACGAGCGCCCCCGGCGTGTACGCGGCCGGTGACGTCACCGGCGTCTTCGCGCTCGCCTCGGTGGCCGCCATGCAGGGCCGTATCGCGATGTACCACTTCCTCGGCGACGCGGTGGCCCCGCTCAACCTGAAGACGGTCTCGTCGAACGTCTTCACCGACCCCGAGATCGCCACCGTCGGCTACACGCAGGCCGACGTGGACGCGGGCAAGATCGACGCCAAGGTCGTCAAGCTGCCGCTGCTGCGCAACCCGCGCGCGAAGATGCAGGGCATCCGGGACGGCTTCGTCAAGATCTTCTGCCGTCCGGGCACCGGCATCGTGGTCGGCGGCTGTGTCGTCGCCCCGAAGGCGAGCGAGCTGATCCATCCGATCTCGATCGCGGTCGACAACAATCTGACGGTCGAACAGATCGCAAACGCTTTCACCGTGTACCCCTCCCTGTCGGGATCGATCGCGGAAGTGGCACGGCAGTTGCACACCCGGAAGTCCGCGGGCGAGGCGTAACACCCGGCCGGTGTGCGGCTCCCGCCTGCGGGAACGGTTCGCCGACTCGGACAACCCCCGGCAAGGCAGGGCAAGCCCTGACGCGGGTCGGGCCAAAGGCGGGGCTCCCTATATCAGTTGGGGGCCCCGTCTGTGTGCATCTTCTGCAATTCGGCGCATACTGCTGAAAACTATCGGCCGGTCACGTTACTGTCAGTTTCGTGTTCGCTGCAGAACGTCGCCAGTTGATCCTCGAAATGGTGCGAGCCAATGGGGCCGTGTCGCTCCGCGAGCTCGCCCGCGTCGTCCAGACCTCGGAAGTGACCGTACGGAGAGACGTACGGGCCCTTGAGGCAGAAGGACTCCTCGACCGCCGGCACGGCGGTGCGGTGTTGCCGGGCGGATTCACGCGAGAATCCGGCTTCCCGCAGAAATCCCATCTCGCGACCGCGGAGAAGACGGCCATCGCCGACGTCGCCGCGAGCCTCGTCGAAGAAGGCGAGGCCATCGTCGTCGGCGCCGGGACGACCACGCAGGAGCTGGCACGCCGGCTCGCCCGCGTGCCCGGTCTGACCGTGGTCACCAACTCGCTCCTGGTCGCCCAGGCCCTCGCCCATGCCAACCGGGTCGAGGTCGTCATGACCGGGGGCACCCTGCGCGGCTCCAACTACGCCCTCGTGGGCAGCGGTGCCGAGCAGTCCCTCCAGGGCCTCCGGGTCTCCCGCGCCTTCCTCTCCGGGAGCGGACTGACCGCCGAGCGCGGCCTGTCCACGTCCAACATGCTCTCCGCGAGCGTGGACCGGGCACTCGTCCAGGCGGCCGCGGAGGTCGTGGTCCTCGCCGACCACACCAAGCTCGGCTCCGACACCATGTTCCAGACGGTGCCCACGGACGTCATCACCCGCCTGGTGACCGACGAACCGCCCGCCCACGACGACCGGGCGGCCACCGAGCTCCAGGCCCTCGCCGACCAGGGCGTACAGATCGCCGTCGCCGGTACGGGCGGTGCCACCGGCCCCACGGGAGGAGACCACGTCCCCCCGGGCGCCCGGCCCCGCCGTGACATGCCGCTTCCGGTCCAGCGCGGCCGGATGGCGGCCGGTCAGTTCCGGGGACCGGGCGGAGGGATGGCCGCCGAGACACTGGAGCGCACGGCGCGGGTCGCGGACATGCGCCGCCGCTGAGCCGGCCGGCCGTCGGCGCGGTTCGTGGGTTCCGACGTCCCCCAGCCACGAGGGACCCTCCCCCAGGGGTCCCGTGTGCCGCCCGCCGGACACCCGGCGCCCTGGCGGCGCCTCCCGCTCAGTCCTTGATTCCCCGGAGCGTCAGCGCGAGCAGACGGTCCGCCAGCTCCGTGTCCTCCGGGCACTGCTCCGCCGCCAGCGCGATCGCGTTGGTCAGCTGCATCAGATCGCCGATCGACACGTCGGCGCGCACCTGGCCCGCCTCCCTGGCACGCCCGAGCAGCCGCTCGCCCGCCGCGCGCAGCGGTTCGCTGCACTGGGCGAGCGCCGAACTCCGGTCGTACGAGGCGGACATCAGCGCGTGCGCGAGCCCCCGGTACTCGCCCGCGTGGGCGATCAGGGCCCGCAGCCACTCCACGAGCGCCCGGCACGGCTCCTCGGCCTCGGCGAGCTCTCCCGAGCGGCGCAGTAGCTCCGCCAGGGCCTCCTGGAAGACGGCGCTCAGCAGCTCGGCCCGGGTGGGGAAGTGGCGGTAGAGGGTGCCGATGCCCACGCCCGCGCGGCGGGCGATCTCCTCAAGGGGCGCGTCGGCGCCCTGCTCGGAGAAGGTGACACGGGCTTCGGTGAGCAGTCGTTCGTGGTTGCGGCGTGCGTCGGCTCGCATGGCTGGTGAGTCGCCTCCCCTCGACGAAGGGCCCGCAGGCGGCTGCCTGCGGGCCCTTCGTACCGTACTCGGTGTGCCGGTCAGTCCTTGATGTCGCAGATGACGGCGCCGGAGGTGACGGAGGCGCCGACCTCGGCGCTCAGGCCCTTGACGGTGCCGGAGCGGTGGGCGTTGAGGGGCTGTTCCATCTTCATGGCCTCCAGGACGACGATGAGATCGCCTTCCTTGACCTCCTGGCCC